>NZ_JAWPOR010000004.1:283101-426812 GCF_033344395.1 Vibrio sp. 1874
TTGGATCTGCTCCAAGAGAGGGTCATTCCAGCGAGTCTAGACGAGACTAGGAATCTGATTACTGCTCGCTAGGAAATGACGATAACTTTCGCACTTCAAAGCACTCGGTGGGTAGATCCTGAATCACGTTCGTCCCTCGCTGTTCAGGATGACGGATGTTGGAAGATACATCGCTCGCCACAAAACCGATATTTGAGCAGCTCCAAGATAGGGTCATTCCAGCGAGTCTAGACGAGACTAGGAATCTGATTACAGCTCGCTAGGAAATGACGATAACTTTCGCACTTCAAAGCACTCGGTGGGTAGCTCCTGAATCACCTCGTCCCTCGTTGTTCAGGATGACGGATGTTGGAAGATATATTGCTCGCCACAACCCTAGGTATTGGATCTGCTCCAAGAGAGGGTCATTCCAGCGAGTCTAGACGAGACTAGGAATCTGATTACAGCTCGCTAGGAAATGACGATAACTTTAGAACTTCACAGCACTCGGTGAGTCGATCCTGAACCACGCTCGTTCCTCGATGTTCAGGGTGACCGTTTTAAATAAAAATGCCGCTCACAGTAAAGTGAGCGGCATACATTTCCCGTTTCCAGCCTCGGCCAGATTTAATTCAACTCCACGTTCTTCATCTCAGGATGCTTTAGCAATATCACACGAATCCAGTGATGCACCACCCACATCACCATCGCGGTGAGCAGAACAGCAACGAAAATCGAGCTGAAACGGTACAAGATCGAAAAGAACGCGTCTTTTTGTTCTGGCACCAATGAAGTCGTCAGCGGAACCGATAGGGCAGACATGGCAGAAAACGCGATAGCCGCTTTAATTTGCCCCTTTGTGAGCCACAAGCAGAATGGCCCCATTGCAATGGTAAAGGCGAGCCAAAAGAGTAGCCCATGCCCATACCAACTGCCCAATATCAGCTGAACAGCCATCCCTGCGATGCAGCCTAGTGCGGTGCCGATGATGCGAATTTTTGCCATGGCGAGCGAGCCCGCTAAAGTCATTGGGGTTAGGATGATCAAAATGGAAGCTTGTGCGGACAGCGAGTCATATAAGTCCGCTACTTGGAATACGATAAATGCCGCCATCGCCACTACCCAACCCATAGCAACTTGGCTGATGTAGTCAATATCGCTTTTTACTGGGGTCGACATCTCAATGTGCTCGGCGGGGGATTTTGGCTCCGGGAACAACCAATACGCGAATGCGCAAACAAAAATATTGCTGAACGCCATCACCCACATGTTGACGTTGAACTCTTCAATATCCATGAAGTTATAGCTGGCAAAATTCAACACAATTGAACCCACCAACAGCCCCATGTAACCAAACAAATAGGTTTTCTGGTTCATCATTGCAATGCACTTAAACAGCATCATGATTCCAACGGCTACGGTCATTAATGTTGGATGAAACTGCAAGTATTCCAGTAAAAATGTGGCTTGTATGGTTGTCCACACCGCAGAGAAAAACACGATCAATAAAGCCGCTAGGTTAAAGTGGTCCATTCTGCCCAATATAAACAGCGGCATCATGATGGCAAAAAATCCGTAAGACCAACCGAAGATCATGCTTAGCGCGAGCCCTAAAGAGCAGCCGAACCAAATTCGTAAGGTTTTCATTGTCGCCGCCTAGTAAATGAAGTGGAACCAGCTTGCGAGGTGAATCTGTGCTTGCGCCATCAACTGCCAGAAAATGCTGTTGTCTGGGTACAAAACAATGGTAGCGCGAGAGCCGACAAACAGTGCTGGTGGTAACTCTTCGCTGCTGGTTAGGTTCACTCGTGTACGCTGCGCATCACGTACCCAGCGGTTGTTCACTTCCACTTTGGTTAGTGCGCCATTAGGCGTTTGTTGTGCGGCTGCTACACCGTAATCGCGGCTAGCTAAATCAAAGTCGTACACCGAGCCTGGGTTGGCATCAAATGTGACCAAGGCGTGGAAAGTCTTGTCTATGTTCGCGACGGATTTTTCACGAAAATCAGCGGCTACCCAGAGTGATCCTGTTGGTACAAATGTCAGCAATGGCATGTTGGTGTTTGCCATCGTGCCAACTTCTAGTTGCAGGTTGGTCACGACACCATCACTGGGAGCGAGTACCGCGGTATTTGCCAAATCAAGTTGCGCCTTTTCGATGCCGTTTTTGGCAATTCGAACGGCGGTGCTTTGACCTTTTTGGTCGCCTAATTGCGCCTCAATGACTTTTAAGTTTTGTCGTTCCGCTTTAAGCGCTGCACGTGATACCTGATTTTGGGCAAAGGCATTATCGAGTGTCGATTGAGAGATGACTTTCTGCTTCGATAGTGTCAGTAAGCGGTTGTACTCGCGGTGTGCATTATCAAATGTCGCTCGTGCGCGGGCAATATTGGCAAGAGCGGCTTCGCGTTGAGAATACAGTGTTGCTTCTTTTTCATAGGCGGATTGCAGAGACAGCTCCGCCTGTTCAAGCGCTATCTTGTATTTACGATCATCAATCGTAAACAACACATCGCCTTTTTGAACGGACTGGTTATTCTCGATGAGAACGTCGGTCACTTTACCAGATACCTCGGGTGCGACTTGGACAACGTATCCTTGCACTCGTCCTTCGGTCGTTAAGGGGGCGTGGCGGTCAGCAATGATAATGTACAAAAATAGTACGATGAACAGGACAATCAAAGTTCGCATCCAGTGTTTGAATTTTTGGTCAGCCGTCATTACAAGTTCCGTTAAACATATTGGATAGCGGATTATAGAGAAGTCACTCACAATTCAGTAGAATGATAATACGAACATAAATGACCTAAAAATAGGACAATGAACGTTAATTTTGATGATATTTACCTATTCACTCAGACGGTGGTTCACGGCGGTATAAGTGCAGCGGCAGAGGCGAATCAACTACAACGCTCAAAAGTGAGTCGTCGTCTGCAAGAATTAGAGAAATCGCTCGGGGTACAGCTTTTGATTCGCACAACACGCAGCATTGAGTTGACGGAGCACGGGAAACGCTTGTTTGAGTTGGTGGGGCAGCCTATTGACCATATTCAGCAAGGTTTAAATGCCATGCACGAATATCAACAAGAGCTGACGGGCAAGGTGCGTTTAGCCATTCCTTCCGCATTGATGAGCTCTGCCGCGTTTAACGCGATCATCACTGAGTACACAACGCGGTATCCGGAGATTTCGGTCGAGATTGAAAACCATCAAGAGAGTGTCGATCTCAAGCGTCAATCGTTTGATTTACAGCTTCTTCCGAGCGTGGTCAAAGTCACCGATGACAGCTATGTGCAGTTCAGTCTTTTGCCTTATCGTAGTCACTTTGTTGCGTCAAAAGCCTATCTAGAATCGCATCCGCCAGTAAAAACGGTGGAAGATCTTAAGCAGCATCGCCTTTTAACTAATCGTTACAATGCCGATTTGCTCGATTCAGATCTGCATGTGGCGTTGCGTTCGGATGACCTCAACTTGCTGCGCTCGATGGCGATAGCAGGAAACGGCATCGCGTTTATTCCTCAAATTCATTCCAAGCCTGCACTGAGAGACGGTTTGTTGGTCGAGGTGCTGCCTCAATTCGCGCATCCGAAGCAGCATCTTACTCTGATTTATCCCTCGGCCTTATTTCTGCCCAATAAAGTCAAAGCCTTGATTGAACTAATTCGAGAGAAATTTAAATAGTCAGTTCAAACCACTCTTACCTAAGGGCAAATGTGTGAGCGAAGGTCATCTTTCTAGGTTTTATTGCTCTAACATGAAAGGGTTCTGATACATTAACTTTTGCTCAACTTGTTGAGTATGGTTTGTGGTCGCACAAGATAGGAGATGGAAATGTTATCGAAAGGAAACACGGGCCTGATTGTGGTGGATGTTCAGGGCAAACTCGCTACATTAATGCATGAAAGCGACGCACTGATTGAAAATATCACGAAACTGGTAAAGGGCGCCAAAGCACTAGATTTGCCTATTCTGTGGCTAGAACAGAATCCAGAAAGGTTGGGCCCAACCGCGGAGCCGATTCGTGAAGTGCTTGAAAGCACGCATTTACCTATTACCAAGTACACGTTTGATGGTTGCAAAGAGGCGACGTTTAAGGTCGCGGTGGAGAACGCGAAAGTTGATACCTGGTTGGTTTGCGGTATTGAATCCCACATTTGCGTCTATCAAACCGCGGTTTCTCTGCGCCAGTCCGGTTATCGCGTTGAATTAGTCACGGATTGTGTATCTTCCCGAACCGCTGCCAATAAAGCGCTCGCTCTTGCGAAGTTAACCGCTAACGGTGTGGTGCTCACTGGGTTAGAAATGTGTTTGTATGAAATGGTCGAAGATTGCCGAGCACCTGAATTCAAAGAAATTCTGGCGCTCATCAAATAGTGGAATCACTGTAATCAGCAACAACTTTATTTGAACACGCTATTCAGATTCTCGTTGATATCTTGGCAACATCGACTCGTTGCCAAGTAACCCGCCTTGGTGAATATAAATCACCGTTTTATCTGTGTTCTCTTCCAACCAAGGGGTGAGGCATTGCCACATATACGGGTCGTATAACAGGTCAAATTCGAGGTCGGTTTGCTCAAAGAGTGCTTTCCATGTGATGTAATCTTCTTCGTACAAGCGACCAAAATGGTGTTTGTTGCGCACGGTTAAAATGGTTGGGTGGCTGTTTTCACCGAGCTGGTTGAACTGCTCAGTTAAGTAATCTGCATCGCCTACGCAAGGGCAAGTTAGCACTTCTATGCCGTGTGGGCTTAAATGTTTATGAAGATATAAAGCCGTCGTGCCAGTACCTGATGGCAGGGCGACCGTAAACTGCTCTTTACCTCTCAATCGCGTCCAATCAAGAATTTCTCGTGCTAACTGTTTGATGCCAGCTTCAGCGAGGTGGGAACGTCCACCCTCTGGAATAAGCAATGTCGACTCATCTACTCTTCGTACCTGGTGGATGTATTCACTAGGGTGGAGTTCGCTACCGATGTCTTGCATGGCGGTGATTTTCATACCTAAATCGAGAGCGCCGCGATAGTTTCCGATGGGGGAGCTTTTTAGCCAAGATGGAATGTGATGAACATAAAACTCAAATGCCCAACCTTTAATCTGGGCGAGAGCCGCTAGCGAGTACATGGCATTAGATTGAGCGGAGCCAAAGCTTATTAACGTGGTGATGTCGGGATTTTGCTCTTCCATTAACGTCATAAACTTACGTGCTTTGTTCCCAGAAAAGTGGGAGTGGAGCATGTCGTCACGTTTAAGGAAAAATTTGCGCCCATTAAAGCTATGTTGGGTGATAGGACTTTCTGAGAGTTTCATGTCGATGCTGACGGAATAAACCGTGTCACCTTTGCCATTTATAAAGGGCGCGTAGTGTAACGCCATTAAACCCAGATAAAAAGTCTGGGTTTCAGGACTTCCATTTCGGTTATTCCTGATGTTTTGACGCGCTTTTACTGGGGCTGTAATGCAATGGCTCGCCTTTCTGCTTCAAGCCACGTACACTACGCCGCTTATTTCAACTCAATCAGAAGGCTTGGTTTTGCAAACTCTAGAACAATTAAAAACAGGACAATTAGTAGGAACGAAACAACTGAAGTTGGCAGAAGGGCTAACTGAGTTTCCTATGGAAATTTTAGAGCTTGCAGAAACGCTTGAAGTGTTAGATTTGTCTGGTAACGCACTGTCAGATTTACCACCAGAGTTGGAACAGTTGACCAAGCTAAAAATCATCTTTGCTTCCAACAACCAGTTCACCCATCTGCCAGAGGTCTTGGGTAAATTGCCAAACCTTGAGATGGTTGGGTTTAAAACCAACAAGATTAAAGTGGTGAGTGAAGCCTCACTACCAACTCAGTTACGTTGGTTGATTCTGACCGACAACGAGATTGAAGTTCTGCCAAACAGTCTGGGTGAAAGACCACGCCTAAGAAAGCTTGCATTGGCGGGCAATCGCATCAAACAACTGCCAAACAGCATGGAAAACTTGGTCAATTTAGAATTGATTCGTTTATCTGCGAACCAGTTAGAGCACTTCCCGGATGTGTTGATGAAGCTGCCTAAATTGGCATGGTTTGCTTTCGCAGGTAACCCATTCTGCAAACACCCATCTTCGTTAGACAGTGTGCCGAAAGTGACGACAAACAGTTACTCGCTTAATCATGTTCTTGGCCAAGGTGCGAGTGGTGTGATTTCTCATGCTAACTGGACTGACGCTCAATACGACTTCCCGAATGAAGTGGCGGTGAAAGTGTTCAAGGGCGAAGTGACCAGCGACGGCTACCCACATGATGAACTTGAAGCATGTTTGCAAGCCGGGCATCACAACAACTTGGTGAAATCCATCGCGCAAGTGGATGACGGTAATGAGCTTGCTTTGGTGATGGAGCTGATCCCAAACTGTTACTACAACTTGGGTTTGCCACCAACGTTGGAAACTTGCACCCGAGATACATTCCCACAAGGTTTTACGTTGACGGTCGAGCAAGTCAATTCCATTGTTGAGCAGATGGTGGACGTGTTTAATCACCTGCACGACAACAAGGTGTGCCATGGCGATTTGTATGCGCACAATACTTTGGTTAATGAGCAAGGTGAGATGATCTTCGGCGATTTTGGCGCGGCGAGCATTTACGGTTACTTATCGGACGAACAGCAAGCGGCAATCCGAACCATTGAATCTAGAGCGTTGAAGTACTTTATCGAAGATATGTTTTCTGTGTGTGAGGCGTCGGAATCGGCATCGCAAGCATTCAATCGACTAGCAGCGCTTGCAGCATAAGATTTCATTCAATCGAAATTAAAAAGAGGTATCGAATTGCTCGTTTGATACTTAGCAAAGTAGATACCTCTCAATTGAATTAGGCGCTGAGGAAGTTACTCTGATCAAGCCTCTTGATGCTCTGACGCAAGATCAATTACTGCCTCACATCCACCTTCTGGATGTGTACCAATCTTAAATTGCCAGCCATAGCGTTGGCACAAATCGTCCACAATCATCAAACCTAATCCGTGCCCATCAGAATGTGGAATGGTCGAAAAGCCTTCACCTTCATCGCGCACCGAGATGGTGTTTTCATCCATGCTGATATGAATTGATCCCGATGGTGTCGCGGCGATGCCGTTGCGAATCAAGTTACCAAGAATAATGGTCAACACGGCATTGGTTGCGCGCGTTCTTGGGTTGCCGTCGATCTGTACATCAAAATTGAGTGCTTTCTCATCCGCCTGAGCTTGGCTTTGGAAGATGATTTGGTTGAGTTCTTCTTCGGTGATGCTGCGCACTGGTGAATCATCTGCATTACGCTCGTAACGCACTAAGCCGAGTAGGGCATCCACCATAGTCGACATTTGCTGCGTCGCATCTTGAATTCGGTTCACTTGGCGGGTTTGGAAATCCGTGTTCGCACTTCTCGCCAATAAGCTACTTGAGCCTTTCATCACGGTTAACGGTGTACGCAGTTCATGGCTTGCGTATCGTGCAAAGGCTTGCTCACGCTTGATGACTTGGTTGATTTTGTGGCGATACTCATTCAACTCATCCGCGAGGGTTTGGAACTCTTTGGCTGATCCCTCTGGCACGCTAAAAGTCTGCGTAGCATCGCCTTGGTGATGATCGAGTTGAGTTTTAAGCGCATTGACGGGTTCAATCAAGCGCTGTGATAAACGCAGCAACAGACTGCCAAATAGGAACACCAGGACGGCGACAATGGACAACACCATAGCAACGACGAGAATGAATTCCTCTGAGGTGATCTCGATTTCATCAATCAAGGAAACCAGAATCACAGGATGTTCAACGCCTTTGTAGGTGTAAGTGCTCATGTAAACCATGCGCGAGTATTCACCGTCTTCTACTTCATCAAGAAAGTGCTTTTGACCAATCAGGTATTTTTGGTAGCGCTCGGCAACCAATGAGATGTCGTTGTATGCAGTGGTGAGCAGGTCAAGCTGAATACTGCCTTGCTCTGGGTGGGACTGGAAATGTTCAATCGCTTCTTTTTTGTCGACCATAATACGACGCTCGCCGACACGGTCTTCAGACCAAAGCAGGGAGCCGGTAATCAACAAAAAGCAGAAGATGCCAATCACGACCGACACAAAAGAGAAAAACAGAGCGAGTCGCCCTGTCATACTTTGTGTGCTTTGCGTGCTAGCAAGTAAGCGATTGATCATGCAACTGTCTCCAAGCGGAAGCCAACTTTCGGCACGGTGATCAGCACATGTTGTTCAAATGGCTTATCAAGTTGGTTGCGAAGTTGGTAAATGTGGCTGCGCAGAACGTCGTTGTTCGGCTCGTTCTCTTGCCATAGTTGGAAGGCGATTTCTTCACGTGTTACTACGTCTGGCGCGCTTTTCACAAGCATTTCCAGAATGGTGTAAGTGGTGGGGTTTAGCGCCAACAGTTTATCTTGGCGGTAAGCTTTACGCGTTTTTTGGTCGATAGAGACTTCGCCATATTCCAACTTGCTCGACGCGACAGTGCCGCGGTAACGGCGGATCAGTGCCATCATGCGCGCTTCAAGAATATCCAGATCGAAAGGCTTGGTCAGATAGTCGTCCGCACCGTGTTGGAAGCCTTTTAGCATATCGTCACGGCTATCGAGTGCTGTCAGCATAAGCACTGGTGTGTTGTTGCCCGCATCTCGAAGTTTATTGCACATGGTCAGGCCATCCATGCGTGGCAGCATGAGGTCGAGCAAGATGATGTCGAAGGTGTTTTCCATCGCTAGTTTCAGGCCGAGCTCACCGTTGTCTGCATAATCGAGTTCCATACCTGCACACTCAAAATAATCGAACAGCATGCCTGCGATTTCTCGATTATCTTCGACTAAAAGTACGCGTTTCATGTATTTCTCTCCAAGTGGGCGGGTTTTCGAAAATAAGACTTCGTCTTAACCGAACATTATTCACTAAGAACGTGAAAAAGATGTCAACAACATCTCTTTCACATTGATGTTTGTAGACTGGATCCATTCATCGGATTTAGTGGAAGAGTAGCATGTCAACCTTCAACATTCACGCTGCAACCTTTTCAAAGGTGAGCCAACACACTGAGCCTAAAACAGTTTTGTCTGTTGTGGTGCCATTCTTTAACGAGCGAGAAGTCTTGCCAGAATTTCATCGTCGTTTAGCCGCCGTTTTGGATGAAATGCCAGAACGCTGTGAAATCGTCTATGTCGACGATGGCAGCAAAGATGACAGCCTAATGATCGCGCAAAACTTTTCTCAATCTTCTAGCGACGTTCGTTGTATTGCATTAAGCCGAAACTTCGGCAAAGAGTCCGCCATGAGTGCGGGGCTGGAACACTGCCAAGGTGAAGCGGTGATCGTGATTGATGCTGACTTGCAAGACCCGCCGGAGTTAATCCCGCAAATGGTATCAAAATGGCGTGAAGGGTATGACGTGGTGAACATGCAGCGCAGTGAACGCCACGGCGAAACTTGGTTCAAACGCTTCTCTGCCGCTTGCTTTTACAAAGTGCTGAATAGCATGGCGAAATTAGAGGTGCCAGAGAACGTGGGCGATTTCCGTCTACTGAGCGCAAAAGTGGTTAAACACATCAATGCGCTACCAGAGCGTAACCGATACATGAAAGGCATCTTTTCTTGGCCGGGTTTCAAGCAAGTGACGGTTCAGTTTGAGCGTGACGCTCGTTTCTGTGGTGAAACCAAATGGAACTACCTCAAGCTGATTGGCCTTGCAATGGACGGCATTACCTCGTTTTCCATTCGTCCTTTGCGCTTAGCGACACTTGCCGGTGCATTGGTGGCGTTCAGTGCCTTTATCTATGGCGCATTCATAGTGATGAAAACTGTTGTGTTTGGTGAGCCTGTCACTGGCTACCCATCCATGATGGTCGTCCAACTTGCCTTGGGCGGTGTGCAACTGCTGTCGATTGGCCTTTTGGGCGAATACATTGGCCGCATTTTTGTCGAGACTAAGCAACGTCCTCTTTATCTTGTTCAGTCTGTTTACGAGCAGCCTGCAAAACATCAATCCATCCAAACCATGAAGTTTAAACTTGGAGAAACCGCGTAATCATGAGTATTAATAAAACCCATCTGTGGTTGTTGTTGGCGTTTGCTCTTTTACTCCGTCTTATTTCACTTGCCGCTTACCCCTTGATGGATACCACGGAAGCCCGCTACGGCGAAATGGCGCGCTTAATGGTGGAAACCGGCAATTGGCTTACCCCACAGTTTGATTACGGCGTGCCTTTTTGGGGGAAGCCACCGCTGTTCACTTGGATGAGTGCTTATGGCATTGAGCTGTTTGGATTGAATGAATTTGCAGTGCGCGCGCCTCATTGGTTAGCGGGTGTTGCGACGATTGTTTTTGTTGCTTTCATGGCGCATCGCGCTGGCTTTAATGCAGTCATCGCAGCGTTGGTACTGGCGACGTGTGGCATCTTTTCAATTGCTGCGGGTGCGGTGATGACAGACATGGCGCTGACGTTGGCAATGACGATGGCGATGGTCGGCTTTTACTACTGCTGGCTTGGCAAAGACAAACACAGCCGATTGTGGGGTTACCTCGGTTTCTTTGGTTTGGCTTGTGGATTATTAGCAAAAGGTCCAGTGGCGATCGTGATCATGGGCATCGCAGTGTTTCCTTGGCTTGTGATTCAGCATGGTTTCTTCGGTGCCTTCAAAGCCTTGTGGCAGCGTTTTCCAATTGTATCGGGTTTGGCGCTTATGCTGGCGATTGCTCTGCCTTGGTACATCATGGCAGAAATGGCGACGCCTGGATTTATTGATTACTTCATTGTTGGCGAGCACTTCAAGCGTTTTGTTGTCAGCGGTTGGGAAGGGGACCTGTATGGCTCTGCTCATGATCAACCACGTGGGATGATCTGGGTATTCTGGCTGCAATCGGCTGCGCCTTGGTCAATTGTATTGCCTATCTTGGCTTGGAAACGTCGTAAGGTACTCAAAGCTATTGAAACCGATCATCAAGGTTTATTTAGCTTCCTGATGTGTTGGCTGATTTCTCCAATGATCTTGTTCACCATGGCTGGGAATATTCTGCCTGCTTACGTATTACCGGGTGTGCCTGCGTTGGGTATTTTGATTGCAATGCTGGTGGATAAACACGATTTCAAATGGTTGACCGGAACGGCAGCGGTGTTGCCAGCCCTGCTTATGATTGCGATGTTGGTTTTGAATATGGGCAAAGCAGATAGCCGCAGCGACCGTATAATCTTCGCGCAAATTAATGACAACGCTCCGGTCTTTTACATTGGTAAGCGCCCGTTCTCAGGTCAGTTCTATAGTCATGGTCAGGCGAAAAAGCTTGAAGATAAGAATGACTTAAACAATCTGAAGAAATTCCACCTGATTGGTAAATCGCAGCAAGTGGATAGCATGATTCATGAAAATGCGTTGAGTTGTACCAATGAGTTCACAGCAAAATCGAAACGCTCACTCTACACCTGTGTGGTTGGATAACGGAATGCGCAAATTACCAAAATTTGCTTCGCTGGAAAGGTTTGCTTCGTTAACAAGGTTTGCTCTGGTAGGTGGTGTCGGCTTTATGGTCGACACCATTATCTTTTCTGTGTTGTTCCATTGGCTTGGTCTGGAGTTGATGCTGGCTCGTGGGATAGCATTTTTGTTTGCGGCAACCACGACTTGGCTTGGCAATCGCTGGCTGACTTTCTCTCAAGCAGAAAAAACCAACCCTTTCGCTCAATGGCAAAAATTTATGGCGAGTGCCTGTATCAGTGCTTTGCCGAACTTTATTGTGTTCAAAGGCGTAACGCTCTCGTTAGGGACGCAAGGGGTGATGGTCTATTTGGCTTTGATATTAGGCATATTGGCAGGCATGGTAAGTAACTATTTACTCAGTGCAAAATGGGTGTTTAGTTGAGGATAGAAGGTTCGGGCTTACTCTCCTATCCTCGAGTTAAAAATTCGTTATTTGAACCAATTTTTCTTTTTGTACATCAGAGTAAACCTAAAGCTTTTCATGGGGGGATGTAAAAAGGTAAACAAGCCAAGGTTTATACCTTGGCTGCCGTTAGTTCAGATTTTGATTTTTCAATCTCAGATTCCGTTTGCCACTTGCCGTCGTAAAGGTATTCACGTTCTGGGAGCGGGGCTTTTGAAGCTCTTAAATCAAATACCTCATCGGTTTGATATTCTTTATAACAAACTGGCGTGCCAAACAGTCTAGCCTCTGGCTTAGCTTCAAATAGCTTTTTGTGGTCGGCGACTTCCGTACAGTCAAGCTTATATTCTGTAGCTAGCTGATTGACCATAGACTCTAAGTCAGACACGGTTTTGAAAAATACGTAATAGTGGAATCGGTTGTGTAAGCGTGAAATCTTAGTATGTTCTATATTAATATATTCGCATGTGTCATGCTTAAAAAAGAACTTAATTACTTTTCTTTTCTTATTGTAATCAGCAAAGAGCCAGTCTTCACGTTCTCCGATTCTTACTTCTGTTGGTTCATCAGGCTTGCGTTTAAGCATACCAAATGAAACCAATATAAAGCCACCGGCTCCGACAAGAACCATCGGTCCAGCAACTCCAACCATCACGACACAAACTATTGCTCCAATCCAGCCCATGACTTGAGCCGCGGAGTTTACCCAATTCGGTAAATTACGTCGTTTTTTTATGACTAACCCGCGATCGGAGAAGGTGTAATCATACCGATTGTCCAAACCAAATGTCAGATAAGACACACCAGACATGATTATCGTCAGCCCCGATAAAATGTAAGTTAAGATCATTTCACTACTATCATGTAGGAAATAGGTAAGGAAAAATAATGGACTGACAGCAGCTATAGCAATTGATAGGTATAAGTATCGAAAAGGCTCTTCAATATCGTGCTTATGCCAGACTGTCAGATTCATCCCGTTAAGAATTTTTTGCTCCTGCTCTTCTTGGTATGCTGAAAATTCTTCTGGGGTAATATAGAAAGGTAAATAAGCCAAAGGTTACTCCTGTAAGCTAAGTTCACTATTAATCGAAGATAATGAACTTCTGATCGTTGCTTGTTTGGTATTGTCTGAAATTGCTGTATAAGTTGCACGCTGTTTTGCATTATTTTGGAACCAGTACTTACGGTTAAATTCGCTCTTCTCATCAAGAATGTATTCTATCTCAAATGCTAAATATTTAGCCGAGTCTTTCATTGGTAAAGTCAATTTATAGACACTTTGAGAATCTGAGGAATCTGTTGAACTATCCAACGTTTCTAGATCTACTCCAGTGTGCCAAGCTCCCGACCCCAGTCCTCCCTCTGTTACAGAAGTATTTGTCCGAAGTTTTATTCCATCTCTTGCTGTATTGGTGGGAACTTGGATATGTAGCTCAATACCAAACAATTCTTGTTTTGCTGCCGGATACTGTGTTGTTGAATTCGGAACGGTACGCATCAATGGTATTTGGCAGATCAAAGGTTTATCCATTATGGTTTTTAACTCAAAAAGAGCCTCTTGCACTAAAGAAGAATTATGCTTTTCTCTCTCTACCAAGCTTGAGGATTGACTCCACAGGGCTTTATCTGGGTGATAGCCCCAAGGAAGTTTATCTAACCACTTTTGATAATCATCTTGTTTAAGTTTACTCATTATATGATTACTAAGAAGGTAAACTGCAGTAAGGCCCATAATGACAAACATGATCGGACCTCCAAACAGAATATTTGCAGACCAAATCCCAGTTAATCCACCGATAGCTTGAAACCCACCTACAATTGTCAATCCAACTAAAGATGCAAAGTTGAAGTATTCGACAACTCTTGCGCTCCCATGTAAACCGTCTATGTTCTTCCATGAACGATAGGCCTCTATACCCGAAGCAAGAGCTCCAATAACTCCGGTCACAGCTAGCCATTTATTGAATACCTTTAAGTCATCAAGGATCAAGTTATCAAAACCACGGGCATTATTATTTACTAACTCTTTTAATGCTTTATATGAATGTGACCTTAACCGAGGATCACCCTTCACACTATCCCATAATTTACCCGTGCGAATCCCCGTCCAAGCGTTGGCTGTATATAAAAGCTTTTGCTGGATATCTAAAAATTCATCTGAGGACATTAACCCAGTGTCTTGGATACTACTCATGGCATCACCAAGCGCGATGCAGTTAAATACTAATGCCATAAAGCCTAGACCACCGGCATTCTCGAACAGTTTATTCAAATCATTGAGCTTATTCATCACGATCCGCGTTCTAAGCTCGATGGTTCTTTGAGGTAGATCATCAGGTAACTCAATGTACTGTGGGTACTCCAATGTAGCTACAGCGAGTGCCTTCTTAATTCTCTTTTTATTTTTTAAAGCTGTTGTGTATTTAGAGTCGGCTTTGCGGTTGTTTTTCTGGAAGTCAGCAATGACCGCATCGTTTTTCTTGAGCTCACTTGGGTAATCATTTACGCGTGTTTTCCATTTTTTAAAATCGCGAGCGTAGCTTTCATTTACAGTAACTGGCATATTGTGTGCCATATGTTCTGCAATAACGGCAAATAAATAATAGCTATGACGGTTCAGAGGTTTAGCGAAAACAGGCATCAGCGAAATTGATACTTGTGAGGTCATGCTAACACCAAACTCTACAACGCCTTTTGCAAGCGCACCTATTGCAGATTTAAAAATAATATCCAGCTCTTGGAAACCTTTGGCGATATCTTTGAGAAAGGCTGTTTCCGCAGTGTTTGGGTTGGAAACAAAGTCCATGATCTTAGAGTACATATTCACGCGGTTGCTGGTATCAGATATCTGGTCCATCAACTGATTATCAGGATCAGGGTTTTCTGAGACGATCGACTGTTCATCAAGCGCCTCTGTAATATTCTTCTCCATCACTTTAAATAAACTACGACTAAACCCAGAGGCATAGAGAGCAAGTAAACTGGTTGGTTTCTCCCATTGGCTTTCAGCCCATTGGCGGTCTTCTTCTTGTATCACCAAAGTAAATGACTCAACCGCTTGCTTGTGTAGTTGATACAAGCTGTACTGCGTGTCTTCGCTGTATAGGTCGAAGGTTCTTTCGAGATGATGCGGCGTTAAGGACTCCATTACTGCGATAAAGTCGCGTTTGACCGAAACCACTTGGGCTAGCATGGTTTCTTTTTGTTCTGACAGCTCTTGCATCTCGCTCAGCATTTGCTTCCAGTTGAGCTGCTGACGCCAGCGTTCAGTCGCTATCCATTGTTCGTATTTACCAAAACGGCTCGCAGAAATTCGATATTTGTCCTGTATCGCTTTAGCAATGTCACTTTGGGTATGTTGGTGTGATTCAATCGCTCCAGCGGAAAATTTAGCAGGATAGCCGGACTGAACTGAGCTTTTGTTCTGCTCTGCCAAATCAAGTTGGTGAGAGGAGTCATAATAGTCAGCCATGTCGGTATAAAACGACAGCTCTTCGCCGTTACGCTTAACGCTAGCTGGCATGTCTATCTCGTCACTTGCACCAAACATACACAGTTGCATGGCGGTCTGCATCAAGTTCCACTGGTTTGAAAACTGGTCAGTGAAAAGGCGGTAAGGGCTTGCGGCACCAACAAAATGCAGTGACATATCTTGAATGTCTGCGGCGTAATCTTTTATCGCGACGAAGTAGCCTGATTCTTCTTCTGGAATCGCAGAGGTTAAATCGCTTTCGACTGCGACAGGTTTAAAGACAGAACCATCTTCATCTGCTTTGGTGGCGATGCCAGAATCCGCAAAGCGACCATCATCGACGGCAGAAGATTCAATATCAGCGACTTGGGTTAACTTATCTATTGGTGCAATGTTGTGCTGATTCTCGTTTGAGGACAGAACAATGGTTTGCATGCGATCGATATGATTACTCGGATTGTTAAGTACGCGCATGAACGTGTGCCATGTCCACCGGTGCTCAGAGAAGCAAATCGATAGTACGCTTCCGTTGACGTAAGTAAGGAAGGGCTT
Organism: Vibrio sp. 1874; assembly: GCF_033344395.1. NCBI lineage: Bacteria > Pseudomonadati > Pseudomonadota > Gammaproteobacteria > Vibrionales > Vibrionaceae > Vibrio > Vibrio sp. 1874. Next base: position 298,992 of record NZ_JAWPOR010000004.1, read on the forward strand.
TGCATCTTGTGGTGTCCCACGCTGCTCTGATTTTGGGCTTTCTGATTCTCCCAACTTATAGAGCGTGAATTGCGTTCCTTTGATTTCGTATTCGTCTAAGCTTTTGTTGATTGCATCATAGACATACAGCCAACCGTCGCGCAGTTGACGCAGGGTGTAACCAACGGTATTGAGTTTGGCTGGGCCTTGGCCTTTCCATTCTTCAGGCAAACCAAAAGGTTGTGTCTCTTCTGTTTCTAGCTGATCGATGGCATAGCGGACAGGGATAAAGTGCGCAGGTGATGCTTCCGTTGCTTCTTTCTCAGTTTTTAAATTGAGAGGCTCTGGTTCAGACGGCGGTGGCGGATCGATTTTTTTTGTTTCTCCCTCCCAAAACATACTGCGCTCTGGGGGTGAGCCAGCAAGATCATCAGATTCCGTGGTTGGAACGATATTCAGCGATTTCAGTGTACCATCGCTTTCAAATGCCTGAACGGCCTCCTCATAGGTATAGCTGTTGTCATACCAGAACATAGAAGTTTTTGGGGGAAGTGGATTATTCATCGTTAGCCCATGTTTAAGAGTTTTACTCTGTTACGCAAATATCGCACCAAAATAAAGCAATTAAAAATCAATGAGTTAGATTTTTATGGTTTTGCGTCAATCAAATAATTGTTTGTTTTTCCAATAAGTTGGTTGGTGTTTACCATTTTTTGTATTGATTGAATCAAAGTTTGAGTTGTGAGTGATGCCTCAATGAGCCGACAAAACAAAAGGGCTCCAGAGTTACCTCTGGAGCCCTTTCTAGTATTTAAGCTCTAAATAATTAGCGACGCTTTGGTTTACGTTGACCAGCTGGTTTGCCTTGTCCTTGTGGGCGACCTTGGCCTTGCGGCTTGCTACCTGCCGGGCGGTTTGCACCGTTGCCGCTAGGACGTTGGCCGTTGTTTGCAGGGCGTTGACCACCTGTAGCTTTGCCAGAACCGTTACGGTTACCAGATGGTTTACCATCTTTTGAACCGCCTTCAGAGCGTTTGTTCAAATGACCACCGAAGCCTGGTTGGTTTTTGGTATGTTTGGTTGCAAAGCGGTTTGCCCCGTGACGACCAGATTTACGACGTTGCGCAGGTGTTTGTGCTTCAATGTCTTCTGCAGGAACGAGACAGCCTTGTTTGTCACCAATCAAATGTTTTTTACCCATACTGACTAGGGCTTCGCGGATCATTGGCCAGTTTGCTGGATCGTGATAACGCAACAGCGCTTTATGCAGGCGACGTTGACGTTCACCTTTTGCTACAGGTACATCTTCACGTTTTTTGTACTTCACGCGTTTCAGAGGGTTTGTCTCTGAGTAGTACATCGACGTTGCGTTACACATTGGCGAAGGGTAGAAGTTTTGTACTTGGTCACATTCGAAGTTGTTCTTTTTCAGCCACAGAGCAAGGTTCAGCATGTCTTCGTCTTCTGTGCCTGGGTGCGCAGAGATAAAATAAGGGATTAAGTACTGCTTTTTGCCTGCTTCTGCACTGTATTTCTCGAACATCTCTTTAAAGCGATCGTACGTACCCATGCCTGGCTTCATCATCAGATCAAGAGGACCTTTCTCTGTATGTTCCGGTGCAATCTTCAAGTAACCGCCTACGTGGTGAGTCACGAGCTCTTTCACGTATTCTGGTGATTCAATCGCAAGGTCGTAACGTACGCCAGATGCAACCATCACTTTCTTCACGCCTTCAACTTTACGCGCTTCGCGGTATAAATCGATCGTGTGTTTGTGGTCTGTGTTTAGCTTGTTACAGATGCCCGGGAATACACAAGAAGGACGACGACAGTTCGCTTCCGCTTTTGGATCTTTACAGCCCAGGCGGTACATGTTTGCAGTCGGGCCACCAAGATCGGAAATTGTGCCGGTAAAGCCTGGAACTTTGTCGCGAATTTCTTCAATCTCGTTGATGATAGACTCTTTCGAACGGTTTTGAATGATTCGACCTTCATGCTCGGTAATCGAACAGAAAGAACAGCCACCAAAGCAACCACGCATGATGTTTACAGACGTCTTGATCATGTCGTACGCAGGAATTTTTGCTTTCCCGTACCTAGGGTGAGGGACACGCGCGTAAGGCAGGCCAAACACAAAGTCCATCTCTTCGGTCGTCAATGGAATTGGAGCTTGGTTTACCCAAAGTTCACGATCACCATGGCTTTGAAGTAGCGCTCGACCAGAGTACGGGTTCGTTTCTAGATGCAATACACGGCTTGCATGCGCATAAAGAATACGATCGTTTCTTAGCTTTTCAAACGAAGGTAAACGGACCGCAGTCGTCGCAGCATCGTGGCGTGATGGGCGAATCGTGATTGGTTGTGCAACTGGCTCGTCTTTTTTAGCTTCACACTGAGTTTCTACTTCGTATGGGTTCTTTGGTACGAACGCTTCTTTACGAGGTTTTTCAATGCGAGAAGAATCAATAACCGTGTAGCCTTCTGGCGCGGTTGGCAAGTTCACAGCAGTACCACGAATATTGGTCATGGTGCTGATGTCTTCGCCGTTTGCGATGCGATGTGCTACTTCGACAAGTGCGCGTTCTGCGTTACCAAAAAGTAGGATGTCTGCTTTTGCATCAAACAGTACTGAACGACGAACTTTATCTGACCAGTAATCGTAGTGTGCCACACGGCGTAGGCTGGCTTCGATACCACCTAAAACAATAGGTACTTCTTTGTAAGCCTCACGACAACGTTGAGAGTAAACCAACGTTGCGCGGTCTGGGCGTTTACCACCTTCGTTATTTGGTGTGTACGCGTCATCGTGACGAAGCTTTTTATCCGCGGTGTAACGGTTGATCATGGAGTCCATGTTACCCGCAGTGATCCCGAAGAACAGATTTGGCTTACCAAGTTGCATGAACGCATCTTTATTTTGCCATTCTGGTTGAGCAATGATACCGACACGGAAACCTTGTGCTTCTAGCAGGCGGCCAATGATAGCCATACCAAAGCTTGGGTGATCCACATAAGCGTCACCGGTTACAATGATAATGTCACAGCTATCCCATCCTAGGGCATCCATTTCTTTGCGACTGGTCGGCAAGAAAGGTGCCGTACCAAAACACTCTGCCCAGTATTTTTTGTACTCATGAATAGGAGTGATGTTATTGGTCATATTTTGCTCTCTGTTCCAGGGAGCGCGAATTATAGCGATTTGATTATCAGGTATCTATAACAAACTCATCTATTCCAGCTTAGTTCATCGAGTTTTATTTGGTTTGTAAAAATATCAATGCTCTATCGGCGATTTTCTGTCTAATTTCACCTTGAAAGCCTCATGGTTATAGATCGGTTCATGAAAAATGTCGCAATCTTAATACAAAGCATAAGCAATGGTGTGCTTATATGGGGTAAAGCCTATAATCAAACTAGTGCATATTAAATGCAAAAGGCTGAGCTGCTCTGGAAGTAGTTCTAAGTCGATAGGCTTATCGTTGACACAATCCATCTATAAAGAGGATCGGCAGGTCCCAACAGGAATGTCGCGAATTGACTGTGAATTTTGAGCCTTGGGCTAATTACAAGAAAAGGGGCTAGGGTATGAGTGAATCTACGACAACAGTGCATCCAAAAATGCAAACGACTTCCAGTCTAACTCCTGTTATAGAGTGGTCTTACGATATTGATACTCGCGAGTTCGAATGTGATCAGCAAGGAATGGCAAATGCATTTGGGATAAGTACGCCAGTAACCAGCCTAAATAACTTGTTTGATCATATGCTGATGGGGCAACAAGAAACGCTAAAACAACGAATTCTAGAAGTGGAACTCTTTGGCGGACGGGGACGGTTTTCTTGTTGCATGATGCTAAAAAACGTTAACTTAGTGCACGTTACTATTAGTTTTGAAAGGCTCAATAAGCGCATTATCCAAGGCACTATTATTCCACAATTAACAATCACTGGTTGCGAGGAGTTAGCGAAAATTCTCGAAACGATTTTTGATTTGCCAAATGTAGGAGTTTTAGTTGCCGATGAAGATACGCGCATCTTAGGTTGTAACCGTGCCTTTGAGTTACAAATGGGCTATCAAAACCGAGATCTGGTTGGGCTTAAAACTCATATTTTCAGTACCTCTCACCATAGCCAAGCGTTTTATGATCAGCTGTGGCAGCAAATTAATGATGAAGGATGTTGGTGTGGTAACTTGCTGAGCAAAACAGCAAACGGTAGCAACCAAGCTCATCATCTTTGTATTTACCGACTTACGTTTCACTCTGGACGAATTCTTTATCTCGGATTTTCTACGGATATTTCTGCTTCGTTGTTGTGGATGAAAAATCGTTGTGAACAACAGCATGATTGGGCTGCCTTTTTACCGACGAGGAAAGAATTTGAACTCCAATTAGCTACCTTAGCGAATGAAAGCAGAAATAAAGAACTCAACATTGTTATGACACTAAGACCCAAGTTTCGGAGAGATACTTGCTTGAACAGCAATTAGGTTTTGCAGATTTTATTATGCGAAGTCGCTACACCAGTATTGCGGGGCAGTTATCTCGGGATGTGTTTGTCGTATGCTTGCAGACCCCTCATTGTCAATGGTTGAGCCCGGTTCGTTTGATCCAAATTGCCATGAAAGGGTTCTTTAATGAGCTTAGAAATGAAATGGGCACAAAAATGCATGCCACTATCGTTAAAGGCCAAACTGGTGTGTCAATCCTTGGCTATGATACGAACCGACCAAGACAAGCGCTAGCACATGCAGCGCAAGCGATGTTGTCCTCTATTTCCGGTGAAGGCAGCTATTTCAACTTTTACGATAGTGAACTTCACTCTGAATTAGTGAAGCGCCAACATCTCGAGGCGTTTTTGGAGGCGCAAATAGAGAGTGGGCTAGTGGACGTTTACTTTCAACCGATTATCGACGTTCAAACCGGAAGAGTGGTTAAGTTCGAGGCTCTCGCACGCTTCTATGATGAAAATGATGCGTATTGTACGCAAAAGATGATCGCTATTATTGAAGATCTAGAACTCATAGCGGCACTTGATGATGTGGTCTGCCAAGCTGCGTTGAAGCACTTTCCGCGCTTACAAGAAATTTATGGCGAGGAAGTGGGCGTGACCATCAATCGCTCCCTCAATACGAAATTGGATTCTCTTCAGATCCTTCAGCGGTCGCATGATTTGATTAAAGCCAGTGGTGTAGACCCTAAGCGAGTAACTATCGAGCTAACAGAAACCGCGTATTTTGAACAAGATGAGGAGCATACTCGAGCTCTAGAGGAAGTGCGGAAAGAGGGCATTGAGATCGCGATTGATGACTTCGGTACTGGGTATTCTTCTTTTTCTTATCTAGAAAAAGGGCAGTTTGATTTACTGAAAATAGACCGAAAATTCGTCAAGAACATTCATAAAGGGAGCACTAGCTATAACATTGTGAAAATGGTCACCGAGCTTGCACAGCAAATGAATGTAAAAGTGGTTGCTGAAGGCGTGGAATCTAAGCAAGAACTTCAAGTATTGGCAGAAATCGGTGTCGATTACATGCAGGGCTTTCTATTTTCTGCTGCCGTGCCTGTCGATTTGATGGATAAAGCGGACAGTTATGAGCATCTGTTCTCTGACATCGCGATTGAGTCTAAGCAAAGTGATGTGTTGCAATCTTTGAGCCATGAACAAGTCAGGTCTATGGACCCTGGAGAACCGCTCTCCTTGGCAGTTGAGTACATGAATTTGAATCCAAGCTTGCCTTTAGTTGTTCTCAATGAAAATCGTTGTGTTGGGTTAATTACGAAAGAGACGGTGAATTTACACCTAACGCCCTCGATGGGCACAGAGCGAGAAACTGAACGAGAAAGCCGAATTTGGAAACGTCCTGTTCATCAGATAATGAGCACCGAATTTGTGTTGGTTGATGAGGATTTACCTGTCTCTGTTATTCGAGAGTTGGTTAAAACCGGCATTCGCTTCCCTTGGGTATTGTGTAATACCAAAGAAGAGTACCGTGGAGTTTTAACGCAGGAAGACGCGTTGAAGTATCTTGCTTCTCTGTGAATAAAATTGTCTTACCGTTTTAGCTCATTTGGGGGCCGACTTTCGGTGGTTTGGCGATAGTTGATTTGATATTATCGCCCCCCAAAATGACTTTTGAGCGTGCATTCAACATGATTCAACAATTGCTGGTTACTTTCCCTCCGATGCTATTTGGCGCACAAGCGCTACTGACTTTGCTTCTAATAAAGGGCGATATTTGTCCTGGTCAGCGAGGACGTCTTCATAAAATGTTGCCAGCAGTAGCTGTATTGTGGCTCGCTGTTGCGTCACTTCGCATTGAAGCATTTATGATCGTGTTTGCTATTTTCTACTTCTATTCTCAGGTTCAAACCAAGAAAACGCGTGAAAAAGGGCCACTATGGGCGATGCATTTAGCGAATGGTTTGGCCTTTGCGTATGTGAGTATTCAAGTATTTGAGCAATCAAGCTGGCCAGCATCGATAGCGATGGCGCTAATGATATTTTTCCTTGGGGCGTCATTTTCTCAATTGCTGCTTACGATAGCTCGCAGCAGATTACAGGCATTTCACCGTATTTTACCAGTTACGGGCATCGTGTCTGGAATGCTATTAGTCATCGCAACGTTGTTTGCTTCTTACCAGTTAAATGAAGCTGCACTGAACGCTGCAACACAGCCAATCTTGCTGTCTTTAGCTATGTTAATTTCTTCAATTATTGTGTGGTGTTGGCATATTTTTACGCATAAGAAACCAGAAAAGGTGCAACTGAGCGTTGCCTTGTTGCTAGCACTCGCGTCGATGACGAGCCTGCAAGGTTTATTCTCTCTCGCGGCTTAACCTCTATTCTAAAGACAAAGCTAGACGGCTTATATCCAAGTGCTTTCTTGGTGCTTGGGTATAAGGTGATCACGTTTTAGATCGCACTCACTTTAAATTCGCGTGATTACTACTACGCTTGTTTATATACCTTGTCGAAGAGGAGAGTCGCGATGGATTTAAGCAATGTAGGTAATCTGGACAGCACTATTTTGCTAGGTATCGTCAACGAAAAGCTACGTTTAGAGTGCGACAGTTTTGACGAGTTAGTATCAGTGTATGAGATGGATGTAGAGTCTGTAGTCGGCAAGCTTGATATGCTCGGTTATCAGTACGATCCATTGACTAACCAATTTAAAGCATATCAACGCTAAGCCTTTCATAACGCAAATCTTTTAAGCCACCTTGATTCCGTCAAGGTGGCTTTTACATTGTAGCCTCGCGGTTGCGAAAAAAGCTTGTAAGTAACGCTTCTCTCTCTCTGAGTGACGCGTTGCTGCAAACAAGCGACGCCATAAGCCTTGGCCGAAAGGTTTACTGGTAATAAGACCTTGGCGAGAAAATTCAGAAATCGCCCAATTGGGTAGTGCCGCCACCCCTAATCCAGCAGAGACCATCTGAACTAACATGAGAGTATTGTCGGCTTGCTTCCATTTCGCAGGTTCTATTCCTGCTGGCTGAAGAAAGTGTTTTACGACGTCCAGCCTTTGTTTTTGAACCGGATAAGAGAGCATGGTTTGATCTGCGAGATCTTGCGGATCAATAATTTCTTTTTCCGCCAATGGGTGATTGGTTGCGGTAATTAAACGCATTTCAAAGTCGAATAGAGGCTCGTAGTGGACTTCAGATCGAGGTTGGATATCGGAAGTAATAACGAGATCAAGTTCGCCTGCCAATAGAGCTGGTAGTGGTTCAAAGCCAAAACCAGAGGAAAAGTCCAATGTTACGCTTGGCCAAGCAAGTTGGTACTCCCTAAGTGCAGGCATTAGCCATTGGAAGCAAGAGTGACATTCAATGGCCATATGTAATCGGCCATTGACGTCTTCTTTCAAGCTCGCTAAATCATTTTCTGCTCTTGCGAGTTTCGGAAGGATATCTTCTGCAAGACGCAATAGGATTTCTCCCTCTGAAGTGAACTTCACCGGACGAGTCTTTCTCAGGAACAGTTGCCCTCCAATTCGCGCCTCCAAATCTTTGATCTGATGAGACAGTGCCGACTGAGTGAGATGCAAAGCGGTCGCTGTCGCCGTTAGAGAGCCAGTGTCTCGAAGCGAAGTGAGTGTCCGCAAATGTTTTAGCTCTATCATGAATTCCTTTCATCCTTTGTTGCTCGCTATGAACAGAATAGCAATCGTGTAAATAACTTAACGACAAAAAATGGATATGTAAACGTCTAGACGTCTATTTGTTGTTTTTATTTGCGAATCATGTCGCTTCATGATGAATTTTTTTAATAAACAAGTTGAATAAATGGACGTTGTTCTAATATCAGATGAGAGCGATAGTTTAGCCATCCAGACATCTTATCATTTACCGAAAGATGCTCTGACCCAAACAAATTGAACAAAATTGAGAAAGGAATAGGGACATGGCGACAACGACTCACATACTAGGTTATCCACGCATTGGTGAAAAAAGAGAATTAAAATTCGCTCAGGAGAAATACTGGCGAGGAGAAATTGATCAAGCTGAGCTTAAAAAGGTTGGGGCAGATCTACGCGCCAAAAACTGGCAAACACAAACGGATGCTGGTCTGAGTTTTGCCACCGCTGGCGACTTCGCTTGGTACGATCATGTACTGACGACCACGTTGCTATTGGGTCATGTGCCAAAGCGTCACGCTGATGGTTTCCCTAACCTGGATACGTTGTTTAAAGTGGGTCGCGGTCAATCTCAGGCGGGTTGCAGCTGTGCGGGCGCTGCGGCATCGGATATGACCAAATGGTTCAACACAAACTACCATTACATTGTCCCTGAGTTCAGCAAGGACGATACGTTTGAAGTGAGCTGGCCGCAACTGTTTGAAGAAGTCAACGAAGCGCTTCAAGCTGGCCACCAAGTGAAGCCTGTTTTGCTTGGCCCAGTCAGTTACCTTTACTTGGGCAAAGAGGTCGAAGAAGGGTTTGACCGCTTAACCCTGCTACCACGCTTACTTACTGCTTACCAAGCTATTTTGGCAAAGCTAGCAAGTCAAGGTGTTGAGTGGGTTCAGATTGATGAGCCAATTTTGTCACTGGAGCTAGAAAGCAAATGGGCTGATTCGTTTAAGCTAGCCTACCAAGTGATTCGAAGCGATGTAAAAGTGCTGCTAACGACGTACTTTGACTCCGTAAGCGATACGCTAGACAAAATTGTAGAGCTACCGGTGGATGGTTTGCATATCGATTTATCTGCCGTCCCTCAGCAGCTTGACGATGTGGTTGCCAAGTTACCGGAGGGGTGGGTGCTTTCTGCCGGCGTTGTGAATGGTCGTAACGTGTGGCGTTCAGATTTAAGTGCCCAACTCGAGCGTCTACAGCCAGTCAAAGAGAAACTGGGCGACAAACTTTGGGTTGCCAGTTCATGTTCTCTGCTACATAGCCCTGTTGATTTAGCACTGGAAACAGAACTGAGCGAAGAAGTAAAAAGTTGGTTTGCCTTTGCAAAACAAAAAGTGGCAGAAGTCGCCTTGCTTGGCCGAGCGCTCGATGGTGACCAAAATGCGATTCTCGCTTGTGATACCTATAGCCAGCCAATCAAAGCGCGCAAGACAGCAACACATGTGAATAAACCTCAAGTACAAGCGCGTTTAAACAACATTACCGCGTCACTTGCCGAGCGCAACGCACCTTATGCAGAGCGTGCTGCGCATCAAGCTGAAGTATTGGGCTTGCCTTTGTTGCCAACAACGACAATCGGCTCTTTTCCTCAAACGGGTGAAATCCGGGTGCAGCGCAGCGCTTATCGTGCAGGTCAATTATCTGAGTCTGAATATATCCAAGCACTTAAAGGACATATTGCTGACGCAGTAAAACGTCAAGAGGCGCTCGACCTAGACGTGCTTGTTCACGGCGAAGCAGAGCGTAACGACATGGTGGAATACTTCGCTGAGAACTTGGCGGGTTTTCAAACGACCAAATTTGGTTGGGTACAGAGTTATGGTTCTCGCTGTGTGAAACCTGCCATTGTAGTTGCTGACATTGAACGTGAAAAACCGATCACAGTTGAATGGTCGACGTACGCACAATCGCTAACCAGCAAACAGATGAAAGGCATGTTGACTGGACCAGTAACGATTTTATGTTGGACGTTCCCACGTGAAGACATCACACGTCAAGAAATTGCGCAGCAACTTGCTTTGGCACTGCGTGATGAGGTGTCTGACCTGCAAGATGCAGGCATCAATATCATTCAAATTGATGAGCCAGCCATTCGAGAAGGTTTACCACTCAAAAAACGCGATCACAAAGCGTACTTAGAATGGGCCGTAAATGCGTTTAAGGTCTCTGCGGCAAGTGCAAAACCAGAAACTCAGATTCACACTCATATGTGTTACAGCGAGTTCAATGAAATCATTGATTCGGTTGCGGCACTCGATGCGGACGTCATTACCATTGAAACATCTCGCTCGAATATGGAGTTGCTGAAAGCATTTGAAGAGTTCAATTACCCGAACGAAATTGGCCCTGGTGTTTATGACATTCACTCACCAAACATTCCTACGGAAGAATGGATTGAAGGTTTAATCAAGAAAGCGGCAGAAAAAATTCCGGCTCAACGTTTGTGGGTAAACCCAGATTGTGGTCTGAAAACACGAAACTGGAAGGAGACAGAAGCCGCATTGGCAAATCTGGTTTCAGCGGCGAAGAAGCTCCGTGCTGAGCTGGCGTAACACATCGTTACAGCAAATAAAAACGGAGACTGTGGTCTCCGTTTTTCTATTCTTAATTGTTAACTTTCGTTTTCAGATTATCCAATAATAGCGAATCATCGTCTCATGCCGAAAGCAACAAAAATTACTGTAGCTACTTCACCTGAGTACAAGTCTGTGCGGAAACCAACTCATCTGCCATCAACTGACCGCGAGAATTACGTACCTTAATACGATACATCAAGCCCATATCAATTTGCTTGCGAACTTCTGGGTTGCTGCAGTAGGTATAGATACTGGTATTCAGTACTTGATTTAACGGCTTTGCACCGAGTGCGCCATCGTTATAAATCATCATCATCTCTACAACATTTTTGTTGGATGAGACACGCATTATTTGCAGTGGACCGTACTCTAAAGGGAGGCCCGCTGACAAGACTCCTGCTCGGTTTGATGCCATAAGCTCAAGTTGGCGCTGATTATCATCGGTTGATGAACAGCCAGCCAGAGCACCAAATACCAAGAAAAGACACAGTAATTTTTTCATAAATTAAAACACTTTTTTGAACGGTTTCACGATTACATTATCGTAAACACCAGCCGCTACATAAGGATCGGCTTCTGCCCACGCTTTAGCATCCTCTAGAGAGGCGAATTCAGCGATGACAGTTGAGCCCGTAAATCCAGCTTCACCAGGATTGTCAGAATCTATCGCAGGCATCGGACCAGCTGTAAGAAGGCGACCTTCGTCTTGTAGCTTTTGTAAGCGATCCAAGTGTTGTGGGCGAACGCTCATGCGTTTTTCCAACGAGTTCTCAACGTCCTGTGAAAAGATGACATACCACATAGCATAGTTCCTTAATTGGTAGGGTAAAGTGTTAATTTAACGCCTTTTTTGTGTCTCTCACAAGTGAACAACAGAAAATGTGAGATCCTTTCTAACTGTTAGCGTTGTAGGTTGACTAATTCTGAACCGGACGTGGTTTACCTTCACTGTCAATGGCTACGTAGTTGAAGGTCGCATCACAAACCATGAAGCGTTCGCCAACACCGTGAGCTTTGACGGGTTTGACCCATACTTCCAAATCGACACTCATGGATGTGCGGCCGATCTTAGTGCATTCGCCGTAGCAGCATACGACATCGCCCACACCAACAGGTTTTTTGAACGTAATGCTTGATACCGAAACGGTGACAACGCGACCACAAGAGATCTCTTTTGCCAGAATCGCGCCCGCTAAGTCGAGCTGAGACATTATCCAACCGCCAAAAATATCGCCATTGGCGTTTGTATCTGCAGGCATTGCAAGGGTACGAAGCAGCATTTGACCTTTCGGAGAGCTAATTTCTTGACTCATTGTGACATCCTAAATCTTAAAGGCGCTCAAACTAAGCGCCAACATAGTAAATACCTAGAACCAAAGGTCCTTAAAAAACCGCAGATACCGGACCAGAGAAAGTTGGTTTACAGCAGCAAGAATGGTCTGAAAACGGTACGTTGTTTGAGCGGTTTACTGATACATGGAGCAAAACAGCGACCCTAAGGTCGCTGTGAAGTCGCGGATTATAGCAAAACTGAGTTTTTAATCATCAGTGGACACATCGGATGAGTTATTTTTTTGTTCTTTTGGCATGTGTTTATAAATGTAAAAGCCAGTCGCAATCATGTAGGCAAATGTCGCGATCAACATTCCAAATACTTTGAAGTTAACCCAAACATCCAACGGCAATTCGTAAGCAATATAAATGTTTAGGCCAGCGAAGAATGAGAAGAAGCCAACCCAAGCCCAGTTAATCTTTGCCCAAACAGCGTCAGGTAACGTAATTTCCTTGCCTAGCATACCTTTGATGGCTGATTTTCCCAATGCGTGGCTCACTGCTAAGCCAATCGCCAGAATCGCGTAAATGATGGTGACTTTCCACTTTATAAAATTGTCGTCGTGGAAGAAAAGGGTCATGCCGCCGAAGATAGTGACGATAACAAATGTTATTAGCTGCATCTTTTCGACTTTCTTATACAGCGCGTAGGTGACGACAAGTTGAATGGCTGTTGCTACGATCAGTGCACCTGTCGCCACGTAGATGTCGTACAGCTTGTATAAAGCGAAGAAAACGATGAGTGGTATAAAGTCTAGGATCTGCTTCATGATGGCAAAATCTACCTAATTATTGAATTGAAGACAGTCTAACGGAATCTGACAAGATGTGAATACTGAGGAAGTTAAGGTAAGAATAGTAACGCTTAGTATATCGTATAGACCGCAAGATTCTTCCATGTCGAAACAGCATATGGAAGGAATAAAAATTGCCGCGATGAGGCGGCAATAAAGTTGAGAGTTTTAAACCTTAAGCAACACGTTGATATTGGGAAATAAGCGTTTTTACATCTTCTAAATAGCCTTCCCGTAGTAAGTTATCGACCGTTGCTTCTAGCTCTTCAAGAGACATCGTGAAGCAAGTGGATTTACCAGTCATCAGGCTCAGATAGTGATGATACTCTTCTTCTGTATAGTGGCCTAAGCGATCAAGTAACAGTGTTTTGATTCCATGATGAATCAGGCCGTAGTATGTATGTCGATGAAGTAACATGGCGATCTCCTTATCAAGCTCATACGCTACTCTTTTGTAGCCTGCTTGACCTTCTGGATAATTCGATTTACTCCAATAATGCACATCTAGTGCCAATTCTATATTTGCAGATTAAAAAGTGTTGGAAGGTGCAAAATTCTCGTTCTGTAACCATCTTTGGATGACGACTTGAAGTGCATTTAACGTGGTGGGCTTTTCGAGTCTGTCATCCATGAGTTTCGAAATTAGCTCCAACTCTCTAGCTCCAGACTCACCAGATAAGGCAATGATTGGAACGGAGGATGTGATTTGCTTAATCCGTTGGCTTGCGTCAAATCCATTCATTACCGGCATTTGGACATCCATAAGAACGAGATCAATCTTGTGAGAGTGGAATAGTTCTACCGCAGAGGCTCCATTATTTGCTTGTAAGCTGTTGACTCCCAGCCTTTTTAAATACATCTGTACCAAGGTGCGTTGCACCTCTTTGTCATCAACAATGAGCACTGTTGGTGCATCTTTAGATACTTGTACGTGTTGAGCTGAATGATTTTCAAAATGTGATGCAGTTGCTTTCCAGCTATCAAAGTCCGGTGCTCTTAATGTCTCTGGTTTTGGTGCGTTTGGTACGACTGGGAAATACAAGTAGAATTCTGTGAACTCGTTCAATTCAGACTGGCACTCTATTCGTCCTCCGAAGGAGCGCATAACACGTTGGCAATAGCCCAAACCTAAGCCACTGCCTCCGCTTTTTTGATACGAGAAAAAGTCATCAAATATCTTGTGTAAGATACTGCTATCTATACCTGGCCCACTATCTCGGAAGATCAGAATGTTTTCGTAAGCCCCCGTCTGGGTACGAATCTCAATTTGACTGTCGGGATAAGAATCAAAATAGTAGATAGCGTTACGAATCAAATTGAAAATGACAAAGTTAAACAGGGTCTCATTTAACTTCGCGACAAAATCGTGTGCCTGTGGCAGGTTAATTCTCTCTATTATTTGATCGTTTTCAAAACCATAACGGCTTACTGCTTGGTCGATGGCTTTATGTATGGAAGTGAGAGCTAAAGGCTCATGCTCTGGTGAACTGTCGCTAACTTCTCGTAAAATAATATCGATAAGTTGTCTACCGCGTTGTATAGCGGCTTCACCTTTATCAATTTCTCTTTTTAGCGTATCCAGTGAGGCGTTTGACTCTATATGCTGTTTTAAAGCTTCAAATTGTAATTGTACTTGAGCGAGAGGGTTACGCATTTCATGTGCAATGGAGTTAGCCAGCGCACGGCTTTGGCGTACCTTTCTATCGGCTTCAATGGTGCTCTGGATGCGAACTAATAACGTTTGCAGAGCTGAGATTTCTTCATTAGAAAACAGCTTATTATCTATTTTATGTGAAGAAATTAGTAAGTGAGTAACAGACTTTCCACGACCGAAGAGAGGCATAACGAGCGCAGTATTGCTTGAGCGCATACGCTCGTAGAGCTTTCTCATAGACCCTTTAGAAGAGGAGGCATAATCAATTTCTTCAGACAACTCATCAAGCACGAGAACTGACTTGCTTGACGGCAGGTACTCTTCGTAAAACGTTTCTGTGTAATTGCTAGTGACTAGCTGTAGCTTGTTGTTTGGTATGTTAAGTAACGATGCCAACTGATGCATAGCATCATCTATTGAGCGTTTAAACTCTTCCTCTAACCCAAGGATTTGCTGAACGGGAGTGTGTCGTTTCCCATAAATAAAATACGAAGCGAAACGACTGACTCGCTTAAAAAGCAAGTGCCAAGTGATACCGATAAGCGCACATAAAGGTACCGCAACAAGCCATTGGTTATCTTCAGAGATAGGAATAAATATCGCCCCTAGCGGCAGAACAAAAATGGCGCAGACTAAGAGCGCGCTTACCGTTAAGTACGTGAGATATTTAGCGCTGTAGAAGCGAGAGGTAAGTAGGGCATAGCCGACAAACAACATTTCGCTGATTGAAAGTGCTGGTGGTAACCAAGTTAGGGAGAAGTCGCCAAGGAAATACGTCATTCCAAGGTGTATCACTGCCGTAGATAACATGAATACCAAAATGCCAGCGATCATATAGTTGCTTTTTGCTAGCGTGAGCTTGCTGCTGTTAGCGCGCATGGCAATCAAGTTAAGCAGCGTTAGTACCACGAAAGCTAGCAAACTAATGAAAAAATATGAGGTATGTGGGCCAAATTCAATGACGAACTGGCTTGGACCACTAATGGTGACATTTTCGACAGTAAGATTCGGCACTAAGTTGATGTACAGTGAATACGTTGCTAGTGCGACAAAGACGACTTTTTGCCAGACTTTGACCGCTGTTTTTTTAACATCTGCGGTTAACTGGCAAGAAAAATAGAATGCAAACGCAAAGGCGAAAAAAGACGCTAAGTTCGCTAACTTAGCCATAAAAATGCCACCAACAGAGCCTAATTCTGGCAATAAATCGGTATGGAAATAGGCGTTGCTGCTTATCCAAACAATGATACAGCTGGAATAAGCGATGTAAGGCGCGTGATGCGAGCCTAAGATTGATTCACTCTTCTGTTTTAGGCGATAGCAGTAATACAGTAGCCAAGCGAATACTATTAGTACAGTCGCGTACAATGCCATTGCTTTTGGGTAAAAGAGACCGTGCAAATGAACATCAAGCATGCTCATTCACCTTTTTATCCATTCTTTTTGTTCGTACGCAATGTTTGTAGTCGCGAAATTGTATGTCTTGAAATGCTTCAACCATCATACCTAAATTCCAGAAACCGCGGTATGTCTTGGTACCGTCACCGTTAATGTCGCGGTATCCTGAGTGAAAGTAGGCACTTAAATCAATAGATTGATAGAAATTTAACATAAATACTTGCTCAATAATGGTAAAGCCGAGCTTATAGCCTGCTTTATAGAGCTCGCTCATCATAGTTTTTTGCGCCAGATACAAAAAATACAGCTTTTGTTGAATGTTGCCTCCCACCGTAAGACGCAGTACTTCGCAAACCGCTTCACTGTTCTTTACACGAGATTGAAACTGAGCATCAAACTCAATAAGAGTGTGCTCATGAGTTAGAGCACGACACTCCAAAATACCCAGTTGATTGAGAACACTGTACCCATGATTAGGAAAGCAAAACTGCCATTGTTCGTTACTAAACTGTGGTGAGTAACTGAGCCAGTTATTTCGTTGATGCCAGCTTTGCACTAAAGCGGAGGAGACCATGATTGGTGAAGATGACGATTTGAGCAAGAGGGCAAAGTGCTGCCCTTTTTGCGAGAGTGATAAAAGAGGCAAGATTTCAAACCATTGTTCAGTTTGGACGAAAAGCTCAAGATTACTCAGTGTGATCGCTTCGGAAATCGGCATTAACGCTGCATGATTTGGCAGCATTACCTCAAGATCGCAATCTGCGATATCTTCAATTAACACGCTAGTATAGCTGTGGTCGTCAAACGGAAGCGGAGTAGGAATCGCAGCTTCGTTTGAAGGATATTTTTGCTTGATTGCTTCGATCTCGCATTGACACCAGAAAACCATCCAATGCGGGTAACAATCTGCGGCAAGTTGTTCAAGTAAACGAATCTCTTTGGAGAAACCTGTCGGATACTGTTGCACTAAATCTCGATAATCCATTAACTCAAATAGTGCAGAAAGACTTTTTGATGCGTGTTTAGGAAAGAGAGATTTAAGCAGTTTTATTCGATACAGAGCAACCTGTTGAAAAAGAGCATCTCGTTTTTGTTTCGTTAGGGTAAGAATAACTGAGTCAACCAGGGCCTGCTGCTTTGATTCGATCGGCAAATTTATTTTGGTGAGATATTCCAAAGATTGCTCAAGACTCATGATATAACCTAGCTCTAACGTTTTGTTATATTTTGTAATGGTTTATATCATTTTGAAAAATTTATGCCATCGGTTTCTATTTGTATAGTTACGTAATGCAAGAAAAGACAAAAAAACCGCTCATTATGAGCGGTTTTTGGTCTATTCAAGAAAGGGTTAGGCTTCTTGCTTTTTTAGCTCAGCTTCTGCCGTTTCTTCTTCAATTAGCGCATCAACGATAACTGCACATGCAGCATCACCTGTGATGTTCAGTGCTGTACGAATCATATCGAAAATACGGTCAAGAGCGAATAGCAGCGGTAGACCTTCAATTGGAATGCCAGCGGCAAGAAGCACGGCAACCACTAGGAAAGAAGGGCCAGGAACACCCGCTTGACCAACCGCACCCAATGTAGACGTTACGATAATTGCAATGTAAGCGCCCATGCCTAGATCGATATTGAACAGTTGAGCAAAGAAGATAGCAACCAAGCCATAGTAAATCGCATTACCTGACATGTTGATCGTTGCGCCTAGAGGCAGAACAAATGATGCAGTTGAATTTTTTACGCCCAGCTCTTTTTCACAGGTGTCCATTGTAACAGGCAGTGTTGCCATAGAAGACGCTGTTGAAAGCGCAACTGCTTGCGGTTTCTTCATTGAAGACAGGAATTTCTTCGCAGATGTCTTCGTGAAAACATGCACCATTGCTGGGTAAACAACGAAACCGAAGATTAGGATGGCGGCAACGTAAACAACGAACAGTTTAAACACCACCATTAGCGCACCAAAACCGAACGTACCGACGGCTTCTGCCATCAGACCAAATACACCGATAGGTGCAATGATCATTACTTTGTTGATCATCCAAACCATTGCGTCAACGATGCAGTTAACACCATTGATGATTGGTTCACGACGCTCTTTTGCTTGCTTAGAAATCGCAATACCAAAGAACATACAGAAAACGAGGATCTGTAGGATGTTTGCTTCATTTAGTGATTGGAAAACGTTGGTTGGGATCATACCAGTGATGGTTGCCCAGAAAGTAGGTAGTTCACCTTTTGAAGCGTATTCTGCTGAGAACATGCCTTCAACGCCAGAGACGTCGATACCCATGCCTGGTTGGAATACTTCACCCATAAATAGTGCAAGCGCAACGGCTAGGGCGGATGTTAAACCAAAATAACCTAGAGTGACGATGCCAACTTTACCTGCTGACTGGCTGTTCCCAAGACCAGCGGCGCCAGAAATCAAGGCTACAGCGACCAAAGGAATAACCAACATTTTGATTAAGTTGATAAAGATAGCACCTAAAGGAGCGAACACTGTCGCATCATGACCCATCATGGCACCAACGGCTGTGCCCACGATCATGGCGATTACGACTTGTACGCCAATGTTGTTTAGCAAACTCTTTTCTTTTAACACTTCCATAACCTCTGTGCTAATAAAATGTAAAATCCTAAAATTACCCACTAACCATAAATGGATTTACGGATAATTATCTCGCCTTGCTTTTTACACTTATCGTTTACAATTGGCAATATGCAGCAAGGTATTATTGATGGATTAATCGATATTTTATTGACGAACGATAAAGTTTTGTTCAATGGCAAACGTTTGCTATTGATTTTTCTTATAAGGGTCGCGCTTAGGATTGTTCAAGTTTATTTTTCTTTATTTGTTTTCTTTTTGTTAATTTTAACCGCTTTTGTATTTGCTATTGCAGTCAGAGTTTTTAGTGACTTGGGTTGATATTTATAACAATTCATCTCTTTCAAGCTCACACTTTTATTAATTTGCCTTCTGAAATGTTAATTGCTTTACATTCTTGGCTCTAATTGCGTTGTAAACATAATGTTAAATTGTAATGACTGGTGAGACTCAAATGCTGACGATCCAGTGTTAGAGATAACTTGCTTAGTTAATGCTCCTGAGCTGATTAGACGAGAAAGACAAGTAAGAGGTGAAGAGACTATGATGAATCTTGCTGCTGCGTTACAAAGAAATGCTGCGAGTAAACCAGATAAAACGGCGTTGATATGTGGCACTGAAAAGATAAATTATGCGCAGTTTGATGCGATCGCCGGCAAGATCGCAGCGTCTTTAATCAATAAAGGCGTAAAGCCAGGTGACCGCGTTGCGATTTCATGCCCAAACATTCCTTTTTTCGCGTTTGTTTATTATGCAATACAAAAAGCTGGCGCGGTTGCAGTCCCATTAAATGTGCTTTTGAAAGCGCGAGAAATTAAGTATCACTTAGAAGATTCAAAAGCGAAGTTTTATTTCTGCTTTGAAGGGACGAAAGAACTGCCAATGGCAAAAGAGGGTGTCAAAGCCTTTGAACAAGTCGATACATGCGAAGGCATAGTCGTATTGACTCAATCTCAAGATGAAAGCTATTGGAATGGTGTAATAACTCTCAATGCGTTTATAGCCGATGTCCAACCGTTGCCGGATTATATACCGCGTAATGCGGATGATACATGTGTGATTTTGTATACATCAGGGACGACAGGCTTACCAAAAGGCGCTGAACTGACTCAGCAGAACATCATAATGAACGCTCTGGTGGCACAAAACATTATGGGCAGCCAGGCCGATGATATTCACTTAGTAACTTTGCCTTTATTTCATACATTTGGTCAAACCGTCCACTTAAATGCTAGTGTTTTGGGCGGGGCAACATTGGTGTTAGTGCCTAGGTTTGAGCCTAAACATGTTCTTGAGCTGGTGGAAAAACATAGGGTGACGATATTTGCTGGTGTGCCAACGATGTACATCGGTCTGCTTCATGTGCAGCATCAATTTGATACCTCGTCATTGCGTGTTGCAGTAAGCGGTGGTGCGCCATTACCAACCGAAATCTTTCGAACCTTTGAAGAAACATTTAATGTGCCGATCTTAGAAGGATACGGGTTGTCGGAGACAAGTCCTATTGCATGTTTTAATCATTTAGATCAGGAGCGAATACCAGGCTCGGTAGGTCAACCGGTTCAAGGCGTCGAAGTAAGAGTTATCGACATTGAAGGCAATGCACTACCGATAGGCGAAGAAGGTGAGATTGTTGTGCGTGGTCATAATGTTATGAAGGGATATCTTGACCGCCCAGAAGTTACTGAATCTGCGCTACAAAATGGTTGGTTCCATACTGGTGATGTGGGCCGCTTTGACAGTTCAGGTAATTTATTTATTGTCGATAGAATGAAAGATCTGATCATTCGAGGTGGATTTAATGTTTATCCCAGAGAAATTGAAGAAGTTTTCATGACTCATCCTGCAGTTTCAATGGTAGCGGTGATAGGGATTCCAAATGAAGAGTATGGCGAAGAGATAAAAGCCTACGTTGTACTTAAACCAAAAGAATACATTGACGCCGATTCATTACATAAGTGGGGTAAAGAGCAATTAGCCTCGTTTAAGTATCCTCGTTATGTCGAAATTCGTGAACACCTCCCGATGAGTGCGACAGGAAAGATTTTGAAACGTGAGTTGAAATCTGAATTGAATATAGCTTAGTCAATTCAATGGTTTTTGTGTCACAGCGCCACTTGCCTAAGCGCAAATGGTGTTGTGCTCTTGACCAATTAGATGCATAAGTTTTTTAGCTATCGTTAGACAATACTTACCGTTTGTTGAATGGATCTATTGCTCGAGTTCTTTAAAGTATTCTTCTAAGCGCTTCGGATTGGTAATGGTTACTGAGCCATAGTTTAGCTCTAGCATCCCGATACTTTCTAATCGTTTTAGTATCTTGTGTACACTCTGACGAGTTAGCCCCATCATGTTAGCGATATGTTCTCTTGTTACCCTGACAACGCATGGTCGAGTATCGATCGCTTGATTAAGTTGGTATTCAGCAAGCAGCAACAACCTTTTGGCGACTCGTTCTTCAATTCCTCTAATCGCGTCATCTTCGATAACAGAAATAGCAGACCATAAACGGCGGCTAAGTAAGTCGAGTATAGTGGGGTAACTTTGAGGGTATTTGGCGAGTAACTGGCGAAATTTATCTCCAGGAAGCTCCATTACAGTCACGTCCGAATGCGCGGTCGCACCAAAAATACGAGGCATACCTGGAGAAAAAACATTGTCTCCAAACCAGCCACCAGCTTCGAAAATCATCAGTGTGACTTCTTTGCCTTTTGAACTAATTGAGTTCACTCTCACTGCACCTTGAGCTATGACCATAAGAGAAGATTGAAGTGCACCTTTATTGCAAATCAGTGCTTTTTCGTCGAAGCAGCGAACCTTAGTCATTTGCGCTGCTTCACTGAGCCCTTTATCTGGCAGCCCTGATAGTACAGGACATTTGGCTAGCAGTGTTTTGACTTCTTCCATGTAGCAACCTTACTGCACATTGCTTTATTGAGTTAGTTAAGTGACCCAAGCTTAACACTCTTTGAGTGCTCTGCTTGAGATAGATTTGGAAAGTGCGGGCGTTGAACAAAAAATGACGTGGTATAAACGCGATAGTAAGAAAACGCCCACTAAACATAATGTTAAGCGGGCGTTGTTGTGTCATATCAAACTGAAATTATTTTTGAGTGGCAGCTTTCATTGCAGAAACGAATTCACCTAGCTTGTCGAGCATAATTTGTGGCTGCTCAACGTTCGCTTCAATGATTTTGACCACGGCTGAACCAGAAATTGCACCAGCCGCACCAGATTCTAGTGCTTGTTTCACCTGTGCAGGCTCAGAGATGCCAAAACCAAGTAGCGCTGGTGGTGCATCAAATTGGCTCAGTCTATCGAGCATATGACCTACAGGCATGTTTGCTTTGGTTTCTGCGCCAGTAACACCTGCACGAGAGAGTAGGTAAGTGTAGCCGCCACCTAACTCTGATACTTGCTTCAGTGTTTCATCACTTGCTGTTGGTGGTGCGATGAAGATTGGGTGAATATCAAACTTCTCTGCAGCCGCAACGAACTCAGTACTTTCATTAGTTGGTACGTCTGCAATCAAAACAGAATCGATGCCTGCTTTTGCACAACGCTCATAGAAGTTCTCGATACCACGAGAGTAAACAAGGTTCGCGTACATCAGAAGACCAATAGGCAACTCTGGGTACTTAGCTCGGATCTTACCGATTTGCTCGAAGCAGATATCTGGTGTTGCACCTGAATCTAACGCGCGAATGTTAGCGCCTTGGATGGTTGGGCCATCGGCTAGCGGATCTGAGAATGGAATACCAAGTTCAAGGGCATCTGCGCCAGACTCAACCAGTGTTTCCATGATTTTGTAAGACTGCTCTGCGTTTGGATCGCAAACCGTTACGAACGGTACAAATGCGCCTTGGTTCTTTTCGTTTAGGCGCGCAAACATCTTCTCATAACGGCTCATTAGATTGCTCCTTTTTCTTCTAAGATGGCGTGTACGGTGAAGATGTCTTTGTCACCACGACCTGATAGGTTAACGACCAATAATTGCTCTTTTTCTGGATTCTCACGAGCCATACGCAGTGCATGAGCCAGTGCGTGAGAAGATTCTAGAGCAGGGATGATACCTTCGTGACGCGCAATTTCTTGGAATGCTTCTAGTGCTTCATCATCCGTCACGTTGTCATATTCAGCACGGCCAATTGCGTTTAGATGTGCGTGCTGTGGACCAACTGAAGGGAAATCAAGACCAGCAGAGACAGAGTATGACTCTTCAACCTGACCGTTTGGATCTTGCATCAATGGCGCTTTCATACCAAAGAAGATGCCCGTTTTACCGTGTTTAAGTGGTGCACCGTGCTGGTCAGTATCGATACCTTTACCTGCTGGCTCAACACCAATTAGGCGAACGCTTTCTTCTTCGATGAAGTCAGCAAACATACCAATCGCGTTTGAACCACCGCCCACACATGCGATAACCGCATCAGGAAGACGGCCTTCACGTGCCAAAATCTGATTCTTCGTTTCTTCACCGATCATGCGTTGGAAGTCACGCACGATCGTTGGGAATGGGTGAGGACCTGCCGCTGTACCTAGTAGGTAGTGCGCATCTTCATAAGTTGCAGACCAGTCGCGTAGCGCTTCGTTACATGCATCTTTAAGTGTCGCTGAACCCGAGTGGACAGGAATAACTTCTGCGCCCATAAGCTTCATACGGAATACGTTCGGGCTTTGACGCTCAACGTCTTTTGCACCCATGTACACGCGACACTTAAGGCCAAGCAGTGCACATGCTAGTGCGGTTGCAACACCGTGTTGACCTGCGCCAGTTTCAGCGATAATTTCGTTTTTGCCCATGCGTTTCGCAAGTAGCGCTTGACCCAACACTTGGTTAGTCTTGTGGGCACCACCGTGAAGTAGGTCTTCACGTTTTAGGTACAGTTTGGTTTTCGTACCTTTGGTTAGGTTACGAGTTAGAGTTAAAGCCGTTGGGCGGCCCGCATACTCTTGAAGAAGCGTCATGAATTCGCTGCGGAATTCTGGATCTTCTTGCGCGTCGATAAACGCTTGCTCTAGTTGCTCCAGTGCTGGAACTAGAATTTGCGGAACGTACTGACCGCCGTATTCGCCAAAGTAGGCATTCAGTTTTGCCATCGTTATATTCCTTCTCGTATTTTTCGCTACGAATAGCTTTAAATTTTTTAGCTGATATCCAGCTTTAGTAGCTGCGAATAGCGGTGAATGCCGCGAGCAACTTCTGTGAATCTTTTTTGCCTGGTGCGCTTTCTACACCAGAGTTTAAATCTAATCCCGAGCAACCTAGTGTCGCTGCTTGTTGAGCATTTTCTGGCGACAGTCCGCCCGCTAGCATAATTTGACTTGGATCGCCGATCAGTGACCAGTCGAACACTTGGCCGGTACCGCCGGTTTGAGTGCCAACTTGCGCATCTAATAGATGGCGGTCAATGTTGTCTGCTAGCAGTTCTGGCTTGGCATCAGTCACGCCGTAAGCTTTCCAAATTTCTACTGCTGCTGGCAGTTCGGCTTTGAGTTGGTTTACGTAAGCTTGGTCTTCTTGACCGTGCAGTTGCACCGCTTTTAAACCCAAAGAGGTCACGACAGAAGCAACAAAATCGATATCGTGATTTTGGAAAACGCCTACATAATTCAGAGGAGCACCGCTCATGGTTAAGCGAGCACCTTCAAGGTCAACCGCACGCTTCGACTTCTCGACAAAAATCAGGCCACCAAATACCGCACCAGCTTGATACGCTTTCGCTGCGTCATCTGGATGAGTAAGACCACAGACTTTGTTTTCACCCAGCGTCACTTTACGTACTGCAAGTTCAAGGTTGTCTTCCGCCATCAGCGAACTACCAATCAAGAAGCCGTCTGCGAATTCTGCTAAATCACGAACTTGTTGATGGGTATAAATGCCAGATTCTGAGATTACTGTTGCGTTAGGAGCCAGTTCGCGAATAGTCGGTGCCAGTTCTTTTGTACGATTCAAATCAGTACTTAGGTCGCGAAGGTTACGGTTATTGATGCCGATAACGCGTGCGCCCAGCTTAACGGCACGATGAAGCTCTTCTTCGTTGCTGACTTCGGTCAAGATACCCATGTTCAGGCTGTGTGCTGCTTCCTCTAGCGCTTTGTACTCTTCGTCATTCAGGACAGAAAGCATCAGTAGCACGGCATCAGCACTGTAATGACGTGCTAGGTAAACTTGGTAGCTATCTACCATGAAGTCTTTGCACAGAACGGGTTGTTTGACTTGACCACGTACTTGAGGAAGAAAATCAAAGTTACCTTGGAAGTACTTCTCGTCTGTTAGGACTGAAATTGCATCTGCGTGGTTGTTGTAAACCGATGCAATGTAATCCAAGTCGAAGTGATCACGAATCAAACCTTTAGAAGGAGATGCCTTCTTACATTCGGTGATGAAGGCCGTCTTTTCGCCACTCAGAGCATCATAGAAGCTGCGGTCCGATGGCTGCAAATCAGACTGAAATGTGCTTAGCGGTTGAGACACCTTACGGTCTGCTACCCACTGATATTTGTCGCGGACAATTTTCGCCAGTACTTCTGCCATTTCTGCTTCTTTCTTAGAAACGTGTTCAGACAGGTTGTCAGCTTGCTGAGTGTTGAAGTCAGTCATCTTCTTCAATTCCTTAAGCGTGTGCGGCAAGTTGTTGTACCAATTGGTACGCCTTGCCTGAATTCATTGCCTCAATCGCTTGTTGCGTGTTGGCTTTTAAATCTTCGTGGCCGAATAGACGCATTAGCAGAGCAACGTTTACTGCCACTGCACCCAACTGTGCGTCTGTCCCTTTACCCGTCAGAATATTGGTAATGATCGCTTTGTTTTCTTCAGGATCGCCACCTTTGATTGCTTCTAGTGGGTGCGTTTCTAGACCGAAGTCTGCAGGCGTTAATTTGTATTCTGTGATCTTACCGTCTTTGATTTCGGCAACGGTTGTTTCACCGTGAATTGCTACTTCGTCCAAACCACTGCCGTGTACTACAGCGGCGCGCTTCATACCCATTTGTAGCATGGTTTCTGCGATAGGACGAACCAGTTCTTCACTGTAAACGCCCATCAATTCGATGTTAGGACGAGCAGGGTTAATCAGTGGGCCAAGAATGTTAAAGATGGTGCGTGTTTTCATGGTTTGACGCACTGGCATCGCATGGCGCACACCACCGTGGTATTGAGGTGCAAATAGGAAAGCAACACCGATATCGTCTACCGCTTTGCGCGTATCTTCTGCGCTCATAGCTAGGTTGATACCAAATGAATCAAGAAGGTCAGAAGAACCCGATTTGCTTGAAACGCTGCGGTTACCGTGTTTCGCTACTTTTAGACCACATGCTGCAGCAACAAACGCCGCAGTGGTTGAAATGTTGATGGTGTTGTGACCGTCGCCGCCAGTACCTACGATATCCGCGAAATCATAATCTGGACGAGGGAATGGGTTTGCGTTTGCCAGCAGTGCTTTTGCAGCGCCTGCAATTTCGTCTGGCGTTTCGCCTTTGATTTTTAGTGCAGTCAGCGCTGACGCCATCAAAATTGGATCTAGTTCACCACGGATAATAATGTCGAATAGCTGTTGGCTCTCTTCCTGAGTAAGCGATTCTTGCTCGTACAGTTTGGTAATAATAGGGTTGATGATTGCTTCCATATTTCCTCTCCTAAATTTCTTATGTGCCAAGTGCTTTTTAAGCAGTGAGTGGGGTCGCTGAAGTCTGTTCTTCAAGTGCCCATTCAATGGCATTGGCCAACAGTGTTGCTCCGTAGGTCGTCATAATAGATTCCGGGTGGAACTGGAACCCGCAAACTTTATCTTCTTCATGTACAACAGACATTACCAAGTCATCCACTTCTGCTGTGATGGTTAGGCTCTCAGGAACCTTGGTCGCAACCAGCGAATGGTAACGTGCAATTGCAAGTGGTGATGGTAGGTTCTGGTAAATCGCATGGTTTTGGTGCTCCATCATAGAGACCTTACCGTGAATGATTTCGCCCGCGCCAGCAACGGTGCCACCGTAAGCTTCAACAATCGCTTGGTGACCAAGACAAATACCGATCATCGGCACTTTGCCTTTCATGCGTTGGATAAGCTCAGGCATTGAGCCTGCCTCTGACGGTGCACCAGGACCTGGCGATAGTAGAGCCACCGGGTTATCAAGCTCGTTTACCGCTTGTTCAATGGTTTCTGCTGGGATGTTGTTTCGGTAAATCTTGACTGAGTGACCTAGCGAGCGGAATTGATCCACAAGGTTGTAGGTGAACGAGTCAAAGTTGTCGATAAAAATGATATTAGCCATCTCTGAACCCTATTCCTTATTGTGACTTATGCGCTGCTTGGATAGCAGAGATTACCGCTTGTGCTTTGCCGCGCGTTTCGTCTGCTTCCGCTTGTGGATCAGAGTCGAACACCACGCCTGCACCAGCTTGAACTTGAGCAATACCGTTCTCAACGTACGCTGAGCGAATTACGATACATGTGTCGAGGGTGCCTTCACCAGTTAGGTAGCCCACAGCACCGCCGTAGCTACCGCGTCGTGCGCCTTCTACGTCGCGAATCAACTGCATTGCACGAATCTTTGGTGCACCAGTGAGCGTGCCCATGTTCATACATGCTTGGTATGCGTGCAGCGCGTCTAGGTCTTCACGCAGTTGACCAACCACACGAGACACCAAGTGCATTACGTGGCTGTAGCGGTCGACTTTTAGAAGGTCTGCTACATGGCGAGTACCAGCTTGAGCAATACGAGCGACGTCGTTACGTGCCAAGTCAACCAACATCATGTGTTCTGCGTTTTCTTTCATGTCGGTGCGCAGTTCAAGTTCGATGCGGCTGTCTAGGTCGAAATCGATCTCTCCATTCGGGCGTTTACCACGGCGACGTGTGCCTGCAATTGGGTAGATTTCAATTTGGTTGGTATCGGTTTCATACTTAAGCGCGCTTTCTGGTGATGCGCCAAACAGAGTGAACAGCTCATCTTGCATGTAGAACATGTAAGGGCTTGGGTTACTTTGTTTCAGTTCTTTGTAAGCCGCTAGTGGAGAAGGACAAGGTAGAGTGAATCTACGAGACGGTACAACTTGGAATACATCGCCTTTCACTACGAACTCTTTTAAGTCGCGAACGGTTTGGCAGAAGTCTGCATCAGACACGCTAGGTTCTACCGTTACATCTGTTATTTGCTCTGCACTCGGCAACAGTTTTGGCGCTGCACACTGGGCGCTAATTTCTGCAATACGAGTCTCTAACGCTGTTTTCTCTGAACCATCAACAAACAACGTCGCTTGAAGCTGGCAAGATTCCGTTTGATGGTCGACAACAAGTAGTGTTTCCGCGACGTAGAAAACGTAATCTGGACACTGATTTGTTGCTTCGGCATTACCAAGCGGCTCAAAGTTTGCGACTAAGTCGTAGGCAAACAGACCACCAAGGAAAATTGCGTGTTTGTCTTGCTGTGAAATATCAAAACTATGCTGAACCAAACGCAGCGCATCGAAAGAAGAGGCTTCACGTAGGCGAGAGTCTTCATCTAACGTGTCGCATGGCTGGTTAAACTGCAAAGTTAGCGTTTCGCCATCGAACTTGCTCTCAACGTCACCACGGATGTTCTGGTTTAGGTGAGACAGTAGGTTTTTACCGTTATTGGTCAAGGCGTGCATGCTAACGGTATGGCCGAAGCAAACAATGCGAACCGCTGAATCTACGATCAGCAGGGATTTTAAATTTTGCTTTGAATCGATCTCAGCAGATTCCAGCAATAGGCTGTCAGTTTTGTTCTCACATAGTGTGTGGAACAAGCGAGTCGGGTCTTGAGTATAAGGGACGGAAGCCGTTAACACTTCAAGCTGTCCAAGTTTCTTAATTTCAATGGCCTTGTTCACAAGACCTCCTTGTAGCTGTTTAAATCTTCCTGCCGTACATAGTCGCATAAAGCAAACGTTCTCCCAATCTAGAGTTGGCTATATTCGATTAATGTTTAGGCAGTTGAATGTGAAATGAGCAACAAAACAAAAAAGCCCGCTTAAGTAGCGGGCTTTACAACGTTTGGTTCTATAAACTAGAAGTATACGTTTGCCCACCAAGAACTAGTCCAAGTGCGCCACCAAGCAAGATCTGATGAGTTTGCCTTATTAAGACAAACCGCAACTTTCGCTTTTTGGTTTTGGTTAAATTCTTGTAACATGGTGAACCTTAAATTACGTACTTTGTATTTGTGTACTAGTTAACTAGTGCGAGAGTAAAAAGTCAACCCCAAAACGGCATTAAAACGATAAAAATATGAGAATTGATTTACATAGTCACACCACTGCATCGGACGGTCGGTTAGAACCTAAAGATTTAGTGGAAAGGGCGCTGAGTTTTGATATCGAGGTTTTGGCGATCACTGATCACGATACGGTTGACGGTTTGGCGTTAGCTAAGCAATACGTTCAAGATAATAATTTGCCGATAAAAATCATCAATGGCATTGAGATATCGACCGTCTGGCAAAACAAAGACATTCATATTGTCGGCCTGAATATCGATCCGGAAAATGAACAATTATCTGCCCTCATAGAACAGCAGAAGCAGCATCGCATAACACGATCTGAGTTAATTGCAGAGCGACTACAAAAAGCAACTCGAGTAGGTGTGCTTGAAGAGGTAAGGCAAATCGCCGGTGATGCTCCAGTGACAAGAGCGCATTTCGCGAAATGGTTGGTAGATAATGGTTACGCAAAAACCATGCAAATGGTGTTTAAAAAATACCTAACGCGTAATAATCCAGGTTATGTACCACCGAATTGGTGTTCGATGAAGGATGCGGTTGATGCTATCCATGCGGCTGGTGGAATGGCGGTATTAGCGCATCCTGGTAGATATAAGTTGACAGCGAAGTGGATTAAGCGTCTTCTAGCAGCGTTTGTCGAAGCGGGTGGTGATGCGATGGAAGTTGCACAGCCACAGCAAGCGCAACAAGAAAGGCGCAACTTGGCTGATTATGCTATACAATACAAACTATTAGCCTCTCAAGGCAGTGATTTTCACTACCCATCACCGTGGATGGAGCTAGGAAGGAACCTATGGTTGCCTGCTGGCGTCGAACCAGTTTGGAAAGATTGGGGAATAGATCCTTCGTTGAATAATACTCAGTAGTACGAAGTCGAGAACCCATAAAAATATAGAGCCGAGAGGCTCGATAATGAGGAATTACAATGAGCCAGTTTTTTTACGTTCACCCAGAAAACCCACAGGCTCGCTTGATTAATCAAGCAGTAGCAATCATTCGTAACGGCGGCGTTGTGGTTTACCCTACTGATTCAGGGTACGCACTTGGCTGTCAGTTGGAGAACAAACAGGCACTGGAACGAATCTGTCAGATTCGTCGTCTGGATGATAAGCATAACTTTACTTTACTGTGTCGTGATTTGTCGGAGCTTTCTCTCTATGCGCGAGTGGATAACTCTGCATTCCGACTGCTGAAAAATAACACACCAGGTCCTTACACCTTCATCTTCAAAGGCACAAAAGAGGTGCCGCGTCGTTTGATGAATGCAAAACGTAAGACCATCGGTATCCGTGTTCCAGACAATCAAATTGCCTTGGACTTGTTGGAAGCATTAGGTGAGCCGATGATGTCTACGTCGTTGATTCTACCTGGCAGTGACGTAACAGAATCTGATCCAGAGGATATTCGCGATAAACTAGAACATGCGGTTGATGTGATTCTTAATGGCGGTTACCTAGGTGAACAACCTACGACTGTAATTGACTTTAGCGAAGGTGAACCTGTTGTGGTTCGTTTGGGATCTGGTGACCCTGCACCATTCGAATAGTAGACGCACACCACCGTCAAACAAAATAGGAGGCATCGCGCCTCCTATTTTTGTTATCATATCGAATATCTCATTGAACTTAACTGATTGAGGTTAAGCGAAATCGAAAATGTCGATACCATTTTGTTCTGCATAGTTGATGTATGCAGAGCTCACACCGTTTAGTGTCACTTCAACATTGTATTCATCACTTGAGAATACTGCCCAGCCACATTCATTGTAAGATAAAGTCAGATCATCCGCTGAATCCAAGAACGTATCTCGAATGCCATCGTTATCAGTGTCTCGGCCCATATCAAAGACAAGTTTGTCATGGAAAATATTAAAATCGACAATGTCGGCTTTAACATCAATATCGTTGGAAGACACTGGCTGATCAGGTACACCAATAGCCAGGCGGTTTGTAAGCACGAAGGTGTCGTCTCCACAGCCACCGCTCAGTACTGATTCACCATCACCAACAACGAGCGTGTCGTTACCCCAGCCACCACTCAAGTAGTTGTTGCCTGAATAATCAAAAATTGTGTCGTCGCCGCAGCCACCAAAGAGTTTGTCGTTTCCTAATCCGCCGGATAGGAAATCGTTTCCAAAGCCGCCAGAAACAAAGTCGTTACCTCGGCCACCAAGCAAGGTATCATCTCCCCAGCCACCGAAGACAATATCATTACCTCCGTATCCTACAAACTTATCATCACCACAGAAGCCGAAGAAAATATCGGTTGTTTCAGAGCCTTTTGTGCCTGTCATATCGTCATCTTGAGATGTCCCAAAAATCCAATTTAGGTCGAGATTTAGCATAGACATTGTTCTATTCCTTTTTGTCTGATTTATGCCAATCGCCGAGAGTGCAGAGCGAACCTAGAGAGTCAGAGTACACGATAGCATTAGTGTTATTTTTGATGTGAACTAATGACTTAAAGACAATTTTTGTCTTGTTACCCACGACCTTGCTTTGCTATGAGCGCTCATTGTCTGCGGTGATTGGTATTACTTAGCAGCAAACAGGGACGGCTTATTTTTCGTTGCTTTCTAGCAATACGAACAGTAAACACACCCCAAGTGGTTATTGTTGTAACCCTGACAATTTTATCAGGTACCGCGTGGTTAAAGTGGTTCAGGAAGACCGATATTAGTGGGATTCTCGTTGAGCAATGCCTGCTTTAAGTAGTAAAAAAGTTGCAGAATAGGACAAATATTTCGGTCATTTTTGAAGTGAATTTTGGTGTGGAGAATGGCGCCGATTTAGCTTACATTAACTAAGAAAGTTACGTATAATGTCCGACCGAAAAATCCCACTGAAATGGGTAAATAGCAAAATACAGACCAATCCTGGTCTAGACGTCTGTGAAGACGACACATAGGTAGATAAATGAGCGAAAAGTTACAAAAAGTATTAGCACGTGCTGGTCACGGTTCTCGTCGTGAGATTGAATCGTTAATTAAATCTGGTCGCGTTAGCGTGAACGGTGTAGTCGCTAAGCTTGGTGAAAGACTTGAAGACGAGAGCAGCGTAGTTCGTATCGATGGTCACATTGTCTCTGCAAAGATTCAAGAAGAAGTGATTTGTCGTGTACTTGCGTACTACAAACCTGAGGGTGAACTGTGTACTCGTCACGATCCAGAAGGTCGTCGTACTGTTTTTGATCGTCTGCCAAAAATTCGTGGCTCTCGTTGGATTTCAGTTGGTCGTCTGGATGCGAACACTTCTGGTCTTCTACTTTTCACAACGGATGGTGAACTGGCGAACCGCTTAATGCACCCAAGCCGCCAAGTTGAACGTGAATACCTAGTACGTGTGTTCGGTGAAGTAACTGAACAGAAAGTTCGTAATCTAGTAAAAGGTGTTGAACTGGAAGACGGTTTAGCTCGCTTTGAAGATGTTGTTTACGCGGGTGGTGAAGGCATGAACCACACGTTTTACGTTGTTATCAACGAAGGTCGTAACCGCGAAGTTCGTCGACTATGGGAATCGCAAGAGTGTACCGTTAGCCGTCTGAAACGTGTTCGTTACGGCGACATCTTCTTAGACAAGAAACTGCCTCGTGGCGGTTGGATGGAGCTTGACCTGAAAGAAGTAAACTACTTGCGTGAGCTTGTAGAGCTTCGTCCAGAGAAAGAAACCATGCTTGATCTGAACAAAGACAACACGTCACGCAAACGTGAGCGTGCACGCAGCCAAAAAATTCGTCGCGCAGTTAAGCGCCATGAAGAGCGTGTTAACACACCAAAAGGTCGCAGCAACAACCCTTCTCGTCGTAAGCCGAAGAAGACTGCTGGTGACCAAGGCGCACGCAACAAGCATCGTTAATCGATAGCAAAACATCAGAAAGGCTTGCCAATTCGGCAAGCCTTTTTCTTATCTGTTACATAACAAAAGGATCTAAAGCCGATATAGAGCAGGGTGTTTTGGATAAACAAATATCTCAGCTAAACAAAAACAGCAGATAAAAAAATACCAGCACTAGGCTGGTATCTTTGTTCATGATGAAGAAACGTTAATCGCGTTTCCAAAGCATATGGCAGAACTTATGTTCAGGGTCTCGGCTGATTAGCATACGAGCAAATACGTCATCAAGAACGTCATTTTCCTCATTTACTAGGCCGATACGAACCTCTGCATATACTTCTTTATCGATCTCGAAGCCAACATGTTCAACCCAGTCATCACCGGTTTCAACAAGTTCTGCGGCACCACGATCTTCAAATTGCGCAGTAAACAGAATCACGTCAGCAGGCTCTAGGTTATCTGGAGCCATCTCAAGGAAAATGTCGTACGCTGCGTCGATGACGTCGTCGTAAGAAATCAAATCAGACATGCTTATGCTCGGCTCATGTATTTACGTTCAGCTGTGTTAATGATAACACGGTCACCAGTTGCAATGTACTCAGGAACCTGGATGACAAGACCTGAAGCGAAGCGTGCTGGCTTAGTGCGAGCAGATGCAGAAGCACCTTTGATTGAAGGGTCAGTTTCTTCAATCACTAGTTCAACAGAAGATGGTAGTTCAATACCCACTGCAGCACCGTTAACAAGGATAATGTGGATACCTTGTGTATCTTCGTTGATGAACAGCATGTCGTCTTCAACTTCATTGTGCTTGAATGTGTATTGTGAGTAGTCTTCGTTATCCATGAAGATGTGCTCATCGCCGTCAGCGTATGAGTACACAACTGCACGTTTGTTCATTTCTACCGTTTCAACAACGTCATCAGACTTGTAACGCTCATCTACACGTGCGCCCGTGTTTAGATCTGTACAACGCATTTTGTAGATTTTAGCGCCGCCACGACCGCCTGGAGTCGTTACTTCGATGTCTTTAACTAGAAGAGTTTTACCATTAGACTCGATTGCGAAGCCTTTTTTGATTTCACTTGCCTTTGGCATTGTATATTCCTATTCATACTTATTAAGCAAAACTCGGTGATTATAGCGCTAAGTTAGCCGCCTAGCATTAAAATTCATTGCAGAAATTTGTTGTTACTCCCATGACTAAACACCTGAATGGACTTGATTCAGTGAGTCGGCTAAGAGAACATATAGTCCAACTTCTTGAACCATCTGAGAACACGTTTTAAGTCATGTCTCTGCCTGTTATCGATCCTAAACAACCATTTCAACCAGAGTTTGCGCCTTTAATTAGGGAAGTCATCGCTTGTCTCAAAGGTGGACTGGGGCAAAACTTACACAGCGTTTATGTATACGGTAGTGTTGCTCGTAAAACAGCGATCGTTGGGAGGTCGAACTTAGACCTGGTTGTCGTTACTCAATCATCCTTTGAGCACAATCGCGCGACTTTGCTCAACACAATTAAGTGGCGTGCGCAGCAGAGTTACCCTCACGTGAATGGTGTATCGGTCCGTACAGCCTTAGTGAGCGAAGTAGCTAATTTAGACAGTATTTTCACTTGGGGTTTTATGCTTAAGCATTGCTGTGTCTGTGTTTATGGTGATGATCTAGCAGACTGTTTTGGTGATTACGTCCCAAGTTGGGAAATTGCTAAGCACTGGAATATGGATGTGGAAGATTGGATTACGGTGTATCGCAAAAAAATCGTACAAGCGAAGACGATAGAAGAGCAGGTGGCCGCCCAGCGCGTGATTGCTAAAAAGTTACTAAGAGCGTCATACTCTTTGGTGATGTATCGAGATAAACGTTGGTTTGATGACCCCGTAGAGTGTGGCAAGGTATTCTTAACTTATCATCCTGAAAAGCAGCTTGAGATCGAGCGGCTAGAAATGTTACTTTCTGGCCGGGGGATTCCCAAGCGTTCTGTTATCGGGCTAATTGATGCGTTTGGTGATTGGTTAGTCAAACAGTACCAGAAAACAGAGTTTCGTATCGGCTAAAACAACCCCATTTGTGGCGCTGAAAGCCTGTCAAAGTCCGTCCCAATGAAAGGGAGAATCGCATCTGCAACGGGTTTGAGTTGTTTATCAATGTAATGTTGATAATCAATCGGACTATTGAGGTACTCATAAGGTTCAGGACCGTTCACGGTAATAATGTATTCAATTCGTCCTTTGTTTTGATACTGTAATGGGCGGCCAAGCTTGGCATTTATCTCATCGGCTAAACGAGCTGCACGCACTTGTGGCGGGACGTTCTTCTGATACTCATGCAGTTTTCTGCGCAGTCGCTTTTGATACACTAACTGTTCATCAAATTCACCGTTGTTAGTTTTCTCAACCATCTCTCGGACATAGTCGCTTGGATCTTCACCATGGAAAATCATGCTATAGAGTGTATTTTGAAATTTCTGTGCTAACGAGGTCCAGTCAGTACGGGCACTTTCTAACCCTTTAAATACAATCCGTTCTTGCTCTCCTTCACCGATTAAACCCGCATAGCGCTTTTTCGATCCAGTTTCTGCGCCACGAATCGTTGGCATAAGGAATCTGCGATAATGGGTTTCATACTCGATTTCCAACATAGATGTTAGGTTGTACTCAGAACGCAGGTGTTCTTGCCACCAAGAGTTGATGTAATCAACTAATTGATTTCCAACAGTGTCAGCTTCTACTTGACTGTATGGTCGATTCAAAGACACGAATGTGGAATCCGTATCGCCGTAAATCACTTGATATCCTTGCTCCTCAATCAGCACCTTAGTTTGCTTCATGATTTCATGTCCGCGCATGGTAATACTAGAAGCTAACCGAGTATCAAAGAAACGACATCCCGATGAGCCCAGTACGCCATAAAATGAGTTCATGATGATTTTGATTGCCTGAGAAAAAGCTTTTTCATTGTTCTTCTTTGCAACATCACGTGCTGCCCAAAGCTTTTCAATCATTTCTGGTAAAAAGTGTTTCGTACGATGGAACTGCCCACCGCGAAAGCCAGGTACAGCCTGATTTTCTTCTTTTCCAATATCGAGCAATAACCCCTCAACTAAACCCATAGGATCAATCAAGAAAGAGCGAATAATCGATGGATATAGACTCTTAAAATCCAATACTAAAACAGAATCATATAGGTTAGGGATGGAGTCCATCACGTAACCGCCGGGGCTCGCAATCCAATTTTCAGGGTGTAGGTTTGGGGCAACGTAGCCTGCTCGGTGTATCTGAGGCATGTATAGGTTTGTGAATGCTGCAACCGAACCGCCGACACGATCCAGTTCGACACCAGTGAGACGAGAGCGCTCTATTGCAAAGTCAAGCAGGTGAGTGTGATTGAAAATCTTGTTCACCAACACGCAGTCTTGTAAGTTATATTTAGCCAGCGATGGTTTGTCGGAGCGGTACATACGATTGATTTCATCCATACGGTCATGAACGTTGTGGATTTCTTTCCCTTCCCCCAAGAGTTCTTGAGATACAGACTCTAATGACCAAGACCGAAAGTGATAAGTCGCCGTTTTTAACGTATCGATACCGTCCATTACAACTCGCCCGGGAATGGAAATAAACCCTTGTTGGCTTTGAGATGAACTTCTGAAAAAGCTGGCTTGGTCTGCTCTGCCAAGCATTAGCTTCATGTTGTGCCATTCTGCTCGTTTGTGTAGCAGGCGAAAGTCAAAATCAATGACGTTCCAACCGACAATGACATCGGGGTCGAATTGTTTAAACCAATCGATGAGTGCTTCTAGAAGCGCCTTTTCATCCTGGACCCATTGTATCGGTGTA
Source organism: Vibrio sp. 1874 (assembly GCF_033344395.1). NCBI lineage: Bacteria > Pseudomonadati > Pseudomonadota > Gammaproteobacteria > Vibrionales > Vibrionaceae > Vibrio > Vibrio sp. 1874. The sequence goes on from NZ_JAWPOR010000004.1 coordinate 335,392, forward strand.
TCCGAAGGTTCTGGTTCTCCGATCATGATAACGCGGGAATCCATGACGCTGTCTAATCCGATGGAGTAAAGAATGCCTTTCTCAGAGCATTCTAGATCTAACGAGACAACGTTTAACTTCGGCTCATATTGCCCCGTACGGCATTTTGCGTTCTGGACGCGTTGGTAGCCATTGGTGCGAGTCACATTGCCTGTAAACTCGATACTGCCTTTGATAAAACGCTCCATTAGGTAGCGATCGGCGAGGCGAATATCACTTTCATACGTAGTGATATCTTTTTGAGCGAATGTGTCTTTGAGTGCGAGAGCGTCTCTGGTTACATTGGTATAGCAGGCAGCAAGAGGCGTATGTTCAAACGTTTTGAGATCCAAAAGGCGGATGTCGACGAATATGTTTTTTTCTCGTGCGAGTGTCTTTGCTTGTTCTGAGTGTTTCTGAGCGATGAAAAATACTGGCTTCTCACCATTAATAAGTAACTGAGTAGGACCTGCTTCTGTCGAAAGCCACAGCTCGATTTGAGTTTGACCTTTGATGTCTCGTGCCTGTCGAGTTAGCAGGAAGCCTTGTTGAATATTCAAATGTGAGAAACCTTAGAAAACTTGAAGAACGTTAGTTTAACACTAAGAACTGTAAAAATAACCAGTAAAGAAAGCGTCTCAAATTTTTGCTGGAATTAGTGATTAAAAGTTAGTCTTTGGTGCAAGAGGGACAGTGTCATTTTAAGTTATAGCGTGTTTCTCTGGGCAATATGAAACCTAGTTACTTGATTTATTGTACTTAATGTTGTTAATTGTCTTTTCTTAGATTTCGGTTCTGCTCATCACGCTCTAAAATAATAGAGTGGTTTATGAATAAGTTCTTGCTAAAGTTTGCGTTTCAGCACATATTCATAGAAAGCAATTTTTTGTCGATTACGTTAGTATATAGGCAGTCATACTGATATCCACATTTAACAAATAATGGTTATGTGGGTGCAGAACCAATACAAAGTGTGGAGATACAAGTTTGATAAATGTTTTCCTTGTAGATGATCACGAGCTGGTTCGCACAGGGATACGACGTATTATTGAAGACGTCCGTGGAATGAACGTAGCAGGAGAAGCTGACAGCGGTGAAGATGCAGTAAAATGGTGTCGCAGTAATCATGCTGACGTCGTTTTAATGGACATGAACATGCCAGGAATTGGTGGCTTGGAAGCCACTAAAAAAATTCTTCGCGTGAATCCTGATGTGAAAATCATCGTACTTACCGTTCATACAGAAAACCCGTTTCCAACCAAGGTGATGCAGGCAGGTGCGTCTGGTTATTTAACCAAAGGTGCTGGCCCTGACGAAATGGTGAATGCGATTCGTGTAGTTAATAGTGGTCAGCGTTACATCTCACCAGAGATTGCGCAGCAGATGGCATTGAGTCAATTTTCTCCAGCCTCTGAGAACCCTTTTAAAGACTTATCCGAACGTGAATTGCAGATCATGCTTATGATCACCAAAGGCCAAAAGGTAACGGATATTTCTGAGCAACTTAATTTAAGTCCAAAGACAGTCAACAGCTATCGCTACCGACTCTTTAGTAAATTGGACATTAATGGTGACGTTGAGTTAACTCACTTAGCGATTCGCCACGGAATGCTGGACACCGAGACCCTTTAGCGTGAATCCTCCTTTCGATTCGGCTTCCTTTCTCAAGACAGTAACTCATCAGCCCGGCGTTTACAGAATGTACAACGCCGAAGCTGTTGTAATCTACGTAGGTAAAGCCAAAGACCTTAAAAAGCGCCTTTCAAGCTACTTTCGAAAAAAAGTAGACAGTGAGAAAACTCGCGCGCTTGTCAGTAATATCGCCAAAATAGACGTCACGGTGACTCACACTGAGACAGAAGCGTTGATCTTAGAGCATAACTACATCAAGCAGTATTTACCGAAATACAATGTGTTGCTGCGAGATGATAAGTCTTACCCTTATATCTTTATTAGCGGTCATAAGCACCCACGGCTTTCTATCCACCGTGGCGCCAAGAAGCGCAAAGGTGAATATTTTGGCCCCTACCCAGATTCTGGTGCAGTAAGAGAAACATTGCATTTGCTGCAAAAGATATTTCCTGTGCGCCAGTGTGAAGACACTGTCTATTCCAACCGAACGCGCCCATGCTTGATGTACCAAATTGGCCGTTGTGCAGGGCCATGCGTTGATACCATCATTTCTGATGAAGAATACGCAGAGTTGGTTGGCTTTGTGCGCATGTTTTTGCAAGGCAAAGACCAGCAAGTACTCAAACAACTGATCGAGAAAATGGAAGTTGCCAGTCAGCAATTGCGCTTTGAAGATGCCGCTAAATTCCGCGATCAAATTCAAGCGATTAGACGTGTTCAAGAGCAGCAGTACGTCTCAGAAGACAGCATGGATGATATGGATGTACTCGGGTTTGCTCAGGAGAATGGTATCGCGTGTATCCATATCCTGATGATACGCCAAGGCAAAGTGCTTGGTAGCCGTAGCCATTTTCCGAAAATCCCACAAAATACAAGCCAGCAGGAAGTGTTCGATAGTTTTCTGACTCAATACTATTTGAGCCATAACGAAGCACGCACGATTCCTTCTCGTATTATTTTGAATCAAGAGTTGGCAGAAGATATCGCGCCAATACAGAAAGCGTTAAGTGAAGTTGCAGGTCGTAAGGTTCATTTCCATACCTCGCCAACTGGCTCTCGAGCAAGGTATCTCAAGCTTTCGAACACGAATGCACTAACGGCGATTACCACCAAAATCAATCACAAGATGACGATTAATCAGCGTTTTCATGCGCTTCGCGAAACATTGAAGTTGGAGTCTATAGCTCGAATGGAATGTTTTGATATCTCCCATACGATGGGGGAAAGCACGATTGCGTCATGTGTTGTGTTCAACAACGAAGGCCCCGTAAAGCAAGAGTATCGTCGCTACAACATTACTGGGATTACCGGTGGTGATGATTACGCAGCAATGGGACAAGCGTTGGAGCGCCGTTATTCGAAGCAATTAAACGTAGAGAAAATTCCCGACATCATCTTTATCGATGGCGGTAAAGGTCAGTTAAATCGTGCGCATGACATCATTTCGCAGTACTGGGGGGATTGGCCAAAGCGTCCTATCATGATTGGTATTGCAAAAGGCGTTACTCGCAAACCAGGTTTAGAAACGCTGATTACAGTCGATGGGGACGAGTTTCATTTACCAAGCGATGCTCCTGCGCTGCATCTTATTCAACATATTCGTGATGAAAGCCATAACCATGCTATAGCGGGGCACCGTGCTAAGCGAGGTAAAACCAGACGTACGAGTGCACTCGAAGGGATTGAGGGAATCGGCCCTAAACGACGTCAGGCGTTACTCAAGCACATGGGTGGGTTACAAGAACTTAAACGTGCAAGTGTCGAAGAAATCGCCAAAGTACCGGGAATAAGTCACTCTTTAGCAGAAATTATTTTCCAAGCATTGAAACAATAAGGAAAATCGCGCAACATTAAGCCGCAATGTGTAAGAGAATAATAAAATGCGTTTGAATATCCCGAACATTCTGTCTCTTCTTAGACTGTTCCTAATCCCTGTTTTTGTGGTTGTCTTTTATCTACCTTATTCATGGGCACCGTTTGCAGCAGCAATGGTGTTTTGGGTAGCGGGTTTTACTGACTGGCTTGACGGCATGTTGGCCCGTAAACTTGGCCAAACTTCTCGTTTTGGCGCGTTTATTGATCCTGTCGCTGATAAAGTGCTAGTGGCAACGGCATTGATTCTAATCACGGAACATTATCATTCAATTTGGGTGACCATTCCTGCGGTAACGATGATTGCGCGAGAAATCATTATCTCAGCATTGCGAGAATGGATGGCTGAAATCGGTAAGCGAGCAAGTGTTGCGGTATCTTGGGTTGGCAAAGTAAAAACTGTTTCGCAAATGTTCGCCTTATGGGTGTTGATATGGCGTTACGATGAATGGATGGTTTGGCTAGGCTTTGCGGCCTTGTATGTGGCAACTTTCTTGACATATTGGTCAATGATTCAATATTTGGCTGCTGCGAAAGACGATCTGTTGAATGAAGAGCACCATTAAATTCTGATGTTAGAAAGCAGGCTTAATAGCCTGCTTTTTTGTATCTAAGACAATCTACAGCATTTTTTGGCTTCTCTCGCTTTTCAATGCTTGCTAACGGCCATGTTTGCAATTTGTATCTGGGGCTTTTGCTTCGATAGAGTTCTATTTGTGATCTAAGTCTTGTTTTTGTCCTTGGAGAGTCTTAGAGAGGCGAGTCTTCTGATTATTAATACTTCAATGCACGCAACGCACGGCCAGCAGTGTAAGGCGTAGCCAAAGTTTTATGATAAACAAGTGTATTTAAGCGATTTTTAGTATTAAAACTAAGCAATCCATCGTCTTTCGCACAAATTCTAGTCAAACGATTTAAAAAAATAAAAATAGTGTTGACTCGATCGCTCGAATCCGTAGAATGCATCCCGTACCCAAGAGAGCACGGCTCGAAAGGGTGGTGAAAAAGCTTAGCTTTATTCACAAATGAGGCGCCTTGGCAGAGTGGCTATGCAGCGGATTGCAAATCCGTGGACCTCGGTTCGACTCCGGGAGGCGCCTCCATTATTCTTTTGAGAGCGAATGGCTTTCGAGAAAAATGCGACACTAGCTCAGTTGGTAGAGCGCAACCTTGCCAAGGTTGAGGTCACGAGTTCGAACCTCGTGTGTCGCTCCAAATTTTATTGATATGGCATTTAGCGGTATCAGATGGTGTTTTACTTTTCTGTAAAGGCATCACAAAGAATATTTGTGTGCCCTGGTGGTGGAATTGGTAGACACAAGGGATTTAAAATCCCTCGACGTTCGCGTTGTGCCGGTTCAAGTCCGGCCCGGGGCACCATCTCATATTAAATGCGACACTAGCTCAGTTGGTAGAGCGCAACCTTGCCAAGGTTGAGGTCACGAGTTCGAACCTCGTGTGTCGCTCCAGATTTAAGGCCTAACATGAAAATGTTAGGCCTTTTTCGTATTTTTTTGAAAATCTCAAACTTCTTTTCTGTCACAGACTTCGTTAAGTAGCGAACCCTTTGTCTCATTGACTCAAGTGATTGTTCATTCTGCCATTGCAAAACATCTTAGCTATTCCTACTAGTCTATGTTTAAACCATCACTTGTGGTGAATAACCACTCTTACTTCAGGCAAAGCTGTGACGAGAATGCTATGTTTTTAAATGTTCCGGATATAGAAAGGAATGTTTTACGATTAAGCAGCACAACCTTAAACCTCTGTTGGATGAGGTGATGATATCTCAAGAATATTTGTTTAAATAACAGCTGTTTGAGAGAAGCAGAAAAGCATAGCTCATGAATATGAACATGCGAGTTACGATGGGGTATGTTTTGTTGTGATTTACATCACTGTTACTAATATGAAAAATCGTTGCCAGAAGATTTTATTTTGTGATAAATTCGCGCGCAATCTCGGAGCGTAATTAACAACGTTTGATCTCTGGGGGATACGCGTAGTGACCATTCAAGCTGATTGTGACACTGCGTAGGGTAGGTATCGGCAAAGCCTTTTGTCGATAGACGGGATACTAATGCTGTAAACGCGGCATATTAATGGGAAACCCAACATTGAAACCTTTGAATAAACACACACTAATCAGCTTCATACTGCCGAAATGTCCTGTTTTACAAAACGGGTGCATTACAGAACCTTGATTAATCCCTTTTACATATAAAGCCGCGAGTATCGTGGCGGATGATCTGTATTTGTCATTTATGCACTGACAAATGCGGAGGGGTATTCACACCTCCTGTAATTTCATTCTAATGATTATTAATACAGGATACAGAATTATTATAATTCAAGGGATTATGTAGTATGAGCACTGCCTTTGAAGTCGATAGCAATATCGCAAACATTTTTTCGTCTCAGGTTCCTATCGTTGAGGGAACGTATGACTTAACGCCAGATCAAGTATTGATTGATCAGGCTGAGCATGAATCTGAAGTACGTTCTTATCCACGTCGTTTGCCGATCGCAATTAAAAAAGCCTTTGGGTGCTTGGTTGAAGATACGCGTGGACAGATCTTTCTAGACTGCCTTGCGGGGGCAGGCACTCTAGCTTTGGGGTATAACCATCCTGAAATAAACCAAGCGCTGAAAGAGCAATTAGATTCAGGACTGCCATATCAGACGCTAGATATTGCAACATCAGCAAAAACGACGTTTATTCAATCTGTTAAATCTTTTCTTCCTCAAGAGTTAAGCGAGAACAGCGTTATCCAATTTTGTGGCCCGTCTGGAGCTGATGCGGTTGAAGCTGCTATCAAGCTCGCGAAACAAACGACAGGTCGTAATACCATGTTTGCCTTCCGTGGCGCATACCATGGTATGACTAATGGTACGATGGGGATGATGGGTAACTTAGGCACGAAAGCGCGTCGAACTGGTTTGATGTCGGATGTGCACTTTATGCCTTTCCCATACAACCTGCGTTGTCCTTTTGGGCTTGGCGGTGATGAAGGTGCGAAAGCAAGTATTCGCTATATCGATCGTCTTTTAAACGATGATGAGTCAGGCATTATGAAGCCTGCCGCGATTATCGTGGAGCCAGTGCAAGGTGAGGGTGGTGTTGTTCCTGCGCCAGCATTCTGGCTACGAGAGTTACGTCGTATTTGTGATGAACACGGTATCTTACTGATCTTCGATGAGATCCAGTGTGGTGTTGGTAAAACTGGCTACAATTTCGCGTTCGAAGAGTCGGGCATTGTTCCAGATATTCTGTGTTTATCAAAAGCAATTGGTGGTGGCTTACCAATGTCGCTATTGGTTATCAACAAGCAACATGATACATGGAAGCCGGGCGAGCACACAGGTACATTTCGTGGTAACCAGCTAGCTATGGTCTCTGGTGCGAAAGCATTAGAAATTATCCAGCGTGATAATCTTGTTGAGCATGCCAATATTGCGGGTCAGTACCTGCGCTACGGCCTTGAAAGTATTCAAAAGCGTGTGAACTGTATCGCAGAGGTTCGTGGCAAAGGTTTGATGCTAGGCGTGGAGATTAAAAATCCAAACGGTGAGCTCAATAAATTTGGTGAACCTCAAGCGGATAGTGAACTCACACTTTCTATTCAACGCGCAGCACTCGAGCGTGGCTTGATCGTTGAGAAAGGTGGACGCGAAGGCGCAGTAATTCGTTTCCTTCCTCCTCTTATCATCTCGTTTGAACAAATCGACTTTGCTTTACGTGTATTTGAAGACGCGATTTTAGCGGCTGGCGGTAGTCACATCGAAACTCAGCCACAAGATGAATGGAAGAAGCATTTCATCCACACTGGAGAGATGGGCAGCAATGAATTTGCTTCGGTGATGAATCACACTACTACGGCAATGAAGTCAGTGTTTGAACAAGTGACTGCACCGTATTCAGGTATGGATCCAAAAGCATTGGAAGCAGCGATTCACGACGTTGATCTTGATAATGGAAATGCGCCTCTTAAATCCGTTATCGACGATGCTGCTGAGCTGGTCGCGAAAAACGCAATTTTTACTCAACATCCAGATTGTATTGCTCACCTACATACTCCACCGTTGATGCCAGCGATTGCGGCAGAGGCAATGATTGCGGCTTTGAACCAGTCGATGGACTCATGGGATCAAGCTTCATCAGCGACTTATGTTGAACAGAAAGTTGTGAACTGGCTATGCGATAAATACGAGTTAGGTGCAAAAGCGGACGGTATCTTCACGAGCGGCGGCACGCAAAGTAACCAAATGGGTTTGATGCTTGCGCGAGATTGGATTGCTGACAAACTCAGTGCACACTCAATTCAAAAGCTTGGCCTTCCTGAATACGCAGACAAGCTACGTATTGTATGTTCGAAAAAATCCCACTTCACGGTTCAAAAATCAGCGTCTTGGATGGGATTGGGTGAAAAAGCGGTCATGACCGTCGATGCTAATGCCGATGGAACGATGGATGTCACTAAATTAGACGAAGTTCTCAATCAGGCCAAAGCAGAAGGTTTGATCCCATTTGCCATTGTTGGTACAGCGGGTACAACGGACCACGGTGCTATTGATGACTTAGACTTTATCGCCGATATCGCAGCGAAACATGACATGTGGATGCACGTCGACGGTGCATACGGTGGAGCTCTGATTCTAAGTAGCCAAAAAGCGCGTCTGAAAGGTTGTGAGCGTGCACATTCCATCAGCGTAGACTTCCATAAGCTGTTTTACCAAACCATCAGTTGTGGTGCGCTATTGGTAAATGACAAGTCTAACTTTAAATTCCTGCTTCACCATGCAGACTATTTGAACCGCGAACACGACGAACTACCGAACTTGGTGGATAAGTCTATTGCGACAACTAAGCGCTTTGATGCGCTCAAAGTGTTTATGACGATGCAAAGCGTAGGGCCAAAAGCCCTAGGCGATATGTATGATCATTTGCTTGAACAGACGCTTGAAGTGGCGGACATGATTCGAGATAACAAACACTTTGAGTTGTTGGCTGAACCATCACTATCTACGGTTCTGTTCCGCGCGACACATGAATCAGCGGATCTTGATGAACTGAACAAAACGTTGCGCTTAGAAGCGTTAACACGCGGTATCGCGGTATTGGGTGAAACCATTGTCGACGATAAAACTGCATTGAAATTTACGATTTTGAACCCGTGTCTGACGACGGCGGACTTTGAATCTTTGCTCTCAAAAATCAATACGCTAGCGGCAGAGCTAGTTTAACAAAGGTAACGGAAAACTATGGCAATTCTACAGATTGGTGCAGGCGGCGTTGGCTGGGTAGTTGCACATAAAGCAGCACAAAACAACGACGTTCTGGGTGATATCACAATCGCATCACGTACCGTAGGTAAGTGTGAGAAAATCATCGAATCGATTCAGAAGAAAAACAATCTGAAAGATTCAACTAAGAAATTAGAAGCGCGAGCGGTAAACGCGGACGACGTAGATTCTTTAGTTGCTTTAATTAAAGAAGTACAACCTGACTTAGTGATCAACGCAGGTCCTCCTTGGGTGAACATGTCTATTATGGAAGCATGTTACCAAGCTAAAGTGTCATACCTTGATACATCTGTTGCGGTTGATTTGTGCTCTGAAGGCCAACAAGTACCTCAAGCTTACGATTGGCAGTGGGGTTACCGTGAGAAGTTTGAAGAAGCCGGCATTACAGGTATTCTTGGTGCTGGTTTCGATCCGGGCGTAGTATCGGTGTTTGCCGCATACGCAGTGAAGCATCTGTTCGATGAAATCGATACTATCGACGTAATGGATGTAAACGCAGGCGACCACGGTAAGAAGTTCGCAACTAACTTTGATCCAGAAACGAACATGCTTGAGATTCAAGGCGATTCGTTCTACTGGGAAAACGGCGAGTGGAAACAAGTACCTTGTCACTCACGTATGCTTGAGTTTGAATTCCCGAATTGTGGTTCACACAAAGTGTACTCAATGGCGCACGACGAAGTTCGATCTATGCAAGAGTTCATCCCGGCGAAACGCATCGAATTCTGGATGGGCTTTGGTGACCGTTACCTAAACTACTTCAATGTGATGCGCGACATCGGTCTACTCAGCCCAGATCCACTAACGCTTCACGACGGTACGGTTGTTCAACCTTTGCACGTGCTAAAAGCACTACTACCAGATCCAACATCACTCGCACCAGGCTACACTGGCCTAACGTGTATCGGTACTTGGGTTCAAGGTAAGAAAGATGGTAAAGAGCGCAGTGTATTTATTTACAACAACGCTGATCACGAAGTCGCATACGAAGATGTTGAACACCAAGCTATCTCATACACCACTGGCGTACCAGCGATCACTGCGGCTTTGCAGTTCTTCCGTGGCAAGTGGGCAGACAAAGGCGTGTTCAACATGGAACAACTAGATCCAGACCCATTCCTAGAAACCATGCCATCTATTGGTCTAGATTGGCATGTTCAAGAACTGGAGCCAGGACAACCTGTTATCCATAAATTGAAGTAAGAATTTAGCGACTCTTATTTGTACGTTTAAGCCGATGCACTTGCGTCGGCTTTGTTCGATTTTATAGGGCCTTTGCTAAGGCGAAGGGACGTAAGGTATCAAAATGCAACAAAACGAACTAAAAACGCCATACTTCATGATCAATGAAGACAAGCTGATTGAGAACCTAGAGAAAGCAAAACAGCTAAAAGATATCTCTGGTGTGAAGCTTGTATTAGCACTGAAGTGCTTCTCAACATGGGGTGTATTCGACATCATCAAGCCTTACCTAGACGGAACAACAAGTTCTGGCCCGTTTGAAGTGAAGCTTGGCTACGAAACGTTCGGCGGTGAGACACACGCATACAGTGTGGGTTACAGCGAAGATGACGTTCGCGATGTGGCGGACATCTGTGACAAGATGATCTTTAACTCTCAGTCACAGCTAGCGGCTTATCGTCATATTGTCGAAGGTAAAGCATCGATTGGCTTGCGCCTAAACCCAGGTGTGAGCTATGCAGGGCAAGACTTAGCAAACCCAGCGCGTCAATTCTCTCGTCTTGGTGTTCAAGCTGATCACATCAAACCGGAAATTTTTGATGGTATTGATGGCGTAATGTTCCACATGAACTGTGAGAACAAAGACGTGGATGCGTTTATCGGCTTACTCGATGCTATTTCAGATCAGTTTGGCGAGTACCTAGATAAGCTGGACTGGGTAAGCATGGGCGGCGGCGTGTTCTTCACATGGCCGGGGTACGATATCGAGAAGTTAGGGTTAGCACTTAAAGCGTTCTCAGAGAAACACGGCGTACAAATGTATTTAGAGCCGGGTGAAGCGATAATTACTAAGACAACTGATCTCGTTGTAACAGTGGTTGATATTGTAGAGAACGTAAAGAAGACGGCGATTGTCGATTCAGCCACAGAAGCTCACCGCTTAGATACGTTGATCTACAATGAGCCAGCGTCAATTCTTGAAGCATCTGAAAATGGTGAACATGAGTATGTGATCGGCTCGTGCTCTTGTTTGGCTGGTGACCAGTTCTGCGTGGCGAACTTCGAACAGCCTCTAGAGATAGGACAGCGTCTGCATATTCTAGATAGTGCCGGTTACACCATGGTGAAACTGAACTGGTTTAACGGTCTACGTATGCCGTCGGTCTACTGTGAACGCTCGAATGGTGACATTCAAAAACTGAATGAATTTGACTACTCTGATTTCAAACGTTCACTGTCTCAGTGGTCAGTGAAATAAAACGTATTGAGTATTAGAACGACAAAGAGCAGCTGAATTGCTGCTCTTTTTATTGGGGAAGCGTTAAAGGTATGCAGTTAGCTTTCTACAATTACACGAGTGTCTTCACTCAGAGATTCTAACTCATTGGCTATGTCTTCAATTTCTAGCTCGCTAGGTAGTTTTATCGCCATTTTAGCGCTGAATAAGCTAGAGCTTACCCCTCCGCCTCCAGCAATGAATACACGCTGACAATCCATATCTAAAATTGAGATACCTTGATTATCGAGAACGTGAGTAATTTCATTCACAATACCCGCTCTATCGTTGGCATCTAAACGAAGTTGGAAGATAGTGTCTTCACGATATGAGTGAGGCTCAGAGTCGACGAACCTAACAACAAGAGTCTGACAAGAAGAGAACGCTTGTTTAACGATGTCGACATTTTCTCTTGGAAGCTCTACTTTGATGACACCTGCAACTTGGTCTTCGATAAAGTTTACTTTGCTGATCAGCCATTTCCCGCCGTTTTCGTGTGTGATTGCAGCGAGCTCTTTAATCGTGGCGGGTGACGCTTGTCCGACAAAATTAACAATAAATACGGTGTTCATAATGTCCCCTCCTGGAATCAAGGTTTGGACGCAGTACGAATAAACGTGCTACTTAAGTTATTGGAATAAATCCTTTTATTTAGTGTAGGTGCTAAGGGCAGGTAATGTTTGATGAAAGTCAATTTTTAACACTAATTCGTGATGGAAATAATTAAAATAATGTTCAGAGCACAAAAAAGCAGCCATCGTAAGGCTGCTTTTTACCGAGTATCAACTTAGGATTAGAACGTTACTTTTAACTCGACACCATAAAATTGACTGTCATAGTTTGCGCCTGCGTCCATGGCGAATTTTGCAACATCTTGATTTCCAAACCAAGGTGATGAATTGAATTGTAGTTCTGCACTACCGCCCCATGCATCAGTTACCCAATAATGAATATGTCCAACAGGGTTTAAGAAGAAGAGCGAAACATCACCTGCGGTTTCAGAGCCCATAACTTCGCCGCCGTTGGCAATAATGTCTTGCTCAGCCGTTAACATCATTTCACCAACAACAGCACCAAAGAATGGTGTGATAAAAATATCCTGCCAAGATGGTACTTCTGCGAACGCCTCCACGCCATACTCCCAAAAGAACGTCGACATAGTTGCGGAGTACAAAAACGACTGAAATTCATTATAGCCAGCGTGACGTGCTGCCGTGTAGTAAACGCCGCCAAAATATGGGTGCATGATGTAGTTGAGGACATGTTCATCGCGATCCCAAACGGGGCCGTCAGAGACATTATCTTTCCACTTTTGCCCCAACTTACTCATGTCTCGGTCTTCTTCGTCCCATTTGGTGATACTTTCTGGAAGAAAAGTCATCATGCCTACGGTCGCGATACTGAGACCTAGAATGGTGTAGGTTTGACCCATCAGATAATCCCAGTCTTTATCTTGAGGGATGATGAGATGTTTAGGCTGAAGCCCTGCGTCAAGGTTTAGCGAATCATCATTATTCTGTTCATACATAACACCGCGATTTTGAGCCTCGAAGGTGTACAGAGTCGTCGTTTCGCAGTAACCTGACAAACAATCAGGTGTGTAAGAAAACTCTGTATGACGGCTTAGGTCATAGTGACTTGCGTGCGCAAGCGCTGACGAAGCCAAGCAAAGGCCTGTTAGAGTCGTCTTGAACATGGATGATTTTGACACAAAGGTCTCCGAGTTAATGGTGTATGTTCGGGCTCGTAATTATCCCTCAAAACATCAATCATTTAAACACTTGACCCTTATTTAGTCCCAACAAACCTCGGCGAGATTTGTCCAAATAAAAAGAAAAATAAGCGCTATAACGAAAATAGGATTGTGCTTACGTTCAGGAGTCAGTTGTGAAAATAGCATTGCTTAGTACTGGTGAGGAAGTCCTCCACGGTGATATTGTTGATACTAATGCGGCATGGTTGTCTAGCCTGTTTTATCAACATGGATTTGGCTTAACAAAGCGCTCAACGGTTGGCGATAGCCTATCGAGTTTGGTTGAAGAGTTTTTAATGCTCAGTTTTAACAACGATGTGGTTATTGTTAATGGTGGTTTAGGCCCTACAACGGATGACATGAGTGCTGCCGCCGCCGCGAGAGCCGCCGATTGTAAACTGGTGCTATTCAAAGAGTGGTTGCAGCATCTAGAAAGTTTGTATGCTCGACGTGGCATCCCTATGCCGGACAGTAATTTAAAGCAAGCGATGCTGCCAGAAACAGCAGAGATATTGGACAACCCGATAGGCACTGCTTGCGGTTTCAAAATGCTGATTAATGATGCCATTTTTTATTTCACACCGGGGGTACCAAGTGAATTTAAGCTCATGGCAGAGACGCAAATTCTTCCCGATCTGAGAAGAGTGTTTCCAGATGTGCAAGGTTCATGTTGTAGCCGAATCTACACGTTTGGTCTGTCTGAATCCGGTATTTCAGATAAGCTAGATCAGCTAAAACTTCCTCAAGGCTATGAGCTAGGGTATCGCTCTTACTTGCCTTTTATTGAAGTGAAACTTTTTGGTCCTTCAGATCAGCTTGAACAGCGTTTGAAACTAGTACAGATAATTAATAAACACCTTGAGAGTAATACCGTTAGTATTGACTTACCTATGGTTGAAAATGTCGGCCAGTTGTTGGTCGATAAAGGACTAACAGTGTCGACCTCCGAAAAAAGTAGCGGAGGATACTTAACGTACTGGCTAAACGGTGATGAAAACGCTGAAAAGCAACTAGGGCATGGTTGGATACTACCGAGCCTGACTCAAGCGATGGCCAACAGCGGAGATCCATTAGCGGAAACGTTTGCTCTGGCTGGTGCTACGCGAGAGAAGTGTGGGACGGATTTATCACTCGTTACTGGCCATATTGAAGAGGGTGTTTTTTCCGTCGCTTTATCGACACCGTCAGGCGAGTGGGGAGCGTTATATAAACTCTCGAAAAAGTATCAGCGCAGTGATCAAGTTAAAGTGATCAGCACGGCAGCATTAGACTTGTTGCGTCGCTACCTAGAACGTAAACCGATGTTTGCGCATTATGCATTTTTAGAGAAAGTTAAAGAGATGCACCTCCCGAGCAGTGCTTTATAACCAAAGCTCTATACAGTAGTCTGAGAGACAAAACACAGAGACAAAAAAGCCAACGTGATTACCTTGGCTTTTGCATTTTATACCGTCGAGTCAACGTTATGCGCGCTGCTTTTCTTTCATCGCGTAGTTAACGCCGCTAAGTGACAAATCTGATTTTGCTTTACAGATACAAGGTAATATTTCATCACTTTGTGTGTAAGCCATGGCAAAACCAACATACTCCACTTCACCAGACTCCAATTTGCAGCGACAGGCGCCGCAGTGCCCATCACGGCAGTTGTATTCTGGTAATAGGCCAGCTTGCTCCATTGTTTCCAAAATCGTATTGGAAGGGTTGGATTCAATGCTGATCAGTTTGTTGATTTTGAGTGTTGCCATTACAGCTCGAATCCTTCGAAGTCATCTGCGCGAACTTCATTGTCAATTTGACCCACAAGGTAAGAAGAGATTTCTGCTTCTTGAGGCGCAACTTGAACGTTATCTGAAGACAACCAAGCGTTAATCCATGGAATTGGGTTAGTTGTTGCTTCTGGATACGCTGCTGGTAGACCTACCGCTTGCATACGAATATTTGTGATGTATTCAACGTATTGGCTTAGGATGTCTTTGTTTAGACCGATCATAGAGCCATCTTTGAATAGATACTCTGCCCACTCTTTTTCTTGCTCAGCCGCTTCTTTGAATAGGTCAAAACAGTCCTGTTTTGCCTCTTCTGCGATTTGCATGAAAGTGAAGTCATCTTGACCGTTACGTAGCAGGTTGATCATGTGCTGCGTGCCATTTAAGTGAAGTGCTTCGTCACGAGCGATCAGCTTGATGATTTTCGCGTTACCTTCCATTAGTTCGCGTTCTGCGAAAGCGAAAGAACATGCGAAACTGACGTAAAAACGAATAGCTTCTAATGCGTTAACAGACATCAAACAGATGTACAGCTTCTTCTTAAGATCGTACAGACTAACCTTAACCGTTTCACCGTTAAGGACATGCTCACCTTCACCGTAGCGATGGTAATCATTCGTCGCTTGAATCAAATCGTCGTAGTAGTGCGCGATGTCTTTTGCACGCTTCAGAATGTGCTCGTTCTCAACGATATCATCAAACACTACAGCAGGGTCGTTCACGATGTTACGAATAATGTGTGTGTAAGAACGAGAGTGAATCGTTTCAGAGAAAGACCAAGTCTCAATCCAAGTCTCTAGTTCTGGTAGAGACACAAGCGGCAGCAGTGCCACGTTAGGGCTGCGGCCTTGGATAGAGTCAAGAAGCGTTTGGTACTTCAAGTTAGAGATGAAGATGTGCTTCTCGTGATCTGGCAGTTTGTTGTAATCGATACGGTCGCTAGATACGTCTACTTCTTCTGGACGCCAGAAGAAAGAAAGTTGTTTCTCGATAAGTTTTTCGAAAATCTCAAACTTTTGTTGGTCGTAACGTGCAACGTTTACTGATTGACCTAGGAACATTGGTTCCTTCAATTGGTCATTCTTTTTTTGGTTAAAAGTACTGTAAGCCATAATGCCTCAATTCCTTTTAAACCTCCCCGTAAGGGGGAGGTTATCGATAGTCTGTCTTTACGGGTTCGCTAGGTACGGGAAGATTAAATCTTACAACCGCCGCCAGCACAATCGTCATCTTGTGGTTGAACAGCGTCTTTCTGTTCATCTTTCGCGCCATCACGAGTGTTGTGGTAGTAAAGCGTTTTCACACCAAACTTATACGCTGTTAGCAGGTCTTGAAGTAGTTTCTTCATTGGAACCTTGCCAGTCTCGTAACGTGACGGGTCGTAGTTAGTATTAGCAGAGATAGCTTGGTCAACAAACTTCTGCATAATACCCACAAGGTGCAGATAACCGTCGTTCGAACCGATATTCCAAAGCAGTTCATAGCTGTCTTTAAGTTCTGTGAACTCTGGTACAACTTGCTTCAGGATACCGTCTTTCGAAGCTTTTACTGAAACGTAACCACGTGGTGGCTCAATACCGTTAGTTGCGTTTGAAATCTGAGAAGAAGTCTCAGAAGGCATTAGTGCAGTCAGTGTTGAGTTACGTAGGCCGTGCTCCATAATTTCTTTACGTAGGCTGTCCCAGTCGTAGTGCAGCGCTTCGTCACAAATTAGGTCGATATCTTTCTTATACGTATCAATCGGCAGTAAGCCTTTCGCGTAGTTCGTCTCGTCGAATGAAGGACACTTACCTTGTTCTTTCGCCAGTGCTACAGATGCTTTCAATAGGTAGTACTGCATTGCTTCGAACGTACGGTGAGTTAGGCCGTTCGCGCTACCGTCAGAGTATTTCACGCCATTCTTCGCTAAGTAGTAAGCAAAGTTAATCACACCAACACCTAGCGTACGACGGTTCATAGTCGATTTGTATGCCGCTGGTAGAGGGTAATCTTGGTAATCAAGCAGTGCATCTAACGCACGAACAACAAGATCGGATAGCTCTTCGAAATCATCTAGAGACTTGATAGCACCTAAGTTGAATGCAGAAAGCGTACACAGTGCGATCTCGCCTGAGTCATCTTCAACGTTAGTTAATGGTTTCGTTGGCAGTGCGATTTCTAAACATAGGTTCGACTGACGAACTGGAGCGACTTCAGAATCAAATGGGCTGTGAGTATTACAATGGTCCACGTTCTGGATGTAGATACGACCCGTTGATGCACGCTCTTGCATTAGCAGAGTGAACATTTCAATCGCTTTAACCGTTTCTTTCTTGATTGAAGGATCGTTCTCGTACTTCACGTATAGACGCTCAAACTCTTCTTGGTTTTCGAAGAATGCGTCGTACAGACCAGGTACATCAGATGGTGAGAATAGCGTAATATTGCCGCCTTCAACTAAACGTTGGTACATCAGTTTGTTTAACTGAACACCGTAGTCCATGTGACGAACACGGTTTTCTTCAACACCACGGTTGTTCTTAAGTACCATTAGTGAGCGTGCTTCACCGTGCCACATTGGGTAGAACACAGTAGCTGCGCCACCACGTACACCACCTTGTGAACAACATTTTACTGCTGTTTGGAAGTACTTGTAGAACGGAATACAACCAGTGTGGAATGCTTCACCACCGCGAATCTCTGAGCCTAATGCACGGATACGACCTGCGTTGATACCAATACCAGCGCGCTGAGATACATAACGAACAATTGAGCTTGCTGTTGCGTTAATAGAATCAAGACTGTCTCCACACTCGATCAGAACACATGAGCTGAACTGGCGAGTAGGGGTACGCACGCCAGACATAATTGGCGTAGGTAGAGAAATCTTAAATGTCGATGTCGCATCGTAGAAACGTTTGATGTAATCAAGACGTGTCGCTTTTGGATATTTCGCAAATAAGCACGCTGCTACAAGGATGTATAAGAACTGAGCACTTTCGTAAATTTGGCCCGTAACACGGTTCTGTACGAAGTACTTACCCTCTAGCTGCTTAACTGCCGCGTATGAGAAGTTTAGGTCGCGTTTATGGTCGAGGTACGCATCAAGTTCGTCGAGTTCTGCTTTTGTGTAGTCTTCTAGAATATGTTGATCGTACTTACCCATATCGACGAGGCGAGACACGTGATCATAAAGCGTTGGTGGCTCGTATTGGCCATACGCTTTTTTACGCAGATGGAATACCGCTAGGCGAGCAGCTAGGTATTGGTAATCCGGAGTCTCTTCAGAGATCAGGTCTGCCGCAGACTTGATGATTGTCTCGTGAATATCTGTCGTTGTGATGCCGTCGTAAAACTGGATGTGAGCGCGAAGTTCTACTTGAGAAACCGAAACATTATCTAGACCTTCTGCAGCCCAAGTGATAACGCGGTGGATTTTATCCAGATCGATACTTTCTTTACGGCCATCACGCTTGGTGACGGTAAGTTGTTGGTTCATTCTGCTTTATTTCCCTAAGAAAACTGATAAAAGCCGTATTTTTGTTTGTTTATGTGCAATATGAGTAAAGCTTGCGGCGGCTTTGTGATCAAAGTCTATCTATATATTGTCGCTTAAACACAACATATAGGGGTTCATTTGTTTGCGGGTTACAAGATAGTGCTATTACACTGATTTATCAAGGTACAGTTCGGGGATGACTTGTGGATAACTGACAAAATGAAAAAAATCAGTAAGTGAACACTAACCGATGAGAAAAGGGCAGACTTGAATGGTTAAAAGTACGGTTTCGAGATCGGTTTAGAAATAACCGCATGCAAAAATATTTTCCTTGATCTTTGGCCGTTTTTATCTACGAAAAATGGCTTGGTCAAAATGGAATCTAGAGCACGAATTTTAGCCATAAAAAGACAAAAAAAGCGGCAACTTTGTGCTACCGCTTCCGATTCATTTTCTTTAAAAAATGTCAATCACAAAACTCATTTTTTAACTTAATAGCGTTCAGTATTTTTTAGTATGAACGATGTAGTTTACATCTACATTACGACCGAGTTTGTAGCTGTCATTTAGAGGGTTGTAATGAAGCCCAGTAATGCCCATTTCCGTCAAGTCAGTTTGGTCTATCATCTTCATCATTTCGGCTGGCTTGATAAACTTATCGTGCTCATGAGTGCCTTCAGGAACAATCTTAAGAAGCTTCTCAGCACCGACAATAGCAAATAAGTACGACTTAATGTTTCGGTTCAAAGTTGAGAAAAACACGTGACCACCGGGTTTGACTAGCGCAGCACAAGAGCGGATAACGGAGAGAGGATCTGGAACGTGTTCAAGCATCTCCATACAAGTCACGACATCGTAAGTTCCTGCGTTTTCTATAGCGTGGTCTTCTATTGTGCTCTGAATGTAGGTCAGTTGAGTACCTGTTTCTAATGCATGTAGTCGCGCGACTTCTAATGGTTCTTTACCCATATCAAGCCCCGTCACAATAGCGCCTTCTTTTGCCATGCTTTCAGCAAGAATGCCACCACCACAGCCGACATCAAGTGCGCGCTTGCCAAACAAGCCATTTGCTTTTTCAAGTACATAGTTCAAACGAAGTGGGTTAATTTGATGAAGTGGCTTAAACTCGCCTTCTAAATCCCACCATCGAGAAGCCATGTCCTCGAATTTCTTAATTTCACTTGGGTCGACGTTTTGTGCTTTAGTCATAATTGGTTTTATTGCATTCAATCTGAGTCCTTTAGAGGGCGCCAGTATACTCCAACGTTTTACACCCAAACAACCTCGATGTGCTTAGTTAAGGGACAATGACAGAGTTCACTGGCGCGGCAATCGAGACAGGTGCCTGTAATTTGTAAAGCGCTAACTATTGTTTTTGCTTCATCCTTGAACTGGTGCCAGTGACAATAACTCTAAAACCTGCATTTTCGCGTTGTGTGGTTAAAGGAATTTACCTCGCTTTTCCGCGTAAAGGGTCCGATTTTGCTCAATATTGACCGAAATATAACCACTAATCAGAAAGATATGGGATGAGTGTGCAAATTCTCGACATTTGATTCATAACCAAGCTCACAACCTGATAAAAGGAGAGGGAAAGTGATGCCGAAGTGATGAATTGTGTGTTATATTTTTGCACCTTACACGTATCGTAATTACGATCAGATAATAGAGGGATAATGGCTCTATGAGCGATTTAGCTAAAGAGATCACGCCCGTAAACATTGAAGATGAGCTTAGAGGTTCATACCTAGACTATGCGATGTCAGTCATCGTGGGTCGTGCTCTTCCAGATGTGCGTGATGGCCTAAAACCAGTACACCGCCGCGTTTTATTCGCGATGAACGTACTAGGCAACGATTGGAACAAACCATATAAAAAATCAGCCCGTGTTGTCGGCGACGTAATCGGTAAATATCACCCACACGGTGATAGTGCTGTGTACGACACAATCGTACGTATGGCTCAGCCGTTCTCGCTTCGTTACATGCTGGTCGATGGTCAAGGTAACTTTGGCTCGATCGATGGCGACTCTGCTGCGGCAATGCGTTACACCGAAGTTCGAATGGCAAAAATTGCCCATGAACTATTGGCTGACCTAGACAAAGAAACCGTAGACTACGTACCAAACTACGACGGTACTGAGCAGATCCCAGCGGTTCTTCCAACTAAAATTCCAAACCTATTGGTTAACGGTGCTTCTGGTATCGCAGTAGGTATGGCAACCAACATCCCGCCTCATAACCTTGGCGAAGTGATTGATGGCTGTCTTGCATACATCAATAATGAAGAAATCACTATTGATGAACTAATGGATTACATTCCTGGTCCTGATTTCCCAACGGCGGCGCTTATCAGCGGTCGTAAAGGCATTGTAGACGCGTACAAAACAGGTCGCGGCAAAATCTACATGCGTTCGAAAGCGGACATCGAAGTGGAGAAGAATGGTAAAGAGACCATTATCGTCACTGAAATTCCTTACCAGGTGAACAAAGCTCGCTTGATCGAAAAGATCGCTGAGCTAGTTAAAGATAAGAAAGTAGAAGGTATCAGTGCACTGCGCGACGAGTCAGATAAAGACGGTATGCGCATTGTTATTGAGTGTAAGCGCGATGCTGTGGGCGAAGTAGTTCTAAACAACCTTTACGCTCAGACTCAGCTGCAAACCACTTTCGGTATCAACATGGTGGCCCTAAACAATGGCCAGCCACAGCTATTCAACCTAAAAGATATGTTGAAGTGCTTTGTTGATCACCGTCGTGAAGTTGTGACACGCCGTACTATTTTCGAACTGCGTAAAGCGCGTGAACGTGCTCATATCCTTGAAGGTTTAGCTCTAGCGCTTGCTAACATTGATGAAATTATTGAGCTTATCCGTAAGGCACCTACACCGGCTGAAGCAAAAGCGGGTCTTATCGCTCGTGGTTGGGATTTAGGCAACGTTTCAGCAATGCTAGAGCGTGCTGGTACAGATGCTGCGCGCCCTGAATGGCTAGAGCCTGAATACGGTATTCGTGATGGTCAGTACTTCCTGACTGAGCAACAAGCACAAGCTATCCTAGATCTACGTTTACATAAACTAACAGGTCTAGAACACGAGAAGATTCTTGGCGAATACAAAACACTTCTAGAAGAAATCGCTGAACTCATGCATATCCTTGCGAGCACTGAGCGTTTGATGGAAGTGATCCGTGAAGAACTTGAAGCGGTTCGTGACGGCTTTGGTGACGCTCGTCGTACAGAAATCACAGCTGCGAGCCATGATATTGACATGGAAGAGCTGATCGCACGTGAAGACGTTGTGGTTACTCTATCTCACGGTGGTTACGTTAAGTACCAAGTACTGAGCGACTACGAGTCACAGCGCCGTGGTGGTAAAGGCAAGAGTGCGACTAAGATGAAAGATGAAGACCATATCGAGCGTCTTCTAGTGGCGAATACCCACGATAACATCTTGTGTTTCTCTACTCGTGGTAAAACATACCGCCTGAAAGTTTACCAATTGCCTCTAGCGAGCCGTACTGCGCGTGGTAAGCCAATTGTGAACATCCTTCCACTCGAAGAAGGTGAGCGCATTACCGCGATTCTACGTGTTGATGAATTCTCTGAAGACAAATTCATCTTCATGGCAACAGGTGACGGTACGGTTAAGAAAACGCCGTTGAACCAGTTTGCAAACGTACGTTCAAACGGCCTAATCGCTGTGAACCTACGTGAAGACGATTCGTTAATCGGTGTGGATATCACTAACGGCGAAAATGAAATCATGCTGTTCTCTAAAGCGGGTAAAGTGGTTCGCTTTAAAGAAGCAGAAGAGATTCCAGTACTTGATGAAAATGGTAAACCAGTTCTTGATGAGAATGGTCAGCCAGAGATCAAGTTTAAAGGTGTTCGTCCTATGGGTCGTACCGCCTCTGGTGTTCGTGGTATGAAACTGGCTGAAAATGACCAAGTTGTATCACTTATTGTTCCTTCGCACGAAGGCGACATCCTAACGGTTACAGAAAACGGTTATGGTAAACGCACAGCACTTAGCGAGTACCCGACAAAAGGTCGTGGCACTCAAGGTGTAGTTTCTATCAAAGTTTCTGAGCGAAATGGCCCGGTAGTTGGTGCTATCCAGGTTGTTGAAGGTGATGAAATGATGATGATCACCGACGCTGGCACGTTAGTACGTACTCGTGTGGGTGAAGTTAGCCAAGTTGGTCGTAACACACAAGGTGTAACGCTTATCCGTACTGCGGAAGATGAATCAGTTGTTGGTTTGCAACGTATTGAAGAAGTTGATGATGAAGAGCTGCCTGCTGATGAAGATGCAGAAGCGTTAGAGTCAACAGACGAAAATACGCAGCAAGACGCTCCAGCTGCTGATGATGCAGAGGAAGGTAACGAAGAGTAATCTTACATCGTTATCCTGATATGAAAAGCCGAGCCTTAGTTGCTCGGCTTTTTTGTATCTGTATCAACGCATTTAAAGTAAGAAATGCGTACACTGACGTTATCTTTGTTTACAGGACGTGTTATGTCTGTTTGGTTTTTCGCTGCCATCACTCTGATGGGGCTGTTTATCGTACTCTTATCACTGAGTGCATCAAAAGTTAAACCTGCTCAATGGTTTGGCTTTTGCCTGTTAGTACTTGTCGTGACGAGTGCCAGTTTCTTATTGCTGCATCAAACTCCGCCTAAATCAATACAAGCGGAAATGTCACGAATGATGACTGCTCGTGACATCATGAAAGAGATTCAAGACCAGTTGCGTGAAGATCCGAACAACGCTGAATTGTGGTTCCAACTCGGGCAGGGCTACCTGCTAGAGGGGGAATTTGATGGCGCGCTGATTTGTTTTGATTACGCGATCCAACTGACTGAGCCAGTCAGTGCCACGCAACTTGCCGCAAAAGCGACGACCTTGTACTACATTCACCAGCAATCAATGACGCAAGAAGTTAGCTTGCTTTTGGAGCAAGCTTTGCAGATAGAACCGCACAATGAAGCCGCTTTGTCTTTGATCGCAAATGATCATTTTCTGTCATTCCGATTTCAGGAAGCGATTGATGCCTGGGTAATATTATTAGATTCTAATGATCCAAATTTAGATAGGGTGCAAATCATTAACTCTATTAACAAAGCAAAAGAGCTATTGTAAGCGTACAATTTAACAAGCAATAGAGAGAAAGGTGGGCAACGAATGAAAAATAAAGCACTAAGCATATTGGTTTTGCTGTGCGGCTCTGTGCTGGCGGGTTGTAGCTCTTCCGATCATTCTGGCTCTTCCTCTACGGTTTATTATTCATCGGGTTACTACGACCCGTGGTGGTACGATCATGACGACTACTGGATTTATTACTATCCGGGCTGTTGCGATAACGACGATGAATACAAAGAGAAACTGGAAGAGTGGTGGAATGGTTTAGATGAAGACCAACAGCAATCCATCAAAGACAAAGTCGAAGATTGGAAAGACGACGATATGTCCGCCAATATCGATAACATGAAACGCCAACTTGACGATCATTGGCAATCACTGCCTGACGAGCAAAAGCAAGAGATTCGAACCCAATGGGAGAATCGTCCGGAGCATATTGAACCAGCGACTTTACAAGGCAAGGCGGTGAAAGAAAAGGTTCAACAAAGAAAAGCATTACCGGAAACGAAGATCCAGCGTCCAGTTGCTCGTCCAAATGTGCAGATACCTAAAGCACGTCCAAATATTCAACCTAGACCTAGGCTTCCTCGTCGCTAGTACATTCGATTTTTGTCTCTCGATAGAATCAGGATGAAGAGATAAAGATAATAAAGAAAGAAAAGGGGCGTTCAGTACGCCCCTTGTTGTATCTATAAACTAACCTCTGCAAGTTAGACTAATATGTGGCTTCGCGTTCAGCTGCTGCTTTATCCCATTCTGGTGCCACCGTTTCTAGGAAGTGTTTCTTGTCTGCGTTCATCTTATCCATATCCATGCCCAGTGCTTGCTGTGCTTTCGCTTTGGTCGAGATATCTGGAATTTGAACAGGGTCAGTAATGCCTTTGGTTGCCAGTAAGCGAACCAACTTGGTACGGGCGTCAGCAGCGCGGTCAACTGCAGTACCAAGTACTTCTAGTGCTACCTCAGGAGCATGCATGTGGACACCGTGAGAAGCAATCGCGTAGTCCCAACGCCATTGTGCATGGCGAATATCTTGTAGGATAGGTTCCATCTCTGCTTCTGTTGCACCTGCTTTCCACGCTGCGCCTGCTTCAAAGTGTGCCGCTACGATTTGCTTCTCGGCGGTTAGCTTCATGTTCAGTACTTGCGCTTTGCGAGTCGAGACGATGCCTTGTAGCTGCTCTTTAGTTTGGGTATGGCATTGCGCACAGGTGTCTTCAAAACGATCAAATGGGTTACCCACTTTGTGGTCTGTGTACACCGTACCGTCTTCTTTGGTCACTTTAGGCATGTGGCAGTCCACACACACCACTTTGTTTTTACCATGAATACCCGCTCTCCAAGTTTCGAAACCCGGGTGTTGTGCTTTTAGCATCGGCGCGTTAGATACGGCATGCGTCCAATCTTTGAAATTCAACGCGTCGTAGTATTTCTCCATGTCATTAACGGTGGTGCCCATATCCCATGGGAATTTAACCGCTTTAGTTGGGCCGGTGAAGTAGTATTCAACGTGACATTGAGCGCAGACCGATGCTTGCTTATCTAGGCGAGACTGTTCATCAAAGTTTTTACCAATAGTATCAAAAGCACGCTCGACGTATGGGCGAGTCAGTGCCAGCGCGGGTTCGCCTTTCTTGAAGGCTTCAGAGCCCGTGTTGTGGCAATCGGAACAACCGATAGGGTTGACGATTTCTGAGCCTAAGCGTGCCCATTTACCTTCGAAATAACCGTCTTCACCACGTTCATCAATCACGCGAGCAACGTCTGGGCTTTTACAGCTCCAGCACGCCATCGGCATAGGCCCGGACTTCTCGTCGGTTGGTGCGCCAGTACGTAAGGTTTGGCGAACATCATCAAGTGCGTAAAAGTGACCGCGCGCTTTGTTGTAGTCTTTCGCGAAGCCATAACCTGCCCACAGGATAACCATGTTTGGGTCTTCACTTAGAGCATCTTCTATGTGCTCACTTTCGGATGTTGCTTTCCAAGAGTGGTATTGGTCGGGATGGTTCTGTTCAAAGGCGTCATTTCGAGGATCGATAAAATCCTTCTCTTCTGCCGCTAACGGAGCGCCAACCAAAAATAATTGGCTGGCGAATAAGGTCGCAACCGCAATAGGTGCGCTCATCCAGTGTTTTATGCTCACAGTGTTATCTCCATATTCGTTTTTATTAGCAGCGTTGTGAGGAGCTATTCCAAATAAGAACTGGAGATCTACGATTAATAATATTGCTTAATTGGATAGATGAAATAGTGAGTGAATCTTGTCTTGTTTTAGATCAATTTACACCAGTGATCTCAGTCATGTTTGAATTTATATACCTCTAAAGTGGTAGTTGTTAAGTCATTGTTCTGCAATGCTTTGGGTTTTTAACCTTTTTAAAAATAGGGTGATTTAGTTCGCTTTTTGAGCAGGCGTTTCTACCCCTTATGAATAATAGAGGTATTATAAATATAGGTTTAGCGTTGTGGCTTTCCGAAATAAGAATTGATGTCATTTGAAGATCTAAAAAATATCTTCAGAGGAAATTAATTGTCGCTCAAATAAATAATTGAGAATAGTTATCAATTATTATCGAGCTAAGGAAAGAACAATATGGGCAATATAAAATTGACCATAGAGACAATGCTGAAACTTCTCTTCGTCTTTGCCATCTATGGTTTCTCCATCGCCGCCCATGCGACTTCTTCAGAGCCGATTGAAGGTGCTCAAGCTGAGCGTCATCAAGTCGAGTTGATCCGTGACCGTGACTACAAGTGTCTGCAATGTCATAAGGATGCAAAAGAGACTCTGAACCTTTCGCATGACCCGCAAGCTCTACTCAGCCAAGGGAAGCAACTTAATTGCACCAATTGCCATAGCAACATTGGTCCCGACCATCGTGAAGGTGCGCCTGATGTGATTAAGTTTTCTGCCGCGCAATCGAAAGAGGTACACGACAAAGTGTTCCTTGATCCAAGCATGATTCTTAAAGCCAACGGCCAATGTGTGGATTGCCACGCACCGACACAGCTGAGAGAAAGCCACTGGACGCACGATGTGCACGCCAAAAACCTCACTTGTTCAAATTGCCACGATGTACACGCAGCGAAAACCAAAGCGTTGTCGTACGACAGAAAACAACTGATCAAGCAGTGTGTGGATTGTCACTCTGAATTTGCCGTCGAACCTGAACTTGCCAAAGAAGAGGAGAGATAGCATGAAATGTTCGAGAAGAAACTTTTTAGCCGGCAGCGGCGCGTTGATTTTAACTACAGGCGTTGCAGGCACTTCCGTTGTTAGCTCCTCTCTCTATGCCAGCAACAGTGAACAAGCGAAACGCATGGGTATGGTTCATGATGAAAATGCCTGTATTGGCTGTACCGCTTGTACCGATGCTTGTCGCGAAGTAAATAAAGTCCCTGAAGGCGTAACGCGACTTAAAATTCATCGCAGTGAACCGATTGGCGAATTTCCAGATGTGGAATACCAGTTTACTCGCGAATCCTGTCAGCACTGTGATAACCCACCATGTGTGTACGTTTGTCCAACAGGCGCTGCATACAAAGATGAAGCGACCGGCATCGTGGATGTGCACAAAGAGAAATGTGTCGGATGTGGTTATTGCCTTGCCGCTTGCCCTTACCAAGTGCGCTTCTTTAATCCAGTCGATCACTCTGCGGATAAATGTAACTTCTGCCGTGATACCAACCTAGCGCAAGGTAAGCAGCCAGCTTGCGTGGAATCTTGCCCAACAAAAGCACTCATCTTTGGTGATTTGAATGACCCAACTAGCGAGGTGAGCAAAGCTATCGAAAGCCATGTTGTCTATCGCGATAAATCGCATTTAGGTACGCAACCTAAACTGTACAAAATTCCGCATAGCAAAGGGGAGGTGTCATCATGAACGGCTTCGAAAGTGCATTCCACTTTGACTCGTTAGTCTGGGATTGGATCATCGCGATTTACTTATTCCTTGCTGGGATGTCAGCAGGTGCGGTGATGATTTCTATCTATTTAAAACGCAAAGTGATTGAAGGTGATCCCGCAAACAACGGCATCATGAAAGCTATGGCTTGGCTTGCGCCATTTGGCATCATTGCTGGGTTGGTAATTTTGATTTTCCATTTAACCAAGCCTTTAGAGTTTTGGAAGATCATGATCTACTACAACCCAACGTCTGTGATGTCGATGGGCGTGATCTTGTTCCAAGTGTACATGCTGGTGCTGTTTGTTTGGATTGGCGTTATCTTCCGCCATCAAATCATCAGCTTCTGTGAAGGGAAGTTACCAAGCAAACTGCTGGATTTTGCCGATGGCATTTTGATTAAGGCGGGGAAAGCCAACAACGCCATTGAATTGTTCTTGGGCTTCTTAGCCATCGTGCTTGCAGCGTACACTGGCTTTCTATTGTCTGCATTGAAGACTTACCCAATGCTAAACAATCCAGTACTGCCAATCTTGTTCCTGTTCTCTAGTTTGTCCTCGGGTGCAGCGGCATGCTTGATGTTCGGCATCTTGGTGTTTAAAGAGTCGACCAGCAGCCCAAGTGTGTCTTGGGTACACGGATTTGAACGCCCAGTAGTATTGTTTGAGCTGTTTGTCTTAGTGACTTTCTTTACTGGACTGATCTTCAGCGGTGGTCAGAACGAAGTCGCGGCTTGGAATGCTATTTCGAGTGGATTCTGGGCTCAATGGTTCTGGGGTGGGGTAGTGTTCATCGGCATGATAACGCCTTTGACTCTCAATTGGTTGGCGCCTTCTGAAGTGCGCCACAAAGGCAGTTACGTTTTTGTGGTCACGACGTTGAGCTTGGTTGGCGTACTTATGCTGCGTACTTTCATTCTCTATGCCGGTCAAATGACCTTAGTGTAAGGGGGATAAATGGAAGCTGAGCTAGGGTTCTTCTTACTGATATTGGTGGCTGTAACATCGACTTGTGCATCGTTGCTGCATTGGCTACGTCGTGCTATGAGTAAGAAGGCGACATTGCCGCATCAAGTCGCGATGTCCCACATCATTAGCTTAGCTTCCTTCATTTGTTTAGCACTTCTGATCGTCTGCTTCGTGCAAGACAACTTCGCGTTGGAATATGTTGTTACGCATTCCAACAGTCAACTCCCCGTAGCATTCAAGATTGCTGCCGCTTGGGGCGGGCACCAAGGCTCCATGTTGTTTTGGGTCGTCACCTTGAGTTTATGGGCGTCGTTTATTGCATTTAAGTCACCGCTCAACGCCCAATATACTTGTGACTGTTTAGGAATCATGAACGTTCTTATTGCGACATTTGCTTGGTTCACGTTAATGACCTCTAACCCGTTCGAGTATGCCCAAGTATTGGCGTCGGAAGGACGAGATCTAAACCCAATGTTGCAAGATGTTGGGCTTATCATTCATCCACCATTGCTTTATCTCGGTTATGTCGGTTACGCTGCAATATTAGCTTTTGCATTAGCAGCCCTATTGGGTAAACAACCGATGAGCGATTGGTATGTGGTTGCTCGAAGCGCAGCGTTTTTTGCATGGGGAACGCTCACGTTGGGTATCTTGGTGGGATCATGGTGGGCGTACAATGAGCTAGGGTGGGGCGGCTGGTGGTTTTGGGACCCTGTGGAGAACGCTTCTCTACTCCCTTGGCTTACTGGTACTGCTTTGTTGCACAGCGGTGTTGTCGCAACACGTAACAGAGGCGCAATTTGGAGCACCTATGCACTGGCGTTTGCTACGTTCAACCTAAGCATTTTAGGGACATTCGTGGTGCGCTCTGGCGTGCTGACTTCAGTGCACGCTTTTGCGGTGGACCCAACTAAAGGTTTAGTGCTGCTTGGTGTATTGAGCTTGCTTGTCATCATCACTTTTGGCGTATTGATTTTGCGAGGAGAACAACTCCCTCGTTTCAAACTTCAATCTCTAGCGAGCCAAGCTTACACTGCTTATATCGCCAAAGGGCTGCTGGTTATTGCGACTGCCATCGTTTTTCTTGGCACTTTTTATCCGATGGTTTATCAACTGCTCGGCTTAGGGAACATTTCGGTTGGCGCACCTTACTTTAATAGTCTGACCTTTCCATTAAGCATACTGGCTCTGATTGCCTTAGCATTCATGCCAGTGCTGAAATGGACAAAAGGCGCAGTTCCGAGTGGAAGCACTGATATCGCGATTAGTATTGCGTTATCTATAGTCTCTGGGATCGGGTTTATGTTCTCAGTGAACGTACTGCATTTCGAAGTATTGCTAACCATAATATTGGCTACTTGGGTGATTGTGGCGCATCTCGTTATGCTGTTTCGTTGTTCCAATAAGCGCAAACTCATGCCAATCGTGATGGCACATATCGGTTTTGCGCTGGCGGTGAGTGGAGCTGTATTCAACAGTCACTACTCATATGAACATAATTTACGTGTCGAACCCGGCAGTTCTCAACAAAGGGCGGGGATCACTATCGATTATCATGGTATCGAATGGCTGGTGGGGCCAAACTACACCGCGGAACAAGGACAGATCACCTTGCACTTGGAAGATGGCCGCATGCTCAATTTCAACCCGCAAAAGCGTCATTACCCTGTGCGAGTGATGAATATGACCGAGCCCGCGATTCGTTCACTATGGCATGGCGATTATTACGTGACATTGGGTGATAAAGTCGACACTCATGCTTATGCGATTAAAGTTCAGTACCGCGCAGGTATTTGGTGGATATGGTCTGGCGGGCTACTAGCTGTGTTTGGTGCGCTATTAACCGGCCTAAAGAAAAGGAGAGAGGCTATCAATGCGATCGAGAAATACGCTTAAACTCGCAGGTCTGTTTGTGGCTGTTGCCGTGTTTGCTGTAGTAACTGCGGTGGCTTTGTCTGAGCGACCACATGTTGAATTGTCCCCACAACGAAATTTAGATGCACCTAATTTTCGCTCTACTTCTCTGATCTCTGATGACATGGTTTCTGAGCAGTTGTTCAAAAGCGACGGATATAAATTATTGAATGTTTGGGCATCTTGGTGCGGAGTATGCAAACGAGAGCATGAAGAATTATTGCAGTTAGCAGAACTCGGTGTGCCTATTATTGGGCTGAATTATAGAGATCAAAAACAAGCCGCTCGTGAATATTTGAGCTCTAAACGAAATCCATATATTGAAGTAATTAGTGACCCTAATGGAAAGCTCGCTGTGGAGCTAGGTGTTATCGGAACGCCGGAAACTTACTTGATTGATCCAAATGGTCGTATATTGATCAAATATCGTGGAGAGCTAACGGCAGATAAATGGAACGATATATTTTCAGGATACTTGAATGTTTCGATTTAATAATCTTCTCCTCACTTTAATCCTATTTATACTATTTTCTCCTTTCACGAGAAGTGCGGATATAGAACAGAATGTTGATCTGTTTGAATTTCATTCCGTTGAAGTGCAACAGCGTGCAACCTCGTTAGCCAAGGCATTACGCTGCCCGCAGTGTCAAAACCAAAACCTTGTCGAGTCTAATGCACAAGCGGCTAAAGACCTGAGGTTGAAAGTGTATACGATGGCCAATGAAGGCAGCTCAGATCAAGAAATAAAGGACTATCTAGTTGCTCGTTATGGGAATATTGTTCTGTACCAACCACCATTAAATTATTCCACGGCGCTGTTGTGGATCTTTCCTGTGCTATTTTTGATCTTTTTTGTCTTATATTCGATCCGAATGGTGAAGCGTAATTAATGTGACCGTTATTCCACTATTAAAAATAAATTGTGCACTTAACAAGCAGAATGTTATCATTTTTCCGAATTTATGAAGTTTCCAGTATAAAGAAAATAAAAATTTTGAGCTGGATAAGTAATAAAAGAACGAAATAGGTGCACGCAGTGGATTCAGTTATATTACAACTTAAAAAAGACTTCTATTCGCAGATTCGTGCATTGCAATCACCGAACCTGCCTCAAGTTACTTCAACGCTCGCCGTGTTGACCGACGAGGAAATCCAAGAACTCGAAGCAGTTTGGATTGAACTCGCCGTTTGGAAGCGCAGTCAGACCCATTAAAAGATAGACCAAACGACCTTCTTGAAACCCCAGACAAAATTTGTCTGGGGTTTTTTATTGTAGTTTTTTTAAATTGTTATAATATAACAATTGTTCAGTTGGAGAGTGTTTCTCTTTTGCTGTCTTGAGTGGATAACTGCCCTCAATTGTGATCTCTATATTGCAAAATGCGGTATCAGTCCCCATAGTTGAAGAGCAACGAGTAAATCCCATGAATGCAATAACGAAAACGCATCAAGCGCATCAAGCAATAAATCGAGTGAGTATAGATATGGCGGAAGTACGTGCCAGAGTAGATTTTAAAGTCGGGGCAAAAAGTAACATTGATGCCGAAATTCTGTCTTTCCATGGTCTGAAGACAGACAAAGAGCATGTTGCTATTATCTTTAAACAAGCGGACCAAACTCAGGACATGCCTTTAGTTCGTATGCACTCTGAGTGTTTGACAGGCGATGTGTTCCACTCTTCACGCTGTGACTGTGGTGAGCAACTAGAAGAGACGATCAATCGCATGGGCGAGTCCGGTGGTATCATCTTGTATCTCCGTCAGGAAGGTCGTGGTATTGGCTTGTACAATAAGATCGATGCATACCGCTTACAAAGCCAGGGCATGAACACGTACGAAGCTAACAACCATTTGGGCTTTGATGATGACCTGCGTGATTTCACAGAAGCAGCACAAATGCTAGAAGCTTTAGGCGTGAATAAGATCCGCCTCGTGACGAACAACCCTAAGAAAATCCGTGAGTTATCTGAGTACGGAATTGAAATTGGCGAGGTTGTCAATACCTCTGCACATATCAAAGATGGCAACGAAAATTATCTGAAGGCAAAAGTCTCTCACGGAAAACATGACCTAAAGGTTTAATCCTAAAGATAAAACTGACAATAAAGTCTGTGAAAAACCTCATTTTTATGAGGTTTTTTTGTATCTGGAGTTGCAAATAAATTGTAAATTTGTATTATCTCGAGACTAAAGTGCAAATAAGAATAATTAGCACTACCAATACGATAATTGAAAAGCTCAACAAGGATGCTTCAGATGAATGCAAAAAAAGTTTTAGTCCAATCTATTGCTGCATCACTCCTCATTGCCAGTGGTTCTACCGTTGCTGCCACAGTAACTAAACAACAAGTAGTCGAACATTACGCGGACGTTGCCCATGCTGTATTTGCTGATTCAGTAACAACAGCGAAAGCGCTTGATGTGAAAATCGACGAATTTCTACAATCACCATCAGCGAAAAAGCTTGAAGAAGTAAAACAAGCTTGGCTAGATTCTCGCGTGCCTTACCAACAGTCTGAAGTTTTCCGTTTTGGTAACGCGATTGTTGATGATTGGGAAGGTCAGCTGAACGCATGGCCACTTGATGAAGGTTTGATTGACTACGTAGCGGCTGATTACCAATACGAATTGGGTAACGAGGGCGCTGCTGCCAACATCATCGCGAACACAAGTCTGCAGATTGGTGCTTCTAAACTGGACGTTTCAAAAATCACTCCAGAATTGCTAGCGGATCTAAACGAAGTAGGCGGTTCTGAGGCAAACGTTGCATCAGGTTACCACGCGATTGAATTCTTGCTTTGGGGTCAAGACCTAAACGGCACTAACGCGGGTGCAGGTCAACGTGCTTACACTGATTTCGTCGTTGGCTCTGAGTGTACGAATGGTCATTGTGATCGTCGTGGTGAGTACCTAAAAGCGGCCGCTGATCTACTGGTTCAAGACCTAGAGTGGATGGAAAAGCAGTGGTCTGCAGAAGTGAAAGGCAACTACCGTGAAGAGCTATTGAACGAATCTGCTGACAATGGTCTTCGTAAGATGCTATTCGGCATGGGTTCTCTTTCTCTAGGTGAGCTAGCGGGTGAGCGCATGAAGGTGGCACTAGAGGCAAACTCGACTGAAGACGAACACGATTGTTTCTCAGACAACACGCACAACTCTCACTACTACAATGAGCAAGGCATCTACAACGTTTACACAGGTACATACAAAGGTGTAAACGGCAAAGAGCTATCTGGTCCAAGTATCGCTAACCTTGTTGCTCAAAAAGACAAGAAAGCCGCGACCGAAATTCAAAAGCAGTTTGATACAACACGTAGCCAAGTTGGTGAGCTAGTGACTTCTGCAGAGAAGAACAACCAGCACTTTGACCAACTTATTGCAGCGGGTAACGCACAAGGCAACGCGCTAGTAAACGACACCATCATGTCGTTGGTAGCACAAACCGGTGCGATTGAGCGTGCGGCAAGCATTGTCGGCATCGACAGCCTAAGCCCTGATACTGCTGACCACGAGTTTTAATAAGAAAACCATAATAAATAAGGGCTCTTTGTGAGCCCTTTTGACGTTTGAGCTCGTTGTTATCACCCTTGTTGTCTATGTAGAGCAATGATATGAAGCCATACCTAATTTCTGCGCTAGCCGCGATCCTTTCTTCTTCTGCCATGGCTTATGATGTTAAGTCTGGTGGCAAAACCAGTGTTAAAAAAGACGGCGCGAATGCCTATTCTCTTCCTGCTGCTAACTTGCCAATGAGCAAACGCCTCGACTTTAGCGTAGGTAACAGCTTTTTCCGTAACCCTTGGGTACAAGCGCCAGCGTCAACGGACGCTCGTGATGGCCTAGGCCCGCTTTTTAACACCAATGGTTGTCAGAATTGTCACATCAAAGACGGTCGTGGTCATCCGCCAGAGAAAGATGATTTACATGCCGTGTCTATGTTAGTGCGCTTAAGCATTCCTGCGATGACGCCAGAACAAAAGAAAGCTTACATCAAAGATGGCGGCATACCTGAGCCGACTTATGGTGGCCAGCTTCAAGATTTCGCTCTGCAAGATCAAACGCCAGAAGGCAAAATCGAAATCACTTACACCGATGTCCCAGTGAAATTTAAAGACGGTACGACGGTGACGCTAAGAAAACCTCATTTGAACATTACCGATCTGGGTTACGGCGATATGCACCCTGATACCGAGTTCTCAGCACGCGTGGCACCGCCAATGATCGGCCTTGGTTTGTTAGAGAGTATTCCCGACGAAACGCTACTTGCTTGGGCTGATGAACAAGATGCCGACAAAGACGGTATCTCAGGCAAAGTCAATAAGGTGTGGGATATTGAGAAGGACGACTTCTCGATTGGTCGTTTTGGCTGGAAAGCAGGACAACCGACGCTAATGCAGCAAAATGCAGCAGCATTTAATGGTGATGTGGGTCTTACGAGCCATTTATTCCCAAATGAAAACTGTACCTCGAAACAAAGCATTTGTGACGACATGCCAAATGGCGGCAAACCAGAGGTGAGTGAAAATATTCTCGACTTCGTAGAGTTTTACAGCCAACACTTAGCCGTACCTATTCGCCGTAACGTCAATGATCCTAACGTGAAACTTGGTCAGCAAATCTTTGCTGCGTCTGGCTGTGAAAGCTGCCACAAGACCAGTGTTAAAACGGCGAAACGACCAGAGTTACCAGCGCTTTCTGAGCAGCTTATCCACCCATACACAGACATGCTTTTGCATGACATGGGTAAAGGCTTAGCCGATAACCGTCCGGAATACTTAGCAAACGGCCGTGAATGGCGAACGGCACCGCTATGGGGCATTGGTTATACCGAAGAAGTAAACGGACACACTTACTTTCTACATGATGGCCGCGCTCGTAACCTGATGGAAGCGGTGTTGTGGCACGGCGGCGAAGCTGAAACGGCGAAACAAAATGTTTTAGCTCTGAACAAAAAAGAACGTGATGCTCTCATTGCGTTTCTGAACTCTCTATAAGGAAGCAACCATGAAAAAAACACTGTTAGTGAGTGCGATTGCCGCAACGTTAAGTTTGGTTGGTTGCCAATCGACCATCGGTTCGAGCTCAGCCAAGCCTGAGAGTACAAGTCATATTTCTCAAAGCGTGTACGAGGTTGAGTTTCAATCAGCTCAGACGTTTTTAGCGCAAACCACAGAACTTGAACAGCGCTTCGCGGATTACTGCGCATCAGAGTCGAAAGATGATGCACAAGTAAAACAGCAATGGCATCAAACGATGCTTGCGTGGATGGCATTACAAGGTCAAGAACGTGGCCCTGCTACGGCGTTGGAGCAAAGCTGGAATGTTCAGTTTTGGCCAGATAAAAAGAATACCACTGGTCGTAAAATGTCTGTACTGACGAAATCTGATCAAGCTTGGAGTGCAGAAGATATCTCCACCCAAAGTGTCACCGTGCAAGGTTTAGGTGCATTGGAATGGCTGCTTTACGATAAAGCGTCGACCTTATCTAGCAACGGCAATACTTGTGTGACAGGCGTAGCGATTGCAGAAAACCTCGATAACAAAGCGCAGATCATCGCGGATTCTTGGGCAGAGAACCCTTGGAAATCGCTAGAGATGACGGAATGGGAGTCTGAGTACATTTCACTGCTCTCGAATCAGCTTGAATACAGCATGAAGAAGTTGAGCCGACCGCTAGCGAAGATTGGTAAGCCTCGCCCGTATTTCTCAGAATCGTGGCGTTCAGAGACCTCGCTTTCAAACTTAAAAGCCAACCTTCAAGGGATGGAAGCGTTGTACTTTGCTAACGGGAATGGTCTAGACGCGCTACTTAGAGAGCAAGGCCATGCAGATCTCGCAGACCGTGTCGTTCATCAGTTTGAAATGGCGTTAGAAACTTGGCCAGAAGATAAGAGCTTGTTTGCTGCACTACAAACAAAAGAAGGCTATCGCATGGTGCTCGCTCAATACAATAAGCTAGAGCAATTGAAGTACCTGATTCACGAAGAAGTGGCGATCGAGCTTGGCGTAGTTATAGGATTTAATGCAACCGATGGTGACTGATCAAACCCGCCGAACCTTGCTGAAAGCCGCTCTATTCGGGGCGGCTACACCTATGATGCCATTTGGTTGTTCTTCAACAAGCTCACGTGAGCCTGCGTTGATCGGCTGCTCTATCATTGGCCGAGACAAATTCGCAGCGGTGGTGGCGGATGAGCATGGTATGCCGCTATCTTCATTGCCGATTCCTGAACGTGGTCATGGTGTAGCAACGAACCAACAAGGCCACGCCGTAGTCTTTGGTCGACGACCTGGTACTTTCTTCATGGTATTTGATTTTCGCTCAGGGCAGATGATCAAACTGCAACTAGCAAAGTCAAATCGTCATTTCTATGGGCATGGCGTTTACTCCCATGACGGCACATTACTATTTGCCACAGAAGGTGAGAGGGGGACAAGCCGTGGGATCATTGGTGTTTATGATGTACAGAAGCAATATCAAAAGGTCGATGAGTTAACGGGTTTTGGTCTTGGTCCTCATGAAGTGATCATGATGCCTGATGGTGTATTGGCGATTGGCGTCGGTGGCGTACACACTAACGGTCGTGAACCTCTCAATCTTGATAGCATGAAACCCAGCCTGAGTTACCTTTCACAGAAGGGTGAGCTACTGGATCAAGTGTCTTTACCGGATCATAAGTTGAGTATTCGCCACTTAGCCCATGATGGTGCGGAAACCGTGCTTTGTGGTCAGCAATATCGTGGTGAGCCGGACGAGTATCCAGCTTTGATCGCCATGCACACGCGTGGTGGTGAAATGCAAGATCTTCAAGCTGAGCCTGAAGAGTGGGCGCGTTTCAATCACTACGTTGCGAGTATTGCAGCAACCGATGAATGGATCTTAGCCACTTCGCCTCCGGGCAGTTGTTATGGTATATGGTCTAAATCTACGGGCAAATTGGTCGAGCTAAGTGCGTTACCAGATGCCTCTGGTGTTGTGGTCTATGGCGATGAGTTCCGAGTCAGCTCTGGGGCGGGAAAAGTGGTAGAGCAAAGACCAGAGGAGTCAAAAAGTACCTTCGCAAGCGGAGTGCAATGGGACAACCATTGGTCGAGAATTATCTAGAAAGATCATTGAGTAATTACTTATAGAGAGTTTTGTTGTCGTTTTCGGCATCAGATTCTTAATTTTAAACCTGCAAGCTGTGAGATATTTGCCATACTTTTTATTATGGCAAGTAGCGCAAGGATCATTTCAGTGTTTGCTAGGGTTTTAATCATGACGGCACTTCTGGTGCCGTTTTGCAGCTTTTCCACCGTCGTTTCTCTCGAAGCTTCAGCGCAAGTCGAGCAAGAGGGAGCGGTACAAAAGCTGTCTGTAGAAAAAATGATCCATTATCCAGAGGTTATTGATCAACTGTATCAAAGCACCAATTACCGTTTGAACTGGGAAAATGAAAGTGATATTGAGCAGTTTCTTTTTCAAGTAAACCTGGTTGCACTTGCGGATGTCACCGATGAATTCGAAAATCAACTTCACCGGATAAACCAAGTAAGGTGGCAGGGAGATAATCTCGACTTCGATTTAGTGATGACAGATTCACTCTTGATGTACCTTAGTTATCTTGAGCAACTCCCCGAAGAAGGGATTAATTGGCTATTTACAGACAAAGCCCATGTTACGTTACCCGCTCCTAGCATCGATACTTTATCGGTTCTGAGTAATGAGATTACGGTTGGCAAACTTGGTCAGTTTTTGGCAAGTCTCCGGTCTCCATTACAAACAGATGATGCTTTCTACTCCGCCTATTCTTCGCTATCGGAACATTCTCAGTACCAATATCCTGCCTATCAACAAACTGGGCTAGCACGTGTTGGCGATATATTAGAAAACAGACCCCTATTGATTGAGCGAATGGAGATCGTAGGCGTAGATGTTTCTTACTTGGATTTAGTCACTGAAGAATATGACGAACAATTAGAGCTTGCGATAAAAGAGTTCCAGCGTATTCATGGTTTGAAAGAAGATGGCGTTATCGGCCCGAATACCATTCGATGGATCAACTTTTCTCCTCAAGAGCGATTGCATCTGCTGGCGTTGAATTCTGAGCGTTCAAGAATTTGGTCGAAAGAAAGGGATAATGTTGTCTTTGTTAACGTGCCTGGATACGAAGTCACGTATTGGCATGACGGTCAACCCTTGTTTGAGTCTAAAGTCGTGGTAGGGAGAGCATCAAGA
Source organism: Vibrio sp. 1874 (assembly GCF_033344395.1). Classification (NCBI taxonomy): domain Bacteria; kingdom Pseudomonadati; phylum Pseudomonadota; class Gammaproteobacteria; order Vibrionales; family Vibrionaceae; genus Vibrio; species Vibrio sp. 1874. The sequence continues at coordinate 373,820 of NZ_JAWPOR010000004.1, forward strand.
AAAACGCCCATCATGTCGGTAGCACTGGATTCAGTTATTCTCAACCCAACTTGGAACGTGCCTTGGACTATCATGGTTAAAGACATTATTCCTAAAGTAAAACGTAATCCGATGTATTTGATTAACCATAACATTCAAATCATTCGGTCTTGGACTTCGAACGAAATTATTGACCCTACAACCATCAATTGGGCAACGGTGAATCCGAGAACATTTCCTTATCGTATGCGACAGGCGTCGGGCTTACAAAATGCACTGGGATTGTACAAGTTCAATATGCCTAACCCACAAGCTATTTATTTGCATGACACGCCAAGTAAGAACTTGTTTGAACAGGACAGACGCGCATTCAGCTCAGGATGTGTCCGTGTCGAACATGCAGACCAGTTAGCAGAACTTCTGTTCAAAACTCAGGGGTTGGAAGAACGTTTAGCGAAAAAGCGAGAAAGTTCTCGTCGGTCTAACACGTCAGTTCCTTTGGGAGAGCGCATTCAAGTACACATCATTTATCAAACAGCATGGTTGGAAGAGGGAACGCTTTACTACCGTGATGATATCTATAAGTACGATCACCGCAGTTGAAATCTTTAAGGAAAATTTACAAAACGAAGAATTCTCTTTTAGTTCAATAATTAATCAATAATTACTGCATCTGAAAATCAAGATGGAGTGTTTTATGCGTTTGACGTGACAAATGTGTTTGGTTAATGTCCACGACTTGTCTAGTTGTTGAGCACTGTATTTTGAAATGGTAAGTCGTAACTTTTCCCGCCGAGATTTCCTTAAAATGACCGCTGGTGGTGTGGTGTTGGCGTCTGCCCTGCCATCATTTTCTTGGGCTTCACTCCCTGACGAGCCACGTGCGCTGGCGATGAACAACCTTAATACTGGAGAGATCCTCGAAACATGCTATTTCGATGGAAAACGATACATTAATGATGAACTTCAAAGGCTGAATGAGTTTTGTCGAGACCATCGACGAAATGAGGTTCATCCCATGGATCGACGCTTGTTCGATCAAATAAGCCAAATTCAAAAGTTAATTGGTACAGAAGCAGAGGTGATCGTCATTTCAGGTTACCGTTCTCCTGCCACTAATGCCTCGCTGCGCAACGGGTCTTCTCGTGTAGCGAAAAAGAGCATGCACATGGAAGGAAAGGCCATTGATTTCCGTTTAGACGGTGTGAAGCTTTCAACAGTTCGTGATGCTGCATTAAGCCTAAAAGCCGGTGGCGTGGGTTATTATCCAGGCAGTAACTTTGTTCATATCGATACGGGTGCTGTTCGTTCTTGGTAGTGCCAGTTGAGACAAGGTTTCTAGTCTCAGAACGTCGTCGATTACCCACAGTTCAAAGCTTGAAGTCGCTAGGCCTTAGTGTCATAGTTGCGGCAGTTTTCACGCAAATTTATTCGGTATAGGTTATCTATGGCTCTGAAATACCAAGTTGTTCCAGTAACATCTTTCTCTCAAAACTGTTCTATTGTCTGGTGTGACGAAACCATGAAAGGCATTGTGGTTGACCCTGGCGGCGATGAAAAGCAGCTCGCTATGCTTATCAAAGAGCTGGGTGTTGACGTGGTAAACCTCGTGCTAACACACGGTCACTTGGACCACGTAGGTGGCACGGAGCCGCTGTCTGCACTGCTTGGCGGTACAGAGATTGTTGGTCCTCACAAGGCAGATAACTTCTGGTTGCAAGGTTTGGAAGGTCAGAGCCAAATGTTTGGTTTCCCGCTGACAGAAGCGTTTGAACCGCACCAATGGCTAAATGAGGGTGACACTGTCACTTTCGGTAATCAAGTGCTGAACGTATTCCATACACCTGGTCATACACCTGGTCACGTTGTGCTTTACAGCGAAGAAGCGCGTTTAGCGTTTGTGGGTGACGTTTTGTTTAACGGTAGCATTGGTCGAACTGACTTCCCACAAGGCGATTTCAATACGTTGATTAGCTCTATCAAAGAGAAATTGTGGCCTTTAGGCAATGATGTCACGTTTGTCCCTGGTCACGGCCCTCAATCGACTTTCGGTCACGAGCGTAAAACTAACCCGTTCGTTGCTGACGAGATGCCGCTTTACTAAAAGTGCGTGTACTAAGCATTATTCTGGCTCGGCGGCAGCTAAGTATCGCCGAGTCAGTCCCACAAAGTCCTCAGCCTCACGATCTAGATCACTTGCTGATATAAATAGATCGTAGCCGTAGAAACCTCTCTGATACTTCATCCGGTTGGCGAGCATCGCTAACAAACCTTTGTACTCAATCCCATCTCTGTTTATATACGGTTTAGGGTCAAGCACCATATCCTCAAACTTATCTTCACACTGATTTTGTTTCGCGCCCAAGTAAAGCAGTGCTCGCTGGCTGAGGAGAATTTCTGTCGCTATACGAGGGCAGATTGAATTTAAGTAGGGTGAGTAGTGTTTTAGACGAATACCGATCCAAGGTAGCGGTTGGTGCCACCCTTCCTGTTGGTAGCTACAAATACCGATTGACTCAATATTTCGCCATCGGACGACCCAACCCCCTTTAAAAAGGTGTTGCTGAAAGTGAGAAGCTGTCAGCGTAAAAGTGACTTGGCTTTTCTTAATCATCAAGATGGCGAAACCAACGATTGCAGACATCAAAATGACCGACAACATGGCTTGCTTCCATCCCGGAGAAATGGCAACCAAAAACAAAGTGATGAGTGCAACGAGCAACAAAAGTATTCTGTTGATAGGGGAGTCGGGTTTGAAATGTGAATTTGTTAGGTGCAGCGTTTCCATGCTTATAACCTCATCGAATACTTGTCCAAAAATAAGTGGGTAGCTTTATGTGCATTGATTTGCATTTAAAATAAAACAAACCTCTGTTTTTATACCCAGTATTCAATAAATCCGTTCATAAAATATCTGATTAAATAGTAGACGTTCTATGCTTTGAGCGCATTTTTCATCGCGTTTCGCCGCTAAAACCTACAAATTGCTTGTGAATTTTGGTATAAAACGCGCTTCAAATTTTCATCCCTGCTGAGATGCAGTGAACTGGAGAAATATTCAATGAGACTTGCTCATAAGCGTAAAGTGCAGATGAAACTGCAAAAACGCATTAAAGCGACAGTAGCAAACTTAGCTGCAGCACCTAAAGCAGTGAAGCCTGTTGCGGAAAAAGCAGTAGCACCCTCTGTTGCTGAAAAAGCTGTTGCGGAGAAAGTAGTAGCTGATAAAAAAGTAGCTGCAGTGAAAACAGTTGATGTTGCCCTTACTCCTAAGCAACAACAAGTATTAGACATCGTTATGGCGAATGCTGAAGGTATTAACCCTAAAGGCATCGGTCTAGCTGCAGGTCAAGAAGATACTAAAGCGGCATCATGGGCTACTGGCGCACTAAAGAAGCTTCTTGAAGAAAACCTAGTTCAAAAAGAGCAGTTAGCAGGTAACAAAGTTATCTACAAAGCAGTTTAATTACCGCTACCGTTCTGGATTGAATACCTCGGCCGATGCCGAGGTATTTTTTTATCTTGGTATTGGAAATAATGCATTAAGTACTGACTTTAACACTACCAATAAGTGGTTTGTCACATTTTCTTAAATACTATGTAAATTTTTTGGCAGAAAAATACGTACGTATTGTCTTTTATTTTTATTCATAGATAAAAATATAATTTATTGATTTTGCTATTAACAGTCTTTTGTCATGACGGTTCTCCTACGTACTTGTACGTAATACCTTAGGCTAATGCCTTATTGATGAATTACTCGCTTCCGTGTTCATGCCCATTTCGCATTAGACAACATTGTTACATCTTTTATACCGAATACAGCCAATCCTAATGAAATGGATGACAACAATAACCTTGGTGATAAAGGACGTGAACGATGAGTCTAATCCAAAAATCTTTAAAACGAGTGCTCAAAACAACCGCTGTCGCTGCCGCGATGGCACTCGCAGCGACTTCTGTAAACGCTGCTGAAAAAGTCTATCGTTTAAAGCTTGCTGAAACTTGGGGGCCTAATTTCCCAATTTTTGGTGATACCACAAAAAACATGGCCAAAATGGCGGAAGAGATGTCCAACGGACGTTTGCAAATCCGCATTGATTCCGCAAACAAGCATAAAGCGCCTTTTGGGGTGTTTGATATGGTTAAGTCGGGTCAGTATGACATGGGTCACTCAGCGTCTTATTACTGGAAGGGTAAGGTTCCAAACACACTTTACTTCACTTCTATGCCCTTCGGTATGTTGCCAACTGAGCAGTATGCATGGTTTTACTACGGCGGTGGTATGGAGCTGATGGAAAAAGTGTACTCTCCACATAACTTGATGTCTTTCCCTGGCGGTAATACCGATACTCAGATGGGCGGGTGGTTCCAAAAAGAGATCAAGTCCGTCGAGGACTTACAGGGTTTGAAAATGCGTATCCCAGGATTTGCTGGTGAGATTTTGGCTGAGTTAGGTGCCAAGCCAACGAATATCGCCCCTGGTGAGCTATATACTTCTCTAGAGCGTCGCACAATTGATGCCTTGGAATGGGTTGGTCCATCGCTGGATCTACGTATGGGCTTCCACAAAATCGCGCCTTACTACTACACAGGTTGGCATGAGCCAGCGACTGAGCTTCAGTTCCTCGTTAACAAGCGCACCTGGAACCGTCTACCTGATGATCTAAAAGCGATTTTGCAAGTAGCCATGAAAACGGCCGCTTACGATATGTACACGCAATCGAAACACGAAAGCGGCAAAAACTGGGCATCTATTAAGTCTGAATACCCAAATGTTGAAGTAAAAGATTTCCCACCTGAAGTAGTAGCTGCGTTGCGAGAAGCAAACGATCGTTTGTTGAAAGAACATGCAGAAAAAGATGCTTTGGCGAAAGAGATTCAAGAGTCGCAAGCGAACTATATGAATCAAGTTCGACCATGGTCAGATATTTCGCACCGAGCGTACTTAAACAGTCAAGCTCAACAATAACGTTATGAAGCAGGCGATGCCGAGAGGTTTAGCCTGCTATCGAAGCCCAAGAAAACTTCATAATGAATGCTCCGCACCATAGCGGAGCGCATCTAAACGTTCCACGGAGTTCGGAATGAGAAGTCTTATTTATATTGAGCGATTATTTAACCGCTTTAGCGATTTTCTCGGATGGTTATCCAGCATCCTGTTTATTTTGTTGTTAGCAAACGTTGTGTACGACGTTGTCATGCGTTACGTGTTTAATGATGTGTCTATCGCATTCCAAGAAATGGAATGGCATCTATTCTCTGCCGTGTTCTTGCTTGGTGTGCCTTACGCAATTAAGTCCGGTGGCCATGTTCGCGTCGACATTTTTTATGAACGCTTATCTTACAAAGCACAATCCATCATCGACATCATAGGCACACTATTTTTCTTATTCCCTTTTTGCCTACTGGTAGCTTGGTTTGGTGTTGATTTCGCTAAGGAAAGTTACGCGTTAGGCGAGACGTCTGGTGACCCAGGTGGCTTACCATATCGTTGGATTATCAAAGCGATGATTCCGCTGTCATTTTTCTTTATGGCGGTGAGTGGTATTGGATTGTTACTTCATTCAATCAACAAAATTGTCAACCCTCATCTCATCTATGCCGGTAATAACGGTAAGTCGTAAAAGGAAGTCATTATGATCGGTATAGTGATGTTTTTTGTTGCGCTCTTTGCGCTTCTATTGGGATTTCCCGTTGCCTTTACTTTTGGTGGTATCGCGCTGATTTTTGGTGTTTGGGCTGAAGGCATCGAGATGTTTGCTTTTATGCCATATCGAATTCAGTCCATTATGGAAAATACGGTGCTAATGGCCGTACCGCTGTTCGTTTTTATGGGGCTAGTGCTACAGAAAACGAAGCTTGCTGAACAGCTACTAGAATCAATGGGGCGTTTGTTCGGTGGCGTTCGCGGTGGTATCGCTATTTCTACCGTGTTAGTTGGCGCATTGCTTGCAGCTTCAACGGGTGTGGTAGGCGCATCAGTTGTTGCGATGGGCTTAATATCTCTTCCTGTGATGCTCAAGTACAATTACGACAAAGGTTTAGCGTGTGGGACTATTTGTGCGTCTGGCACGTTGGGCCAAATTATCCCACCTTCTATCGTGTTGATCTTGTTGGGTGATGTACTTGGCGTACCGGTAGGGGACCTATTTCAAGCTGCGATCTGGCCCGGTATTACACTTGTTGGCGCCTATGTGATCTACATTCTCATCTACGCGAAGTTGAACCCTCAAGCCGCACAGGCGATAGAGCGCGATGAGTCGATCAGTCGTAAACAAGAAGTGCTCACAGCACTGAAAGCTGTATTGCCACCGTTAGCATTGATCATCGTGGTATTGGGCTCCATCTTTGCAGGGATTGCAACACCAACAGAGTCAGCGGCACTAGGCGGTGCAGGTGCGATAATTTTATCGCTATTGTATAAACAGTTTAGTTGGTCGATGATTTATGATGCATCAAAAGAGACAGTTAAAGTAACCGCAATGGTCTTTGCGATCTTACTTGGTGCGACCGCCTTCTCAATGGCATTTACCTACACTGGTGGTGATTATTTAGTTGAAGAGTGGATGTTAGAACTGCCGGGTGAAAAGTGGGGATTCCTTATTATTACCATGGTGGTGATTCTGATTTTAGGTTTCTTTATCGACTTCGTTGAAATCTGTTTTATCATCGTGCCAATTATTGCGCCAGTCGCTGAATTGATGGGCATTAATATGACGTGGTTTGCGATTCTTATTGCGATGAACTTGCAGACGTCGTTCCTCACACCGCCATTTGGCTTTAGTTTGTTTTATCTAAAAGGTGTCGCTCCAGCAGGGGTTACTACGCGAGATATCTACAAAGGTGTGATGCCGTTCATCGCGATTCAGATTGTTGTGTTGGCGTCTTTGCTGTTTTTCCCAGGTTTTTACGGTATGAGTTAATCACTCGATAAGAAAGAGATTTTGTGAACTGAGAGTTTTTACCTTTTGAGACAAGTTGTTAAGCTGTTAATTATGTCTATGCAGACACAATCGATTCGTTTGTACTGCTAAGATAGTAAGCTGTAAAGGCAGCGTTTCATGGAGGGAAGGGATGCCTCTCAAAGCAAAGTTAATTCTGCTGACACTGATACCCGTGGTATTGGTGTCAGCGAGTATCAGCTGGATCTCTATCTATCAAACCAAGACCCTTGGCAAAAGGGAGGTGGAGATCTTTCATCAAAACCTGATCCAATCAAAAGAAGCGGCGCTGAAAGATACGGTCGACGTCGCTTTTGACTCCATTTCTTACATCTACAACGATCCGACTTTAGAAGAGAGTGTTGCCAAAACGCGTGTGAAAGCGATTTTAAATCGTTTGAGTTATGGGTCGGACGGCTATTTTTTTGCTTATGATAAATATGGTACCAACCTTGTACACCCAGTTCTTCCGGAGCTTGTCGGGGAAAACTTACTCTATCTTGAAGACGAAAATGGCGATCGCTTAATCGAAGCTCTATTGTATCAAGCGCAATCCGGTGGTGGATTTCATCAGTACCTGTGGCAAAAGCCATCTACGGGTGAAGTTGTCCCTAAGCTTAGTTACGCTGCATGGCTCGATAAGTGGGAATGGATGATAGGGACTGGGCTGTATATTGAGGATGTAAGCCGAGAAGTCGCCAATATGCGCGCGGCGGTGAACAAAAATATCGAAACGACATTTTTCTCAGTCGTCGTGATCTTAGCGGTGACCGTTGCTGTAATCATTGTTCTCACTCTGGCGATCAATCTGCACGAGCATCGCCTCGCTGATAAGAACCTGAAAGAATTGGCACATAAAACCGTGATGTTCCAAGAAGATGAGAAAAAGCATTTAGCGCGAGAACTGCATGATGGAATCAATCAGTTGTTAGTCTCCAGTAAATGTCATTTAGACTTAATGAGTCATAGACTGGAAGACGAAAAACTCAAATCCCACTTAGATAAATCACAACGATCGCTCGTCACCGCGATAAATGAGGTGCGGCATATTTCTCATCAGCTCCGTCCAAGCGCCCTCGATGATATCGGTTTAGAAGCAGCACTGACGACCTTGCTACAGGATTTTCATTCCCATTCCGGGATTGATATCGAGAGCAATTTCGATACTCAGCAGCACAAACTGACTTCGGAAGTCGCAACGACGCTATATCGCGTCGCTCAGGAGTCTTTGAATAACATTGAAAAACATGCGCGAGCGAAAAAAGTAACGGTTACTTTGCAAAAAATGGGCAATATGCTGCAATTACTTATACGTGACGATGGGGTTGGATTTGTGGTTAACCATGCAGTGCACCAACAAGGGATTGGGTTAAGGAACATGCAAGAGCGTGTAGAGTTCATCGGTGGTGAATTTGAGCTAATGAGTGAGCTTGGCTTGGGAACAGAGATTACTGTGCTGCTTAATTTGGATGAAATAGTTTATGGATAAACCGATTAGTGTAGTGATTGTCGATGATCATCAAGTGGTATTGGATGGCTTCATGGCTCGTTTGGAGTTAGAGTCTGACATCGAAGTGGTGGGTACAGCAAGTAATGGCTTGGAAGCGATAGAGGTCGCAAAACACTTGCAACCGGACGTCATATTGATGGATATCAGCATGCCAATAATGAACGGTATTGAAGCGACTGGTGTAATTAAAGAAGCTCGCCCAGAGAGCAAAATACTTATGTTGACCATGCACGATAATCGCGAGTACATCATGAAGGTCATGCAAGCTGGTGCCGTAGGATATATGCTCAAGGAAATCTCGGCCGAGAAAATGGTGCAAGCAATAAAAACGGTGAACCAAGGCTCGACGTATTTCTGTGAATCCGTCACACAAACACTCTTTACCCAAGAAGTGGTGCCTGCCACGCAAAAAACGAATCCTCTCAGCCGCAGGGAAGAAGCGGTACTTAAATTAGTTGCTCAAGGAAACAGCAGCAAAAAAATCGCCACTTTACTCAATATTAGTTATCGAACGGTAGAGACGCATCGCCATAACATTAAGCACAAGTTGGACTTACATTCGACGGCAGAGTTAGCAAAATATGCGTTTGAAACTGGCTTGACTGAGTAGGAGAGTAGTGCCCGCAAAAAGCGAGCACGTGGGAGCGAAACTAATCGGCTTTGGTAATGCTACCAAGCTCTAGCATTGGAGCAACATCGATGTCCTCTGCATTCATCATCGTCGAGATGCGTTGAACGGAAGATAGTAGAAGGGATTGCTCCCATTCTTCCAATTTTTGGAATCGATTAATGAAGTGCTCTTGCAGCGGCGTTGGTGCTTGTTTTAAAGCTTCTTGGCCCTTGCTCGTAAGTACAGCATGCACTTTACGCTTGTCTTGAACACTGCGCTGACGCTCAACAAACTGGCCTCGTTCTAGTCTATCTAGAATGGTCGTTGCGGTCGCTTGGCTCATGTTAGTGTGGCTAGACAACTGTTTAATCGTCACGTTATCTAAGTCATTGATAGCGCGCATCAAAATCAACTGTGGAGCAGTCAATCCAGACTCTTTGCTCAGCTTTTTAGAATGTAAATCAATAGCGCGGATGATCTGACGAATCGAGACCAATACTTCTTCGTACTTTTCCAATTTATTCATCCAGTCTGTAGGGAACATTTATCGAGGCGACACTAACTTAAATGCGCCCTTATTTAAAGGGGGGAAATCAAAAATTACCCCTACAATTTTACGCCGTGTCCTCAATACCATTTTGTCGCGCCTTTTCGACAAAATAAGAAGAGCTAAAATTATTATAGCAATAAATGTTTGTGGTCTAACTATTGTAGTAGTGATTTGTTCTATCAAAGGCCGTAATCACACAGTGAAAAGTAAGTTATTGGATTTTTTAATGGCAAAAAGATAGACAAAAACGTGTCAAATGATAGGATCTTGCGCCTTCACGGAATGCAAAACGTATCGTGTTCGAAAGATTTTTTTGTTTGGTACGTAAAAACACTACAAAAATAGAGAGGAACGATGACAAAGGGTATAGATAAGTACAGTATCGATAGTACCGACTATACGGTAGGTCAGGACAACGTTCAAAAATGGGGTTTTGATGTTCATAACCCAGTTTTTGGTATTAGTGCAGGTTTAATTGCGCTGTTTCTTGTCGCTGCATTAGTTCTAGATGCACATACCGCAAAGACGGCACTTGATGGGCTGAAGTGGAAAATTATTGGTTCATTCGATTGGTTGTTCATTATTGCAGGTAACATTTTCGTTATTTTCTGTTTGGCGCTTATCGTCTCACCAATGGGTAAGATCCGACTAGGTGGTAAAGACGCTGTTGCCGATTACTCGTTTATGTCATGGCTTGCAATGCTATTTGCAGCTGGTATGGGTATCGGTTTAATGTTCTGGAGTGTTGCAGAACCTGTCGCTTACTTCACCGGTTGGTATGAAACGCCACTTGGTGTTGAGGCAAATACACCAGAAGCCGCGAGATTGGCACTGGGTGCAACGATGTTCCACTGGGGCCTTCACCCATGGGCAATTTACGGTGTTGTAGCACTTTCTTTAGCATTCTTTGCCTACAACAAAGGTTTACCGCTATCTATGCGTTCGATCTTCTACCCACTTCTGGGTGATCGTGCATGGGGTTGGGCTGGCCACATTGTGGACATTCTGGCTGTGCTTGCGACTTTATTTGGTCTTGCTACATCCCTAGGTCTAGGTGCGCAGCAAGCAGCAAGTGGTATTCATCACGTATTTGGTGTTGAGCCAGGCCTGGGCCTACAAATCGTCGTTATTACCGTGGTGACTTTACTTGCTGTTGTTTCAGTCGTACGCGGCATCGATGGTGGTGTTAAAGTCATTAGTAACATCAACATGGTTGTGGCGTTCTTGCTACTGATTCTTGTTGGTCTTATCGGTTGGGCGGCGAGTTTAGGTTCGATTCCAACCACACTTATGGCATATGTAGAGAATATCATCCCACTAAGTAACCCGTTTGGTCGTACGGACGAAGCTTGGTTCCAAGGCTGGACAGTGTTCTACTGGGCTTGGTGGATTTCATGGTCGCCATTCGTAGGCATGTTCATCGCGCGTGTTTCTCGTGGCCGTACCGTTCGCGAGTTCATCACAGCAGTTCTGCTGGTTCCAACGGCGGTTACCGTTGTTTGGATGTCTGTATTTGGTGGCCTGGCGATCGAGCAAGTTGTTGATAAAGTAGGTGAGCTGGGCACAAATGGCTTGACTGACGTATCACTTGCTATGTTCCAAATGTTTGATGTTCTTCCATTTGGTAGCATGCTTTCTATCATCGCTGTTGTGCTGGTACTTGTGTTCTTCATTACGTCTTCTGACTCTGGTTCACTTGTTATCGACAGTATCACGGCAGGTGGTAAAGTCGATGCACCTGTACTTCAACGTGTCTTCTGGGCATTCATGGAAGGTGCAATTGCGGTTGCTCTGCTATGGATTGGTGGCTCCGAGGCGGTTCAAGCTCTTCAGGCCGGTGCCATTTCTACAGCATTGCCATTTACCTTCATTCTGCTTGCAATGTGTGTGAGCTTATTGATGGGTATGCGAACTGAGCGTCAGTAATTCGGCATTTTATAAAACCGTCTGACTAACAATTAATCAAAAGGCCAGCAATTTGCTGGCTTTTTTTGTGCGGTTTTTATGACGCTCGAGACAAAAAAATGACACATGAAAGTTCATATTTTACAAAGAGTTAATGTGCTATTTTGTTTTTTAAAAATTAGTGAATAGTCGTAAAAAAGTGTGTAATATTCATGCACCTTAACTGTTCTCCCAACTCAAAAAACTATAAATATGAAATTATCATTAAAACAAAAGCTTATAGGCGCAAGCCTTTCTGCTGTTGTTGTGATGGCAACAGCACTTACTTGGTTGTCGGCTGGTCAATTATTTGATCAGACTCGTTCAGGTGTCTATTCACGTGCGCAAAGTCTTAGTACTACTGCGTCAGAGGGAATTTCTGATTGGGTCAATATCCGTAAAGATATTGCCACTGCGTTCAACGACTACTCGACCGAGCAAGACGTTGTTCCTTTCCTACAACAAGCTCGCAAGGCTGGTGGCTTCGATGACATCTTCCTTGGTACACCAAACGGTGATATGTACCGCTCTCATCCGGAGCGTAACCGTGCTGATTATGACCCTCGCACACGTCCTTGGTACAAGGATGCTGATGCCGCGGGTAAGCAAATCATCACAGCCGCATATCAAGACGCAATCACGAATGCACTACTTGTGACCATTGCTGAGCCAGTAATGAAAAATGGTCAGTTTGTTGGTGTTGTTGGTGCGGACGTACTGATCGATCAGCTTATCAGCGATGTGATTAACTTAGATGCAGGTGAAAACGCGCATGCGATGCTAATCGACATGAATGAAGGCACCTTCTTAGCGCATCCAGATAAAAGCTTGACGCTTAAGCCTATCACCAGTGTTCTAAAAGATTTTTCAGAAGAGGCAATTGAGCGCGCCGCCGATGAAGGTCGTATCGAAGATACGGTAATCAAAGGAAAAGAGAAGCTTTACTACTTCAATAAAGTTCCTGGTACGCATTGGATGTTTGCGATTGAAATGGATCGCGCAACAGAAGAAGCAGGTCATGCGGTATTGCTACGAGATCTATTGTTTACTGCTGTGGCGATCACGATTGTGGTTATTCTTGCAGTTTCTTGGCTAGTTGGTTTCTTGTTCCGTGACTTGAACCGCGTATCAAATGCACTGGAAGAAATTGCATCTGGTGAAGGTGACTTAACGCAACGCCTAGAACCACGCAGTGATGATGAAGTAGGTAAACTGGCGGAAAACTTCAACCGTTTTGTTGGCAACATGCACACAATGGTTACTAAGCTTAGCCACGTATCTTCTGCGCTTTCAGAGCAAGCACGCACGACAGCACAGCAAGCTGAGGAGCGTAGTCAGCGTATCTCTTACCAGCAAGATGAAATCAACATGGTGGCGACGGCTGTGAATGAAATGGCAGCAGCGACACAAGAAATTGCAGGTAATGCTGATAGCACGGCAAGTAACTCAGAAGAAGCGGTTCAAGCTTGTTCACACGGTTCAAGCCAAGTAACTCAAACGCAAGGTTCTATTCAGAACTTAGCGCAAGAAGTTCAAGTTGCTACTGATGTGATTCAAGAGCTAGAAGCGCACGGAAATAGCATCAATACGATTCTATCAACGATTCAAGGCATTGCAGAGCAAACGAACCTACTTGCACTTAACGCGGCGATCGAAGCGGCACGTGCAGGTGAGCAAGGCCGTGGTTTTGCTGTGGTTGCAGATGAAGTCCGCGTATTGAGCCAACGTACTCATGCTTCAACGCAAGAGATTCAAGAAACTATCGAGATGCTACAAGGCACAACAGCCAAGGCGGTCGGTATTATGGGTGACAGTCGTCGTCTAGCTGATACCAGTGTTGATGATGCCAATGCGGCTGCAGCGAGCTTGACGCAAATCCACACTGCTGTTGAGCGTATCAGTGATATGGCAACGCAGATTGCTTCAGCAGCAGAAGAGCAAGCATCGGTAACCACTGAGATCACTCGTAACACTGAAGGTATTCGTGATGTGTCTAACGAGCTGTCAGTCGAAGCTCATCAAGCAGCAGAACAAGCTGCTCACCTGTCTGAGCTATCACACGAACTTGAACAAGAGATTCAACGCTTTAAGCTGTAATCTTGTCTCAACCTAAGTAAAAAAGGAGCCATCAGGCTCCTTTTTTGATCGCTATTAAGCGTGAAGTATATTACAGCCAGAACTCACTGATGGGTTGCTCTTCACTGTAATGATGGGCGATTTGCGCTTGCAGTAGCTCTGCGGTAGCAATTGCATCGGTTAATGCATGGTGAGGCGTATAGTCTGGCAGCCCATAACGGCGTCGAGATTGCGCTAGCCGAACCGATTCTGGTTTTTTCCCTTTTAAACGCTCCCAGAGAGAGCCTGAACGTTTCTGTTGAATCGTTTCTTCAAGGTGCAGCGTATCTAAAACAGGAAACTCAATACCTTCCCCTAAACGGCTTTTGAGCGCTTTATCCAGAAACTCTCTCTCGATACGACGGTAATGAACAACAATGATTTTCCCGCTTAAGCATGGTAGCAGCTCGCTTAAGATATCGCCTAAGTCAGGTGCATCGATCAATTCGCTGTGAGTAATACCGTGTATAATGACTGAGTCTTCATCGAGTGCACGCTGTGGACGTACCTTCCAATGACGCGAGTTACGTAGGAAAATTCGCTTCAGGTTAAACGGCACTAAACCAATAGTAATGATGTCATGTTTTTCAGGATTCAAACCCGTCGTTTCGAAATCTAACGCCACGAACTCCACCTCAGATAACGGTGTTTCTGGAGCAGGCGGCTTGTTGCTATAAAACGCAATTAAATTCTCATCCTTCGCCATCTCCAGCTTTTGTTCAAACTTCGTTGGCCACTGAATGGTTGGCTTCTGAAAGAGCTTTTTAATCATGCTAAACCTCACTTAAAGCTCTTGTTCGCTTGGTAGCGGAACTTAAGGAAATTTTGACCATTGCTTAGGATCTGGAATGCATCCTTTAGGTTGCGACGTTCAAACTCAGAGAGGTTTTCCGGTTCGATATTGTTATCAGGATCAATGCCTAGTTCCACATCCGTCGCTTGGTGACGAATACGCACCATGGAAATAAACTCTAACGCGTCTTTTAAGTCTTGTGCTCGACCTTTTGGCAAAATGCCAGCATCAATAATGTCGTCAAGACGCTCAAACGAGTTCTGTGCTCGTGAACCAACCGCCAGAGAGTGAACGCGAATTAAGTCGACCAGAGGAGCAGTACCGCGACGTTTGAGGTTGATGGAGTTGTTGTGTCTGCCATCTTTTTCCATCACGAAGTCTTTAAAGAAGCCTAGAGGTGGTGTTCTGTTTAGTGCGTTACGAGCCAAACACGCTAAGAAGCGGTTGTTCTTTCGAGCGCGACGAACAATAAAGCTAGTTAACTGTTCTGCCCATTTTAAGCGGCCATAGACGCCATCCAAGTCGAAAAAGATGGAGGCGTTGAGTAGTGCTTTCGGGTTCGGGTTATCAATCCAGTCAGCAAAACACTCTTCCCACTCTGAACGAGTCATGCGCCACAGTGGGTTGGTTGCCATAATATCGCCTGTGCAATATTTGTAGCCACAGGCATCTAACCCATCGCTGACGTATTTTGCTAGGGCTTCGAAGTATTTACCATGTTTCTCTTCTTGATAAGTTTCATCTAGAATGATCGCGTTATCTTGGTCAGTCACCAACAGTTGCTCATCTCGCCCCATTGAGCCAAGTGCAAGGAAACAATAAGGAATTGGCGGTGGACCAAGCTCTTCTTCTGCCATTTCTAGCAGACGCTGTTTGAAGCTTCGGCCAATGACCGACATCGCGCTACCCACCATGTGAGAGTTGGCATCTTCATTGACCAGACGCACGAAGCTGCTTTTCACTTCTTCGGCAACAACGGCTAAATCTTCGATAGTCTGTTGTTGGAAAATACTACTCACCAACAACAACGAATTCTGAGATTCATAACGAACAATGTCGGTGGTTTCGATAATACCGATTGGTAATTGGTTTTTTACCACTGGTAGGTGATGTACGTTGTAACGCAGCATCGTTAACATTGCTTCATAGATGTAAGCGTTGTGGTCAAGAGACATGACCTCCGTGGTCATCACACTGGACACATCGTCCTGTGGGGACAAACCTTCAGCTAACACACGGGTACACAAGTCACGGTCGGTAATGATACCAAGTACTGGGGACTGTGGATCGTCTTCGTCACGAACGAAATCTGGGTCGACGATAAGTAAAGCCGATACGTTCTCATTCGCCATTTGCTGCGCGGCTTGCTGGATTGTCTGACCACGATCAATCGTATGAGCCTCGCCAGTCAGCAAGGTTTTCACTTTCGATGTCGTCAGGTCATTGGCGTCTTTGTTTTCTGAAATGGCTTGGCGTAAACGAGCGCTATTTTCAACTTCAACAAAATCCGCAAAGGAATCAAAGTTATCGTAAATTTCTTGGAAAATGTCACCAGGAATACAGTAGAGCAGGGTATCCTCAATGGCTTTTACCGGAAAGCGGACTTTGTTATTGGTGAGCATGCCCATCTGGCCAAATAGGTCACCTTCGTCAAGGCGATTATACAGCTCACCTTTGCGTCGATAAACTTCAACAACACCGCTTCGCACCACGTATAAATCTTGGATATAGTCTCCAAAATGGATGATGGGGGTATCTTCTCGGTAGTACGAGATTTCGACACTCTCTGTCACCTTGTTTAGTGTTTCTTCAGGGAGTTCATTGAACGGGGGATACTTGGCGAGAAAGTTGTAAATCTCGAGAAGTTCTGCATCCATCGAAGGCGCCTTTTAGTTCGCAAATAATAAAGTAATCTTAACTTAGTTTTAAAACAGAGTCTTATCTGAACCGCGATTTTCGTGCTCAGTCATAAGATTCTGACATATCGCACGATAAGGGAGCTTCATTTTTACTACTATATGGTCACCTCAATTGAAAAAGACGTCGTCGATATGTTTTCTTCGTGATGACTGATGAGATCTTTGGCTGTTTCAGATCGTTATCACGTCTTTAGATTAAGCTATTCTTCTTGAGCCAAGTAGCTCAGGCGATGGAATACAGTGTTTAGATAATTCTCATGAAAGGAAGTCGAATGGTGAGAAATTTATTGCTTGTTTCTTTAGCTGCTTTGCCGGCGATATCAAGCGCAGCGGTCATGGACCAAGCAGAAAAATTTGGGTACGAACACATTCATTTGGATGTTGGTGCCGGAACGACAAACGAAGAATGGTTAGATAACTCTAATGCGACCACAGTTGGACTCGGTGGTAACTATTTGTTTACTGAGAACTGGTTGTTTAATGTTGATTACTCAGCGCAGTTTTTCCATCCGGATGATTTTACTCTTCGCATTGACCGCCTTTTGTTTGGTGGTGGTTACCGTTATGGAGTTACAGAGCAATTCGATATCTACGGGATATATGGAATAGGCGCAATCAAAGCGAAAGCGACGGACGACAAAACGGATAATACGTTGTCTTCCGATAGCGAATTGATTCAAGCTGTAACTGTTGGGGTGAATTACTTGCTCAGTGAAAAGCTTATTGCGACAGCTGAAGTGGAGTTGAACCGAAGTGATATCGTTGATGAGAACAATTTTAAGATCGGTCTTAACTACCAATGGCATAAAGTCATCGGCACTGGTCTTTTTTATCAGTTTAGAGATACTGATTACAGCGGTGAAAGCTCAGATTACGTCAATGAAGTAGGGCTGAGTTTGAAGTTTGTCTACTAGATCGGACGGGTTCGTTTTTGGCGTTAAGTTAAAACAAAAAAGGTCAGCTTATGCTGACCTTTCCTTTTAATAAAGTATGCGACAGTCGATTATAAAACCGCTGCAATGCCTTTACACAGAGGGCCCATATTTGACTTCGTCATACCAGCAACACTGATTCGGCCAGAACCGACAATGTAAATACCGAACTCTTCTTTAAGGCGGTTAACTTGCTCTTTAGAAAGACCAGAGAAAGAGAACATACCATTTTGACGTTCGATGAAACTAAAGTCTGCGTCCACACCCTCTGCTTTTAGTGTCGCTACAAACAGTTCACGCATTTCTTGAATACGGTCACGCATTTCTGCTACTTCAGCTTCCCATTCCGCACGCATTTCGGCGTTGCCAAGAATGTGAGTCACGACAGCGCTGCCATGTGCAGGTGGGTTAGAGTAGATAGAGCGAATAATGGCTTTAACTTGAGAAAATGCGGTTGTTGCGACTTCTTCTGACTCAGCTACTAACGTGAAGGCACCTACGCGTTCATTGTATAGGCCAAAGTTTTTCGAGAAAGAGCTCGCGACTAGGATTTCTTTGTTGTACTTAGCAAAAGTACGAAGACCTGCAGCATCTTCTTCCACACCTTTAGCAAAGCCTTGGTAGGCGAAGTCGAACAGAGGAAGCAATTTCTTCTCTGCGATAAGTTTCGCCAATGTTTCCCACTCTTCAGCCGTAGGATCGATCCCTGTAGGGTTGTGACAGCAGCCGTGTAGAAGCACGATGTCGCCTTCAGATGCAGATTGCAGATCATTTAGCATCGCATCAAAGTCTTTGTCTTTTGTTTCAGCATTGTAGTAGCTGTATTGTGCCGTTTCGATACCAGCAGCAGTAAATACGCCGTTGTGGTTCGCCCATGTTGGGTTGCTGATCCAGATCTTTACATCGCCTAGTTGACGTTTAATAAACTCGCCGGCAACACGTAGTGCACCAGTACCACCCGGAGCTTGAGCAGTTTTAGCGCGTTTTTCGTTTACAATTTCTGCATCAGAGCCGAAAAGCAGTTTTTGCACTGCAATGCCGTACTCTGCTGTGCCTTCGATGGTTAGGTAAGATTTGGTTTTTTCAGTTTCAACAAGTGCTGCTTCAGCTTTCTTTACTGTCGCAAGAACGGGAGTTTCGCCTTGCTCGTTTTTGTAAATACCTACGCCAAGGTTAATTTTGTCTGCGCGAGCATCTTTTTTAAACTCTTCAGTAAGGCCAAGAATAGGGTCAGCCGGAGCGGCAACTACTTTTTCAAACATAATCTTCATCCATGTTAATCGAAGGGGTGTGCTAACATTTATACCTTTCAGCAATATTGGTTACAACCGTTACTGAAAAGAAAACCTAAAAAAGTTGCGATTTGAAACAGAATTCTAACATAACTAAAGTTTTTGCCATGAAAACGTTTGGTAGGCACAGAGTTTGAAGGGCATTTATGCCATGGTTGGAGAAGTTTTGCACACATCCCAATCGTTTCAATTCAGTGCTTTGCGTTAACGCGTTTATAATTGTCTAGTGAGGATTTGTTGAGACAAAAACGCCCCACCAAAGGTGGAGCGTTTACTGTTAGAAGTATGGATATCGGTTGGGGTTATTTCTTCAGATTGATTTCCGACTCAACCGCATTGGTTTCGATGTCAGGGTTAGAAGAAAGTTTTTCAGTCGCCCAGTCGTTCATATGCTTTAAGATCGCTTTTAATGCGTGCTTTTCGGTTGGTACTTCTGTCTTTTCAACTTCAAGTTTTTGCTTCGGATGCGTACCCGTCGCATCTTCCGCAACGTGTAGCCAATCTGGGTGCCAGTAATAAGGTTGGCCGGAAGGAGAGCTCCAAGAATGTACGCCGTTGGATTCACCTTTGTATTTAATATCTTCTTCGTTGTATTTCGCCATTATTGTTTTCTCTCATAATTCATGAGTTGAGGTGTGCATCACCATTACTATTTAAATGTAACAGATGTAATGAAAATTAATGTGATAACAATCGACTTATTTTGCCCTTTGAACGCTATAGAAGATGCGTACTTCTCATTCAGAAGAATTTACTATTTGGCAGGTTTTAGCTTTATTTGTGTTTAAAGCATACAACGATGGATTCGCCTACCTAATGCTATTCTTGAACGGTGATAGAGCCTAAACTACTCGTCATTCAAGTGTTTGAGAATCGCCGCTTTTGCATGCTCTTCTGTCGCTGTTTCTCCATCAGGGACTTCAAGGTCAGCCTTTTTGTGTTCACCCAAAGCATCTTCAGCGATATGCAGCCAATCAGGATGCCAATAATAAGGGGTGGTACTGCCAGGATGGTCCCAACTATGTACACCTTTATGTTTTCCGCGATACGAGAGATCGTCCATTGTAAAAACTTTCATCGCTTCCTCCTGATTTAAAGACCGTAGCTCGAAGTGAGTTTAACGCACTCAGTCCAACGTAAAACCTTGGCTTTTAGGTATTGCAAAGATGTGAGGCAATATGTGTGTAACAGTCAAAGTATGGGATATAAACGCTCACTTCGTGGCTGAAATATCTATTGATAAGCTTGATAAATTACGTTGCTAAATTGAATACTCCCATATCAGAATGCTGGCGCGAAGTATGCTATGGTGCGGCTGTAAGTGAAATGAGGGAAACATGAACCGATACCGTCAACTGGCTGAGCTGTTCAAAACGCAGATTCAGCAAAATACATGGAGAGCAGGGGAAAAGCTGCCATCAGTGCGTGTAACAAGCCGAAACCATTCTGTCAGCGCAGGTACGGTGTTACAAGCTTATCAGCTGCTCGAAGCACAAGGTTGGGTCGCAGCGAAACCTCAGTCTGGATACTTTGTTACTGCGGAGTTGGACCGCTTCGAACCGAGTTCTCCAGCCACTTCCGTTTATCGCTCTAGCATCAACGATGAACTTTACGACTACCTCAAAAATCAGGCCTCACCGAATGCGGTGAAGTTTGGCTCCGCGTTTCCAGACCCAGCATTGTTCCCATTAGAAGCGCTAAACCGCAACCTAGCCAGCTCAGGCAGGAAGATGGGGGCAGAGACGTTATTGGATAACTTGCCGCCGGGCTGTGAGTCTCTACGCCGTTTGATTGCTCAACGGTACATCCAACAAGGTATGGTGTTTACCCATGATGATATTGTCGTTACTTCTGGCGCATTAGAAGCGTTGAATTTGAGCCTTCAGGCCGTGACCCAGCCTGGAGATACTGTTGTAGTTGAATCACCGACGTTTTATGGCGCACTTCAAGCGATTGAACGTTTAGGTCTAAAGGCGATAGAAATAACGGTGGATCCGTTAACTGGACATTCAGTGGATCAAATTGAAGCGACTTTTGCCGGCAATGATGTTCGCGCATGTTGGTTAATGACTAACTTTCACAATCCAACAGGAACTTTATTAAGTGACGGGCAGAAGCAACGTATCGTCGAACTGGCTGACAAATACGATGTGTACTTGATCGAAGATGATGTGTATTCAGAGCTTTATTTTTCTGAAAAAAAGCCAAGCTCACTTAAAGCTTTTGATACACAAGAGCGCGTGTTGCATTGTGGATCATTTTCAAAAAGCCTTTGCCCTGGCTATAGGCTGGGCTGGGTGGTAAACAAACGCTTCAATGAGCAACTTCAAAAGCTGCAACTTATCTCGACGTTGTCAGGCAGTGCACCAATCCAGCAGGGTATCGCGCATTACTTGCAAAACGATAGTTATGATAGCCGTCTTAGAAAACTGCGAAAGAATCTTGAGCAGCGGCAATTGGCGTTTATTGAACTGGTTGATAAGTACTTTCCCCAATCGATTCGTTACACGCAACCGAAAGGCGGCTATTTTCTTTGGATAGAACTGCCGAAAACAAAGTGCGGAAAAGCGATTTATCAGAAGTTATTGGAAGCGAACATCACTGTAGCATTTGGTCAGTTGTTTTCTATCACTCCAAATTATGAGAACTACCTGAGGCTTAATACATCGTTACCTGTAAATGATGAATTAGAACAAGCCGTGAAGACGGTCGGAGAATTACTTCATTAGCCAACTGTTTACCTGTTTTTTGCTCAAACTGTATCAGTGGACGATACCGAAGCTGTGTTTCAATCATGGGCAGACAACCATTTAGGTTAGGAGCCGTAATGAAAAAGCAGTTGGTAAAGCATGAACTTAGGTTGATGGGTGTTGCTATTTTTAGCGCATTTTTGTTGGTGTTTGCACACTTGATATTGGCGAAATCTTTCTCTCATATGGTTTGGACGGAATACACTGCTGCCGTTATCCCATTTGTGATGTTTGGCTTGTGTGTGGTTGGAGTAAAATACGCAGCGCGAGCAGATGAGGATGACGACGAAAATAACAACTAGAGTGCATACACCGGTTGCTAGAAAATCATTCGTACAAATAAAAGACCTCCACATGGGAGGTCTTTTTAATTCGATATCACTAAAAAGTGATTAGAAGTTCGCAGAGCGAGGAGTACGTGGGAATGGGATCACGTCACGAACGTTGCCCATACCAGTTACGTAAGATACTAGGCGCTCGAAGCCTAGACCGAAGCCTGCGTGTGGCACTGTACCGTATTTACGTAGGTCGCGGTACCAGCTCATGTGTTCAGGATCGATACCCACTTCACGCATACGTGCATCTAGAATGTCTAGGCGCTCTTCACGCTGAGAACCACCGATGATTTCGCCGATGCCCGGTGCTAGAACGTCCATCGCTGCAACTGTTTTACCGTCATCGTTAGCACGCATGTAGAATGCTTTGATGTCTTTCGGGTAGTTCTTAACGATTACAGGTGCTTTGAAGTGTTCTTCAGCAAGGAAACGCTCGTGCTCAGAAGACATATCGATACCCCATTCAACTGGGAATTCGAACTCACGACCTGAATCAAGAAGGATCTGGATTGCGTCAGTGTAGTCAACCTGCGCGAAGTCAGAAGAAACGAACTGCTCTAAACGAGTGATTGCTTCTTTGTCGATGCGTTGAGCGAAGAATTCAAGGTCATCACGACACTCTGCAAGCACTGCTTTAAACACGTACTTGAGCATGTCTTCAGCCAGTTTCGCTACATCGTCCAGTTCTGCGAACGCAACTTCAGGCTCAACCATCCAGAACTCTGCTAGGTGGCGGCTTGTATTTGAGTTTTCAGCACGGAAAGTAGGGCCGAAAGTGTAAACTTTGCTTAGCGCACAAGCGTAAGCTTCTGCGTTTAGCTGACCAGATACGGTTAGGAACGTCTCTTTACCGAAGAAGTCTTCGTTGTAGTCCACTTTACCAGCATCAGTGCGAGGAAGGTTTTCCATGTCTAGCGTAGATACGCGGAACATTTCACCAGCGCCTTCAGCATCTGAAGCCGTGATCAACGGCGCAGATACCCAGAAGTAACCTTGCTCGTGGTAGAAGCGGTGGATTGCTTGAGATAGGCAGTTACGTACACGTGCTACTGCACCGATTACGTTTGTGCGCGGACGTAGGTGCGCAACTTCACGTAGGTACTCGATTGAGTGACGAGTTTTTGCCATTGGGTAAGTTTCAGCATCTTCAACCCAACCAACCACTTTAACGTCAGTGGCAGCAAGTTCGAAGTCTTGACCCTTTGCAGGAGATTCAACAATCTTACCAGTTACTTCAACAGAGCAGCCAGTCGTTAGCTTTAATACTTCGTCTTCGTAATTATTAAGATTATTTGGGACCACGGCCTGAATCGGGTCGAAACAAGAGCCGTCATATATGGCAAGGAAAGAGATTCCAGCTTTGGAATCACGACGTGAACGGATCCAGCCACGAACAGTCACTTCGCTGTCTACTGCTAGCTGACCTTTCAATACGTCTGATACAGGCGCGTAAGTCATGTTTTCAATATTCTCCATTGAGGTAAAAATTCAACTCAACGCTTACTTAAAGTACTTGTCTAATAACATTTTTGTTCAAAAAACAAGCTAAGCGCTGAGTTGGGTAACATTTTACAGATTCAACGAGACATATTACCTGTCAATTCGCTCGCATCAACCTTTATATTCGTTTTGATGGGGAGAATCTCTCTATTTATTCACTCTTTTGTGCTCTGAAAGTGTGAATTGGTTTAGTAATTGCTCTAAACGTTCGGATAGATGCTCTAAATCAACACTAATATCACGCGTGTGCGATGCTGATTGCGATGTGTCGTTAGCATGCAGTGTGATCACATCTATTTTAGATTGAATATGCTGACTTACATCAGATGTGGTTTGCGTCTGGTTTTGGATATCTTCTGCATGTCTGAGCACTTGGCGCATTTCGTCAACAACGTTATGCATTGTGGCTGATAGTGCCTCGACATCGACAGAGCGTTGATGAGCAAACTGGCAGACGGTATCAACAGAAGTTAATGACTCTTCACTTCTTTGCTGGAATTGAGAAATGATATGTTCAATATTACCAGTGGCCTCAGCCGTCCTAGAAGCCAGGTTACGCACTTCTTCCGCGACGACCGCAAAACCGCGCCCTTGCTCTCCGGCTCGGGCGGCTTCAATAGCAGCATTCAACGCGAGCAGATTGGTTTGTTCTGCAATACCCTTAATAACCACAAGAATGGACGACACTTCTTCGGTTCTTTGATTTAGAGAGCTGATTTTTTCCCGTACGGTATCAATGTTACTTACTAGTTGTTTGATGTCTTCACTGACGTTGTGTGCTTGGCTTGCACTATGAGTGGCGACATCAACGGTGTGATTGACCAAAACAGTAGCGTTGTTAGTCGAGTCCTCAACAGCAGTTTGTTGCTGCAACATATCGGTGATATTACTTTGTACTTCGTTGGTCTCTAGCTGTTGGTTATTGGCCGCTTTATCTGTGGACTGCGCGACAGCAGTTAGTTTACTCGCGGAGTCGGCAAGTGAGTGAGAGGTGTCTTGCACACGTTCTAAGCTTTCGGAGACCGTATCCATGAATGAACTGATGGCTGTAGAAAGTTGGCCCACTTCATCCTGTTGGTGATGCATAAGTCGTTGAGATAGATCTTTGCTATGGCTCACATTCGACATGAATTTCGACGTTCTTTGAATTGGTCGTACAATGATTTTCTGAATCAAACTCATCGTTATGATGAAGCCCACAAATGCGATTACGGCCATTATTCCCATCGCAAACATTGCCTGTTTACTGATCATTGAATTGACATGATTCATGTTGTATTCCAAGCGAATCGCGCCCAACACTTCTCCTGCTGGTGCAACGTGGCAAGAAACGCAGTTGGTGCCACGGTAATTTTCGCTCGATTTCATTGGTAGCGCGACTACTAACCCTTTGCCCCAATCGGCTGAGATTGGTTCAATCACCAGTTCACCATTCAACGCTCGTTGATCAATATCATCGACAGGCTGCTGGTTTTGTTGCCCAGGTCCGTAAAGTTTGGTCACAGTATCAGCTCGCAACACGCGAACTGCTTCAATGCCTTCTTGGGCCAGGGCTTTTTGACGTAAGGTCTCTTTTTGCGACATGGTGCCCGTAAGCATCATCATATTTAGGCTATCGAAATAATTACTAGCCTTATCATGGAGTTGTTCACTAAGAACATCATTGATTAAGGTTTTTTGTTGATGGTATTGGTAAGCCGTAGAGGCAGCTAGAACGCAGCTGAAGACAGCAATTAACGCCAGTAAGAGCTTAAAAGTGATAGTTGAGCGCATAAATTTATAAGTGTAATTGGAACGAACTGCACAATATTAATGTGCACAAATGCGCACTGCGAACAACGAAATGAATGATTGTGACCCCACACATGTTGGGGATATGTAATTGTGATGTGAGTGCTGTGTAATCAAATGTTTGGCGCGTGACAAAAATACGGCGCTTTGGTGTGAGTGATAGCAAAGAGGCCAGGAACCAGCGGAAGTTTTTGCTACGCTTGTATGGGGTAACGCTTGTCTCTTGGCAGCGAATTCCTTAGTATTGCCTGTCTTTTTAAAGCCTGAGAATCAAGATGAAAACAGAATTATACAAAGAGTTTATGTTCGAAGCAGCACACCATTTGCCACACGTACCAGAAGGTCACAAGTGTGGTCGTTTGCACGGACACTCTTTCCTTGTTCGTCTTTATGTAGAAGGTGAAGTTGATCCACATACAGGTTGGGTAGTGGATTTTGCAGAGATCAAAGCTGCATTTAAACCAATTTACAATCGCTTAGACCATTACTACCTAAACGACATTGAAGGGTTAGAGAACCCGACTAGCGAAGTGTTAGCAAAATGGATTTGGCAGCAGCTTAAGCCAAGCTTACCACTGCTAAGTAAAGTCGAAATCAAAGAAACGTGCACAGCGGGTTGTATTTACAAAGGCGAATAAGTCACTTTCTATTGAGCATTAAACAAAGGCAAGCGAGAAGCTTGCCTTTGTTGTGTCTGAATGGCCCAATTTTGATTATGCTTCACCAGCTAGCTTAATGGGTGTCGTAGAATCCATTCTTTTTCATTATCACCCAATGTTGTTTCCTCTGTATTAATGAATCCGCACGCATCAAGAAAACTGATAGCGTATTGCTGACTTTGTGGGACAGTGGCGCAAAGAGAGGTGCTTTTAGGGTTAATGGTATACGCATAAAGGAACAGTTTACGCAATGCCTCACTCCCAACCCTTTGACGTTGGAAACGTTGATCAATCATCAAGTATTTAAGCTCCAGTTCGTATCGTTTAGCAAACGGCGCATGTTGGGAGAAACCTTTATCGATAACAAGATAGCCTACTAATAGGTCATCAGAATAAATCGTAAAGAACGCCTCTGACTTACTGCGTTTTTGGTAAGCCATTTCAAACGGTGTAAAAAATCCTTTTTGCTCTTCTTGCACATCCAATTGCATCAAACTTGAAAAATCTTTCAGTTTGGTGGGTTTAATCGCAATCATCGCTCAATCACAAATTGGCGGCATACCGTTATGCCACCACGAGTTTTTATAGAGTATTAAATCTATTTTAAGTAACTAACCGAGTGAAGAAAAGCTAGCAATGAAGAGGGTAATAATAACCTTGGTGAATGTATGCGCCCAATGTTGTGAGTAAGTGAGCACTGTCTGCCGTTTCTACGCCTTCAACAATGACCGTGCAGCGATACGTATTGCCCATAGCAATTAACTGACGCAAGGTTTCTATCTTTTTATCATCAGTTTTTAGGCCAATAACAAATTCTCGGTCGATTTTGAGATAGTCCGGATTCAGCTTGCTGATAAGCGCCACATTATTATTACCGGTGCCAAAGTCATCAATACTGATTTTACAATCCAGAGCTTTTAGTTTCGCGACATTGCCATAAATCTCAGAGGTATAGTACATCGATGCATTTTCTGTGATTTCGATTGTCAGCAAACGGCAATCCCGATTAGATAGCTCTCTATATAGGATTGAAAAGTTACGCCCTCGCAGCAAAGAAGGACAAACGTTAATGCTGATAGGGATGGGCAACGCTTTTTGTTTGGTGTAGATGGAATCAATCACCAGTAAGGTATGAGTTAGCAGCAATCCATTGCGGATCAGTGTTTCAATAAACCGTTGCGTATTTTTTACCTTAAACCGGGAGAGGGCTTCGTAGTGCACAATCTTTTGTGCCGAAGTGTTATAAATCGGTTCCAGTTTTATTTTGAATTGTCGAATTGCGCACAAGTAAGCCATAAAGGCTTGTAGGGAGCGGTGACGCAGTATAATGAGAAAAAGTAAGCTCAGTAGAATGATACTTTGAAACGGTCCAGAGATGTAATACACCTCTTTATAGCCACTATTCTTTACGTGATAATTGAAAAAGCGTTCATTGGTGTTACCAATCTCTAACGACGTTCCGGTATTCGTTGATAGCTTCATACCAGAAAGAAAAAAACGTGAAATATGATTTTCAACATTGTCGGATAAGTTAATGTTTTTAACACGAACCAAAACGGTTGCGTTATTTAAGTCAAATGATTGGGTAGTGTAATTGTTATTGTTACTCCACTCTTCAAAGGCTTTTTTGCTGACAGGGACAACGGTTTCTGGAGTGACTAAGCATCGAATATTGAAACGATCTAGCATCATGCTCGATTCCACCAACTTCACATTATCAAATAGTGACTTCAGTTCGCTTTCATTAGCAAAGCAACTCCTGCGGGAAAGGTTCTCTGCAATTTCGAAGGCGTTATCCAGATAATTATGTTTAACGATGCTGTTTATCGCGTAGTAACAGATAGCAAAGAAAATGATCGCAGTGATCAACACAACCCACATTGCTTCTGAATAGATCTTTTTATTACGCAGGCAAATACGAAGCGCTTTGCGAAGACTATTGGTTGTGTATTGATTGATCTTCTGTTGATGTTCGATGCCATTCTGATGGTTGTTTTGCATAGTAAAAGGGATGAAGTATCCGGTCCGGTGAATGTTTTCG
The DNA here is from genome assembly GCF_033344395.1 of Vibrio sp. 1874. NCBI lineage: Bacteria > Pseudomonadati > Pseudomonadota > Gammaproteobacteria > Vibrionales > Vibrionaceae > Vibrio > Vibrio sp. 1874. The sequence goes on from NZ_JAWPOR010000004.1 coordinate 401,484, forward strand.
ATAATGTTTTTGTTAGTGGTTAAGTGTTCTTCCGTGAGCTTGCGAAATTTCTTTCTTAGAGCGGCCACCGCGTTTTTAAAGCCATTTTCAGGCAGTGTCATTTTGTATTGTTGAGTGATTTTGCTTTCTATTAACCGCTGACTAATCGGCGTATTTAAACTGCCGTATGTGGCGATAGTTGACAGAATGGCGTACTCATTTGGGTTGACAGGAATGGAGTGGTGGAGTGACTGATTGAGCTCTAGAGATATTTCGTTTTCGGACAAGCAAACGCAGATTTGGTTTCCAATTTCAAACCTAATCATGTGTTGATGTGCTCCAAGTTTAATTTTTGGCTACGTTATCAATAAAGCTAGGGAAGAGATGTGATTTTTTACTGAGATATCCATAATATTTGGATATATTCAACGTTTTAGGTTTTTTTTTACTTGTCCTGATAACGTATTCTCCTAGGTTTTTGGGGTATAAAAAAACCCGAGCATAAACTCGGGTTTTGATTGGTATTCAGAAAGTCGTATTAGCAAATCACTTTGATTGCTAGACCACCTTGAGATGTTTCGCGGTATTTCGCGTTCATGTCTTTACCTGTTTCTAGCATGGTTTCGATAACCTTATCTAGAGAAACAGTTGGAGCTGAAGAGCGACGTAGTGCCATGCGAGTTGAGTTGATTGCTTTTACTGCCGCAATACCGTTACGCTCGATACATGGAACCTGAACCTGACCTGCAACTGGGTCACACGTTAGACCTAAGTTGTGCTCCATCGCGATTTCTGCTGCCATACATACTTGCTCTGGGCTACCACCCATAAGCTCAGCAAGGCCTGCTGCTGCCATAGAACATGCCACGCCAACTTCACCCTGACAGCCAACCTCTGCACCAGAGATAGACGCGTTGCGCTTGTAAAGACCACCGATTGCGCCAGAAGCCGCAAAGTAACGGATGTAATCTTTTTCAGTCACAGTTTGGATGAACTTATCGTAGTAAGCCAGTACCGCAGGGATGATGCCACACGCACCGTTAGTTGGTGCTGTAACAACGCGGCCACCTGCTGCGTTCTCTTCGTTTACTGCGAAAGCAAACATGTTTACCCAATCAACAACAGACATTGGGTCGTTTGTCGTCTTTTCTGAAGTAAGTAGCTGCTGGCGAAGTGCTGCTGCACGACGAGGCACGCGTAGTGGACCAGGCAAAATACCTTCTTCATTCATACCGCGATCCATACACTCGCGCATTGTGCGCCAGATGTTCGCGAAATAAGTACGAGTTTCTTCATCTGAATGAAGCGCATGCTCATTCTTCATGGTTAGTGCGCTGATGGACAATCCACTTTCGTGGCATTGGTTAACCAGTTCCTCTGCCGTTGTAAACGGGTAAGGTACTTTTACTGGGTTCTCAGCTTCTTTACCGAAATTTTCTTCATCAACGATGAAACCACCGCCGATAGAGTAGTAAGTCTTTGAGTACACTTTTTCGTCTTCGATCCACGCGTGGATCTGCATGCCGTTTTCGTGTAGCTCTAGGTTTGTTTTGTGGAAGTTCATTCCACCTTCACGTGGGAACGATACTGTGTGACAGTGCATGCCAACAGGAAGGCGTTCAGTTTCTTCTACACGAGCGATAAAGCCCGGGATAGAATCGATATCAACTTTCTCAGGAGTGTTGCCTGCAAGACCCATGATGATAGCAATATCTGTGTGGTGACCTTTCCCTGTCAGTGATAGTGATCCATAAACGTCAACGGTGATTTTAGTGATGTCGCGCAGTTTTCCCATTGCACGAAGATCATCAATAAACTCTTTACCCGCTTTCATTGGGCCTACAGTGTGTGAGCTTGAAGGTCCAACACCGATTTTATAGATATCAAAAACACTAATCATATCGATTACCTCAGAAGAAAGCCTCCCAAGGGGAGTTGGGAGGCTTAATTTTATCGTTATATTTTTGGATTAATCATACTGCACTGGGCAGAGATGATTAAAGAGCGCCGTAGATTACAGAACTAATTGCAGCAAGACCACAGATTGCTGTGAAAATTTGCACAGGTGCTGAAGTTTTGTACTTAGCCATCGCAGGAACTTTTTGCATTGCGAAGATTGGCATCAAGAATAGGATTGCCGCAATCATTGGTGCACCCATTGTTTCAATCATACCTAGGATGCTTGGGTTAACGATAGCAACGATCCAAGTTGTGATTACAATGAAGATTAGAGACATCTTCTCGATCTTGCTTACTGGTGATTTTGAACGAGATTTCACTAGACCAACTAGACCTTCGTGCGCACCTAAGAAGTGGCCAAAGTAGCTAGAGGTGATCGCTGCGAAAGCAACCAATGGACCCATGTAAGAGATCAGTGGAGATTCATGCACGTTTGCTAGGTAAGAGAGAACAGAGATATTTTGTTCTTGCGCCGTTGCTAGTTGCTCTGGAGACAGAGAAAGTACAACAGAGAAAACGAAGAACATAACAAAGCCCATCAGCATCATTGCTGCGCCACCAGTGATAGCGTCAGTTTTCTTAACTGCGTCATCACCATATACACGACGTTGCTCTTTAGAGAACTGAGAAATGATTGGGCTGTGGTTGAAAGAGAACACAATAACAGGGATTGCTAGCCAAACGATAGCTGGCATTGCACCCCAGTCAGGTGACACTTCCATCATTGAAGTGTTCCAACCAGGAATTAGGTATACAGACAGTGCTAGTAGGATGAACACGAGAGGGTAAACCATTGCTGAAGTTGCTTTCAGCATAAGCTCTTTACCGAATACTACGCCTGCTGTCATTGCAGCAATAAGTGCACCAGAAAGTAGCCAGCGAGGAATAGATTCCATGCCCATTTGGTTAACTAGGAAAGAGTCAACTGTGTTTGTGATACCAACACCGTAGATAAGTACGATTGGGTAGATAGCGAAGAAGTAAGCGAACGTAATAAGGTTTGCGCCAGTCTTACCAAAGTGCTCTTCTACTGTGTCGGTGATGTCCGCTTCAGGGTTTTTCGCAGAAAGAACGAAACGAGCTAAAGATTTGTGTGCGAACCAAGTCATTGGTGCTGCGATTAGGGCTAGGATTACTAATGGCCAGAAGCCACCTGCACCTGCTTTAATAGGAAGGAATAGTACACCTGCACCTACTGCCGTACCAAAAAGGGACAGACACCAGGTAAAGTCTTTGTAAGAAAACTTACTAGACGATTGTGCGGTAGAAACCGCAGAAGTAGTTGTATTCATTTTTTAGTTACTCATTTTGGGAACAGGAAATAAGTCGGGAGTAATTTTGCAAGATTTTACACTAGGAAAATTAGATCTAAATCATTTATTGCTTACGCTTATTGAATGATATGTCAAAAACCTGCTTTTTATCACGAAAATGATGTGCTACTCGTGATTTCTGCTAATGAGTAAAATTAGAAAAACTTATCAATAGGGCTGTTTGTATAAATTTATTTCACCGCAAGCGTTTGCGGTGAAAATGGAAAATTAATCTAATGTGAATGAATGTTTATGAAGCAACGTTTTATTAATATTGATGCGCATAATGATCGCGCCTATAAAAGCACCGATATCAACAACTGTTTAATGTGAAATAATATGTTTTTGCATTGATTCGATAATTTGTGCCGTCATGCCCCAGATGAAATGCTGTCTATATGGGATAGCAAATACACGATGACTGCTTCTTTTTAGGTCAAATTTGGTGCTATACAATTTTTTGGGGTTCAGAATATGGTTGGCAGGAACCTCAAAAACTGACTCTACTTCATTTGGGTCAATATGCGTTTTATATTCCGGAGAAACAAAAGCCAAAAAAGGTGTCACATTAAATTGACTAATCGTTGGTAGTGTAGGCAGTTGACCAAACACATGAATATGCTCATCTTCTATCCCAACTTCTTCTTTGGTTTCCCTTAAAGCGGTATTCACGAGCTGAATATCTTTCTGCTCATATTTGCCACCGGGAAAGCTGATTTGTCCCGGATGATGGCGTAAGTGGGCTGCACGCTTAGTCAGAATGACTTGTAACCCGTCATCGCGTTCCACAAAACCGATTAAGACTGCCGCATCTCTCAGGGACTTTTCTTTCATCCATTTCAGTCGTGCAAGGGACTCTTTGTGGTAGCCCGTTGGAAGCCGAAATTGAAAGTTCTGTAGTAAATGAGTTTTGTCGATAACCAAACTGAGTCCTTATTTATCGTGCCTAACCATTATTTATTATACTCAAAGACGGCAAAGCGTATGGCGTTATCGTTACTGGTTACCAAATAAAACATTCGCATTAAAGCACTCGCCAGCACTTTCCCTCTTTGTGTTGTGTGTCTCACTCTGCTTGAACATATTAATTTGAAACTTATAAGGTTATACACCATTCTTTATTTTAGGACGTCACTATAGGACAAGTATTGGCCAATGAAAGGGATTATTTTCACCGAGTTCATGGAGTTAGTAGAAGAGAAATTCGGTCTTGATGTGTTAGACCAAGTTCTCGATCTTTCTAACGATGAAGGTGTTTACACCGCTGTTGGTAGTTACGATCACAAAGACTTGGTTAAGTTGATCGTGAATCTCAGTAAAGTATCTGGTGTTCCCCCCGAGCAACTGCAAGAAGTGTTTGGAGAGTGCGTCTTTTTGAATTTACTTCGCTCCATTCCTAGTCACGCCAGTTTGCAACAGTGTGAAACGACGTTTCAATTTGTTCGCCATGTTGAAGATTTTATTCATGTCGAAGTTAAGAAGCTCTATCCTGATGCTAACCCTCCGCAATTTGATTTCATTAGTGAAAATCAATCCCAATTGGTATTTGACTACCACAGCGCAAGATGTATGTCTCACGTATGCTTAGGATTGATAAAAGGCTGTGCTGCGCATTTTGGTGAGGTAGTTCATATCAAACATCAAAATCAGTCAGAAGATGGTAGCAAAGTACGTTTTTGGTTAGAGGCTCAATAAGAACGATATGACGGGAAGTTCCTCATTAGAAAGGAAACTCAAACGAGAAGTTGCATCAAGAAAAGCAGCTGAGCAGCTGTTGGAACAGAAAAGCTTAGAGTTATATGAATCCAACCAGCAACTCAGTGTTGCATTGAAAAAGCTGGAGCTGAAATCTAAAAAGGATCTTCGTAAGTTTGAGTTTGAAGAGCAAATTGATGCGACGTTGATTAAGTTCGGTCGTACTTTTTTATCGAGCACGTTCGATGAAGCAATGATAGCGAGCTTTATTGAGCAGCTCACTTCTAACTCGATCATTTCTGCGGCTTACTTGTTTCTTGACGCTACAAAGCTGAGCTCATTGCGTCGTCATCACTTTGGTCACTTACAGCTTCGTCATAACAACGAGATTTTCACCACTCCTAATTGGCAGGGAGAGAATTTGCATTTGCCAGTTATCATTGATGGGGAAACGGTTGGGGAGTTGATTTTCTCCGTGTTGCAAGATCAAATCGATCAGTCTTTTATTTCCAAACAGATGGAGCTCGTGTCTGACTTAGTTCATGGTGTTATTGGTCGACACTTAAGTTTAGAGCGAGAGGTCGAGCTGAGAAAGCGGGCTGAGGAATCAGAAAAAGCGACGAAGGAGTTTGTCGCCATGATTAACCATGAGCTGCGAACTCCTCTCAATGGCGTATTGGGTAGTGCGGAGTTATTGAGTCGAACCCAATTAGAAGAAGAGCAGCGTCAATACTTGAGCAATTTGACTCAATCAGGGGACTTATTGAGAGTTATCATTAATGATCTTCTTGATTTCAGTAAGATGAATGCCGGTATGATGGAAATCATACATAAAGTTTTTGCCTGGGAGGAGCTTGAAAAAGCCATCATGGGTGTATTTGCAGCTAAGGCTGCGGAAAAACGCATCCATTTCTCTATCGACAAAAAGCTGGGGATCCCTGAATTTTTAGTCGGTGACTTAGAGCGCATTACACAAATTTTGGTTAACTTGGTGGGAAACGCGATTAAGTTTACTCACTTGGGTGGTGTCGTGTTACGTGTGGAATGGCTTAACGGCACGGCTTATTTTGAGGTTGAAGACACTGGTATTGGCATCCCAATAAAAGCACAGCCGTCACTCTTTGACCCATTTGTCCAAGTTGATCGCTCGGCGAAACGCAGCTTTGAAGGCTCAGGTTTAGGTCTCGCGATTTGTAAAAACCTCGTGGATTTGATGCAAGGTCAAATTAGCTTTGAGAGTGAAGAGCGCAAAGGGACAACTTTTAAAGTTGCTATTCCTCTTGAGGAAGGGCAAGCACAAGGCACAGCAGAGGGGGAATTGGTCACTATAGAGCGAAGCGATTTAGCAGGACGCTCAATATTAGTGGTTGATGACATCAGAATGAATCAAGTCATTGTTACTCAAATGCTGAAAAAACTCGACATTACACCTGATTTAAAAGCCAACGGAAAAGAAGCATTAGAAGCGGTGAAAAGTAAAGACTACGAACTGATATTCATGGACTGCCGAATGCCTGAAATGGATGGTTATGAGGCGACGATGTATCTGAGAGAGCGTGGCTTTACTCATCCTATTATTGCATTAACCGCTGGCACTACCATCGAAGAGCGTCAAAAGTGCATTGATTCAGGCATGGACGACATCCTCACTAAGCCGTACACCGCAACCGATATCGAACAGATTATGTGTAAGTGGCTTGAGCAGTAGACGCTGCCTCTTAAAAAGTATGTTTGTTGGCCAACGGCTAAAAGCTAAAGTACATGCAAATAAAACACACAAAAAAACGCACCACACCGGATAATGCCGATCATTTAACGATGTTTTTTGGGTCATTCTAGCGAGCCTTGGCGAGACTAAGAATCTAGTAGCAGCACGCCGAGCGGATAATGAAACAAATTTGACCACAAAGTGCTTGAATAGAAGAACCTGTATCACGCTCTTTCGTCGCTGTGCAGGGTGATGAGATACAGAAATATGCCACTCGCTGTTAAATGAGCGGCATTATCCGTTCTGGAGGCGTTTTAGATTGTTTTCGTCAATAGCATTAAAGCGGCGTTGTGTGCTGTTGAAACCTACGATTGCAGCGCTGGCAAAATCTTTGAAAGCTTATCCAACGTTTCTTGATACTCAGAGGCGCAATCGCTATCTGCCACGACGCCGCCGCCAGCCCAAGCGTAAAGTTTGTTTTTTTCCGCTACAAGAGTTCGGATAGTAATGCTGGTGTCCATACGACCATGGCGTGAAATGTAGCCAATACTGCCGCAATACGCGCTGCGTCGATGCGGCTCCAGTTCTTCAATAATCTGCATTGCGCGAACTTTAGGTGCTCCCGTAATTGAACCGCCTGGAAAACACGCTCGCAGCAAATCCGCAGGAGCGTATTGTTCATCCAAATTTGCACGAATGGTGCTCACCAAATGATGCACGGCAGGGAAGCTTTCAATATCGAACAACTTTGGCACGTGAACGCTACCCGGTGATGCAACCCGACCAATATCATTACGCAGCAAATCGACAATCATCAGGTTTTCTGCCTGATCTTTTTCCGCTGTCTGCAAGTCATGGGCATTAGCGTTATCTTTCTTTGGATCTTCGCTGCGTGGGCGAGTACCTTTGATTGGTTTTGTTTCAATGACGCGATCTTTGAGCTCTAAAAAGCGCTCTGGAGAGATACTCAAAATCGAAGACTCAGGCATACGGATAAAAGCGGAAAATGGCGCTTGGTTGGCGGACTCTAATTTTAGATACGCTTGCCACTCACTGCCTTGATACGGTGCGTTAAAGCGTTGCGCCAAATTGATCTGATAACAGTCACCGCTCAACAAGTATTCTTGCACCTTGTCAAAGCGAGTGGCGTAGCTCTCTTTCGTCATGTTTGACTGCCAATCACCAGACAAAGCGAAGTCAACGGTTTGTTCTGCTTTTTGCTCGTTTAACCATTGCCAAGCTTGCTCGATGTTCTGACCGACTAAGCATGCTTTTTTTAGCTGGTGGTCAACAACAACGGCCCATTCATACAGACCTACCGCCATATCCTGCGTGTTGAGGTCCTTTTCTGCCACTTCTGGCATCGTTTCTACGCGGCGACCTAAATCGTAACTGAAGTAACCGAGCGCACCGCCGACAAAAGGCAAATCCAATTCTTTATTTAACTCTACGTGAGGAAGCCACTGTTCTTGCAACTGATGAAGCAGCGCAAATGGGTCATCTTGAGTTGAATAGGCATTCGATGGTGTTTCAACTTGTGTGTTGTCGGCAGTGGTTTCTAACGTTGCAATTGGGTTGGCAACCAATACATCGAAGCGGCTATCGATATGCGTTTTTGATGTAGAACGCAGCAACATCGCCCAAGGTAGGTGTTGAATGCGAGAAAAAAGGTGAAGAGCAAACTCTGGTGCGTATTCCAGCGCTTTAAAATCAATGAATTGATTGTCCATGTTGTTCATTTGTGTAATTTGTGACAAAGAGATCGTTCACTGCATGGCATGTCATGGGCAGCAAGAGTATCATATTCCTCTGTATAGCCAAACTCCCTCTATTCATAGGGTTTTGAGATGGTTTACAAGTAGGCAACTTCAGCATTTCGTGTGTCGATATCAGCCGTTCGACAATTGTTTATAAAAAACGAAGCTCAAAAGAGCAATAAGCTCAACAAACACGATTGAAGCCAAGCCAATAATGGAAGCATAACTATAACGAGGCATGTAATGACGGTAATACGCAAGCAGGATGTGATCAGCAGTGTCGCTGATGCGCTACAGTATATTTCTTACTACCACCCGCTAGACTTTGTTCAAGCTCTTGAAAAAGCCTATCACCGCGAAGAGAGCCAAGCCGCTAAAGACGCGATTGCTCAGATCTTAATTAACTCCCGAATGTCCGCAGAAGGTCACCGTCCAATTTGTCAGGATACTGGTATTGTGACGTGTTTCGTCAACATCGGTATGGGCGTGCAATGGGATTCGACCGACATGACGGTTCAGCAGATGGTAGATGAAGGTGTTCGACAAGCGTACACGAACCCTGATAACCCGTTGCGTGCGTCCGTACTTATGGACCCTGCTGGTAAACGTATTAATACCAAAGACAACACGCCTGCCGTCGTACATATCAACATGGTTCCGGGCGATAAAGTTGAAATTCAGATCGCTGCGAAGGGCGGCGGTAGCGAAAACAAAACTAAGATGGTGATGCTAAACCCATCTGACGATATTGCCGAGTGGGTAGAAAAAACGCTACCAACTATGGGGGCGGGCTGGTGTCCTCCTGGCATGCTTGGCATTGGTATCGGCGGTACGGCTGAAAAAGCAGCGGTATTGGCAAAAGAATCTCTAATGGAACACATCGATATTCAAGAGCTTATCGACCGTGGTCCACAAAACGCAGAAGAAGAGCTTCGTTTGGATATCTTCAATCGCGTGAACAAACTTGGTATCGGTGCGCAAGGTCTTGGCGGTTTGACGACTGTTGTCGACGTTAAAATCAAAACTGCGCCAACGCACGCGGCTTCTAAGCCTGTTTGTTTGATCCCGAACTGTGCGGCGACTCGTCACGTACACTTCACGCTTGATGGTAGCGGCCCAGCAGAGCTAGCACCACCTAAACTAGAAGATTGGCCAGATATCACTTGGGAAGCGGGCGAAAATACGCGTCGCGTAAACTTAGACACAATTACTAAAGAAGAAGTACAAGAGTGGAAGACAGGCGAAACGGTTCTTCTATCAGGTAAAATTCTGACTGGTCGTGATGCTGCGCATAAACGTATTCAAGGCATGCTAGATAATGGCGAAGGTCTACCTGAAGGCGTAGATCTAAACGGTAAGTTTATTTACTACGTAGGCCCTGTCGATGCAGTTGGTGATGAAGTCGTTGGTCCTGCTGGCCCAACAACATCAACGCGTATGGATAAATTCACCGACATGATGCTAGAAAAGACCGGCATCATGGGCATGATCGGTAAAGCTGAGCGTGGCCCTGCAACGGTTGAATCTATCAAGAATCACAAAGCGGTTTACCTAATGGCTGTCGGTGGCGCTGCGTACTTGGTGGCGAAAGCGATCAAGAAAGCTCGCGTTGTCGCATTTGAAGATTTAGGTATGGAAGCGATTTACGAATTTGAAGTTGAAGATATGCCAGTAACAGTGGCTGTCGACTCAAATGGTGTTAACGCGCACCAAATCGGTCCAGACACTTGGAAAGTGAAAATTCAAGAGATGGAAGCATAAGGCAAAGGGCAATCTTGCTGCGTCTCAGTAGAGAGAATGTGACAAGGTGCTGATTTACCTAGCAAACAATTGACAAAAGTGCAGCGAAACCCGCACTTTTTGTCTATATAATTAAGGATATAAACCTTTAGGCATAGCAATCAAACGTTATGCGAACAATAATTAGGAGACGGCATGCCTCGTTTTATTCAGATTCTACAAATTATTCTTGCTGTAGTGATAGGTGGCTTTGTTGGCTATGACTTGATTCTTCACGGTATCAGCATCTTTGATGAAAAGTACGTGACCATCACATGTGTGTTGTGGCTGATTTTAGAAATCGCTCTATTTGTTATCTATAAGTTAATCGAAGACGACTAGGCTTAAAGAAAGCGGGTTCCTGTTTAACATAGTAATCAGCGTATATAGAGTTACTAATGCTGTAGATTAAGTAAGCCTCTGAACCACTCAGGGGCTTTTCTTTTTTAACACAGCATTAAGCCGGATGTTTTGTTCATCTTTTATTAAGGTATATAAAGTTAAACTCATAGAATTCGAGATAGAACAGTATTCATAGCTCGAAATTCGAAGTCGCTGACAACGTTGTTTTAAAGTGGAGTAAGATAAAGAAGCGTAATGAAGAGAATAAAGAAAGAAGTTAATGACTTTATCAACAGAGGTATGGACTCTAATGTTCGAATTGCTGTCACCGGACTTTCTCGTGCCGGTAAGACGGCATTCATCACGTCATTAGTGAATCAGCTTCTTCATACTGCAACCCATGACAATTTGCCTCTTTTGACTGTGGCTAGAGATAAGCGCCTTATTGGGGCGAAGCGTGAGCCTCAATCGAATATGATGGTGCCACGCTTTGCTTACGATGAGGCGATGAGCCAAATTCATGCGACTCCACCTCAGTGGCCAGTACCGACACGTGATGTGAGTGAGATTCGCTTAGCGCTCAAGTACAAACCAAATAAAACTACGAAAAAGCTGTTGAGTAAAACCGCAATTTTAAATGTTGATATTATCGACTATCCAGGAGAGTGGTTGCTCGACCTGCCTTTATTGGACATGGACTTTGCAACGTGGTCGCAAACTCAGTTTGATGCACTTAAAGGCCAGCGTGGCGATTTAGCCAAAGCTTGGCTTTCTGAACTGGAGAAAGTGGATCTCTTTGCAGAAGTGAATGAGAAACTACTTGAGAAAGTTGCACACATATACACAGAGTACCTTCATTCTTGTAAAGACGCTGGCCTTCATTGGGTTCAGCCTGGCCGCTTTGTATTACCTGGTGAGCTAGCAGGCGCGCCGGTGCTACAGTTTTTTCCGTGTCGTGCTGATTCGGAAAGCAAAGCGCCCAAGGGCAGTAACTTAGCGATGCTAGAAGCCCGTTTTCAGGAATACCAACAGAAAGTAGTGAAAGCGTTTTATAAGCATCATTTTGCGACCTTCGATCGCCAGATTGTACTGGTGGATTGTTTGCAGCCTCTCAATGCTGGTGATGAAGCGTTTTACGACATGCGCCAAGCGCTAGAACAGATCATGCATAGCTTCCGTTATGGTCGTAGTAGCTTTTTGCGTCGTTTGTTCTCACCAAAAATCGACAAAGTGTTGTTTGCTGCTACAAAAGCGGATCATATCACGCCCGATCAGCACCCAAATTTGGTGTCTCTGCTCCAACAAATGGTGCATCCAGCATGGCAAACGGCAGCCTACGAGAATATTGAGATGAGCTGCATGAGTATCGCTTCCATCCAAGCAACCACGACGGGGTTTATTTCCTCTGGAGATAAGACCATCCCGGCGTTACAAGGAACAACATTGGGTGGTGAGCCGATGACTATGTTTCCCGGAGAGGTGCCGAAAAAGCTACCAAATGCAGCTTATTGGCAAAACAACGGGTTTGATTTTACGTCGTTTCGTCCGATGCCCTCACCGAATGATGAGCCAGTGAAGCACATACGCTTAGACAAAGCACTGGATTACCTGATTGGAGATAAATTGAAATGAGTGAGTTGAAGCAAAAACAAGTTTTCTCTGAAAAGGTAATGGAAAAAGATCAGCAATCGAATCAACCAGAGTTGACGGCGCAGCAAACATTCGGCGAAAAAGAAACATTTGTACCTGTTGAAGTTAAAGAAGCGCACCAGGAGACCGAACAGGAATTGCAACTCGAGCATGTCATTCGTCCAAAATCGGGCAGAAAATGGCTCGCGACTGGCGCATTTGCAACTTTTGCTGGTTTGGTTGGCTGGCAAGCGGTGGACTCGGTTATAACCGCAATTCAGGCTTCTGATTGGCTGGCCTTAAGCTGGACGGGGTTTATTGCTGCGATCGCTTCGCTTGGTTTAGGAGCTATGGGTAAAGAGCTTTGGAAACTGCGAAAACTACGAAATCATTTTAGTGTTCAAGAAGAAGCAGAAGCACTTGTTAATAGTGAGAGCGTTGGGAAAGGGAAAGACTTTTGCGAAACCGTAGCAGAACAAAGTGGTGTGATGGCAGAGAACCCGGGCTTTGATCGTTGGCAGAACAGTATTAACCCTGCTCATAGTGACGCTGAAATTCTTGATATGTATGACTCTATGGTGGTGAGCCAACAAGACAAGTTGGCAACGAAAATCGTATCACAGCACGCAACCGAGTGTGCGGCCCTAGTCGCCGTGAGCCCTCTGGCTGCCGCTGATATGTTGCTGGTGGCGTGGCGAAATTTCAAAATGATCGACAACCTCTCCAAAGTATATGGGGTAGAGCTAGGTTATGCCTCTCGCATCAAGTTACTAAGAGCGGTATTTGTCAATATGGCGGCGGCTGGAGCGAGTGAGCTCGCTATTGATGCCAGTATGGATTTGATGTCGATGGATCTTGCTGGCAAAGTTTCTGCTCGTGCAGGGCAGGGACTAGGTGTTGGTATTCTAACGGCACGTTTGGGCTTGAAAGCGATGACCTTATTGCGTCCACTACCCTGGTATCCTGACCGTCAGGTTAAGTTGGGCACCATACGCAAGGCAGTGGCGGCGAAAGTTGCATCAATTACGATGAAACCGTAACGAATATCAACTTTGATGGATAGGATTGCTTGACGCCATTCCAAGCATGATAGAAACTACTGTCAACTTTTCCTGACAGTTGTGAATTGGGATATTTTAAGTGCGTCTTGAAGTCTTATGTGAAGATCGACTCGGCTTGACCCGAGAACTGCTCGATATTTTAGCGTCTAAAAGCATCGACTTACGTGGTATCGAAATCGATATTAGCGGTATTATCTATTTGAATTGCCCGGATATTGATTTTGATACGTTTAGTGAGCTGATGGCTGAAATCCGCCGTATTCCGGGGGTGAAAGACGTACGTAAAATCCAGTTTATGCCGATGGAGCGCCACAATACGGAGCTGCTCTCGTTAGTTGATAACTTGCCCGATCCGGTTTTTGCCATTGATCTTAAAGGTGCCGTAGACATGGCAAACATGTCTGCACTTTCATTGCTTGGCCTTCACAAGCAAGAAGTGATTGGTACTCAAATCGGTGCTTTGTTACCAAGTGTTCGTTTCTCTCGTTGGTCTGAAGGTGTTAATGGTCGAACGCGGGAAAACCTTGTGATTGATGGCTTGGACTATGTTCTAGAGTTGATGCCCGTTTATATCCGAGACGAAGCGCAAAACTCGACTCTAGCGAGTACTCTAATGACGATTCGCTCTAGTCAGCAAGTTGCCAGAATTGAAGAAGCACTACCGCTGCATAATCCTCTGGGTTTTGAGCACTTTGTTGGTATATCGAACCGTCATAAAGCACTAATGAACCAAGCTAAGAAGCTGTCTGTGCTTGACCAACCATTGTTGATTGAGGGCGAAACGGGGACTGGTAAAGAAATGCTTGCTAAAGCTTGCCACAGCCGTTCTAGCCGCGCGAGCAAGCCATTCCTAGTTTTGAGTTGTGCTTCTATGCCTGACGATGTAGCAGAAACCGAACTTTTTGGTCATGCGCCGGGTTCATTCAATCATGAACAAGGCCACAAAGGCATCTTTGAGCAAGCAAATGGCGGCACGGTATTTCTTGATGAAATCGGTGAAATGAGTTCGCACCTTCAAATCAAGCTGTTACGTTTTCTACAGGATGGTAATTTCCGTCGTGTCGGTGCAGAAGATGAGATGCATGTCGATGTTCGTATCATCGCTTCAACAAAACATAACCTTGCCGAGCTTTCTGAAGCAGGAATGTTCCGTGAAGATTTGTATTATCGTCTCAACGTACTTACGCTCAGCATTCCTCCGTTACGTAAGCGCTCAAACGACGTTGCACCATTGCTTGAGTTGTTTGTGGCGAAACATGCTCAACAGCTTGGGATTGATAAGCCAGAGTTTGATGATGGTCTAGTTGATGCCCTTGCAAATTATCAGTGGCCAGGAAACATGCGCCAGCTGGATAACATGGTTCTTCGAGCGCTCACGGAAATGGATGGTGATATACTAAACGCGGATCACTTCAATTTACCTCAGCCTCAGTCAGTCGGCGCTGGTAGTGCAACGCTTAACATCGACGGTTCTTTGGATGAGATCATGCGTGATTATGAATCTCAAGTTCTGGAACGTTTGTATCAGTCATTCCCATCAAGCCGCAAGCTTGCTAAGCGCTTGAATGTATCGCATACCTCAATCGCTAATAAACTGCGTGATTACGGTATACGTAAGAATTAATCGAATTGAACGAAAAGACGGAATTAATCATTTGTAATGGAAGATAACAGCTCATCTATCGCCGTTCATAAGTTGGACGGTGACTTGCTTCTTCGTACCGCTGAAATCGGTGACGCAGATATGATTGCCGAATATTTTCAAGCCAACCGAGAATACCTGAAACCGTTTGAACCGAAACGTGAAGAGGCTTTTTTCTCAGTGAACGGTTGGTTGCAAAAGCTTATCAAGCTCAATGAGCTGCATCGAATGGGATTGGGGTATTATTGCCTTTTAGTCAGAGCCTCTTCGGGTGAAATGCTAGGTACGATATCCTTTAGTAGTTTGAGTCGTTTTCCTTTTTATTCTTGTAACGTCGGATATTCTCTCGCTGAAAAAGCGCAAGGGCATGGTTATATGCGTCGTGGATTAACCATGGCTTGCGACTACATGTTTAACGTTCAGAAACTGCATCGTATTCAAGCTGGCTACATGCCTCACAATAAACGCAGTGAAGCTGTGCTAGAGCATGTAGGTTTCAACCGAGAAGGATATGCAAAAGATTACCTTTTGATTAATGGTGAGTGGCAAGACCACGTTCTAACGTCGCTTATTAATCCGAATTGGCAGCCAGAAGGGCGATAGTATGGAACGATTGGAAAAGCAGTTAGCACTTGTAATCGAGCTCGATAAACTCAAAAGCATTTTGCGCCGAACTCGAGTTAAAAGTGCTGAAGGGCGCCTCGAAAATAGTGGTGAGCATAGTTGGCATGTCGCACTGATGGCAATATTGATGGAAGAGCATGCGAATGCACCTGTTGATATTTGCCGAGTGATGAAAATGTTATTGATACATGACGTAGTAGAGATCGACGCGGGCGATACCTTTGTTTATGATACTGCTGCGTCTCAAGAGCAAGCAGAAAAAGAAATTAGAGCTGCAGAGCGCTTGTTTGGTATGTTACCCAGCGATCAGGAGCAAGAGCTATTGGCGCTTTGGCATGAATTTGAAGCCGCGCAGACCGATGATGCTAAGTATGCAAAAGCACTCGATCGATTAATTCCAATGCTCTTGAACTACCATAATAATGGTCAGAGTTGGAAGGAACATGGTGTCTCACGCGAACAAGCACTTACCATTAATAAACGAATTGAATCTGGCTCTGTTACCTTATGGGACAAAGCGAAAGAGTTGATTGAAGAAGCCACAGAGAAAGGTTGGCTGAAATCGTAATAAAGGAGACTGAATGTCTTATTTGCCTTTGGATGAATACCAAAGAAAATGGATTTTTACGCATCAGTCGATGCCTGTGCCAGAAGAAGATTTGGCTTTTATTAAGCCGATGAACCAAGCCCGTTCAGCACAATTTTGGAAAGAAAATATCAGTGCTCAAAGCCCTGATATGGATAGACTTAGTTCCCAAGACTGGCCAATGAATGAGGCGAATTGGTCTGAAACTGTGGATTGGATGGCTGCGTGGGAGTCGGATGAACCTGACATGCTAGCGGAAGTTGAGGCACATATCGATTGGCAAGACGATGTGACCGTTTACTTTTGCTACGAGAAGTACAATGTCATCGAAACGAAATGGTCTATTTTTAAAAAGCACTGGAAGAACTTTCTCTTTTATGACGATGGTCCGATACTAATAGGACGTCGCCGTTCGCAAGCACTTTGGTTTGATTCAAAAGGCAATGTGAAACTCGGTGTTCGTCAATAAAGAGTTATAAAACAAAGCCACCTTTCGAGGTGGCTTTGTTTTTCTAAAGGCTGGATAATGGACTCAACACACCACCAGCCCCGCGCTCGATAACGTGAGTATAGATTTGCGTGGTTTTCACATCAGTATGCCCTAATTGTTCCTGAACAGTTCTAATGTCTGCGCCAGATTCCAATAAGTGCGTGGCAAAACTGTGTCTTAGTGTGTGGCAAGTTACAGTTTTCTCAATGCTTGCGTCGCTTGCCGCGCGCTTTACTGCTCTTTGTATTGCGCTTTCATTGATATGATGCCTTCTGAGTTCACCAGTGTCTCGATCTGCGCTTAACTTTGTTGATGGAAACAAAAAGTGCCAGTTAAAATCTAGCTCCGCTTTTGGGTATTTACGTCGTAAACCTTCAGAGATGTATACGCCCGCATAACCAGGCATGTGCCTATCTTTAAAGTAATAGTTTCTTGCTAAATTAACTTGAGCTTTGAGTGGTTCATGCAGTTCTTTGGCTAATGTGACTGTACGATTTTTACCTCCTTTTCCTTGCCAAACGCGAACTGCACCATAATCATAATCGATGTCTTGAACTCTTAAGCGTAAACATTCCATAACTCGAAGCCCTGAGCCGTAAAGCAGCTGAATATGGAGTCTATACCTCGGGTCGATATGCTGAACGAATCTTCGGATCTCCTCCCTGGTTAATACAACGGGAAGTTTCTTTTCGGTCAAGGATTTCTGAAATCTCATATCAAGTGATAGTGGGGTTTTGAAATAATCACGATATAAAAATGATATTGAGTTCAGCGCCAAAGCTTGCGTTTTTACCGCAACTTTTTCTTCTACCGCTAAGTAACTCAGAAATTGAATGACATCATCTTCTGCTAGTGTTGATGGGTGTGCAAGCTGGTGAAAAGTGATAAAGCGTTTTATCCAAAATAGATAACTTTCGATAGTTTTATTCGCATAATGACGAGTAAGCATGTGTTCTTTTACACTAAGTAAAAACTGACTTTTCATGATAAATTAACCTGTTTATTTATACAGCTCTGTTAATGTATCACCACTTTTGAAATTAGCGTGCTGTGCGCCGACTAATTGCGCGCGCTACCACACATATTCATACTGTTTTTCTATTTGTTTCATACATATAAGTGCTACGATTGATAGCGCTTTTGATAAGAAAGAAGGCGGTAGCCTGCCATAAAAACGGCAAATCGCCGTATAGAAAGCGTTATATGCTTTCAGTGAAAATGGATGGTTCAATGATCGAAACAGAAAGGTTAAAACTTACACCTGTAGCTTTAGAAGATATTGAAATATATACAAAACTTTTAACGTGTGAAGTAACAACTCGTTACTTACCTGGTGGTAAGCCATTTAGTCTAGAGTACATCGAGAATTACGTGCCTGAGAAAGTTGGTCACTGGGAGAAAGGTTTCGGGACATTCATTATTTCCTTAAAAGACGATCCGATCGTAAAAATCGGTTATGCGGGTGTAGAGCAAATTCCTAATACAAAATTTTCTGATATTAGGTACGGCTTACTGCCTGAATTTCAAGGCAAAGGCTATGCTTTTGAAGCGTCAAAGGCTGTTTTAAACTTCACACTAGAAACTGGCATAGTTTCTGAAGTTCATGGTGTCGCTGTAATTAAAAACCGGGCATCAATAAGTCTGCTTAAAAAATTGGGTATGCTTGAGTCCAGTGATCAACTTTACGACAGTGATGAACTGGTTACGCTGTCTACTCAAACACGCATATAACAAGGCGTTCAAGAGCGATTCCGCAACGCGTGCCAGTTTCGCTTCGCTCACAGTATGGCACGCATCGCGTCACGCCTTAACGCGGCGTTAGGTGTTTAAAGGAAAATTATGATACACAACGAACAAGATTTCCGTGATTGGTTGGATGCTCAGTTGTCAGAGGATATTCCTGAAAGAATCATTGCGTTTAATATAAACATTTACGAGTCCCCATTTCTGGTTGAAATTGTCGGTTCTGAAGAGTTTGATTTGGACAATGAGGATTGGGCTTGCAATGAAGATTGGCTACCAAAAAAACGGCAGATTGAAGTCAGTGAATCACTATTCGGTAGTTCTTGGCAAACAGCAGAGCAAAATTTACTTCGGTTTACAAAGCAATACGCAAACTCATGTGGCTCAATTAGCCAAAAAGCTTTGTCCAACAAAAGTTTAAGTATAGGGTTTGTTGACGGCAGCCTAAATATAGTGAAACACACCTAACAAGCAATTTAAGAGGGATTCACAACGCTTGGCACTTTTGCTTCTACTTCAAATTTAGTGTTTATGGCACTATGCGTTAGGTTGGGTGGAGGCGTTGTTCACCCCTTAATTGGGCGTTAGCTTAAATCATTAAAAAGGATGTGTAATGAGAAATAGAAAATGGATATTTGCAGCTATTTTGCTCATTGGTGGACCTTCACTATTGCCATTTAGCTTGGAAGTGATATCCCTAATTGAGTTACTAGGCTTTTTGGGGTTATGGACAATTTATTCATCCTACGCTGAATACTTGGTGAATCATCCTAGATTCAAAAGAGGTCTGCGTTTAGCTACTAGTTGGGATTTTCAGCCGCAAATGCTGTTCTCTCCTAGTGAACTTAAGGCATGTCCCCAGTTAGTTTTTCATATGCTTCCAGTTCAGAGTGTAATGGTCTGGACTTTGAATATTCTGTTTTGGGGTGGTCTGGTTTGGTGCTACATAATTTAAGCTAACAAATTGTTCAAGAGGGATTCACAACGCGTGGCATTTTTACTATGCGTTGCTTTTAGTGATTAAGGTGGCATGCGGCGGCATCGGTATTGCGTTGCTCACCCCTTAACAAGGCGTTAGCCGTCATGGAGCTTGCTATACTCAAAGTGATAGAATAGTATCACTTTAGTATTCCTCTGGAGCAGCTCTCATGAAAGTAGAACTAGTTACATCACTCAAACGCCAAGCAACAAAGATCCTTGCCGATCTCCACGACACTAAAGAACCTGTGTTAATTACCGAACATGGTAAGCCATCGGCATATCTGGTTGATGTTGATGATTACGAGTTTATGCAAAATCGCTTAGCTATTCTTGAGGGGATTGCACGAGGTGAACGTGCATTAGCTGACGGTAAAGTGGTGAGTCACGATGAAGCCAAGGACAAAATGTCAAAATGGCTGAAATAATCTGGACTGAGCCAGCGCTATCCGACCTCAATGATATCGCTGAATACATCGCACTTGAAAATATCGTAGCTGCAAAACAATTGGTTCAAGCGATCTTTTCTAAAGTCGAGCGCTTAGAGGCTTTCCCTGAATCGGGTCGCATTCCGCCTGAACTAGAACATCTAAGTTATCGTGAAGTTGTAGTTAATCCGTGCCGTATTTTCTATAAACAAGACGGCGACAAAGTATTTATTTTGTTTGTTATGCGTGCTGAGAGAGACTTGCGTAAGTTCCTATTGAACAAGCAATAACCTTTGGGAATGAGCGGCTAACAAACTGTTTAAGAGTGATTCGCAACGCGTGGCATTTTTGCTATGCGTTGCGTCTAGTGTTTAAGGTGGCATGCGGGAGCATCGGTATTGCGTTGCTCACACCTTAACAGGGCGTTAGTTGCCAACGAGGGAAACGCAGCCAAAACAGAATGTTCAGGGTTAATGCCCGTGTATTTTTGGTTAGGTTTACGTATTTCAATTTTTAGTTATTTAGGTTTTTGAAATCGTGATTTGTTTCTTGTGTGGTTTGTTTTTCTGTTTCAGAAACTGATTTATATGTTGAAAGTCAGCTCTGTAACATTGTCTGTCCAAAAGAGCTTTTTGGTGTTGTCAGTTCGTTTTCTACGGCGTTGCGTGCTCCAAGTGGTTTCAGTGACAGGCGCTTTGAAACTGCGCCTGATTTGAGTCTACCAAAACACGTAAAGCTAGTGTTGGCAAAACGGCAATTGACTTCAAATCAAAGCTTTAGGTTTGGCAGCTAACAAAGCATTCAAGAGGGATTCACAACGCTTGGCAGTTTTGGTTTGAATCGGCTTTAGTGTTTACGGCACAATGGTTTAGGTTGAGTGGTTTGCGTTGTTCACCCCTTAATGCGGCGTTAGTACGGGTTTGACATCAAAGGTCATAAGTTTTGGTGTTTATCTATTTTGGCGCTCGTATTTACACCTTTCAGTTAGTGCCTTTCACGTTCTTTCCGGTGGCACTATATGCGGAGTGTTCGCTTTGATTTCACCGTTTACGGCTTCTAACTCTTAGCCTATTCCTTTGGCGCTTCTTCATTTTCGTGGTGGCTTTTGAGAGAACCTTGGTTACTTTTGGTGTGGCTGTTGAAGTACGAGGAAAGAATCCTTTTCTAATTTGAAGCTAGTGAAAGTAGGACAGTTCAGTGCGTTTTTCTTCTAGCCAACTTTCCTCTCTTAATCGGTGTAAAGTTTTGTAGCTGCCCGTCTCACTTCAGTGTTCAAAGCCTTTCATATCATGCCATTTTTCAATATCTTGGAGCGCATAAATAGAAGTAGCGCATGTACTAACAAATTGCTTAAGAGTGATTCGTAACGCGTGGCATTTTTACTTTGCGGTGGCTTATGGTGATTAAGGCGCTGTGCGGTAGCTTTTGTATTGCGTTACTCACACCTTAGCAAGGCGTTAGCAGTACAGGAGTAACATGGCTAAGCAAATATGGGAAATAACTCCCCAAGATATAGAAGATTATGCAGTATGGCAGTTTCCCTCATGGAAAGATGATAGTCATGATGAGACCGTCATTTGTCAAGCTAGCCAAGATGATGCACTAGACCCCAACTCTAACATCATTGTCAGGGCGAAATTCGTCGATGCTAATTGTAATGAGTTTATTGGTTTCATTCATTACGGATTAGCTGAAGTCGAATATTCTCAACCCAATATGTTCGTAAATGGCAAAACCGTAGGCTTTTGGTTTGGCATTACGAAGCCCAATCATAATGACTTGATAAGACTAAACTTCCCTATAGTGATAACGTCAGAGTCAGTGTTTGGTTTAGAGCAGATTACAGTCACTATCGAAGGTTATAGTTATGTCAATGAAGCATCGGCTACTTGCGTAATGTCCTGCTAACAAATTGTTTAAGAGTGATTCGGCACGCGTGGCATTTTTACCATGCGTCAGGTTTAGTGGTTAAGGTGGTATGCGGAAGCTTCGGTATTGCGTGCCTCACACCTTAACAAGGCGTTAGGCGACGAGCAGAAAAGTTCTTTGTTCTCATCTTCTTAGTTCTCTTTGAGCATTCGTTTTTCTAAGTCGGCAATTGAGCGTTGTCGGCTCAAATTCTTGAATATCTCCAACCGTAAAACATGCCATAGTTCGTGGGCTGCCTCATTCATTTTTGGTGCTGGTTGGTGGCGAGTTTTACTGGCTCAAAGTGTGGCAAAGGCAAGTTAATCGAGGCTCTGGTTTTTGCTGTCATTTCGTAGCTTTAGGTTTATTAGGTTTAAAAGCTACTTTGTCTCTGAAAGGTCGCATTTCGTGGTTGTTAAAAGTGAGGCTGTAACATAGTGACTTTTGTGGTTCTTGAATCACAAAAAATCAGTGGGTGTTTGGTTGCTTATTTGGTTTCGGGTAATCTGCTTTCAAAACCACTTAAACATCGGTGGGAGACTTCGCCTAACAAGGCGTTTAAGGCGGATTCACAACGCTTGGCGACTTCAGTTCAAGTTGAATTTAGTGTTTAAGGCACAAGGGTTTAGGTTTGGTGGTTAGCGTTGTTCACCACTTAACGCGGCGTTAGCCCTCAAAGGTCAAATATGGATATTTACCCAGAAATAGAGTTATCTAAAGAGCAGCATAATTCAATTGAAGTCCTCAGAAACAAGTCGTTTCCTGAACATCAAGTAACTCGTTCTTACTATAAGCAACTCCCCCATATGAGAGCTTTAAAGTACAGAGATAATCAACTGGTTGGTTACATGGGGCTGGACTACAGAGTTGTCAGCGTCGGCGATGAAATTTATAAAGTACTGGGCGTTAGTGACTTCTGTGTTGAACAATCATCTCAAAGAAATGGTATTGGCACCACTATGTTGTCTCAACTTAGCGAGTATGCTTCAAGCAAAGACGTCGACTTTATTATTCTAATCTCCGGTTTAGATGCTTTTTATACGGCTAATGGTTATCTTCGTCTTAGTTCTTTAAACTCTTGGTTGCGAATACATGAACATAAGAATTACGGCGTTGCAGTTGATCAAGTTGATGATTTGTATGTTAAACCGATTAGCGGTAAAACTTGGGCAGTTGGTCATATAGACTGGTTAGGGTATATGTACTAGTCGGGGATCGGGCTAACAAATTGTTCAAGAGGGATTCAGCACGCGTGGCATTTTTACTATGCGTTGGTTTTAGTGGTTAAGGCGGTATGCGGTAGCATTGGTGTTGCGTGCTTCACCCCTTAACAAGGCGTTAGTTGCCAAGGCGAAAAACTCAGCTACAGCAGAATGTTTAGGGTTAATGTCCGTGTGTTTTTGGCTAGGTTTTCGTATTTCAATTTCTAGCTAATTGGGTTTGTGAAAATCGTGCTTTGGTTTCTTGTACGGTTTGGTTTTTCTGTTTCAGAAACTGATTTATATTTTGAAAGTTAGCTGTGTAACATTGTCTGTCCCAAAGGCGCGTTTTGGTGTTGTTAGCCCGTTTTCTAAGGCGTTGTATGTTCCAAGTGGTTTCAGTGACAGGCGCTTTGAAACTGCGCCTGATTTGAGTTTCTTAATATACGTAAAGCTCGTGTTGGCAAAGCGGCAACCCACTTCAAATCAAAGCGTTAGGTTAGGCAACTAACAAAGCATTCAAGAGGGATTCACAACGCTTGGCAGTTTTGGTTTGAATTGGCTTAAGTGTTTACGGCACAATGGTTTAGTTTGGGTGGTTTGCGTTGTTCACCCCTTAATGCGGCGTTAGGCTTTAGGTAATAGTAAATGGAATATAAGTGCGATATTGAGTTTTTAGAACAGCGGCTGAAATTGCTAAAGTGGCTTAATTATGGGTTTATTATTCCTTGCTTAGTTGCTTTATATTTCAAACCTACAATTTTTGTTGTGAATGGTTCTTTTACTACAGGCTTAGTGATTTGTGCACTTATTATGTATGTATTGAGGTTTATAGATAAGCACTATGGCAATGCTTTACATAATCACCGTAGTGACATTGTTATAGTAAACAACGTAGGGGTTGAATTTCGTCACCAAGAGTCAGGTTACAACTTTAAGCGAAATTACGAAGAAATTGTGTCTGTGGAGTACTCAAAATATCTTGGTACACCAAAGGTAAAACTCCGATTTTCCAACAATGAGTTCTATGATCTTGTTTGGTTTAAAGACTCTAACTCACTTTACAGCAAGCTAAAGAGTAAAGAGCACTTGGTGAAAAAAGCCTAACAAAGCATTCAAGAGGGATTCACAACGCTTGGCAGTTTTGGTTTGAATCAGCTTTAGTGTTTACGGCACAATAGATTAGGTTTGGTGGTGGCGTTGTTCACCCCTTAATGCGGCGTTAGCCCTCAAAGGTCAAATATGGATATTTACCCAGAAATAGAGTTATCTAAAGAGCAGCATAATTCAATTGAAGTCCTCAGAAACAAGTCGTTTCCTGAATATCAAGTAACTCGTTCTTACTATAAGCAACTCCCCCATATGAGGGCTTTAAAGTACAGAGATGATCAACTGGTTGGTTACATGGGACTGGACTACAGAGTTGTCAGCGTCGGCGATGAAATTTATAAAGTATTGGGCGTTAGTGACTTCTGTGTTGAACAATCATCTCAAAGAAATGGTATTGGCACCGCCATGTTGTCTCAACTCAGCGAGTATGCCTCAAGCAAAGACGTCGACTTTATTATTCTAATCTCCGATTTAGATGCTTTTTATACGGCTAATGGTTATCTTCGTCTTAGTTCTTTAAGCTCTTGGTTGCGAATACATGAACATAAGAATTACGGCGTTGCAGTTGATCAAGTTGATGATTTGTATGTTAAACCGATTAGCGGTAAAACTTGGGCAGTTGGTCATATAGACTGGTTAGGTTATATGTACTAGTCGGGTATCGGGCTAACAAATTGTTCAAGAGGGATTCAGCACGCGTGGCATTTTTACTATGCGTTGGTTTTAGTGATTAAGGCGGTATGCGGTAGCATCGGTGTTGCGTGCTTCACCCCTTAACAAGGCGTTATGTACTTTGGAGAAAATATGGAAGTTGTTACTACTGAAAAACACGTCTCAGAATATCCCAATCCGTTTTATTTGAAGCAAGGTGAGAAAGTAGCTCTAGGTACAATTGACGACGAGTTTCCCAACTTGATCTTTGTAACCAGTGTCGAAGGGGAGCAGGGTTGGGCTCCAGTTCAATATATCGAGAAGATTGAAGGAAGCTCAGAAGGTATCTTGCTTGAAGACTATGACAATGTTGAGCTTAATACTGTCATTGGTGAAAAACTATCAGTGCTATTCGAACTCAATGAGTGGTATCGAGTTTCGAGGTCAACGGGTGAAATTGGTTGGGTACCAGTGCGTTCGGTACAACGTACATAACAAAGCATTTAAGAGTGATTCCCAACGCTTGGCATTTTCAGTTCAAGGTTGGGTTTCGTGTTTACGGCGCTGTGGTCTAGGTTTGGTGGCTGCGTTGCTCACGCCTTAATGCGGCGTTAGTACGGGTTTGGCATTAAATGTCATAAGTTTTGGTGTGTATCTGTTTTGGCGCTCGTCTTTACACCTTTCAGTTAGTGCCTTTCACGTTCTTTCCGGTGGCACTATATACGGAGTGTTCGCTTTGATTTCACCG
>NZ_JAWPOR010000050.1:0-2123 GCF_033344395.1 Vibrio sp. 1874
GCTTAGCGGAAAGTTCTTTTACCCTCAGCCGAAATGCCTGCCGTTGCTAGACATTGCCAGCCAGTGCCCGTCACTCCCTGTCGTCTGGGCGTTCCTCTGGGCTAAACATCGACATGATCCGGCGCTTAATATCGCCGTCCTTGTTGACCAGCGTCTTGGTCACGAAGGCCGCGTATTCTTTGGCGTTGTCGTACCCTTTCCAGACCTCGTGGGGGTCAAGAGCGTAGGCGCAAACCCGCCCAGCGACTGGGATTCTGACCAAGGCGCGTTCTGTCTCAAGGTGGGGTTCTAGGGATTTTCCCCTCTAAAAAGACATAATCCTCTGTAGACCACACCAATAAATGGCTGCGGAGGTGGTTTACTTTCAGCTTGGAGCCTAATCATCCACTATCGGCCTTGTTATTTCGCCAATATTGGGCAATTTCCCAGTATTAGTGAAGTTATACGTTCCGCTTAAGTTGATATTTTGCCACGCAACGGGCGAAACAGCACGAGTGATACCCGCTTTCTCTTCATCTCCTCTCGCTTCAAAGTGTCCCAGAAGATGACTCAGTATCGCGGAGTTGAAGTAGATGATCGCGTTGGCAAGCAATCTTGCGCATTCATTCCAGATAGCGATTTCAGACTCGTTTTTGCCACGGAACTGATCACCATTCACCGACGCAATGGCTCGTCTAAGGAAGTGCCATGCTTCTCCCCGGTTCAGGGCACGTTGCACATACTGCCGCAAACTGGCATCGTCGATGTAGTCAAGTAAATATTGCGCTTTAACCAGTCGATTATACTCCGTCAGAGCCTGTAATATTGGGTGTCCAGAAGGGTAACCAGACAACTTTCTTACCAGCATTGCTTGTGTCGTCCGCTTTGTCTGAAGTGACAGAACAATACGCCTGATATCTTGCCATCCCGTTGTAATAACATTCGTTCTGATAGGCTTCTTTAGCGCCAGTATGGTGCTGCCTTGTTCACTTTCAGTCACATCAAACAGATCATTGATGACACTACTGAACTGCGCGTATCGCGGTGCAAAACTGTAACCGCATAGATCCAGTAAGGCGAAGTTAACATGATTGACACCGTGTGTATCTGTCGAGAGTACGTCAGGTTTGATTTCACTGCTGTTGGATTGTAACAGGTCATAAATATAGTGTGATTCGTGCTCGTTGGAACCGATGATCCGAGCATTGAGGGCGCTGTGGTTGGCCACCAGTGTCATGGCCGTGATCCCTTTGTTGGTGCCGAAATACTTAGAGGAGTACCGGGTTTTAAAGGTTTCCAGATGGGTTTCGAATTTCTGACCATCCGCACTGGCATGCAGCTGGTCCTCCTGAATATGGTAGTGGCGGAAGATGGGTAGCGCTGCAACCGCATTATTGATCACGTCGCTGGCGTCATGCAGCGTTTCAGGCCGGATATAGTTGGCCTGCACCGTACTCAGGTGTTCATAGCTTCGATCGGAGATCTGCGCCATGCCATACACACCACGGTGAGTGGCGTTGGCAATCAGAATGGCCAGTAAATCATCCTGATGAGTGAACCCTTGTTTTTGTATCGGAAGTACATGAGTCAGACATTTCATGAACCCGGTTTCGCGCTCTACATACCGCAGTACATCCGCGATACCGACCGGTTGCATTCGCTTAAAAAAGGGATTGTTGACCAGAGATGTAGCGCTTTTGGTCGGCAGACGCCAGCGGGTACCGGTACGATTTTTCATGATCACATTTCGATTGTCTCCCTCATCAATATGGAGAGCAACGTCTTTGAGTGCACTTTCCAGCCGGTGTTGTTTCTCCTGTAACAATAACTCTGCGGGCTGTTTTAGTCTGTCCAGTGTTGATGAGGCCAGCAAGGTATCCTGCGATGTCTGGGGGATCAGGTCGTCTTCCAGTGCGCGGTATTTGGTAACATTTGGCAAATAAATGCGTCCATTCAGTCGTGAGGTTAACTGCCGGTAGAGCAGCCATTCGTAACGTTGCGGGTTAACGTTATCCTGTTTAACCAACCATGGGAGGTGCTTTTTCGGGATGAGCGACGTATCCATCGTCTTCAGTGGTCCACCGAATGCGATTTCCGTCTGCATCTGTTGAAGTTGGGCGACGACGGCTTCTGAGCCTTTACCG
>NZ_JAWPOR010000051.1:0-2068 GCF_033344395.1 Vibrio sp. 1874
CCAAAGGTGAGCAGTTTGACGCCATTTTGATGGATTGTATGATGCCGGTGATGGACGGACTAACCGCGACAAAAGAGATTCGCCGTTGGGAAAAGAAAGTGGGCTGCAAGAAAACAACCATCATTGCTTTGACCGCGAGTGTGTTGGAAGAGGACATTCACAATTGTTTTGCTGCGGGTATGGATGCGTATTTGCCAAAGCCGTATAAATCTAACCAGTTATTTGAGTTGTTTAATGAACTAAAGCTTGCTTAAATCGCACTGATAAGCCGAATTCATTACGGCTTTTTAGAACGAATATAAAGGAAGTGACATGTTTAAACTCGCTGTTATCGGGACTAACTGGATTTCGCAACAATTTGTTGAAGCAGCAATCCAAAC
Organism: Vibrio sp. 1874; assembly: GCF_033344395.1. NCBI lineage: Bacteria > Pseudomonadati > Pseudomonadota > Gammaproteobacteria > Vibrionales > Vibrionaceae > Vibrio > Vibrio sp. 1874. The sequence goes on from NZ_JAWPOR010000051.1 coordinate 381, forward strand.
CAAGCAGTTTTGCCTTAAAGCTGTGTATTCGAGAGATATAGAAAAAGCGCGTTTGTTTGGTACGCCTTACGATGCAGATACTTATTACGACAGCCTAGAAACATTAGGTCAGGATGCAGACATTGATGCGGTGTACATCGCCAGTCCGAATTCGCTTCATGCTCCTCAAGCCATTCAAATGTTAAAAGCGGGCAAACACGTCATTTGTGAAAAGCCAATGGCTTCAAACTACGCATTGGCACAACAGATGTTTGCCTGTGCTGAGGAAAACAACGTTGTGTTGTTTGAAGCGTTTATGTCGCCTTACACACCAAACTTCCAAGTATTGAAAGAGAGCTTACCGTCTATCGCTCCGTTACGACATGCGACGATTAGCTATTGCCAGTATTCATCGAGATACCAAAAATACCTAAATGGAGAAAATCCAAACACATTCAATCCTGCGTTTTCCAATGGCTCCATCATGGACATCGGTTATTACTGCGTGGGTTCTGCGATTGAGTTGTTTGGTGAGCCGAACTCTGTTCAAGCCAGTGCACATGTGCTTCCATCAGGCGTTGACGGATGCGGCAGCGTAACGCTGGCGTATGATGGCTTTAACGTAAATCTTCTGCACTCGAAAGTCAGTGATTCTCTTATCCCAAGCGAGTTTCAAGGTGAGCAAGGCAGTGTGTTGGTCGATATGATCGCCACAGGCCGTGGTGTAGAGCGTATTCTTCGTGGTGAAGAAAAAGAGACTCTAACTTTGCCTCAAACCGAGAATCATATGTTCTACGAAGCAGAAGCATTTGCGAAGCAGTTAAAGCTTGGTGTGATTGATGAACAAATGAAACAACGTTCGTTGACCGTTGCAAAAGTATTGACTGAAGTACGCAAACAAACTGGCGTAGTATTCCCTGCTGACCAGTAAGCTTGTGCATGGTATAGCCAAAAGTTGATAGTAAGAAGCCCTCAGTGGAGGGCTTCTTTGTTAATACTAAAACTTAGGCTGTAGCTTGCTTTATCGCAAGTTTGTGTATGGTTTTACGGTAAGTAAGGTAAGCAGAAATACCCGCCATAATATTACCCGCACACGCACCAAACAGCAGACCTCTGATACCGCCCAGTTGCGCACCCAGCCATAGGCAAGGTAGGAAGAAAACAAACAAGCGCAATGCCGAAATGGTTAATGCTGTGTACGATTTCCCTAGCGCATTGCAAATCGACACCATCAGCATACAAACGCCAAGAGAGCCCAAACTTATCGGCACAATCATTAGATGCATGTGGAGCACTTGTTCTACTTGGGTATCACTTGTCATTAACAACGCGAGCGGGTTTGCAAGCAAGAAGGTAATCGCCGCAATCAAAAGCTGGAAGCCAAGAATGAACTTAACCGCTATTCCAACCAGAGATTGAATGTCTCGATAGTTCTTTGCGCCTAACAAACGCCCCACCATTGGAGGCATCGACATGGTCAGTGCCAATACAGACACAATGGCAAAAAACTCGTAACGCCAGCCTAGCGCCCAAGCAGCGACTGCGGCAGTTCCAAAGCTGGCAAGCAACTTGGTCGCTAACATTGAAGAGAGCGGCGGTAGCAATTGACTGACCATGGCTGGCCCCATGATGTTACCTATCGAAGTGACGCTTTTCATCACATTCAGATCTTGCCATTGCGTTGTAGCCCAGTGGTTGCGCTTCACTCT
>NZ_JAWPOR010000052.1:0-2007 GCF_033344395.1 Vibrio sp. 1874
GGTAGCCATACTGATCTTCCACTTCCGATACCACCGCTTTGAACAGTTTCATTGAATAGCCAGAACGCGCAATGCTGCCAAACAAGTTCTCTACGTAATTCAACACTGGCGCAATCAATAGCAGTGGCTTGTTTTCCAACTTATGATGACGGCACTCAAGTGCAGACGCCGTTCCCATACTATGTCCAACCAATCCGGCGACGCCTTCTTCTACCGAGTCGAGAACCTCTTCCAAACCACGCACAAAGCCCGGAATATGGCCATATTGACCATCACTTTCACCATGTGCTGGATGATCGTAAGCCAACGCTGTAAATCCACAAGCCGCGATATGCTCCATCAACGGATAAAACTGGCTCGCCGTGCCCGACCAACCATGAGTCAGAACCCACACAGGCCCCTGACCCAACGAATACGTTTTGATAGCCCCAGTGTGCACTTGGATTTCTGCTTTAACTAATCCTTGTGGCTCCGCATTTTTTGGTTGCGTACGCGCAGGAGTAAGCAGCAGTTTTCGCGCCGTTTTCTTCGCATGCGATGGGGCCAATGTGTGGTGCAAGCGGGTACTGATGTTGACGAGACTGCGCTTCACACTAAAACGCTGCGAGGTATTAAAATAGATTTTCTCACTCATGATCTTTTCCTTAGTTATCAGCACACTTAGCAAAAATAGAACGGTCGTGCTTTTTACGCTGATAAGAAAGAGCGAACTCTGTCGCTCTTTAAAATGAATCTTCGTTACCCGTAGACGGTGTTAACCTCTCCATCGAGCAAGCAAGTTGTCGATGCCTTGCCAAAATAGGCGTAAGCTCTCTTCCTCACCTTTGATCGAATAGAAAACATGCGCGCTCAGGTACTGCCCGTATAAATCGAACGTCGCCTGACGAGTATCTAAGTCGCTTATAAACTCTTGGTTTTCTTTGCCTTTCGCAATTTGAATTTCTAGATAACTTAACCAAGTATCAATCGCTTTACGTAATGCCGCTTGTAACGGACAATTTTTGTCTGCGGCATCATTCCACGCATCAAGGAACATACAGCTGCCTTGAAATGAATGGTTCCACGTCATCCAAGAATCCAACAACCCTCGGATTTTCCGCTCAATATTGCCATCACCAAGCCCGCGTGCAGGTTCAATCACTCTTTCAGCAAACACTTGGTTTGCGTACTCAAGCACGGAAAGCTGCAAATTCAACTTGGAATTAAAGTGAGCAAACAGACCACTTTTGGACATGCCACACTGCTTCGCTAGTTCGCCAATGGTGAGGCTTTCTAAGCCGTCTTCACTGGCAATTTCAAATGCGCGCTGCAGAATGAACTCTTTCGTTACTTTTCCTTTTTTCATAACTGTAGTTTTAGCACGGTCGTTCTTTTTTGCAATGAAGAGTTAACTGGTCTAACCATCTATCCATGTCATTTTCTCGCTAAGATCGACCTATTGAGTGGGTTAATAGATGCGGAATCAAGAAGTTTGAAGTGAGTCTTAAATTCAGACATTGCTAAGGTTCAAGCTGCAATGTGTTGATTTTTTCATGCATGAAGTGCGTCGCGAACTGTTACTTTCGCTGAAGTTTTTTATTCATTTAGGTAAGTAACGTATGGCGACAAACCGAAAAATAGCCAGTTTAGAATTTGCACGCATCATTGCCATGGTGGCAATTGTCGGGCTGCATTGCCAAATGGCCCTCACTTATTGGCAGTGGGATGGCGTACCTTGGGTTGGTTATCTTCTTAATCAGCTCGCTCGTTTTGCGGTTCCACTTTTTTTCCTTATTTCTGGTTACCTTATCCAACCTAAGCTGAGCAGCAATCCACTCGAAACTTTAGTCAACTATGCGAAACCTCTAATGAAAATTTGGTTGGTTTGGAGCGTGATCAGCTTACTCATGCCGTTCCAATGGCAAGTCGTAGCAGAAGCGGGATACCTTGCCGAACGACAAGGCTACTGGGGATACTTAGCGTCTGCACCACTGAATTCATTACTAGAAGGCGGGCTTGTCCACCTGT
>NZ_JAWPOR010000053.1:0-1920 GCF_033344395.1 Vibrio sp. 1874
GGTGGAGATGGAGGGCCGGGGCATCCGCACCGAGCGGGCCGACACCGCCCTAGCCATCGACACGGCCAACGGCCAGATCATCGACTTACAAGAATACCGGGAGGTTATCGAGCATGAGCGCGATAGACAGAGTGAAGAAGTCCAGAGGCATCAACGAGTTAGCGGAGCAGATCGAACCGCTGGCCCAGAGCATGGCGACACTGGCCGACGAGGCCCGGCAGGTCATGAGCCAGACTCAGCAGGCCAGCGAGGCGCAGGCAGCGGAGTGGCTGAAAGCCCAACGCCAGACAGGGGCGGCATGGGTGGAGCTGGCCAAGGAGTTGCGGGAGGTAGCCGCCGAGGTGAGCAGCGCCGCGCAGAGCGCCCGGAGCGCCGCCCGTGGCTGGACATGGAAGTTGTGGGCCGGGGTCTTGATCGCTTCCGTGACGCCTATTCTGGCGCTGCTGATCGCATCATGGCTTTGGCTGGAGCCGCAAATCATCGAACAACAGGGGGGTATATGGCTGGTTTTCAAGCTCAAGTAAAGGGTGACCGCACCGCGCAAGCCATCGCCCGGCAGCTCAAGGCCATGGGCTGCGACCGGTACGACATCGGCATACGGGATGCCGCCAGCGGCAAGATGATGAACCGGGAATGGTCAGCCGCCGAAGTGCTCCAGAACACGCCATGGCTCAAGCGGATGAATGCCCAGGGCAATGACGTGTATATCAGGCCCGCCGAGCAGGAGCGGCATGGTCTGGTGCTGGTGGACGACCTCAGCGAGTTTGACCTGGATGACATGAAAGCCGAGGGCCGGGAGCCGGCGCTGATCGTGGAGACCAGCCCCAAGAACTATCAGGCATGGGTAAAAGTGGCTCAGGACGCCCCAGCAGGTCACAGGGGCGTAATCGCCCGGAAGCTGGCCCGCGAGTACGACGCCGACCCGGCCAGCGCCGACAGCCGCCACTATGGTCGCTTGGCGGGCTTCACCAACCGCAAGGACAAGCACACCACCCGCACCGGTTATCAGCCGTGGGTGCTGCTGCGTGAATCCAAGGGCAAGACCGCCACCGCAGGGCCGGAGCTGATGCAGCAGGCCGGGCAGGTGCTGGACAGCATTAAGCGCCAACAGGAACGGACGGCACGACTGGCCGAGATCACCGCCCCGCGGAGTGTGCGCCGGTATCGCCGCAGCGCCGTGGACGACTACCGCAGCGAAATGGCCGGGTTGGTCAAACGCTTCGGTGACGACCTCAGCAAGTGCGACTTCATTGCGGCTATGAAGCTGGCCAGCAAGGGCCGGGAGCCGGACGAGATCGCCAAGGCCATGGCCGAGGCCAGCCCCGCGATCATGGAGCGCAAGGCAGGCCATGAGGCCGATTACATCAAGCGCACGGTACAGAAAGTGATGGAGCTGCCGCAGGTGCAGGAGGCCCGCGCCGAGCTGGCGAAGCAGACCCAGAAGCAGCGCAGTCGGGGGCCAGATTTAAGTATGTAATGCTTGCGTTAGCGCTAACTGGTGGTATACTGTTAGCTCTAATGGAGGGTTTGAGATGAAAGACCAACACGACAAGCGTACCGGCAACCTGCTGGCCACCCCCAACGCTATACGACAGGCCCGCTTTGCCGAGCAGCAGCGAGCCATGGGCCGCAAGGCCGCGAGCACCCCCCCCATAACTCTTCGCCTCATGACCGAGCGCGACCTGCCGATGCTCCATGATTGGCTCAACCGGCCGCACATCGTTGAGTGGTGGGGTGGTGACGAAGAGCGACCGACTCTTGATGAAGTGCTGGAACACTACCTGCCCAGAGCGATGGCGGAAGAGTCCGTAACACCGTACATCGCAATGCTGGGCGAGGAACCGATCGGCTATGCTCAGTCGTACGTCGCGCTCGGAAGCGGTGATGGCTGGTGGGAAGATGAAACTGATCCAGGAGTGC
>NZ_JAWPOR010000054.1:0-1879 GCF_033344395.1 Vibrio sp. 1874
TAAACGCAAAGGGCCAAAACGTGGGGATGACGATAGCGCAAAGAAGCCAAAGGTGAAGAAAGCCCACAAGAAAAAGCCACACAGTAAGCCAAAGAAAACCAAGCGCACTAAGCAAGACGCGCAGTAGGCTGAAGCGCCAATCTGTTACCGCAGATTGGCGGTGAGCGAAGCACAGAAACAGGTTAAGTAATGAGTAACGAATTTATTTACGGTATTCATGCCGTGAAAGCGGTATTGGAACGCGAACCAGAACGTTTTATTGAAGCGTACGTTCTAAAAGGACGCCAAGACGATCGCCTAATGCCAATCTTGAACGATTTGCAGGTGTGTGGTGTTTCTATCCAACAAATGACGCGTAAAACCTTGGATGACAAAGCACATGGTGCAAACCACCAAGGCATCATCGCGCGCGTAAAACCAGCAAAACAGCTGAACGAAAACGACATCGACGACATCCTAGCGCAGCATGAGACACCGTTGCTATTGGTTTTGGATGGCGTGACTGACCCTCACAACCTTGGTGCCTGTTTACGTAACGCCGATGCTGCTGGTGTTGCTGCGATTATCGTTCCTAAAGATCGATCAGCACCAATGAATGCGACAGTAAGCAAAGTAGCCTGTGGCGCTGCAGAAGTGGTGCCTTTGATTCGTGTAACCAACCTAGCGCGCACAATGCGTACTCTGCAAGAGCAGGGCATCTGGTTCGTGGGTACGGCGGGTGAAGCGACACACGACATTTATCAAGCAAAACTGACTGGTCCTCTGGCAATTGTCATGGGCGCAGAAGGTGATGGCATGCGCCGCCTAACGCGAGAAACTTGCGATGATTTGATTAAAATCCCAATGGCAGGTAGCGTATCAAGTTTGAATGTGTCGGTTGCATCAGGCATCTGTTTATTCGAAGCAGTTCGTCAGCGCTTGGCTGCGAAGTAAGCGAATGAGAACATATGTCACTGAGCCCAAAGGCTTAGTGGCTTGAAGAATCAAACACATAGGATGGGAGACCATCCTTTGTTATTTTTAGCTAGGGAAATTATGACTCAACAAGATATTAAACTGATTGCGTTCGATCTGGATGGCACTTTGTTGGACAGCGTACCTGATTTGACCGTTGCTGCAGACCAAGCGGTACAAGCTTTGGGTTACCCTGCAGTATCGGAAGAGCAAGTACGTGATTACGTAGGTAACGGTGCTGACGTCCTGATTGGTCGCGCGCTAAGCCAAAGCATGACCATCAGTAGCGATCTTAGTGAAGAGCTGCGTGCAAAAGGACGCGAGCTGTTTGATGACTTTTACGCGCAAAGCGGTCATCAGCTGAGCCATCTTTACCCAACAGTAAAAGAGACGTTAGAAGAGCTACATCAGGCTGGCTTTACGATGGCGCTTGTAACGAACAAACCATCGAAGTTTGTTCCAGAAATTCTAGAGCAACATGGCATCGCAAAATACTTTGTGGACGTATTGGGTGGTGATGCATTCCCTGAGAAAAAACCAAACCCAGTCGCACTGAACTGGTTGATGGAAAAACATCAGGTGAAAGCGAGCGAAATGCTGATGGTTGGCGACTCGAAGAATGACATCCTTGCGGCGAAAAACGCAGGTTGTGCTTCGTTTGGTTTAACATACGGTTATAACCATGGTGAGCCTATTTCAGCTTCAAACCCAGATTTTGTCGCAGACAGTTTATCTGAATTATTGGAAGTAGTAGCCGTTTCTGCATAACGGCTACAAAAGAGCTTCCAAAATACTCGTTAATGAGTACACTGAGTAAACCGTGCGCTAAAAGCCGCACGGTTTTTCATTTTAATTAGATTAAGAAGTCAAAGGAATCATTCTAATGAGCAAACCCATTGTATTGAGTGGTGTTCAACCTTCAGGT
>NZ_JAWPOR010000055.1:0-1817 GCF_033344395.1 Vibrio sp. 1874
ATGGCATGACCGCGACAAGTCGATCTACTGGTTAGGCTTGAATATTCCTTTGGTGATTGGTCGCATCGCAACGCCGATGACAAGCCCAATGGCGCAAGAGCCTTCAACGCCACAGCTGTTCATTGCTTCGATTTCATTAATTTGTGGGCTTTGGATTTTGATTGAGTGTGGTTTTTTGAAAGGCACATCAGGCCCGAATAAATACGGTCCTGAGCCACAGTGATTTATGAGTGTGGGAGTCTGCCTAAGGTGTGACTCTCACATCAGTAGAAATCGTTTCTGTTGAAGGCGACTACGTTGTCTGTTTTAACCGACGTCGCTTTTCCTTGTAATGCTTCTCTGAACTTTGTGACTTGTTTTTGTAGTTCATTCATTAACACGACGTTGGTGTGATGAGGGTTTTTGCAGTTGCGAATCACACGATCAATATGGCTTTGCTGAGCCCATAAGCGCGGTTGCATCGTTTCTGATGCACTTTCTATCATTTCTTTTGCCATCTCGTGGCGAAATTGTTCAAAGCCTTCTGGATCGCTTTCGGCCATCTGAACCAGTTCATCAAATGAGGGTAATACTTGCGTTGCGTGAGTATGTAGAGTTCTCATCTCTTTCTCCAAATCCATATGGATACTCGTGTTCAATACTACAAGCGTACACCACAGGAATCAGAGTAAAGGATGAATCATTGGCCTGTCTCATTTATAAGAGAGAGCGAAAGGGCCGAAATCTAAGCGCGGATTCGGTAAACGCAGCGACGTTGACCGCTAATGATATGCTCGGTACGCTCGACGGTCGTGTCGTCTCCGAGTAAGGACTGGAACACACTCAGTTCCGATTTGCATAAACTAGGGCAACGCGTGGCGGCTTTACAAATCGGGCAGTGATTCTCGATCAAGATAAAGCCGTGCTCATCTTGTTCAAGCTCTGCCATGTAGCCTTCTTTTTCGCGCAGAGAAACCAAAGTCTCCAGTTTGCTTTCTAAAGACTCACATTGGTCGAGGTGCTGGCGATAGTTTTGTAAAGTCAGTTTTTCGCGCTCGGAGGTAACTTTGTCGAGGCCATCTTTACCGAAGATGTGTTCCACGGCTTCGATAAATTGGATGGTGAGTTCGCCATGACGATCGGCGAATTGCTCGTGTCCCTTCTGGGTTAAAGACCAATGGCGAGTAGGGCGTCCGACTTTGACTTTTACATCGTGAATCGACAGGATGCCTTCATCTTCTAAACCTTGCAGGTGCTGGCGAGCACCCATGGTTGTCATCCCAAGCTCAGAAGAGAGTTGTTTTGCAGTGACAGACCCGTCACGCTTAACGATTTGCAATATCCTATCTACGGTCTTCATATTCCCACCATTTGTATTTCCGTACACATTATGCGCGATAGGCTTAGTAAAGAAAAGTGTTGACTTAACTTGAGTGGGGATTTGGTGAGCCAAAAACCAAAAGGGTCAGCACTTTGCCAACCCTCTGCGATGCTGAACCTAAAAATTACAGAATGATATCGCGAACTTCTGGATCTTTGCGCTCTAAGTAATGGGTCGACTTGATGCGGCGAATGGTACGGCAACGGCCTCGCACGAGTAGCGTCTCTGTTGTCGCAATATTACCTTGGCGAGAAATCCCCTCTAGCAAGTCACCTTTTGTAATGCCTGTTGCTGAGAAGACGACGTTGTCGCTGCGCGCCATGTCTTCCATTTTTAGGACGACGTTGGCTTTTACGCCCATTTCTTCACAACGTTGTAGTTCTGCTGCGCCGTAAATACGGTTTTCTTCTGTGTCGCCTTTCACTTCGTGGCGAGGTAGAAGGCGGCCATGCATGTC
>NZ_JAWPOR010000056.1:0-1760 GCF_033344395.1 Vibrio sp. 1874
CACAGGATTTTGCAAAAGATCGCATACGACCTTGATTTGCTTTGGGTCTAAACTTAGAGTAGCCGTCAGTTACCTTTATCCTCACATACTTCGAGGTTGATTTGTCAGAGTTCCATCAAGCCGTAAAAAGAATTATCGAGCGAGTTCAGCACACGGAAGGCAATCAAGTACGTCTGGTCGAGCCCCTCAGCGAAAAACCGAATTTCGCATTTATTGATTGGCTTGATGCACAACCACTTTTCCCCAAGTTTTATTGGCAATCCCGTGATACTCGTGAAGAGGTCGTCGCGCTAGGACAGCTGCACTCTTTTGTTGAGCCGGGTCCTGCCTATACCATTCTTGGTGAAGGGCAGCGAGTATGGGGCGGGCGATCGTTTGATGGCCAGCACGAAAAAAATCGCCGTTGCATGCCTTCTTTTTTCTTTTTGCCTCAAATTGAACTGATTCGATTTGATCAGCAGTGGTCACTTGCGGTTAACCTAACTGAAGACAAAGCGCGCACGCTTGCAGGCTTGAGAAAGCTTATTTGCGATGTCGCCGCTTTACCTCCGATCTCGTCACACATTCGCTCGATTGTTCATACTCCTGTCAAATCTGAGTGGGATGCGCTGGTACATAAAGTTCTGACTGGGATTGAGAATGATGAGTTTAAAAAAGTTGTGTTGGCTCGCCGTTCTACTGTCCAATTGGATAACACGTTGAGCGCTGCACAACTGCTTAAAGCGAGCTATTTGAACAACCATCACAGCTTTCATTTCTTGCTGAGTTTAGACAGCAAACACAGTTTTATGGGCTCTACGCCAGAGCGTTTGTATTCTCGTGTTGGACATGAACTTCATACCGAAGCTTTAGCGGGCACCATTGGTCGTGGCGACAATGCCACTCATGATATGGAATTGGCGAATTGGTTATCTCAGGATTCAAAAAACTTAAACGAAAACCAGTACGTCGTGGACGATATCGTAGAACGCCTTTCTCCTCATTCTGAAATAGTAGAAGTAGAAACCGAACCGAGATTGGTGCGTTTACGTAAGGTGCAGCACCTCAAACGTAATATTCATGCAAGCTTAAAAACAGGCACAAATGGCGTACAACTGCTTTCTGCATTGCAGCCGACGGCCGCAGTGGCAGGTTTGCCTCGTAAAGAGTCGATGCAGTTCATCCTTGATAACGAGCCGTTTGCTCGTGGCTGGTATGCTGGCTCTATGGGTTATATCAGCCATGAACGCGCAGAGTTTTGTGTGGCAATAAGAAGTGCATTGGTGCTTGGCGATCAAGTTCAGCTGTTTGCTGGAGCGGGTATTGTTCCTGGATCAGTTGCTGAACACGAATGGGCTGAATTAGATAAAAAGATGTCGACGCTGTTAACGTTGATTTCCGATCATCCGCCACTTGGAGTGGCATCATGAGTTACGATCAAGCGGTTCTCAATCGAATTTGGTCAGAGACCATTTTGACTGAGCTTCACCGATTTGGTGTGAAGCATGTTTGTATCGCGCCGGGATCGCGTTCGACTCCTTTGACTTTAGAAGCGGCGGAACAGCCAAATTTTTTCATTCATACTCATTTTGATGAGCGTGGATTAGGTTTTATGGCGCTTGGCTTGGCGAAAGCGAGCCAAGAGCCGGTAGCCGTTATCGTGACTTCTGGCACTGCGGTCGCAAACTTGTTGCCTGCGGTAGCAGAAGCTAAATTAACGGGCGAAAAACTGGTTTTGCTTACTGCTGACCGCCCTGTTGAACTCGTCGGTTGTGGCGCAA
>NZ_JAWPOR010000057.1:0-1748 GCF_033344395.1 Vibrio sp. 1874
CAGTGATGCTTACAGGAAGATCACCACGAACATCCACACCTACCACTTCTGCACGATCTTGAATCGCTGCGAACTGAGCCGCATCAAATACGTCTTTAGGCAGCGCAATACCTTCTGTAATATCGACTTTGCCTTTGCCCGCCTCAACGTGCATTGGCGTTGGTAACAACGTCGTGGAGACGTCTTGTTTCACTAAGTCGTCGTTCTTCACGAAACGCGATACCGCACTGGCAAAGATGTTGTTGTCATCTGGTGTACGTTTTAGGTTATTACCCTCAAGACCAGTGACAAAAGAAGCCACATCTTCAGTATTGAGAGAAGCGATCATTTTAGGTTCAGCGTTTGGCGCTGCAACAAATGCACCCGGCATAAAATCTGTTTCAAAAAGCTGCCAGTATTCACCGATCAGAGGAAGAACCACCTCTTCACCCGCTGCAAAACCATCAAACTTATCAGTTGGTTCAAGTTTGTGTAGATCACCCGTTACGCGAGAGATTTTAAACTGTTCATTGTCGACATCTAGGATCAAACGAATGCTGTGAAAGTAGATCGCCCAATCTTTTGAGTTAACTGCTTCGCCTTGGTTTACTAGCGTCATGTTGACCTTGTTACAAGATGCCCACTCAGCGCCCAAATCCTGACATGCCAGCTCCTCATTAGCACCATGGTTAGTGAGCACTTGATACTGGATATCAAGGTTATCAGCCAGTGAATTTACAACTTGTTGCTCAGAGCTTTGCAGAGCAGAACAACCTGCTAGTGTTGCGATAACAGAAGCAGCAATCAAACTAGGTTTCAACATCTTACTTTCCCCAAAAAGTCAGTGGTTCAAAACGACAATTACGCAATTTAAAAGCACCCAAATCTGTGGTGCTCAACAATGTCATTCAACATACAAGCAGTTATTTCCAAGCGTAAAATAAATAAAAGTAAGAAGTGATCCAGCTCAAACTCCACTCACCAAGAAAAAATATAAACACATTTATTTCATGCACTTACAACCAACGTCAAAATCGAACAACTTATTTTGACGAGTTTGTTGCGATCTAAATCACCGATTCCGATTGATTTGGTATGACTTTGTAGGATTCGGATCACATCTGATTATTTTGTGAACCATTAATAACAAACTCACCAATTTAGCTTTCGTGAAGTCAATCTCATTTTTAGCGTGTCAAAACTCGTCAATATTGTTTGAAATGACGTTTTTGTCGATTGGTTGGTTTATCCAATCGTTGCAAAAAAGAGTTTTAAAGTGAGCTCTGGTGTCTAAGCTTTATTTGGGTATAAAGTAATATCCCCTGTGAGTTGTAGATGCTGAAATCAGAGTCTCACCATAAGATTCAGCCGAGGATAAAAACTATGTTTCGCCTAATGACACTGATGTCATCTCTTATTGTTATCTTTACCTCCTTTTCGTCCTACGCTGAGCCTCAACACTGGCGAGCTAAAAAAGGCGACACGGAATACATGATTATCGGCTCCGTACATGTCGGTGATAAAAGCATGTATCCACTTCCGAAAAACATCACTAAGTTTTTGGAACAAAGCTCGGGCTTAATTATTGAGGCCGATGTAAGAAGCTCTGAAGGTGTGGTGTACCCAGTGAGTTCGATTCTCTCTAAAGACGTACTCGACAAAACTCAACGCCAACTGTTAGTGAACATCGCCAAAGATCTAGGCATGGCAGAAGCGCAACTTCTCAATGCGCCACCTTGGACCGCAGCTCTGACCATCCAACTCGCGCT
>NZ_JAWPOR010000058.1:0-1729 GCF_033344395.1 Vibrio sp. 1874
GAAACGAAATAGCGCCGATGGTAGTGTGGGGCTTCCCCATGTGAGAGTAGGACATCGCCAGGCTTTAAATTTAGACTTAGGTCTAACCAGTGCGGAGCGGTAGTTCAGTTGGTTAGAATACCGGCCTGTCACGCCGGGGGTCGCGGGTTCGAGTCCCGTCCGCTCCGCCACTTATTTGAAAGCCCTGCTAGAAATAGCAGGGCTTTTGTCGTTTTAGGGGCTGTCATTTTCCCTTCCAAGAGAAGTCATACCAATCTGGAAAATTAACTGATCAGGTCTATCCATCTTCTCGAGCATATTTGGGTGACTCTTTGGGAGCAATCCCAAACCGATTCTATGCATCGCAGACTTTGGAGATGATGTCGTCGTAATCAGTAAAATATTGATTGGCTAAATCGCGTTGCCGCAACCAACGCCATACTTGTCCGATAGGGTTTTGTTTTGGGAATAGGGTGGAAGTTTGATGACACTGACATTTAAAGTCATTGGCAATTTCTTCTGTATGCCATCCTGCGCCATCCATTACAACGACGGCGTGACGTCCTTCCTCCGTGACTGCCAATATTTGTTTTAAGTGCTCTATCATGATGTCTTTATGAACCCAAGGGACAACGATAGCCTCACCAATTCCTTTTCTGGGACAAACTGAACCGATCAGATAAGCATACTCAAATTGTTGTTTCACGGCTCTTGGGCGAGCTGCTTTTTCAGTCCATAAGCGTGTTGTCGTGTTTTGTTGCCCAAATCTGGCTTCGTTCTGAAACCAGACATCAACATACTCTAAAGCTATATGTTCTGGGATCTTAAGGATCGTTTCGATTTTGATTTTTCAAATCCTCCTGTACTTGGCTTTTCTTGCCATCCTTCCAGCCCTTCTTCAAGAAAGGTTTGGACCCAATTATTACCACTGGTTCGGCTTACCTTGAGAAACTTGACGATTTGTGTGTGTGAGTACCCATCTTTGAAATGAGCAAGGGCTAACAGTCTCATTTTAATCTGAATGGATTTTTGCTGACTTGTGAGCTTTTTAAGTCGACATTAAGGATTTAATGATAGTGGTTTAGGTCGATAAATAGCGAACACATATAGAGCACTTTTTACTAATAGTTATAAAGGTTTTAGATAAGCGAGTTTTTAGCGATGTTATTGTGGGGAGTGCGTAGGACGGAGGTTTCTTAGTAAAGAGGCTATTGTGGTCAGAAAGGGGGGAACTTATATTTAAGAAACTCTTTGTATTTTTAAGTGACCGGCTTGATAAAGCTTAAGATCTGGCAGGTTTTCGTAAGCTAGGGTGACTTGATTGCGTCCTGAGTGCTTTGAATAGTACATCGCTTTATCGGCCTCGATTAGAAGCTCTTTTGCGTTGGATTGTTGTGAATTCAACTCTGCTACACCAATACTAACAGTGGTCGTAATTTCAACGTCATCGACATGACAGATCGTTGCTTGTATAGCTTGGCGGATGCGTTCAGCTACTTCATGCGCTTGAATCGCATTCGTATCTGTTAAGATTACTGCGAACTCTTCTCCTCCCAATCGACCTATAAAGTCGCTGCCACGAATGACTCCTTGGCAAACGTGAGCAATGCGAGTGATAACATGATCACCAGAAAAATGGCCAACTCTATCATTAATATCTTTGAAGTGATCAATATCGATCATCAAGCATGAAAGTGTTTTAGAACGTTTTGTATGTTGAATGATCGCATTATCTAAATTGGAGATAAAC
>NZ_JAWPOR010000059.1:0-1729 GCF_033344395.1 Vibrio sp. 1874
TAGTTCTATGATCTCTGTGATCGAGCGTGCGAGATCTTTCTTCGCGTTCATTTCGGATTGAACGGTGTTGCTCACACTGGTCAAAATCTCTTTAACGCTTGAATTGATGTGCTCCTGAGTTTGAGAACGAATCGTCATAACTTGTTGCGTCGATAGTAGCGACACAGTAATTAGCAGCAAAATTGAAGAGGCGGTGACAACCTTATGTCTGAATTTCATGAGTTTTCCTCTAAGTCTCCCGGATAGTTTTCTTCTGCTTCCACCTCTTTTTGGGTTCGGGTGAATTCGGCAGAAAAAGAAACCTGTTGGGTTTGATTACTTTCTTATCGACATCTTTATCAAAAACATGAATCCATTTGTTGTCTTTTTTAACCAAAATTAAACAAAACGGTGATTTGAGTTAAAACTTGTGAGTTTGATCTGATTAGTGAGCCATCTTAATGAAAGCGTCATAATGAAAGGAATTGCTTAAAGAGTACTGCTGTTAACAGGTTTGATTGAGGAGTTTAGTAAAGTTTTATGTATTATAAATAAGCGTTTATAGAGGTTTTTTCTTTGTAAATTATAGAGTTTACGTTGGGGGCGAAGTTAAGTGGGGAAGTAAGCCAAATTTTAGTTGTAAAAAAGGCCCCGACAGAGCGGAGCCTTTGTGTATGCTTTGATTTTAGAAAATCAGATGCGCAACACCAGCAATCACAGGAAGTGTAATCAGCGTACGCAGAATGAAGATAACAAACAGTTCTACGATGTTAACTGGAATCTTGCTACCTAGTAGTAGTGCGCCAACTTCTGACATGTAAATCAACTGAGTAACAGACATTGCTGCGATAACAAAACGAGTCATTTCGTTGTCGATAGATGCCGCCAGAATCGCAGGGATAAACATATCTGCAAAGCCAACCACGATAGTTTGCGATGCTTGTACCGCTTCAGGAATTTGTAGCAACTCTAAGTAAGGAATGAATGGCTGACCAAGGATCTCAAACACTGACGTGTATTCAGCAATCACTAGTGCAACGGTACCCAAACCCATAACCACAGGCAGTACGCCAAACACCATATCGATAGCGTTGTGCACACCTTCTTTGAATACGGACTGAACAGATTTTACTTCTGCAGCGCGTTTTAGAGCTAAGTCCATGCCCCATGAGAATGTCGTGTGACCTTCTGGCACTGTATCTACATCCTCTGCTGGCTTGCTGCCGTCAATGTAACGGTCTTTTTTCAGGCTTAGAGGCGGTAAACGAGGAATGATAACCGCAGCCACGATACCTGCTAAACAGATAGCTCCGTAGAAAGGTAGGAACAGGTGTTCAAGTTGAACCTGAGCAATAACAACTAAGCTGAATGTGATCGATACCGCTGAGAACGTTGTACCAACAACTGCCGCTTCACGTTGAGTGTAGAACTTGTTTTCGTACTGCTTGCTTGTCAGTAGGATACCCACACTGCCATCACCCAACCATGATGCCATACAGTCGATCGCACTACGGCCAGGTAGGTTAAATACTGGACGCATTACTTTACTTAATAGCGCGCCAAATAGCTCTAGAAGACCGAAGTTAAGTAGTAGAGGAAGCAGAAGGCCAGCAAAAATGAATACTGCGAATAGCGTTGGTAGAAGACCAGTTAAAACAAGGCCGCCCGTGTTTTCTTCCCAAATCGCTTTTGGACCTACTTGGAAGAACGTCATCAATACCGCAGCACCACCGATTAGGCGAACAACAAG
>NZ_JAWPOR010000005.1:0-274196 GCF_033344395.1 Vibrio sp. 1874
GTTCGCAAATTTAAGACACGTATTGAAGGACAAATACCATGCTCAACAAACAAACATTGATCAGTATAGAAGATGCCTTGCCAGGTAGAGATCAACCAATGCAGATTGACGATCATCATTTTGTAAATAAATCTAACCTAAAGGCGCCTCTGACGTCACACCAACAGCAGATCTTGCTCGGAATGGGCTGTTTTTGGGGCGCTGAGCGCGTATTTTGGCAACTCGACGGCGTTGTATCTACTTCGGTCGGTTACGCTGGGGGTTACACACCCAATCCCACGTATGAAGAAGTCTGTACGGGTAAAACGGGTCATACAGAAGTCGTTCGAGTCGTTTTCGATGAACGCGTCATCTCATTAGAAAAGCTACTGGCTGTTTTTTGGGAAAAACACGACCCAACTCAGGGAATGCGTCAAGGTAACGACTTAGGTACTCAATATCGTTCTGCAATTTACACTTATTCGACGGAGCAGCTCGAGAGCGCAGAGAAATCGAAACTCTTGTATCAGCAAGCACTGCAAGAAGAGCAGCGCGCGAACATCACCACCGAAATACAACCAGCAGGTCCGTATTACTTTGCGGAAACCTACCACCAGCAATATTTGGCGAAAAACCCTGATGGTTACTGCGGCATCGGAGGAACGGGAGTTTGCTTCCCACCAAGCCTCCAAGGATAAACCTAACCAGCAACAAAAAGAGCGACCGATATGGTCGCTCTTTTCTAAATCTAAGTGGGTACCAAGCTAACTAAGCCGATAATGATGCTATCACTTGGTTGACTTCTTTAAAGATGGTGAGTCTTTTATGATCGTTGACGTCAGGTAGTAACACTTTGCCATTGTCGAACTGAAAACAGCCAACCCCAACAATAAAAAATTGACCTTTGAACAACGTTTTAACAAAACGGGCCACTTGTAATGGTCGATATACAGCAAACTCACGTAGCATAACTCACCTCAATTCCTTTGAGAAAACACGGATTGCTTATTTTTCCTCTGCAATCTTAATGCGCAATTTGCGACGGAACTCATTTTAGCAAATTCTAAATATAACGCAAGATTACACCACTCCATACGTTAAATAAATGTTATCAACGGTCCTACAAATTTCTAGGATCTGGATATATACTGGAAGCTTCCAAACCTCGTACGGAATATAACAATATGAAAACTAAGACTCTCCTACCTCTATTACTGGCCTTAACGCCAAGCTTGACCTTTGCACACAACTTGTCAGTGGGAAAAAGCGTTCCTCCTGTCAATGTTGCCGCTTACGGCGAGATTGTTTTACAAGGCGAAGGCGTTGCATACCAACCCTGGGCAACTCAACATATGCAAGGCAAAGTTCGTGTCATTCAAGCCATTGCAGGCCGTAGCAGTTCAAAAGAGATGAATGCCCCTTTAATGTCAGCAATAACAGCGGCAAATTTTCCACAAGAAAGCTACCAGACGACGACTATCATCAACCAAGATGATGCAATTTGGGGGACAGGCTCTTTCGTGAAGTCTTCAGCTCAAGACAGCAAAAAAGAGTTTCCTTGGTCATCCATGGTTCTTGATGAAAATGGCGTAGTTGCTAATACTTGGGACCTGAAAGAAGAAAGCTCGGCTATTATTGTTCAAGACAAAACGGGCAAAGTTCTGTTTGTCAAAGAGGGCGCACTTGAGCAAGATGAGATAACAAAAGTTATTGAGCTTATTAAACAGAACATCTAGCTTCATTGAATGGCTCCTTGCTCTTGTTGTAAGGAGCTATATGAATTTGATTAGAAGCATGGGCAGTGACAACTCTGCTCTTTATAAGTGCGACACTTCCATCAGAGAGTATTACCAATATTTTTCGGCACGTATGTGTTGAGTTAAATTTTTCTGCTAGCCAACAAAAGAGTGAACTTTTACTCATTATGGGTGTTATATTATAACAGTCGGTAAGAGGAGCTCAGATGTACCACCACCAGCAAAAAACACTAAGATATTGGTATCGCACTGCTTTATTTTTCAGTGTTGCGTTGCTGATCGCTTGGAACTTTGCGGTTGTACTTCATCAAGTTGATCTGACGCCCGACCATCATACCCATCATCATTGCCAATTATTTTCTGGTGTTCAGCACGGTATAGCAAAGGTACAACCTACCCTCTCTACACCGACTTTTACGCGCGCCCAGCATCATCATGTTTTTTTGCATCTCGTGTACGGCGAAGAAGTTCTTGGCGCTGCTCGTGCCCCTCCTTATTTTGCTTAATTTCCAAACTATTCCACACTCAAAATTATTGAGTTCATTTCCGCACCTAGTGTGTCAGGGAACAATAACTTAGTGAAACTCGAATCTGAGCAATACCGCCTTTGGTTAATGCCAGTAAAATTAGGAAAAATACAATGTCATCAAAACACGTTTTAGCCCTTGCTATTGGCCTCACTTTATCGACAGCAGCGAATGCAAACGAATACCGCCAGCATGGTGCTCATGTGCATGGTCACGTCGAGTTTAATATCGCCCAAGATGGCAAAGATCTGTTAGTAGAGATCACAGCTCCTGGAGCTGATGTTGTGGGTTTCGAACATGCTCCAGAAAACGCACAACAAGAGCAAGCGCTTAAACAAGCCGTCGCTACACTCGAAGACAGCAACGCATTGTTCGCTATTAACTCACAAGCTGATTGTAATATTGAAGAAGCTTACGTGAGCCACAACCTAAGCGAAACTCATGAGGAACATGATCATAGTGAGCACGACCATGATGACCATGCACATCACGATCATGAAGGGCACGAACATCATGATCATAATGATAAACATGACCACCATGACGATCATGATGAGGCGCACGATCATGGCAGTCACGGTGAATTTTCGGTGCAATATCGCTTCAATTGCGAACAAGTTAATCAGCTTAGCCAAATCCAAACCGATTGGTTTAACCAATTCCCAACTACAGAGTCCATCAGCGTCAATATATTCACTGATACCATGCAATCAGCAATTAAATTAAGCAAAGATAACACCCAAATCGTAATCAAATAACACGAGTGGCGTGTAAGTACCCACTTACACGCCACAGCTTTGGTGATTTAATATGACTGAAACCACACCAAATGTTGTCGAGCTAGAGGATGCCCAATTTTTCTGGCCCGGTTCAACCAACGCGACCATCCACATCCCCAAATTACACATTACACAAGGCGAACATGTGTTTATCAAAGGTCCAAGTGGCTGCGGTAAATCGACCTTGCTCGCTTTGTTGACGGGGATTAACACATTAACTTCAGGCTCTCTATCTGTACTCGATACTGACCTTGCTAGTTTAAGTGCCAGTCAGAGAGACCGCTTTCGCGCCAATCATATTGGCTACATCTTTCAACAGTTCAATTTATTGCCGTACCTTAACGTACTTGAAAACGTATTATTGCCATGTCAGTTCAGTAAAATACGACGTGACCGTGCCCATTTAGGTGCCTCATCTCAAACGTTAAATGAACAGGCTCAGGCCCTACTAGAACGACTGCACTTGCCAAACGAGCTTCATACACGCCCTGTCTCTGAATTGAGTATTGGTCAACAACAACGTGTGGCTGCGGCTCGAGCTCTGATAGGACATCCAGAGTTAGTGATCGCTGACGAACCAACCTCAGCTTTAGACTATGACAATCGTAAAGCATTTATTGAGCTCCTTATGGAGCAAGCGAATCAAGCCAATGCCACACTGGTATTCGTTAGCCACGACCCAACACTCGAACCCTTATTCGATCGCACGCTCAATCTACCCGACATTAATCAAGTATCTAGCCTAGGAGCCATATCATGAGTGCTGTTGTAAAGCTCGCCTGGAAAAGCTTGATGAACCGCAAAGCGACGGCAATTCTAACCATCATGACCGTTGCGATTTCAGTGGTACTCCTCTTGGGCGTCGAGCGTATCCGAACTCAAGCCAAGGATAGCTTCGCCAATACAATTTCAGGCACAGACCTCATTATTGGTGGACGCTCTGGGCAAGTGAACCTATTGCTCTATTCTGTGTTTCGTATTGGTAATGCGACCAACAACATCGATTGGAAAAGCTACCAAGAGTTTGCCAATCATCGTTCAGTCGATTGGGCTATTCCAATCTCGCTTGGCGACTCGCATAAAGGCTTCCGAGTTATGGGAACCAATCACAGTTACTTTGAGCATTACAAGTTTGGAAGTAAGCAACCACTAACATTTGGCAAGGGTAGAGAATTCAATGGTTTATTTGAAACCGTGCTAGGTTCTGATGTCGCTAAACAACTTGGTTATGATATCGGTAGCGAAATCATCATTGCCCACGGCATTAGCGACGTTGGCTTTAGCCGTCATGACAATCTGCCATTTAAAGTTGTCGGTATCCTTGCTCCTACAGGAACACCAGTCGACAAAACTGTCCATGTATCATTGGAAGCCATCGAAGCCATTCACGTTGGGTGGGAAAGTGGTGCGCGTTTGGGCCCGACACCCAAGGCACAAGATCTCAAAAACAGAGACTTTCAGCCCAAACAAATTACCGCTATGCTCGTTGGTTTGAAATCTCGTATTCAAACTTTCGCCCTGCAAAGACAAATTAACACCTACCCCAAAGAGCCGCTTAGCGCCATTATGCCCGGCGTTGCGTTGCATGAGTTATGGGGAATGATGTCGGTTGCAGAGCAAGCCCTAATGGCAGTATCTGGTTTTGTCGTGATTGCAGGGTTGTTAGGTATGTTAAGCAGTCTATTAACTAGCCTACAGGAACGCCGCCGTGAAATGGCGATTTTGCGTGCCATGGGAGCAAGGCCTCGTCATGTTTTCTCACTCTTAATTAGTGAAGCTAGCTTGCTTACTGCTGCTGGTATTATTACTGGCGTTACTGGGCTGTATGCCATTCTTGCTATCGCGCAGCCGATCATCCAACAGCACTATGGAATACATCTCACCTTAAGCATCTTATCTACTTATGAGTGGATGCTATTAGGTTTCGTACAATGCGCTGGTATTGTGATTGGTTTCATTCCCGCACTCCGCGCCTACCGACAGTCACTGAGTGACGGAATGACAATAAGGATTTAATAAAATGTGGAAAAAAATACTCGCAAGTTGCTTGCTGGTCGTCGCATTCACAGCGCCTGTTATGGCCAGCGAAGAACCATTAAAGCTTGACTGGATTGACCTTGTTCCAGAAAAAGAGCGTAAATTGTTCGACAGTATAGGCATGCCTGCATCTGATCACAGTGGTGGCGCAGCCCAGCAGTCCAAGATTGGTAACGTTCGACCAGAACTGAACGGAAGCCAAGTTAAAATTCCGGGGTTTGTTATCCCACTTGAAGGTGATGCCGATACCGTCACCGAATTTTTATTGGTGCCATATTTTGGAGCTTGTATTCACGTGCCACCACCGCCTCCAAACCAGATCATTTACGTGAAGTTTCCGAAAGGCGCGCCTGTTCAAGAGTTGTGGGATGTCATATATGTGGTTGGAACGTTGAAAACCGAGACGATAAACCACGAACTGGCAGAAACGGCTTACGTTATTGAGGGATCAAAAATAGAAGCCTACGACGATATGTAATTTAAGTCGTCGATAAGCCTCGCTACACCTAAGGCGTCACACTGGCGCCTTTTTTAGCTTTGTGCTACACGATATAACGAGATAAATACGCTAACACGCCCACATAAATAACCAAAAGAAACGCTATCGACAGGTGCTTTTTGAGTTTACCTGCTTCTGAGAACTTCATAGCCCCTCCAAAATAACGATAACAATTTTAACAACTCATTATCATTTTGAATAGCCCTATTCGTTCAAAAACTGAGAACTCCTGTCTGGTCGCTTGGTCAGATAAGGTGTAAATTTAAACGTGCGAACCGCGCAGTTCTTGGTAGGAAAACGAATGGCAGACCCGACAAAGCAACCTGTTGTCATCGAACATCAGTCAGACACAAAAAAAAATACGCAACAAGAAAAGAAACAAGGCTACATAAAAGACAGTGCTAGTAAGGTAAAAACCATAGCCCAAATACACGGTCTTGACGCCTTACTGCAAACTGAACCGCCAGCCAAATCTGCGTTTGAAAGAGCCCAATTGCGAGAGCAAAGACGCCAAGAACAGCGACAAAAAAACTTAGAACAGATTTTAAAATTAGCGCACAGTTCATGCCGAGATGAGACAGCGGGAGAGCCAGACCAAGATTGGTTGCATCGATTTTTTGAGATGGCTCAAGACATCCATAACAGCGCGATGCAAAAGCTATGGGCTCAAGTGATGAAGCGTGAAGTGACCAATCCGGGTTCAACGTCCATGAAAGCGTTGAAAACCCTCAAGGATATGTCACCAAAGGAAGCACAAACTCTGCAAAGAGCCGCCTCTTTAGCGTGCAGTTTTGGAGGGGATCACAGCAGAAAACTGCTGATTGGTTACAAAGCCCAAGGAGGCATATTTAGCTTCGGCAAGCGAGACGTCGCTAACAGCCTAAATATGGGAAGTTTTCAACTGCCGTATTCAAGCTTGTTGCTCTTAATTGAATTAGGGCTGCTGCACAGTGCCGAACTTGAATCTGGCGAAATTAGTATCGAGACACCGTTGGTCCTCACCTACCAAGGTAAAAACTTGTCACTGAACGTAAACAGTAAAGGTGTCCGCCTTTTATATTACCGCTTCACACCCACAGGTAATGAGCTCTGTACCTTACTCGGAAACAAACCACATGCCAAATACTACGATCAAATGCTTGCACTGTTAAATCATAGATTTAGTGTCCATAGTGAAGCTAAAAGTACGGTTCATCATACCGTCTAGCCAGCTTGAGAAGCATTTGACCACCTATGATCCAAATACTTCTCCAGCTGCTCAAAGAGCTTTAGGTCACCTATGATCTAAATGCTTTTTTATCGGATCACACCGCGTTGTTTAAGATCGATTAAGCACAAATCCACCAGCCCATCGACACTCTTTTCTCCCGCGGGCAAATCGATTTCAGGGTTCTCTGGCGCTTGATATTCCGAATCAATACCAGTGAAATTAGGAATCTCTCCCGCACGGGCTTTACGGTATAAACCCTTAGGATCTCGACCTTCGCAAACCTCTAGAGATGCATTGACATACACTTCAATAAACTCGCCTTCTGGCAATAAATCGCGTACTAACTTCCGCTCTGCACGATGCGGTGAAATAAACGCCGACAGA
Organism: Vibrio sp. 1874; assembly: GCF_033344395.1. Lineage (NCBI taxonomy): Bacteria > Pseudomonadati > Pseudomonadota > Gammaproteobacteria > Vibrionales > Vibrionaceae > Vibrio > Vibrio sp. 1874. Next base: position 7,173 of record NZ_JAWPOR010000005.1, read on the forward strand.
ACAATTAAACCCGCATCTGCCATCAACTTCGCCAGTTCACCAATGCGACGAATGTTCTCGCGACGGTCCTGTTCAGAAAAACCTAAATCGCTACACAAACCATGTCGTACATTGTCACCATCCAATAAATAGGTGTGGTAACCCAATGCTGCAAGGCGATTTTCCAACGCCCCTGCTACGGTTGATTTACCCGCTCCAGATAAACCAGTGAACCACAATACGGCAGGTTTTTGCTTCTTTAATTCAGCACGAAGCTGTTTATCAACCGAATGCTGGTGCCAAACAATGTTTTCATCTTTTACCGTCGTTTCGGCAGTCATAACGTATCCTTGTAAATATCGGAATTAAAACGGGAAAAAGACCGGGATCAAAGTAAGTACTAATACAGAGTACACAATCGAAATTGGCACTCCAATTCTCACGTAGTCGGTCAATTTGTAATTTCCTACGCTGTACACCAGCAGGTTAGTTTGGTAACCGTAGGGAGAGATAAAGCTCGCACTCGCGCCGAACAAAACCGCCATGATGAATGGCATCGGATCCACGCCATAACCCACCGCCATGCTATAGCCGATAGGAAAAGAAAGCGCAGCCGCGGCATTGTTTGTCACCAATTCAGTGAGTACCAATGTCATGATATAAGTCGCCACCAAGGCACCAAATACTCCCCAGCCATTAAACGCTTCAATAAACATCACTCCCATTCGTTCTGACAATCCAGAAGAGATCATCAGTTGAGCAATAGACAAAGCGGAACCGACAATCACGACGATATCAATCGGAAAACGGCGGCGCAGTTCTGAAATCTGCACAATACCAAACGCAATAAGCGCGATAAGGTACGTTGCTAGACCTTTAATAATCGGTACTAACTCTAATAGAGCGCATCCAATTACGGCTGCAAAGCCCAGTAATACAATGGAAGACTTATTAGTATCAAGCCGAGCGCTAGAGTCCAAGTCATGCACTAAAACAAACTCTTTACGATGAGCTCGGCGTTCAGACTCAAAACGCTTGCCTGGAACCAGAACTAACGTGTCCCCTGGCGCTAAGGTAATGCTACCCAAGCCACCTTCTAGGCGTTCGTGGCCTCGGCGAATCGCCACAACAACGGCATCGAATCGGTCGCGGAATCGGCTCTCTTTGAGGGTTTTGTAGCAAAACGTCGCCGACGAGCTCACCACAACTTCGATAAAGTTTTGCCCATTTAAGTGCTGCTGACCAAACAACTTGAGGCCCGGAATTTCTTGCAGGGTCGCGACGCTCTCAACATCGCCACAAAATAACAGGCGGTCTTTTGCATTGAGCACAAAATCCGGCCCCACAGAAGAAACAGTAACACCATCGCGCACCACTTCTGCAAGAAACAGTTTGCGCAGCGCACGTAAATTATTCTCGCTGATCGTACGCCCAACTAACGGTGAGCCTGGCTCAACGCGAGACTCAAGAAAGTAAGGTAAATCTTCTTGGTTTTGATCATCATAATTCGGTAGCAAGTAGCTGAGCGGGATAAGAATCAGCATCCCTCCCACCAGCACAGCCAAACCTATCATCGTGGGTGTAAAAAAGCTCAGGCTCGGTAAGCCTGCGTCTTCGACAAAGCTGTTGATGATTAAGTTAGTCGACGTACCAATCAAAGTTAATGTGCCACCAAAAATGGCGGCGTAAGACAAGGGAATAAGTAATTTCGAAGGTGCATGCTGCTGATTACGCTTAATCGCCCCAATCAATGAGACAACCACAGCGGTATTATTCGTAAATGAAGAGAGCAAGGCTGTCGATACACCGAGCTTAGCAATCACGCTGCCTAACTGGCCCTCAGAGATACTTCGGCTCACCCAACTGATCAGCAGTGTTTTTTCTAGAGCACAGGATGCAAGAATCAATAGAACCAGGGTTAACAATGAAGAGTTGGTAAAATTGGATGCGATAGTGGCTGAATCCATCATCCCAGACATGAATGCAATAAAAGCGGCACCCGCAAAGACATAACTAGGCTTAATTTTCGTGACAAGCAAGCAAGTGATAATGCCAAGCAAAATCGCTAACACAAACCCTTGTTCCCACATAGCCTTTCCTTACCAAATAGCCCTAAAGGGCACAACAACGACTCATTTATCCATGAATCACCGACAAACGAGCAAACAGACAAAAATCAGCGCAAGCGAAAAGAACATCAGAATGCTCGGTTTCTTGGGCTCCACCGAAGCATTCTGGTATTAGGAGAATACCTAACGACATTTCGCAATTCAGTTAGGTAGCGACACCCCAAGTACAACAGCAAACAGTGCCTGAAATTATCGTACTTGGGTGAGCCAGTTACTTTTTCAGAAACTGGCTGACGTCTTTTGCTTCCCAGTGTGGGAAGTGTTTACGGACAAGCGCATTAAGCTCAACTTCAAACGCAGAGATGTCCGTCAAATCGCGCTCAACCACGGCGAGGCTCTCTTTAACCATGCCAGCACCAACCGTCACGTTTGTCAGACGATCGATAATGATAAAGCCACCGGTATCTGCACAGTCTTGATAATTGTCCAGCGCGACTGACTCATTAAGAGACCATTCACACAAACCAATACCATTCAATGGCAGCTCTGCCGAGCTATGAGTCGAGAGATTATTAATGTCATATTGATGACGAATCGCTTCAACATGACCTACGGTTTTCTTACCTGCGATTTTGATGTCATAGTCACGACCCGGTTGCAGGGGTTGCTCTGTCATCCACACCACATCGGCAAGCAAATGGTTTGTGGTTTCCACTTGAGCATTATCTAGAACAATCAAATCGCCACGGCTAATATCGATCTCATCGCTTAGCGTCAGAGTGACAGCTAATCCGGCACGAGCTTCTTCGATATCACCATCAAAGGTCACAATACGTGCCACAGTTGACGTTTTACCCGATGGCAATGCTTTAATGGCATCACCGACTTTGATCGAACCAGAAGAAATGGTCCCCGCAAAACCACGGAAATCGAGGTTAGGACGATTAACGTATTGCACAGGGAAGCGGAATTCACCCGCGCCTTTTTCTTGATCCACATCGACCGTTTCAAGAAGCTCAAGCAATGATGGGCCTTTAAACCAAGTCAGGTTTTGGCCTTTATCCACCACATTGTCCCCTTCAAGCGCTGAGATCGGGATGATTTGAATATCAATATCCCCTGTCAGATTCTCAGAGAACTTCAGATACTCATCGCGGATCTCTTCAAAGCGCTCTTGGGAGTAATCCACTAAGTCCATCTTGTTGATCGCCACAACAAAGTGCTTCAAACCCAACAGGTTGGAAATGAAAGAGTGACGACGAGTTTGATCGAGAATGCCCTTACGTGCATCAACCAGAATCACAGCTAAGTCACATGTCGATGCGCCTGTAGCCATGTTACGTGTGTACTGCTCGTGTCCAGGAGTATCTGCAATGATGAATTTACGTTTCTGCGTCGAGAAATAGCGGTAAGCCACATCAATCGTGATCCCCTGCTCACGCTCAGCTTGTAAGCCATCGACCAACAACGCAAGGTCAGGTTTTTCACCCGTGGTGCCCACACGTTGGCTGTCTGAGTGCACTGCCGCTAGCTGATCTTCATAAATTTGTTTTGAGTCATGGAGTAAGCGACCGATTAATGTACTTTTACCGTCATCCACCGAGCCACAAGTCAAGAATCTAAGTAACGACTTGTACTGGTGTTGTGTTAAATAGCCTTCGATACCAAGCTCGGCTAATTGAGCTTCAACTGCACTGTTCATTATCTTTCCTTAGATCCTTTAGAAGTAACCTTGACGTTTCTTAAGCTCCATCGATCCTGACTGATCGTGGTCGATCGCTCGGCCTTGGCGCTCACTCGACGTTGCCACCAGCATCTCTTCAATAATGCCAGTTAAAGTGTTTGCTTCAGACTCGATGGCCCCGGTCAATGGATAACAACCAAGGGTACGGAAGCGCACACTCTTCTCTTCAATCACTTCACCCGGTTGAAGCTCCATACGATCATCATCAACCATGATCAGCATGCCATCGCGTTCAACAACTGGACGTTTGTCCGCGAGGTAAAGCGGCACGATCTCGATGTTTTCTAAATAGATGTATTGCCAGATATCAAGCTCAGTCCAGTTAGACAGCGGGAATACACGAATGCTCTCACCCTTATTAACCTGACCGTTGTACGTCTTCCATAGCTCAGGACGTTGGTTTTTAGGGTCCCATGTATGGTTCTTATCGCGGAATGAATACACGCGCTCTTTCGCCCGTGATTTCTCTTCATCGCGGCGCGCGCCACCAAAGGCCGCATCAAAACCGTACTTGTTAAGCGCTTGTTTTAAGCCTTGAGTCTTCATGATGTCAGTGTGCTTAGAAGAACCATGAACAAACGGACTACAGCCCATGGCTAGACCTTCTGGATTCTTATGTACCAAAAGCTCAAAACCGTATTTGGCCGCGGTGCGATCACGAAATTCAATCATCTCGCGGAACTTCCAATCGGTGTCGACATGCAGCAATGGAAATGGAATCTTACCTGGGTAAAAAGCTTTACGCGCTAGGTGCAGCATCACTGATGAGTCTTTACCAATCGAATACATCATGACTGGGTTATCAAACTCAGCCGCAACTTCACGGATGATGTGGATACTCTCCGCTTCGAGTTGTTTAAGGTGAGTTAAACGTTGTTGGTCCATGTTTTGTATTTCCTTTTTAAGCTTGAAGGCGCATTACGTCTCTAATCTTTGGTCTGAAATTATATGGAGTTGGCAATAGCACTTTTGTTGAATTCAGTACTAGACAAAAACCAGTCTAACTTTTGAGACAGTCGCACTACCTCTCCGACAACAATCAAAGATGGCGATTGTGCTTCCTTCGATAAATCAGAGAGTTGGGAGAGTTCTCCCGTAAATACTTTTTGTTGAATCTGCGTGCCACGCTCAATAATGGCAATCGGAGTCGACGCTGAACGGCCATGCTTAATGAGTTGATTCTGAATATAGTGTGATTTCATCAGCCCCATGTAGATCACTAAAGTCTGATTCCCACGCGCCAACGTGGACCAATCCATCTCATCACTTTCTTCTTTCAAGTGGCCAGTCACAAAGATGGCCGATTGCGCATAATCACGATGAGTCAGTGGAATACCAGCATAAGCGGTTGCGCCAGCTGCTGCGGTAATGCCAGGGACAACTTGAAAACGAATGCCAGCATCTGCAAGCACTTCTAACTCTTCACCACCACGACCGAATACAAACGGATCACCACCTTTAATGCGCACTACTTTGTAGCCCTGCTTGGCAAAATCCACCAAAAGCTGATTCGTCTTCTCCTGCGGCACACTGTGATGCCCAGCTCGCTTCCCAACGCACACTAAAATCGTATCGCTTGGAATCAATGCCATGATTTCTTCAGACACCAAGTAGTCGTACAAAACCACGTCAGCTTGCTGCAAGCAGTTCAGTGCTTTCACCGTCAGAAGTTCAGGATCGCCTGGTCCTGCACCTACTAAGGCAACTTCACCAGGCTGTAGCGATTGCTTTGCAAAACGAGTAACACCAGCGACTGGGTTGTCAGAAACTAACCGGGGCTTTGGTTTAGGAAAAGAAGTGACTGAATCGTTCGTTGCCATGTGCTTGCTCATCGTCCATTGATATCGTTATGCAAGCATTATGGCGGGGCGTTTATATTACCTGAAATTCTAAAATTTCATTTTTTATTCAAAAATCTGCTAAGAAGTTTTTGTTTGGTCTCATTCAAAAGCGTGAAAAAGTCGGCGGTTAATATGAATAAGGTTCAGTAAACTGATTAATGTTCACAGTTTTCTGTATCTTTATCATCGAGTTGCACCTGTGTTTGATACATTACGCAGTACGATTTCCCCTTATCATTGAATTGGAGCACCAAATGAAAGTGGCAGTTCATCCTATTTCCCTCGCAGTATTAAGTGGCATGCTAACGCTTGCTGGCCCAGCAATGGCCGATACCATCAAGCTTCGTATTATCGAAACCACCGACATTCACACCAACGTGATGGATTACGATTACTACAAAGACCAACCATCACAGCAAATCGGTTTAAGTCGCGCTGCGACAATAGTGAGACAGGCTAAGTCCGAGACAGAAAACACGGTACTAGTAGATAACGGTGATTTAATTCAGGGCAGCCCAATGGGCGATTACATGGCGGCGAAAGGGATTAACGCTGGCGATGTGCACCCAGTCTACAAGGCGATGAACCAACTAGACTACGATGTGGGCAACATTGGCAATCATGAGTTCAACTATGGCCTAGACTTTCTACAAAAGACGTTGGCGGGCGCTAACTTCCCTTACATCAACGCAAACGTATTTGTTGAACAAACCGGTGAGCATTACTTCAAGCCTTATCTCATCAAAACTCACACCTTTAAAGACACAAACGGCGAAGCGCATCAAATAAAAGTGGGTTACATCGGCTTTGTACCACCACAAATTATGGTCTGGGATAAGAAGAACTTAGAAGGCAAAGTCTTTGCTAAAGACATTAAGGAAACAGCAGAGAAACTGATTCCTCAAATGAAGAAAGAAGGCGCAGACGTGATTGTGGCGATTCCACACTCGGGCATTTCTACTGATCCATACAAACTAGGCGCTGAAAACTCTGTTTACTACCTCACAGAAGTTGAAGGTATTGATGCGATTGCTTTTGGCCACTCTCACGCCGTCTTCCCAGGGAAAGACTTCGCAAACCTACCTGGTGTTGATATAGATAAAGGGACCATCAATGGTGTAACGTCCGTGATGCCGGGCCGCTGGGGAAGTCACGTAGGTGTGATGGATTTGATGCTAAAAGAGAAAGACGGCAGATGGCAAGTCGTCGAAGGCCAAGCAGAAGCACGCCCTATCTTCGATAAAGTAAATAAGAAGTCATTAGCTAAAGCCGATGAAGATATTGTGAAAGCGTTAGAAGAAGATCACAAAGGCACTCGTGAATTTGTAAATCAACCAATCGGCAAAGCAAATGATGTCATGTACAGCTTCTTGGCATTAGTGCAGGACGACCCCACCATTCAAATCGTTAACCTTGCTCAGAAAGACTACGTAGAACGCTTTATTCAAGGCGACCCAGACCTTTCTGACATTCCAGTACTGAGTGCGGCAGCACCATTTAAAGTCGGCGGTCGTAAGAACGATCCGAATAACTTTACAGAAGTAGAATCCGGTCAGCTCACCTTCCGTAATGCGGCCGATCTTTACTTATATCCAAACACCTTGGTTGCGATGAAAGTGAAAGGTAAAGAAGTTCGCGAATGGCTAGAGTGCAGTGCGGGTCAATTCAACCACATCGACATCAACAATCCTGAACCGCAATCTTTGATTGATTGGGATAATTTCCGTACGTACAACTTCGATGTTATTGATGGGGTTAACTACCAAATCGACGTTACCCAACCACCGAAGTACGATGCGGATTGTAAAGTGATTAATCCAGCTTCTCAGCGCATTGTGAATCTGACGTTCAATGGTAAGCCTGTCAATCCGAAGCAAGATTTCATCATCGCAACCAATAACTACCGTGCTTATAGCAATACTTTCCCTGGTACAGGCCCAGATTTCATTGCATTTGACGCACCAGATGAAAACCGCTCTGTCGTCGCCACTTATATTTCTCGCGTGAGTGAAGAAAAAGGAGAAGTGACACCAAGCGCTGACAACAACTGGTCTTTCGCACCGATTAAGTCCAATAACAAGCTAGATATTCGTTTCGAAACCTCCCCTAGCGATAAAGCGGCGCAGTTCATCAAAGAGAAAGGACAATACCCAATGAAACGCGTGTCAACAGACGACATTGGTTTCGCAATTTATCAAATCGGTCTGAATAAATAAGGTTGATTTGACAACAACACTAAGCGGCTCTCATGAGCCGCTTTTTTGTTATCAATAAAACCCGTTAAAATAAAGAAAACCGTTTCTGAGTTATCACATGCACAGCGATCTTTTTTCAGACTTAGTCAATCATGGCTTTTTAGAGACAGAAGCAAACCAACTTATTGAAAATGGTGAGTTGCTCGAACTGCCTACACGCCACATTCTTAATCACCAAGGGGAGTTGAGCTCACACCTTTACTTCATCATTGAGGGGTTATGCCACGCAAGCTATCTCACTGAGCACGGCAAAGAATTCAGTAAAGAATTTTATTGGGAGAAGGACTGGGTTATCGGCTTTGAGAGCATAATAAAGGACCAACCTTCGCCTTACTTATTGGAAACGCTGAGCGCTTGTCAGCTATTTTGCTTGCCAATTGAAACGTTGCATCACTGGCGAGCAGAAAAGCACGCCATTTACTTAAAGCTACTCGAAAACCAACTGGTTAATAAAGAGAATAAAGAACGCTTTATGTTGCTCTACTCTCCAGAGGAACGATATCAATTATTTTGCGCTCATTACCCAGATTTAAAGCAACGTATTACCGATAGTCAAATTGCGGCCTACCTGGGCATTACGCCAATCAGTTTGAGTCGAATCAAAGCACGCTTAACCAAAGATCACACTCTCAAATAAACTCAAAAAAGAAAAAAGCTCTTCAAACGAAGAGCTTTGTCTCTGCTATTTGAGCTATTTAAGAATTCGCGCCCGGAACTGGCGCCCTTTCATCTTGCCGTTACTAATGGTCTGTAGAGCCTTTTTAGCCACAGACTTTTCGACGGCAACATAAGCGCGCACAGGGAATAGGTGAATCTTTCCGACTTGAGAGCCTGGAATACCATTTTTTCCTGTCAAACAACCTAAAATATCACCCGGTCGGACTTTCTGTTTCTTACCGCCATCAATGTTAATCGTCACCATTTTCGCTTGGTATGGCTGCTGATTTGATTTGGCAGGCAATGTTGCTGGTACCACGTCCATCTCTAGGTATTCTTCAATACGAGCTACACGTAAACCGTCTTTCTCACCAAAAAAGCTAAACGCTAAACCTTTACTACCCGCACGACCTGTACGACCAATACGGTGCACATGAACCTCAGGATCGCGCGATAGCTCAAAGTTAAAGACTGCGTCAAGATTATCAACGTCCAAACCACGCGCTGCAACGTCTGTTGCAACAAGGATAGACACACTCTTGTTAGCAAACTGCACCAATGCTTGGTCGCGTTCACGCTGCTCTAAGTCCCCATGGATATCGATAACGCTGAATCCTTTGTGATGCAACTCATCTGCGACACTTTGAACTTCTTTTTTGGTATTACAAAAAACCACCGCGGACTCTGGTTGGTGAGTCAGCAGCAAATTCGCCAACGCTTCATCACGTGCTTCCGAGCCTTCAACTTTATAGAAGTACTGCGCAATGCTTGAGGTATCATGCGTCGATTCCACCTTAATCACTTCCGGTGTCTGCATTATACGCTGCGCAATTTGCTCAATTTTTTCTGGAAAAGTAGCACTGAAAAGTAGAGTTTGACGCTGCTTTGGCGCTGCATCGATGATTGCATCTAATGCGTCTTGGAAACCCATGTCCAACATGCGATCAGCTTCATCTAGCACCAAGGTATTCAGTTCGCTAAGATCAATTCGGCCTTTTTCAAGGTGATCCAAAATACGACCAGGTGTACCAACTAGGATATGCGCACCATGCTCTAACGAACCAATTTGTGGCCCCATTGGCATCCCACCGCAGAGAGTAAGCACTTTAATATTATGAATGCCGCGACCTAAAGTACGAATTTCCTTCGCTACTTGGTCTGCAAGCTCACGCGTTGGACACAATACTAATGACTGGACACGAAAGCGTTTGACGTTGAGGTTCGATAAAACCCCTAAACCAAATGCAGCGGTTTTACCTGAGCCCGTTTTACCCTGCCCGATGACATCACGATGTTTTAGGATTGCAGGCAAGCTCAAAGCTTGAATTGGCGTCATGTGGGTATAGTTCAGGGAATCAAGTGTGGCGAGTAACGCTGGGTTCAGCCCAACTTGATCGAATGTTTGTTTGCTCACGGGGATATCCTCAGGTGAGATGGAAAGAGGGCACATTATCACCAGATTTGGTGGGAAAACCAGTGCTAATTAACCTTTGTTAATGAGTATGAGCTCAAAACAAAGTAAAGTCAGTCACTCTATTCTCATTACGGATAACAACATGCTCACTTGGATTACTTTGCCCTTTGCTCAGCTAACAACCACACAGCTGTATGAAATGATGAAATTGCGTGTGGATGTATTCGTTGTTGAACAAACCTGCCCTTACCCTGAACTGGATGGTAAGGACACGCTGGAAGGCGTTTATCATCTAATAGGCTATCACGGTGATGAACTGGTTGCTTGCGCAAGATTACTGCCCGCAGGCACTACGTATGACAATGTGAGTATTGGTCGAGTGGTCACCAAACAAACTGCGCGTGGTGATGGTCTGGGACATAAGTTGCTGGAAGAGGCATTAACACAGTGTGAAATATTGTGGCCAGGACAGACGATTGATATAGGAGCTCAAGAGCATCTCATCCAGTTTTATGCTAGTCATGGATTCAAGGTTATCTCAGAGTGCTATCTTGAAGATGGTATCCCTCATGTGGATATGCGGAAAGAATCCGTAGCGCTATAAGCTTCAACTCGATTGGTTACTATGAAAACTAATCGCTATGAAAAACTAACTAAAAAGACGCGATATCTTCGCGTCTTTTCATTTGAAGCGTTTACTTGTTACGTCCAAAGGTCCCATCCGATAAACGGAAAAACATAACGGACCGCCCGCTTTTTTCCAGCTGTAGCATATCTAACTCACCTTCGTCACTAAGCTTAAAGCGAATCAATTGTCCCTGCTTTATTTGGCTTAGCGGCTTATCACTGCCTTCTATTTTGACCAGAGCGCTAAGATCCGCCATAGAGAGCTGATTACTTCTGAAAACCTGCGCTAATGTATCACCATTTTTAACCGTGTACTCTTTCCAGTCTTCAGATTTCGGTCCAGAGTTCTGAGAGGTTCTCTGCTGGCTTAAACTCTGCGCGTTCAGCTCAATCGCTACGCGTTGATGATCGACCTCAGTCTGCTCAACTGGCTGGTCTGTTTTATTCGGCAAAGGAATAACAAGGAGTACCAGAATCAATGGCACTAAGACCATCAAAGCACGCTGGTGAAATTTAGGCAGACGCAACCAAAACTGCTTAACAGGCTGTATACGCTCCAACCATTGCTCTTTGTTGAACGGCTGCTTCCAGTCGATAGCAGCGAATTTTTGTTTAACCAATTCGACATAGTCGACTTGCTGCTTTTTCTTTCTGCGACGATTCATTGTAATGAGTCCCTTAATACTTCTACGGCCAGTATAAAAATACCGACGCGGAGAGTATATGTTTTTCACCAAACTAAAATGGAATTGGGATTAAATTAGCAGAAATTTCACTTGGAGTAAGAGATAAGTCACAACCTGGCCGCCTCAATTAAGCATTCAGTCGCAATCATTTAAACCTAAGCTCGAAACTGATATCCTGTTACCTTTATCACTCCTAATAAGAGCGACATTCATGTCTGAAATTAAATTTGAAACTGCAGAACAAAAAGCAAGCTACGGCATTGGTCTGCAAATGGGTCAGCAACTTGCAGGCTCTGGTCTTGAAGGTCTTAGCGTTGATGCTATCGCAGCGGGTATTGCAACAGCACTAACTGGTGACATGCCATCAATCGAAATTGATGAAATCAACAAAGCACTACAAGAACTTCACACTCGTGCAGAAACAGCTCGCCAAGAAGCAGCAAAAATTGCGGCAGCAGAAGGCGAAGCGTTCCTAAAAGACAACGCTCTACGACCTGAAGTTAACGTTCTAGACTCTGGTCTTCAGTACGAAATCATTTCTGAAGGTACTGGTGCAGTTCCTACAGCAGAAAGCTCAGTTCGCGTTCACTACCACGGTGAGCTAACTGACGGTACTGTATTCGATAGCTCTGTATCTCGCGGTCAACCTGCTGAATTCCCTGTTACAGGCGTAATCAAAGGTTGGGTAGAGGCACTACAACTAATGCCTGTTGGCTCTAAGTGGAAGCTATACGTACCACAAGATCTTGCGTACGGTGAGCGTGGCGCTGGTGCGGCTATCCCTCCATTTGCAGCTTTAGTTTTCGAAGTAGAACTATTAGATATTATCTAATTGAAACCATTTTCAATTATGATTAAATAAAACGGCGCACTAGCGCCGTTTTTTTGTCTAAACTGAATAGACTTTCTCACCTCTGAACCTTTCACTCTGATAGCCTTTAAAAATAAAATCACTTTTAAAAAACGCTCAACCTTTGGAGGTACTATGCGTAAAACACTCCTAACTCTAGCACTCCTATCAATCAACATTGGTAGTGCGCACGCATTCTTAGATTCAGTTACTCAAAAAAGTAAAGAAAGTGGCCTGATGGACATGGTCGGCAGCAGCTTGAACACCGAGTCATCTCCATTAACAGACATGCTAACTAGCCAATTACCAGTATCCACTGAGCAAGCAGCCGGAGGCAGTGGTGCGCTACTCGCTTTGGCTCAAAGCCAGCTTTCGCAAGAAAATAGTAGTGAATTACAGTCTTTGATTCCTGGACTTTCAAACTTGCAAGGAGCACAAAGCTTACTAGGAAATATTGAGAATATCAGTGCAGTAAAAAGTGCATTCGATACGTTAGGTTTAGACCCATCTATGATCAGTCAGTTTGCTCCAGTAATCTTGGATTACTTGAACAAGCAAGGCGCTAGCGAAGGGCTTCTAAGTTCGTTGGGCGGGTTGTGGAATACTAGTAAATAAGCGTAAGTGATAATCACTTTTTAAATTGCCAGTCTGCATGGGTTGAAATAAATGCAGGCTGGATATAAAGGTTTACTGAATTACAGATACAAAAAAGCCGAGCTAATGCTCGGCTTTCTCGTTCTTACGAACTGATTACTCAGCAGCTTCTTCAGCAGCTGGGCGATCTACAAGCTCAATGTAAGCCATTGGAGCTTTATCACCAGCACGGAAGCCAGCTTTTAGGATACGAGTGTAACCGCCCTGACGAGCAGCAAAACGTGGACCTAGTTCGTTAAATAGTTTTGCAACTACTTCGTTGTCACGAGTACGTGCAAATGCTAGACGACGGTTAGCAACACTGTCAGTCTTAGCTAGTGTAATCAAAGGCTCAACTACGCGACGTAGCTCTTTTGCTTTTGGCAAAGTAGTCTTGATAACTTCATGACGTACTAGAGAGCTAGCCATGTTGCTGAACATCGCTTTGCGATGTGAGCTGTTGCGGTTGAGTTGACGACCACTCTTACGATGGCGCATGACCTAATCCTTCTAACTAGTATCGATTAATCTTCAGCGATTGATGCAGGTGGCCAGTTTTCTAGGCGCATGCCCAGAGACAGACCACGTGACGCAAGTACGTCTTTAATCTCAGTAAGAGATTTTTTACCAAGGTTAGGCGTTTTAAGTAGCTCAACCTCAGTACGTTGTACTAGATCACCGATGTAGTGAATCGCTTCTGCTTTCAGACAGTTAGCAGAGCGAACTGTTAGTTCAAGATCGTCTACAGGACGCAGTAGGATCGGATCGAATTCTGGCTTCTCTTCCTTCTCCTCAGGAACTCGTACATCACGAAGATCTACGAATGCATCCAATTGTTCAGCTAGGATTGTAGCTGCACGACGGATTGCTTCCTCAGGTTCTAGAGTACCGTTTGTTTCCATATCGATAACAAGCTTGTCTAAATCAGTACGCTGTTCTACACGAGCTGCTTCTACAGCGTAGGCAATTTTGTCTACTGGGCTGTAAGTAGCATCTACTAGTAGGCGACCGATAGGACGCTCGTCTTCTTCGTTATGGATACGCGCAGAAGCTGGAACATAACCACGACCACGTTCAACTTTGATACGCATTGCGATCTCAGCGTTGTCATCCGTTAGGTGACAAATTACGTGTTCAGGGTTAGCGATCTCTACATCACCATCATGGGTGATGTCACCTGCAACCACAGGGCCCGAGCCTGATTTGTTCAAAGTAATGAACACTTCATCTTTGCCTTCGGCAACGCGCACAGCCAAACCTTTAAGGTTTAGAAGAATTTCAAGAATATCTTCTTGAACGCCTTCTTTCGTGCTGTACTCATGAAGTACGCCTTCGATTTCTACTTCTGTTACAGCACAACCTGGCATAGAAGATAGAAGGATGCGGCGAAGTGCATTACCCAGAGTATGACCAAAGCCACGCTCTAATGGCTCAAGAGTTACTTTTGCGTGAGTCGAGCTGATTTGTTCGATGTCAACTAGACGTGGCTTAAGAAATTCTGTTACAGAACCCTGCATTGTGTCCTCTCTTTAGTTTAAACCTTACTTAGAGTAAAGCTCGACGATCAATTGTTCGTTGATGTCAGCTGATAGATCAGAACGCTCAGGCATACGCTTGAATGTACCTTCCATCTTGCCACCATCTACTTCAATCCAAGTTGGTTTTTCACGTTGTTCAGCAACTTCTAGAGCTGCTTTGATACGAGCTTGCTGTTTAGCTTTCTCGCGAATAGAAACAACGTCATTAGCCGCTACTTTGAAAGAAGGAACGTTTACAACTTTACCGTTTACTAGGATAGCTTTGTGGCTAACTAGCTGACGTGCTTCTGCGCGAGTTGCGCCAAAGCCCATGCGGTAAACTACGTTATCAAGACGACCTTCAAGAAGCTGAAGTAGGTTTTCACCAGTGTTGCCTTTTAGGCGAGCAGCTTCTTTGTAGTAGTTACGGAATTGTTTTTCTAAAACGCCGTACATACGACGTACTTTTTGCTTCTCACGAAGCTGAACGCCATACTCAGATAGACGACCGCGACGAGCGCCGTGTACACCTGGTGCGTTATCAATTTTACACTTGGTATCGATCGCGCGAACACCAGACTTAAGGAATAAGTCAGTGCCTTCACGACGGCTAAGCTTCAGCTTAGGACCCAAATATCTTGCCATGATTCTTCTCCAATTGTCCTAGAAACGTTATACGCGACGTTTCTTAGGTGGACGACAACCGTTATGAGGGATTGGTGTAGCATCAACGATGTTTGTGATGCGGAAACCAGCGGCGTTTAGTGCACGAACAGTAGATTCGCGACCTGGACCAGGACCCTTAACCATAACTTCCAAGTTCTTTAGGCCGTATTCTTTAGCCATTTCAGCACAACGCTCAGCAGCAACCTGTGCAGCGAACGGAGTAGACTTACGAGAACCACGGAAACCAGAACCACCTGCAGTAGCCCATGCAAGAGCGTTACCTTGACGGTCAGTAATGGTTACGATTGTGTTATTGAAAGAAGCATGGATGTGCGCAACGCCATCTGCAACTTGCTTGCGTACGCGCTTACGAGCGCGAGTTGGTTGTTTAGCCATTGTACTCTACCTTCCCGATTATTTCTTGATCGGCTTACGCGGACCCTTACGGGTGCGAGCGTTGGTTTTAGTACGCTGTCCACGTAGTGGTAGACTGCGACGATGACGAAGACCACGGTAACAGCCAAGGTCCATAAGACGCTTGATGTTCATAGATACTTCACGACGTAGATCACCTTCTACAGTGTACTTAGCTACACCATCACGCAGTTGATCGATCTGCTCTTCAGTTAGTTCACTGATCTTAACATTTTCAGCAATACCCACTTCAGCTAGGATAGCTTGAGAGCGAGTTTTACCGATGCCGTAGATCGCTGTTAGAGCGATTACTGCATGTTTCTGATCAGGAATGTTAATGCCTGCTATACGGGCCATTATTCACTCCTAAGTGTTTCTATAAAAGAATTAGCCGCAGCAAAGCCCGTTATGGATACGCTGCGGAATACTACTTCTTTTGCACGCAAAAGGTAGGCCGAGGAATATACTCGACCCAACCTTCATTTTCAAGTAAAAATTTCTGCTAATTAGCCTTGGCGCTGTTTGTGCTTTGGCTCACTGCAAATCACGCGAACGACACCGTTACGCTTGATTACTTTACAGTTACGGCAGATTTTTTTAACGGAAGCACGAACTTTCATTGCTAAACTCCGTAAATGAAACTGAGTCTACCGCCGGATTAACGGCCGTAGCCTTTCAGATTCGCTTTCTTCAACACAGAATCATACTGTTGAGACATCAGATGAGTCTGTACCTGTGCCATAAAGTCCATAATTACAACAACTACGATTAGTAGCGATGTACCGCCGAAGTAGAAACGTACGTTCCACGCGACCATCATGAACTCGGGAATCAGACAGATAAAGGTAATGTACAGTGCACCAGCAAGGGTTAGACGTGTCATTACTTTATCAATGTATTTCGCTGTCTGCTCACCTGGGCGGATACCGGGTACGAATGCACCAGACTTCTTCAAGTTATCTGCTGTTTCACGTGGGTTGAAAACCAACGCAGTGTAGAAGAAACAGAAGAAGATAATTGCTGCTGCATAAAGCATTACATACAACGGTTGACCTGGGCTAAGAGCCAAAGACACGTCAGTTAACCAACCAAACGCGCTGCTCTCACCGTTTTGACCAAACCACTGAGCCAATGTTCCTGGGAACAAGATAATACTTGATGCAAAAATCGCTGGAATTACACCTGCCATGTTAATTTTAAGAGGCAAGTGCGAGCTTTGCGCAGCAAATACTTTACGACCTTGTTGACGTTTCGCATAGTTAACGACGATTCGGCGTTGACCACGTTCCATGAAAACAACGAAGTAAATTACTGCAAAAGCTAATACCGCGATTAGCAACAGAAGAAGTACATGCAATTCACCTTGACGCGCTTGCTCGATTGTTTGACCGATTGCAGAAGGCAATCCAGCAACAATACCTGCAAAAATTAGTATCGAAATACCATTACCAATTCCGCGCTCTGTAATTTGTTCACCTAACCACATCAAGAACATGGTACCGGTTACTAAACTTACGGTAGCAATTAGCGTAAACATGGTTTGGTTGATAACAACCAGATTGTCGACCATGTTTGGTAGGCCAGTTGCAATACCTATAGCTTGGAAGGTTGCAAGTACAAGCGTGCCGTAGCGTGTGTATTGGCTTATCTTACGACGGCCTGCTTCACCCTCTTTTTTGAGTTCAGCTAACGCTGGATGAACTACAGTTAGCAATTGGACAACAATAGATGCCGAAATATACGGCATGATGCCCAATGCTAATATAGATGCACGCTCAAGAGCACCACCGGAGAACATGTTAAACATTTCAACGATGGTACCTTTTTGCTGTTCGAACAAATCGGCAAGTACAGCAGCGTCAATACCAGGAATCGGCACAAAAGAGCCGGCTCGGAATACTAAAAGTGCACCAATTACGAATAACAAGCGCGACTTTAGTTCACTTAAGCCGCTCTGAGCACTACGAAAATCTTGTCCTGGTTTCTTAGCCATCTGTACCTCGTTCCTCGAGATTATTCCTCGATTTTACCGCCTGCAGCTTCGATTGCAGCTTTAGCGCCTTTAGTCACACGTAGACCTTTAACAGTCACTGCTTTGTTGATTTCACCAGAAAGAACAACTTTTACAAATTCGATGTTCTTAGTGATGATGTTAGCAGCTTTAAGACTGTTTAGATCAACTACGTCACCAGAAACTTTCGCTAGCTCAGCTAGACGAACTTCAGCAGACACTAGACTCTTACGAGAAGTGAAACCGAATTTTGGTAGACGTTGTTTCAGAGGCATCTGACCGCCTTCGAAACCTGGACGAACACTGCCGCCAGAACGTGATTTTTGACCTTTGTGACCACGGCCACCAGTTTTACCTAGGCCTGAACCGATACCACGACCTACTCGCTTCGCAGAAGTTTTCGCGCCAGCAGCCGGTGCTAGAGTATTCAAACGCATTCTGATTACTCCTCAACTTTAACCATGTAGTAAACCTTGTTGATCATACCGCGAATACACGGAGTATCTTCAAGTTCTACTGTGTGGTTGATTTTACGAAGACCTAGACCGCGCAAAGTAGCTTTGTGCTTTGGCAGACGACCAATTGAGCTTTTAGTTTGAGTTACTTTAATAGTTGCCATGGTGTTCTTACTCCGAAATAGATTCAACAGTTAGACCACGTTTAGCAGCAACCATTTCTGGTGACTTCATGCTACCTAGTGCATCGATCGTTGCACGAACGATGTTGATAGGGTTCGTAGAACCGTACGCTTTAGATAGTACGTTGTGTACACCAGCAACTTCTAGTACTGCACGCATCGCACCACCTGCGATAACACCAGTACCTTCTGCAGCAGGCTGCATGTAAACTTTAGAGCCCGAATGGCGACCTTTCACTGGGTGGTGAAGAGTGCCTTCGTTTAGAGCGATCGTAGTCATATTACGACGCGCTTTTTCCATTGCTTTTTGAATCGCTGCAGGTACTTCACGAGCTTTGCCGTAACCGAAACCTACACGACCGTTACCGTCACCAACTACTGTTAGTGCAGTGAAGCTCATGATTCGACCACCTTTAACCGTTTTAGAAACACGGTTAACTGCGATTAGCTTTTCTTGCAAATCATTCGCTTGAACTTGTTGTTCTTTAGCCATCTTCCAACCCTACCTTAGAATTTCAGACCAGCTTCGCGAGCAGATTCTGCTAGCGCCGCTACTCGACCGTGGTATTGGAAACCAGAACGATCAAATGCAACTGCAGTTACGCCCTTCTCTAGAGCGCGCTCAGCAATAGCTTTACCCACTGCTTTAGCTGCATCAACGTTACCAGTGTATTTCACTTGCTCACGGATCGCTTTTTCTACAGTAGAAGCTGCTGCGATAACCTCAGAGCCGTTAGCCGCGATAACCTGTGCGTACACGTGACGAGGAGTACGGTGTACAACTAGGCGAGTCGCACCCAGTTCTGCAATCTTACGACGTGCACGTGTAGCACGACGGATGCGAGATGCTTTCTTATCCATAGTGTTACCTTACTTCTTCTTAGCTTCTTTAGTACGCACATTTTCATCTGCGTAACGAACACCTTTGCCTTTGTATGGCTCAGGCTCACGGTAAGAACGAATGTCAGCCGCAACTTGACCAACTAGTTGCTTGTCAGCACCAGTGATCACGATTTCAGTTTGGCTTGGACATTCAGCTTTAATACCCGCTGGCAACTCGTGCTCAACTGGGTGTGAGAAGCCTAGTGTTAGACCTACAGCGTTGCCTTTGATAGCAGCACGGTAACCTACACCTTTAAGAGTTAGCTTCTTAGTAAAGCCTTCAGTAACACCAACAACCATGTTGTTAACTAGAGCGCGAGCAGTACCTGCTTGAGCCCATGCGTTAGCAACACCTTCTTTAGGACCGAAAGTCAGGTTATTTTCTTCCTGAGCGATTACAACTGCGTTGTTAAGAACGCGAGTTAGTTCGCCTTTCGCACCTTTTACAGTGATTTCTTGGCCGTTTAGTTTCACCTCTACGCCAGCTGGAATAGCGACAGGTGCTTTTGCAACACGAGACATAGTCTACTCCTTATTAAGCTACGTAAGCGATGATTTCACCACCAAGACCTGCTTTACGTGCAGCGCGGTCTGACATAAGACCCTTGGAAGTAGAAACGATAGCAATACCAAGACCACCCATTACAGAAGGAAGTTCATCTTTCTTCTTGTAAACACGTAGACCTGGACGAGAAACACGTTTAAGTTGCTCGATTACTGGTTTAGCTTGGAAGTACTTAAGTGTAACTTCTAGCTCAGGTTTTGCTTCGCCTTCGACAGCGAAGTCAACGATGTAACCTTCAGCTTTTAGTAGTGCAGCAATTGCAACTTTAAGCTTTGAAGAAGGCATTTTTACAGCAACCTTGTTTGCTGCCTGACCGTTACGAACGCGGGTCAGCATATCCGAAATCGGATCTTGCATGCTCATATGATTTACTCCAAATGATTAAGTGGCAATTACCAGCTAGCCTTACGAAGACCCGGAATCTCGCCTTTCATGCAAGCTTCACGAACCTTAATACGGCTTAGACCGAACTTACGTAGGTAACCGTGTGGACGACCAGTTTGGTTGCAACGGTTGCGCTGACGTGATGCACTTGAATCACGTGGAAGAGATTGCAGTGTAAGAACCGCGTTCCAACGATCTTCTTCAGATGCGTTTACATCGCTGATGATAGCTTTTAGCGCTGCACGCTTTTCAGCGAACTTAGCTACTAGCTTCGCACGTTTTGCTTCACGTGCTTTCATTGAATTTTTAGCCATAACAGTAACCCTTCACCTTACTTACGGAATGGGAAGTTAAAGGCAGCCAGCAGAGCACGGCCTTCCTCATCAGTACCAGCAGACGTCGTAATAGTGATGTCTAGACCGCGTACTCGATCAACTTTATCAAAGTCGATTTCCGGGAAGATGATTTGCTCGCGAACGCCCATGCTGTAGTTACCGCGACCGTCAAAAGACTTAGCGCTAACACCACGGAAGTCACGTACACGTGGAAGAGCGATGTTAATTAAACGCTCAAGAAAATCCCACATACGTTCGCCACGCAAGGTTACTTTACAACCGATAGGGTAGCCTTCACGGATTTTGAAACCTGCAACAGATTTGCGCGCTTTTGTGATAAGTGGCTTTTGACCAGAGATCGTTGCCATATCAGACGCTGCATTTTCTAGCAGTTTCTTATCGTTGATTGCTTCACCAACACCCATGTTTAGGGTGATTTTCTCGATTCTAGGGACTTGCATGACGCTTGTGTAACCGAACTGTTTGGTCAGTTCAGCGACTACAGACGACTTGTAGTAATCATGCAGTTTCGCCATAGTAGAACTCCAAATTACTTCTATTAGTTAGAAACGGTTTCGCCGTTAGACTTGAAGAAACGAACTTTTTTGCCGTCTTCAAAACGGAAACCGATACGGTCAGCTTTACCAGTAGCTGCGTTAAAGATAGCCACGTTAGAAACGTCGATAGCTGCTTCTTGCTCTACGATACCGCCTTGGATACCCATAGCTGGAACAGGTTTCTGATGTTTCTTAACTAGGTTGATACCTTCAACGATAACTTTACCAGTTGCTAGAACCTTAGTTACTTTACCTTTCTTGCCTTTGTCTTTACCAGCAAGAACGATTACTTCGTCATTACGACGGATTTTAGCTGCCATTTCTACGTGCTCCTTACAGAACTTCTGGAGCCAGTGAAACGATCTTCATGAACTTATCGCCACGAAGTTCGCGTGTCACAGGACCAAAGATACGTGTACCGATTGGTTGCTCAGTATTGTCGTTTAGCAATACGCAAGCATTTCGGTCGAAGCGAATGACAGAACCGTCAGGACGACGTACGCCTTTACGGGTGCGCACTACCACCGCCTTCAGAACATCACCTTTTTTAACTTTACCGCGAGGGATTGCTTCCTTCACAGTAACTTTGATGACGTCACCGATATGTGCATAACGGCGGTGAGAGCCACCCAGAACCTTAATACACATTACGCTGCGTGCGCCTGAGTTATCAGCTGCGTCCAGCATACTTTGCATTTGGATCATGTTAGTGCTCCGCTAAATATTAATAACTAGACCCATCACGGGTCGGGCTGCCTCTTTAAAAGGGACGCGAATTGTACCACCCTTTTTTGTGATTGGGTAGTCAAAAAATAAACGGCTCCAAAAATATTTTGGAGCCGCTTTAGTTTCATAGAATTAACGAGATTAAATCTTCGCCTTTTCTAGAACTTTTACCAAAGTCCAAGACTTAGTCTTAGACAGTGGACGACACTCTGCGATTTCAACTGTGTCGCCTAGGCCACACTCGTTGTTCTCGTCATGTGCGTGTACTTTAGTCGTACGTTTTACGTATTTACCGTAGATTGGGTGTTTTACGAAACGTTCGATAGCAACAGTGATAGACTTGTCCATCTTGTCGCTAACAACACGACCTTGTTGAGTACGTTTTACTTCGCTCATTATGCGCCTGCCTTCTCAGTCAAAACAGTTTTCACACGTGCGATATCACGGCGTACAGCTTTCAGAGTATGAGTTTGCTGTAGTTGACCAGTCGCAGCTTGCATGCGCAAGTTGAACTGTTCGCGTAGCAAATTCATTAGCTCAGCGTTAAGCTCTTCAACGCTTTTCTCGCGTAGATCTTGTGCTTTCATCACATCACCTGCTTAGTTACAAATGTAGTTTTGAAAGGCAGTTTACGTGCCGCAAGACGGAACGCTTCACGTGCCAATTCTTCAGGTACACCACCCATTTCGTACATAACCTTACCAGGTTGGATTTGGGCTACCCAGTACTCAACGTTACCTTTACCCTTACCTTGACGAACTTCAAGTGGTTTTTCTGTGATTGGTTTGTCTGGGAACACACGGATCCAGATTTTACCTTGACGCTTAACGTGACGTGTCATTGCACGACGTGCCGCTTCGATTTGACGAGCAGTTAGACGACCACGGCCAACAGCTTTAAGACCGAATTCGCCGAAGCTTACATCAGTACCTTTAGCTAGACCACGGTTACGACCAGTCTGAACCTTACGGAACTTAGTACGTTTAGGTTGTAGCATCTGTCGACTCCTTACTTACGGCCTTTACGCTGCTTCTTAGGCTTGTCGCCTTTAGGCTCTACAGCGTTAGCTGCTGGCATACCACCTAGGATTTCACCTTTGAAGATCCAAGTTTTAATGCCGATCACACCGTATTGAGTGTGAGCCGAAGAAGTTGCGTAATCAATGTCAGCACGTAGAGTGTGTAGAGGCACACGGCCTTCACGGTACCACTCTGAACGTGCGATTTCAGCGCCGCCTAGACGACCGCTTACTTCCACTTTGATACCTTTAGCGCCTAGGCGCATAGCGTTTTGTACTGCGCGCTTCATAGCACGACGGAACATAACACGACGCTCTAGCTGAGACGCGATGCTGTCACCAACAAGTTGCGCATCTAGTTCAGGCTTACGTACTTCAGCGATGTTAATTTGCGCTGGTACACCTGCAATTTTAGCTACAGCTGCGCGTAGCTTCTCAACGTCTTCACCTTTCTTACCGATAACAACGCCTGGACGAGCAGTGTGAATAGTCACACGGATGCTCTTAGCAGGACGCTCGATAACGATACGTGATAGAGACGCTTTTTTCAGTTCACTTGTAAGGAACTGACGTACCTTGAAGTCGCCGTCTAGGTTGTCAGCGAAATCTTTGGTGTTAGCAAACCATGTAGCATTCCAAGGCTTAACGATGCCTAGACGAATACCATTTGGATGTACTTTTTGACCCATTGCTTACTCTCCTAGTCTCTAGCGATCTGCTACAACAACAGTGATGTGGCTTGAACGCTTCAAGATACGATCCGCACGACCTTTAGCACGAGGCATAATACGCTTCATGGTTGGGCCTTCATCTACAAAGATTTTTGCGACATTCAGATCGTCAATATCTGCACCTTCGTTGTGCTCCGCGTTAGCGATAGCAGACTCTAGAACTTTCTTAACTAGTGCAGCAGCTTTTTTGTTGCTGAACGTTAGGATTTCTAGAGCTTGGTCAACAGATTTACCACGGATTAGATCCGCAACTAAGCGAGCTTTCTGAGGCGAAATGCGAGCAAAGTTATGTTTAGCAATTGCTTCCATTATCTACTCCTTAGCGCTTCTTAGCTTTCTTATCCGCAGCGTGACCGCGGTAAGTACGTGTTGGTGCGAATTCACCCAGTTTGTGACCGATCATTTCATCAGTTACAAATACTGGTACGTGCTGACGACCATTATGGACAGCGATGGTCAAACCGATCATCGTAGGGATGATCATTGAACGACGGGACCAAGTCTTAATAGGCTTTTTGTCTCCGCTTTCCACCGCTTTCTCTACCTTCTTCAGCAAGTGTAGGTCAATAAAAGGACCTTTCTTGAGAGAACGTGGCATGGCGATTCCTCTTTATATAGATTACTTGTTACGACGACGTACGATGTACTTGTCAGTGCGTTTGTTCTTACGAGTCTTGAAGCCTTTAGTAGGCATACCCCAAGGAGATACTGGGTGACGACCACCAGAAGTACGGCCTTCACCACCACCATGTGGGTGGTCAATCGGGTTCATTACAACACCACGAACCGTTGGACGGATACCGCGATGACGTGATGCACCTGCTTTACCAAGTTCACGTAGCATGTGCTCAGAGTTACCAACTTCACCGATTGTTGCACGGCCTTCAGAAAGAACTTTGCGCATCTCGCCAGAACGTAGACGGATAGTTACGTACGCACCGTCGCGAGCAACGATTTGAGCGTAAGCACCAGCCGAACGAGCTAGCTGACCACCTTTACCAGGCTTAAGTTCAACGTTATGTACTGTTGAACCTACTGGGATATTACGCATTGGTAGAGTGTTACCAGCTTTGATTGGTGCATCAACACCAGACTGAATAACATCACCAGCTACAACACCTTTAGGTGCTAGGATGTAGCGACGCTCACCGTCTTTGTAAAGAACTAGAGCAATGTTTGCGCTACGGTTTGGATCGTATTCAAGACGCTCAACTGTCGCTGGAATACCATCTTTAGTACGTTTGAAGTCAACTACACGGTAGTGGTGCTTGTGACCACCGCCGATGTGACGTACTGTGATACGACCCTTGTTGTTACGACCACCGTTCTTAGAGTTTTTCTCTAGAAGAGGTGCGTATGGCTTGCCCTTGTGTAGGTCAGCGTTAACAACTTTAACAACGTGACGACGACCAGGGGAAGTCGGCTTACATTTAACAATAGCCATTTTTAACTACTCCTGTTATTCCGCGCCGCCAACGAAGTCAAGATCTTGACCTTCTTTCAAAGTAACGTACGCTTTCTTAACGTCGCTGCGGCGACCTTGGCGTAGACCTTGACGTTTGGTCTTACCCTTAGTGATAAGAGTATTTACAGACTTAACTTCAACTTCAAATAGCTTTTCTACAGCTGCTTTGATCTCTTTTTTAGTCGCATCTTTAGCTACTTTGAAAACGATAGTGTTCGCTTTCTCAGCTGCCATAGTTGCTTTTTCAGAGATGTGCGGTGCACGTAGAACTTTTAGGATACGCTCTTCAGTGATCATGCTAGCATTTCCTCTACTTGCTTAACTGCTTCTGCAGTCATTACAACTTTGTCAAACGCGATTAGAGATACTGGATCGATACCAGCAACATCACGTGCGTCAACTTTGTATAGGTTACGAGCAGCTAGGAATAGATTCTCATCTACTTCGCTAGTCACGATTAGAGCGTCAGTTAGCTCAAGCTCTTTAAGCTTAGCAACTAGCTCTTTAGTCTTTGGTGCTTCAACTGAGAAGTTATCAACAACGATTAGACGCTCTTGACGAACAAGCTCAGAAAGAATGCTCTTCATAGCACCACGGTACATTTTTTTGTTTACTTTTTGGCTGTGATCTTGTGGTTTCGCAGCAAAAGTAACACCACCTGTACGCCAGATTGGGCTACGGATTGTACCAGCACGCGCACGGCCAGTACCTTTTTGACGCCATGGCTTAGCGCCACCGCCAGAAACTTCTGAACGTGTTTTTTGAGCACGAGTACCTTGACGAGCACCTGCTGCGTACGCAACAACTACTTGGTGTACAAGAGCTTCGTTAAACTCACGTCCGAAAGTAGTTTCGGAAACAGTTAGTGCATCGGCACCTTTAACCATTAGTTCCATTACTTACTCCTGAGACGTTATGCTTTAACAGCTGGTTTAACGATCACGTTGCCGCCAGTTGCGCCTGGGACTGCACCTTTAATAAGAAGCAGGTTGCGCTCAGCGTCAACACGTACGATCTCTAGGTTTTGAGTCGTTACACGCTCAGCACCCATGTGACCTGCCATTTTCTTGCCTTTAAATACGCGACCTGGAGTCTGACATTGACCGATAGAACCAGGAGCACGGTGAGACAATGAGTTACCGTGAGTCATATCTTGAGTACGGAAGTTCCAACGCTTAACAGCGCCTTGGAAACCTTTACCCTTAGATGTACCAGTAACGTCTACTTTCTTAGTTTCGTTGAATAGTTCAACAGTTAGTTCTGAACCAACTTCGAACTCTTCGCCGTTTTCTAAACGGAATTCCCAAAGACCGCGACCAGCTTCAACGCCAGCTTTAGCAAAGTGACCTGCTTCAGCTTTGTTTACACGGTTAGCTTTCTTAGAACCAGCTGTAACCTGGATTGCTGCGTAGCCGTCAGTTTCAAGAGTTTTCACTTGAGAAACACGGTTAGCTTCAACCTCAACAACTGTTACTGGGATAGAAACGCCTTCTTCAGTAAATACGCGGGTCATGCCCACTTTACGACCGATTAGACCAATCATACTTCTAATCTCCCTTAACCTAGGCTAATTTGAACGTCAACGCCCGCAGCAAGGTCTAGACGCATTAGAGCATCAACAGTCTTGTCTGTTGGCTCAACGATGTCGATTAGACGCTTGTGAGTACGGATTTCGTACTGGTCACGTGCTTTCTTGTTAACGTGTGGAGAGATAAGAACTGTGAAACGCTCTTTACGAGTTGGCAGTGGGATTGGACCACGAACCTGTGCGCCAGTGCGCTTAGCTGTTTCAACGATTTCCGCTGTAGAAGCATCGATTAGTTTGTAATCGAAAGCTTTTAGGCGGATACGGATACGTTGGTTCTGCATGAGACAGAGCTCCAAATTTAATAAATTACACAAACAATATCGCCACTCAAACTCGTCAAGACGAGAGAATGCCGATTGATTTATGTGAAACCGTAGCATCCAAGATTAGGACGCATTGTCAGTTAATTTTCGATTAACTATCCCTATATGCCAAAGTCACCTTTGAGGATAGTTTTTCCGAAGAAAAGATAGCTAATTGTATTAACCGCGAACATAAGCTGAGTATACATTACCTCACAAATCCTTAGATTTGCTCGCTCCTCACTGCTCATTGGTTCACAACTGGCTTAACCAGTGCGCTGCATTATACAGATCACACTTTAGGTTGCAAGCGCTGAGTGAAAAATAATCGGGAATATTCCAAACCCTATACATCTCTCTTCGCTTGGTAGCCATTAAACAAAAAGGACGCCGAAGCGTCCTTTTCTAAACTGTAATCGTAATAGCGGCTGCTATTATTTCTTACCGCTTGATAGTGCACCGAAACGCTTGTTGAAGCGATCAACACGGCCGCCTGTATCAACGATACGTTGCTTACCAGTGTAGAATGGGTGACACTTGTCACATACGTCTAGGTGGATAGACTCTTTACCTAGAGTAGAGTTGAACTCAAAAGAGTTGCCGCAAGAACAAGTCGCTTTTACTGCTTTGTATTCTGGGTGGATACCAGCTTTCATGGGATAACCTCAATAGTAGGCCGTGTCGCTATACGAATCTAAGCCGCACACCACACGCAATTAATAATAAAATGGGATACCGCATCAACTAATTGCCGAAGCCATATCTCAAGGCGCGATATAGTAAAGAATCACATTGCTCGGATCAACACATTTGGCAACTTTTTCGCCACTTTTTTAGCCAGACTAATCATAGAGGCACGATTCACGCTGAATCATATTGCTTTACTCGAATTTCCATACCGATTTTAATAGACTCTCATTTCCTTTCCCTCTTTTTAATAGCTAAAAATTTATGCGCCCAACCATTGCTAGAGTGGCATTACCCGTTCCGCTCGACAAACAATTTGATTACGCCATTCCGGGGCACCTGTTTCCGATCATTGGCGGGCGCGTATCCGTACCTTTTGGACGTCAAACGTTAGTTGGCATCGTCACCGCAATGGTAAACCACTCCGACTTTCCTAAAGATCAGCTTAAGCCAATCAAAGCGGTATTAGACTCCCAACCGATATGGCCAGAGACGCTTTATTCTCTGCTAAATTGGTGCAGCCAGTTCTACCAATACCCACTTGGAGATACGCTACACAATGCGATGCCAGCAGCTCTACGTAAAGGAAAGCCTGCAGATTTTGCGACGCTACAAGAGTGGCAAATTACCGAATCCGGTAAAGACAAGCTGATGCAAGGGCTTGATCGTCGAGCGGTCAAACAACAGAAGGTCTTGCAAATGTTGGTTAACTGCGCTTTGCCTCACCAGGAATTTGTCGACCAAGAGATAGCCTCAACAGTACTAAAGTCTTTAGAAGAGAAAGGCTGGATTGAACGTATCGAGAAGAAGCCTGCAATCACCCAGTGGGGACAGCACGTTGAATGCGACGTCGAGAAGCCAAAGCTCAACCACGAACAAGCGCTGGCTATTGCGAGTGTAAATAGCCAAACAGGTTTTGCTTGCTATTTATTAGAGGGAGTAACTGGCTCTGGTAAAACAGAAGTTTACTTAAACCTTATCAAGCCAGTTTTAGAGCAAGGGAAACAAGCATTAGTTTTAGTACCTGAGATCGGTCTAACGCCCCAAACCATCAACCGCTTTAAGCATCGATTTAATGTCCCGGTAGACGTGATTCATTCAGGTTTGAATGAAACCGAGCGACTTAACGCTTGGCTTTCTGCCAGGGATAAAGCAGCGGGAATCATCATTGGCACTCGTTCAGCCCTGCTCACACCTTTTGCTGATTTGGGGATTATTATCGTGGATGAAGAGCATGACGCTTCTTATAAGCAACAAGACAGCTTGCGTTACCACGCTCGTGATGTTGCTGTCATGCGCGCCCATAAAGAGCAAGTACCGATTATCCTGGGCTCAGCCACACCTGCACTGGAGACATTGCACAATGCCCTGTCAGGCAAGTATCACCATTTAACACTAACCCGACGAGCTGGCTCTGCCGTACCAACCACCAATAAAGTGTTAGATGTAAAAGGTCAGTATTTAGAAAGTGGCTTATCTGCCCAACTGATTGCCGAGATGCGCAAGCATTTAAAAGCAGGCAATCAAGTGATGTTGTTTCTTAACCGTCGAGGCTTTTCGCCCGCTTTGATGTGCCATGAATGCGGTTGGATTGCAGAATGTAAACGCTGTGATGCGTACTATACGTTCCACCATTACAGCAACGAAATACGCTGCCATCACTGCGGATCACAACAACCGGTGATTCATCAATGTCAGGGGTGTGGTTCAACTCAATTGGTTACCGTCGGCGTAGGAACGGAACAACTCGAACAACAATTGGCTCAGTTATTTCCAGAATACAACGCTATTCGCATCGACAGAGACAGCACACGTCGCAAAGGTAGTTTGGAAGATGCCCTTGAATCAATTCGTAAAGGTGAACATCAAATTCTGATTGGCACCCAAATGCTGGCTAAGGGGCACCATTTTCCAAATGTAACGCTCGTTGCTCTTTTGGATGTTGATGGCTCTCTCTATAGTAGCGACTTCCGCGCTTCCGAGAGACTAGCGCAGTTGTTTATTCAGGTCGCAGGTCGTGCCGGCCGCGCAAGTAAACCTGGCGAGGTTATCCTGCAAACCCACCATCCTGAGCACAGCTTGCTGCAGGCCCTGCTTCAAAAAGACTATCGCCACTTTGCTATGACTGCTCTGGAAGAACGCAAACTGGCTCAGCTTCCGCCTTATAGTTTCTTGACTCTTTTCAAAGCAGAGGCAAACCAAAGTGAGGTAGTTGAAGACTTCCTGCGTCAGGTTCGTTTTACGTTAGAGTCACACCCTCTGTTCGATGATTCTTGTATGGTATTAGGCCCAACTCCTTCACCTTTGGCTAAGCGGGCTGGTAAATACCGCTGGCAACTATTACTACAAACTCAACATCGTTCATTGATGCAAAAGTTATTAACCAGTGCCAAACCTGCTATTGAGTTGTTGCCAAATGCTAAGAAAGTACGCTGGAATTTAGACATAGAACCACAAGATCTCAGCTAGCAAACGTTTAACTATGTAATGAATTACCATTTAATGTGACCAAAATCACACCGAGATTGCAATTTTTGTTAAACAGACCGTAACTTTCACTTTAGAAATGAATAGACTATCCAAATTAGAAAAGTCTAAAGTGACTTGTTTGCACAGGCTTAAATTAAAACAATGACTATTCCCATAAATTGATATCGCGGTGAAGAATCCATTTTCCCAATCGTTAACACGAACTGAGCGAAGAGCAAACACAGCTCTAACTCGGTTGATTACTCTGATTTCAAACCGGAATAACGTCACCTTGGCAAAAAATAAATGAGAGGTTAAAAACTATGGCGACAATGAAGGATGTTGCCCAGCTTGCGGGAGTGTCTACGGCTACGGTATCTCGAGCCTTAATGAATCCAGAGAAGGTCTCTTCTTCTACAAGAAAGAGAGTAGAAGAAGCCGTACTTGAAGCGGGTTATTCTCCAAACTCATTAGCGCGTAACTTACGTAGAAACGAATCAAAAACCATTGTTACTATCGTTCCCGACATCTGTGATCCTTATTTTTCTGAAATTATTCGCGGTATTGAAGATGCAGCCATGGAACATGGCTATCTAGTCCTTCTGGGCGATAGCGGACAACAGAAGAAACGCGAAAGCTCTTTCGTTAATCTCGTATTTACTAAGCAGGCAGATGGAATGCTACTGCTTGGTACAGATCTACCATTCGATGTCAGTAAGCCAGAACAAAAGAACTTACCTCCGATGGTAATGGCGTGTGAATTTGCGCCTGAACTCGAGCTTCCGACAGTACATATTGACAACCTGACCTCAGCATTTGAAGCGGTGAATTACCTGACCCAATTAGGTCATAAAAGCATTGCTCAAATCTCTGGACCAGATACAGCAATATTGTGTCAGTTCCGCCAACAAGGCTACCAACAAGCCCTGCGCCGTGCCGGCATCAATAAAGATCCACAATATAGTGTCATTACTGAATTCTCTTTTGATGGCGGAGCAAAAGCCGTTCGTAAACTGCTCGAATTGCCAGAGCCACCAACGGCTATTTTCTGTCACTGTGACACAATGGCCATCGGCGCAATTCAAGAAGCGAAAAAGCTTGGCTTACGAGTCCCGCAAGATCTCTCTGTTGTGGGCTTTGATGACATTAACTTCGCTCAGTACTGCGATCCACCGTTGACCACTATCTCTCAGCCTCGCTATGAGATTGGTCGACAAGCAATGCTAATGATGCTCGAGATGTTAAAAGGCCACGACGTGCATTCAGGCTCGCGTCTGCTTGAAACTAATCTCGTCATTCGCGGAAGTGCAGCGCCACCACAGCGCCCTTAACCTAAAGATTAGTATTCATCCCTAAAGCGGTGCTAAGGCGCCGCTTTTTATTTACCCTCCTGCTTTTTGTGTATCCCTGAATAAATATAAGCGAGAACTGAAACACCCCCCTATACTCGGGCGTTGTCGCGCTTTAGCTATCAAGATTCTATCAATAGGGTGTTTTCTCAACTCGTTCTGGATTAACATATTTGCAAGAATCCTTGATGACCAGAAATAACCGTGGCAAATAGAGATTATGTAAGACGGGGGCGAGGCGCCCCAAAAAAGTCGACAAAAAAACAGCCGCCGATAAGAAAAAAGCCTTGGCGTAGTGGTCTGCTCGCTATCTTGCTAGTGGGTAGTTTTGGCTATGGTCTTTACCTTTTGAGTAGCGATCCAGAACCTAAACAGCCTGTAGTGAAACAGCCAACAACCACTGTAAGTAAACCAAAACCGAAAAAAGATTTGCCGCCACCACCAGAAGAAAAATGGGAATATGTTGAGTCACTACCGAAACGTGAAGTTGAAGTTGTGGCCAAAGAAATTGAAGTTTCTAAAATTCCTTACATCATGCAGTGTGGCGCGTACAAAACCCAGGCACAAGCAGAAGAGCGCAAGCTTGCAATCGCATTCCAAGGGATGTCGAGCAAGATTCGTAAGAAAGAAGGCAGTTCATGGTATCGCGTGGTACTAGGTCCGTATAAGTTCAAACGTGATGCAGAACGTGACCGTCATAAACTGCAACGCGCGAAAATCGAGCCGTGCGCGATTTGGAAAGAAAATCTTTAAACTCAGGCCCTAGGAGCTAAGATCCTAGGGCCTTTCTTTTTGCCCCCTTGAATCCCCATTTCTCCTCCCCCATATACTGAATTAAATCCAAAGAGAAATAATCAAGAGGTCGACTGTGACTACCATTGTATCTGTACGTCGAAATAATAAAGTCGTCATCGCGGGTGATGGCCAAGTATCTCTAGGCAATACCGTAATGAAAGGTAATGCGCGCAAAGTTCGCCGCCTATACAACAACCAAGTACTAGCGGGCTTTGCCGGCGGTACTGCGGATGCCTTCACCCTTTTTGAGCGCTTCGAAAGCAAACTGCAAATGCACCAAGGTCACCTAACCAAAGCAGCAGTTGAGCTAGCCAAAGACTGGCGTAGCGATCGTGCTCTGCGCAAGCTCGAAGCCTTACTTGCCGTTGCCGACGAAACCGCATCGTTAATCATTACCGGTAATGGTGATGTCGTACAGCCAGAACACGACCTGATTGCGATTGGCTCTGGTGGTGCTTACGCACAAGCAGCAGCAACCGCCCTACTAGAAAACACAGATCTAGATGCTCGTGAGATCGCGGAAAAAGCTCTTAATATCGCGGGTGATATTTGTGTCTTCACTAACCATCACCACACGGTAGAAGAGCTAGACTCAACAGTAGAGCCTGAAAAACCAACCGCGTAATCGTAACGAAGTAAGGAAAGAATATGTCTGAAATGACGCCTC
This sequence comes from Vibrio sp. 1874, assembly GCF_033344395.1. Taxonomy (NCBI): domain Bacteria; kingdom Pseudomonadati; phylum Pseudomonadota; class Gammaproteobacteria; order Vibrionales; family Vibrionaceae; genus Vibrio; species Vibrio sp. 1874. Next base: position 39,693 of record NZ_JAWPOR010000005.1, read on the forward strand.
GCGAAATCGTTCATGAATTGAACCGCCACATTATCGGTCAAGAAAAAGCCAAGCGTTCGGTTGCGATTGCACTTCGCAACCGCTGGCGCCGCATGCAGCTTGAAGAAAACTTGCGTGCCGAAGTGACGCCCAAAAACATCTTGATGATTGGTCCTACTGGTGTTGGTAAGACCGAAATCGCACGACGCCTCGCAAAACTGGCAAATGCCCCTTTCATCAAAGTTGAAGCGACAAAATTCACCGAAGTGGGTTACGTTGGTAAAGAAGTTGAAACCATCATCCGTGATCTAACAGATGTCGCGGTAAAAATGACGCATCAACAAGCGATGGAAAAAGTGAAGTTCCGCGCAGAAGAGCAAGCGGAAGAACGTATTCTTGATGCGCTACTGCCACCGGCACGTGATAGCTGGGGTCAAGCAGAGCAAACGGAAGAGTCTTCTAACACTCGCCAGATCTTCCGTAAGAAACTGCGTGAGGGCCAACTAGACGATAAAGAAATTGAACTCGACGTAGCCGCACCACAAATGGGCGTAGAGATCATGGCGCCTCCTGGTATGGAAGAGATGACTAACCAGCTGCAAGGCATGTTCCAAAACCTCGCTGGCGACACTAAGAAAAAACGTAAGCTGAAAATCAAAGACGCAATGAAAGCGTTAGCGGAAGAAGAAGCGGCGAAACTGGTAAACCAAGAAGAGCTAAAAGAAGCAGCGATTTTCAACGTTGAAAACAACGGCATCGTATTTATCGATGAGATCGACAAGATCTGTAAACGCGGTGAGAGCTCAGGCCCAGACGTTTCACGCGAAGGTGTTCAGCGCGACCTACTTCCATTAATTGAAGGCAGCACAGTATCAACCAAGCACGGCATGGTAAAAACAGACCACATTCTGTTCGTTGCATCTGGTGCATTCCAAGTGGCAAAACCGTCTGACTTGATCCCAGAGTTGCAAGGTCGTCTACCAATTCGTGTTGAGCTAGAAGCACTAAGCAGCAACGACTTCAAACGCATTCTAACAGAGCCGAAAGCCTCTCTAACAGAGCAGTACGTTGCGTTGATGAAAACGGAAGATGTGGACATCGAGTTCACAGAAGACGGCATCACGCAAATCGCGGAAGCGGCATGGACGGTCAACGAAAGCACAGAAAACATCGGTGCTCGTCGCTTACACACCGTAATGGAACGCTTGATGGATGAAATCTCTTACGACGCAGCGGAGCAATCTGGCGCTAAATTCGTTATTGATTCCGCTTACGTGAAAGCGCGCCTAGGCGATACGATTGAAGATGAAGATCTAAGCCGATTTATCCTATAAATAGTAAGATTCAATTAGCCTAGTGAATTACATTGTGTAAATGTGCACACTTGGAAACTTTCATTTGGTTAATTTAAGTTCATTCAAGCCATTACCGTCACGCCACTTTTAATAGGGATGACACTGTGTAATGGCTTTCTTTATCTACCTAAGATTTTGTAGCTTATAGTTCGTCACAATGCTCGTTAGGTTTGACAGTAAGGTCTTGCAAAGATGTGGATTGCACTGTTTGGTCAAGGAATGCTGCTGATGTTCCAACTAAAACAGACACAACAACACCACTAGATGTAATAGTTCCTTTCGGACCAAATACTGGCGCAGCAGCGATCACACCTGCAACACTCGCTGTTCCAGTAATAGCCCTACCAAGCGTTTGATACAAAGACATAAAAACTCCATTATTAATAAGTAGAAAAAGGGTTGCCGTTGGCAACCCTTTTTATGGAAAAACAAACTTTGCAACGTCTCGTTATCTAACAAGAGCACCGTATGCATCAAATGATATATATTTATAAATTTCCAACATCCGTACTCTTATTAGGTGAACTTAATTCTATCGTTCACTTCACAACTTTTATCTCTCCATTATTGAACAGTCTCCTAAGTCAAAGTAGGTAACAGCAATTTCAACATAGCCAGAACTAAATAGTCTAAGCTCAAAATTAAATGTTCTCTGAAAACTTACTTAGTTGTTAAACATTTAGAATTCTTTCCAACTTCCCTTGGAATCAATTATTTTCAGATATATGTCCTCTTAGTGAAGTTCCTATCGTTTCACTCTTGGAGGACCTATGCCGACCGATAACCTTCACTACCAAAAACAAAAGAAACACCAAGAAAATGAAATCCTAGAGCATGCTGCTGAAATCCTAGCTAACCGCTACGTTCGAGGTAATGCCCTTTGTAACCCTGAAGCAACCAAAGAGTATGTTCGATTCAAACTAGCCAGCGCGGAGCACGAGGTTTTCGCTCTGCTACTACTTGATAACCAGCACCGTGTCATCGAGTTTAAATCACTCTTTAAAGGCACCATTGACTCCGCCAGCGTTTATCCGCGCGAGGTCGTCAAAAGCGTCTTGGAAGTGAATGCAGCGGCAGTCATTCTGGCGCATAACCACCCTTCTGGTAACCCTTCCCCATCTCAAGCGGATAGGCGTATCACACGCAAGCTTATCGACGCTTTAGCGTTAGTGGATGTAAGGGTGCTTGACCATATCGTTGTGGGAGAAAGTAGTGTCTCGTTTGCAGAAAAGGGGTGGATATGATCAACACTATTTATGGTGGTGTTTCTTTAGCGCCACAATTGCGTCAGCAGTTGGAGAAGCTATTGAAGGGGTACTCTTTACCTGACAATGCCAAACAGTTGCTCTTGACTTGCCGCCAATTAAGCTACTACCGCTATGGCCGAGGCATTCACCCTGTTGAAGTGCAGTTCCAACGCACTGCAAATTCAGAGCCCTGGCAGATTGTCTTCTTTATCAGCTTTTCTTACCCATTTGAGAGCGCGCTCAACGTTCAGCCTGAACTGTACTTTCATCTTGCCAAGGGATGGTGTTATCAGCCCGATACAGGGGCGGTAAACCTTGAACATCCAGAAGTAATCGACCTTCTTCAGGTATGGATGAAAACGTTCGCTCGGCATCTTTCAAGCATGGATTTTGACGAAATCGATTTATCCATCGTTGGAAAGTAAGCCTCTGCCCCCTTAATCACGACACTTCATGACGTAGGTGTGACAAATTTCGTCGTATCATTTTTGCTTAAGGCATTGATACGACAAGCTTTGTCGCGCCTTTTTGATATTGTCATACCCAACAAAACGAACCTTGTTGAACTGACCATGACGCCACCTAACCAAACTCAGTATCACCTTGAGCTTATCTTGGCGATTTACAACCTTATTCCTTACAATAAGAAAGTCACCGCCAGGCAAATTCAAGCTCAACTTTCCCCGCTTGGTTTAGAGCGCTCCTTGCGTACTATCCAACGTAATCTGTCCGCTATCTGTGCCATGTTTCCCAATGTAATGGTGGATGATAGAGACAAACCCTTTGGTTACCAAAAAACCGAAACTCTGAAGATGAGCACGACGGCTCACGAAGCGGTATTGATCTATTGGCTCATCGAGTCAACCAAGCATCATCTGCCTAGCAGCCTTGCTCCACTCTTAGATGACCTCCTTTCGAACATAACTCCTGAAGACATCAATAACATTCAAAATCATTGGTCATCCAAAGTTCCTATCACAGCCCCAACCCCATTGAGTAAACACGCTCAAGTCGATATCCAAATTTTTCAGATTGTATGTCTAGCGACACTTCAACAACGTCTTATCTCATTAAAGATAAACAAAGGAGACGGCACTCTACGCCTAACTAACGTTCAACCAATAAGTCTCGTACTCCATCACGGCAGCCCTTATCTCGTTTGGCGTACACACACGCATACCAAGTTGAACACCTTACCTCTTTGCAACATCCAGGAGGCCACGATGTCGAGCTTTCGCTTTGAGCTTCAAACAGATGCGACTCTGCTCTCGTCTGAAGTTAAAGAGCTGTTTGATATCGCTGACTCTCATCTTGAATTAAACAAAATAGTACCCTCTAAAACTTATTATGGAGAAATAGAATGAACCTATCTAAACCCCTACTTACCATCGCTCTCTTTACTATTCCTTTAGCCTTAATCGGATGTGGCGGCTCTTCTGGCGGGCGTGACAATAACGACTCAGGGCAATCATATCAATTTGGTGGTGCAGTACAGAAAGGTCCTCTACAGCCTGGTTCAGTCGTCACCACATATGAACTTAACCAAGACTTAGAAAAGACCGACATCTCTTACACCACTCAAATAGAGGACTATGAAGGTAATTACAACATGAATGAGCGATTCAATACGCCTTATGTCGAGCTCGTTGCACAGGGGAATTACTTTAATGAGCTGACAGGAAAAAGTGATGAGCAGATGCGCATGAGCGCTTTTGTCGATATGAACGCAACGACACAAGTGAACTTCAATGTCGCTACAGCGGCCATGAAAGCAAGTATCATGGCAAAGGTACAAGCCGGGCAGACCTTTGAAGAGGCGGTGCATGAGGCGACCACTGAGCTGCTAAGCCTTTATAGTTATGATCCTGAGCAATGGGCAGATGGCATTAACTTCTATAACGTCAACCTTTCTAACGCTGGCGATACCAGCACTGTGCTACTCGTGATCTCTGCAAGTACTTTAACTATGGCAACCGAAAACGGACTCACGTTAGAGCAACAAATCGAGAAAATTGGTCAGGTATTGTTAGAGCCTAACTCCGTTCAGTTTGAAGAAATGAAACAAGCTCTGACCAAGTACAGCCTAGCACTGTACAAAACAGCAGCTTACGAGAACACTCAGAAGTACTACGCAGACAACGGTCTAGACTTTGATATTCCACACGTAGATTACTTTATCGATGTTGATGGTGACGGCGTGTTACCTAACAAAGACTTACCTGTGTTTGCTTACACTGGCGGTGTTAATATCGGCTCTGATGAAATCGGAGGACTACGTCCAGCTGGTGCATGGGCTATCGACTACCAAGGTCGTCCTATGACATTCGAAGTTATTGGTGAATTCCAGCACGGTGAAATCGCATCAATTGAATACACTGATACTGGCGTTAGTATTTGGTATCGTCTAACGGATGTAGACTTTGAAGGTCAGTCATTCGAAGACTGCGTTACGGTTAATACAGTAAAGCCTGCACCTGCTAACTTTCCATGGAAGGCATGTGTAACTCTAACCAAATAGTAATCTTCAGCAGATCGAAAAAATAGGAGGCCTAGCTTCCTATTTTTTGTCAGACTCCCAATGTCATTATGGAGCACAACGAAGCGTATTCAGAAATAATACATGAATAACTAAGTACGTGAGACGGCATTTACACTGACACAGACGTAGGGGCCTGAGAACTGATACCATTAACACTACTGATGTTATCGAGGCCAATCTACCAACAGTGCATGACCGTACCACCGAATGCTGCGTGCTTATTTAGCATACCCCGAATGGCAAGTTGAACCTAAGGGACCATATGCTTCTCCAGTTATCTCTACACTTATAATCAATCTATAGAGCAATCACGTTTCGAAATACTAAACAGATGAGCAGATTAATATTAGCTATCATCCCTGACTAGTTCCAAAGCAACGTTTTCCTTCACCATAATGCTTCGTTCTATTTTTGGCAAAGTAACTGAGTCTTGTAAAGAGGGCCTGGTATTTGTTCTCGAAGTCGTATTTATTTTGTTCTAAATAATGCGTACCTTTATAAACAAGTTGAACCAACCTATCTGCATTATCAACACACTCTCCTAGTGCGCTATTCCATGCATCCATAATGAGTCTTGCTAAACTTTCTTCATTATCTCTATAACCGCTACTCCAATATCTATCTTTATTAAAAAACAGGACAAGGTGATAGTGGTCATTTGTAGATTTATTCCTTTCCCTACACCAAACATACCGTAGGTGACATGGATATACCCTTTTACCACTCGCTTTCATTCTTTTTTCTTGCGCTTTTATTTTTGCCTTCAAGGATTCAAAGAATCGTTTAATGATATTTTTTTGATTAAATGTATTGTTCAAAATCTCATCTCTGAAAAGTATGTCTTTTTCACTGTCAGAAACAGGAAGTCTCAGATCCAGTCTTAACGCATGAACTCTCTTATAGTCTTTTAATACTTTAGACATGGTTAATATAATACGATCTAGATAGTGTGTATTGAGTTGATCGACCGGATAAAGAACCTCTAAACCTTTGTAAGTATAAGTCATCATTCATTCTCTTTGGTATTCATCCAAAGATATGAATTACTGTGTTATTTAATACATGGTATTTAAGGAGAGTATACCAATTCTACTGAGGTAGAGTGTATAGGATATAAGTACTTAGTTAAGTGAGTATGTACGGTTAACTATATATTTAATTATGTATGTATATTAACCATACCAACATATCTAGTAAGCGTTAATTCTAAGCCCCCTGTACAACACATGCGAAAGAGCGACTCTGAAGTTAGCCACAACCATGAATGATTAGTGACTATCAACTTTTAACTTACATCACTGAAAAAACTACATTGTAGTTTTGAAAGATAAAGGTTGAGCAGATTGAAACTACATTGTAGTAAATGTAAGATACTGGCTGATAAAAATTACTATTTAAGAGGGTTTAATTATGGAAGATTACGATGTAATGATTAAAGATGAAAACATGGGAAAGTTCTATACTAACCAGCTATCAACACATGGTATTAGAGCAGTATGGGAAGAATCATTAAGTATTAAAGAAAATGAAAGTATAATAAATGCTGCTCTTAAATCATATTCATTTGAAGATTGCAAAAGGATTGTCGGGAAAATAGAAGAAAAATACAATTCAATTTTATACATAAAAAATGAAATACGAAAAAATGAAAGATTTTGTAATTTTTCATGGTTTTACATTCAAAAAAAACTATCCGGAAAACTATCATTAAATCCAAATGGAAGCAGTTTTAAAGAAAGAGTAGACTGGGTAACATCATATATAAGAAAGGTAAATAGAAGCAAACATAGCCATATTGAACTAGAGAGGGGTATTGTAAGAAAGTGGTATTTATCACGTGATAAGACTGAGATCATTTCATGGTTGAAAGATGATGAAGAAAAAATAAAGTGGGCATGGAGCTACATACTTAAACATGAGCCTTTGGTTATTAAATACATTTGGAATAATAAAATCTCAACGCAAGACCTGAAAGATTTCATTATCGCTTTTTTTGATGCAATTGAAGAGAACAAAAGAGAAATCACTATTAAGAGGATAAAAAAGGCATGGGATCAAAAGAAGTTTAGAGATAAAGTTCAATCTAAAAAGCAATATTGTATAAACTTATCTGAAAGCAGCAATGAAAAACTTAAAGCTATATCAATTTCAAAAAACATGAAAAGAAATAAAGTTATAGAATCACTCATAAATAATGAATACTTAAGGCTATAGGAACCTCGCTGTATTGCTTTTAATACTCATATTAGTTTACTTAATCGTCTCCTATTTGATTTAAGTTAATAGTGTACATAAAAATTTATGTCTATACTGGGCACATTGGTTACTAGCACGAAATTTCCATGAAACAATCTCTACAGATCTGGCTTGAAGCCGCTCGTCCAAAAACATTACCTCTGGCATTGGTCTCTATCTTAACTGGTAGCGTACTCGCCTACTCGGCAGGTCATTTTTCACTGACAATTGCCATCATGGCTTTCGTAACCGCTACATTGCTGCAAATTCTGTCCAACCTGGCAAACGACTATGGCGATGCCGTTCAAGGTACAGATAACGACAAACGCCTCGGCCCATTACGAGCGATGCAGTCAGGCGCTGTAAGTGCGAAACAGATGAAACAGGCAATTATCTTTAACATCGTTCTGACCGCTATCTCAGGCTTGATGTTAGTTTTCTATTCACTAAGTTCACTGGAAAGCATTGTCACTTTTATCGGGTTGGGAATTTTGGCCATTCTCGCAGCCATTGCTTATACCATGGGTAGTAAACCATACGGTTACGTGGGGCTTGGCGATATATCAGTGTTCTTGTTTTTTGGTCTACTCGGCGTATCCGGTACCTACTTCTTGCATACCGGTCACGTAGACACCACGCTATTCTTACCCGCTTTAGGCTGCGGTTTACTCGCTGTTGCAGTACTCAATATCAACAATATGCGTGATATAGAGAACGACCGAGAGTGTGGTAAACGCACGGTGGCGGTACGCTTAGGTCAACGTAAAGCCAAACAGTACCACTTTATTTTACTTGGCGGAGCTATCCTTGCCTTTGCGGCTTACTTGTTAATTCAAGACAAACCCGTTTGGATTAGCTTGCCATTCTTACTTAGTATTTATTTCGTGGCCGATCATGGTAGAGCGGTTTGGCATACACAAAAGCCCGCTCAGATAGCACCAATGATGCCAGTCATCGTGAAATGCTCTCTAGTCACCAACGTTTTGTTTGCAACAATTGTGGTAGCTCAAACTCTAGTAAGTTAAAAAAGGATTGTCATTGCATTGACTTAATGCCTAGATATACTCAAAGACAACCAATTTCTGTTTAGAAAGGTACGCTATGGAATACAATACCTCAGCACTCTGTGATATCTACCTCGATCAGGTAGATGTGGTTGAAACAATGTTCAGTAACTTTGGCGGCCGCGCTTCATTTGCCGGGCAAATCACCACCATCAAGTGTTTTGAAGATAATTCGTTGATCCGCGAGACATTAGAGCAAGATGGACTTGGTCGCGTTTTGTTAATTGACGGTGGCGGTTCCCTACGTAAAGCCCTTATCGATGCAGAAATCGCAACCATTGCGGAAGAAAACGAGTGGGAAGGCATTGTCGTTTACGGCTGTGTTCGTGAAGTAGATGAACTTGAAGATATGAATTTAGGCATTCAAGCCCTCGCTTCTATTCCTGTTGGAGCGACCAGCCAGGGTATCGGCGAATTGGATGTACCAGTCAACTTTGGCGGCGTCAGCTTCTTACCTGAAGATTATATTTATGCCGATAGTACCGGAATTATCCTGTCGCCAGAACCATTGAATATTGATTTAGAGTTGGATGAAGAAGCATAGCGAGTCTTAGGTGTCTAAGTTATAAGGCCTTCTCCTAGCTCTTAGCGCCTAGCCTTGTCTCAACATTATCTACTTCCCTAAAACACAAACACCCGCTTAACGCGGGTGTTTTTAATTTGGAATGAAGAAGCTGAATTATTCCACTTCGTCCATTTTGCCAAGTAGTGCACGAATGCGCTCTTGCCATTGTGCGTGCTCTTGCTGTGCTTGTTGTGCTTTTTGCTCTAGCTCTTCACGTTGAGAGCGAAGCTCGTTCGCTTCTTCCGCAAGTTTAGCTTTATCTTCTTTCAGCTCTTCGACTTCCATCTGAAGAAGAGTGATTGTGTCAACTGCAGTTTGAATTTTAGATTCTAGTTGTTCTAGTACTTCAAAAGACATCTTGGCCTACCTATGTTATTCCGTTGGGACGATGTGCGAGATTGATGCACACCTAACCTATATAAGGTTCATTCTACTCAGCGTCGCGATGAGAAACACTCACTATATTCGATATTTTGCATCATTCGGTCAAAAAATCAGCGCAATCTCACTAAACGCTGACTTTTCTTGTCGCCGAAGCATTTTTGAGCAAGTATTTTGCGTCCCGCTACGCTGAAAATCGCCCTAAGTATTGATCAAATTCAAGTTAGATAAAGTAAAAGCCTCGCAAAAAGGCAAACGTTTACTCGACCTTGTGATAGAATCGCCGCGCAAATTCTTCTTCCCTCTTGCTTACTTGGAGACATCATGAAACGCGATTTAGCAATGGCATTTTCCCGTGTGACTGAAGGTGCAGCTCTGGCTGGTTACAAATGGCTTGGCCGTGGCGATAAAAACGCAGCCGATGGCGCAGCTGTTGAAGTTATGCGCACGCTACTGAACAAAACAGATATCAGTGGTGAAATTGTCATTGGTGAGGGTGAAATCGATGATGCGCCAATGCTGTACATTGGTGAGCAAGTGGGTATTGGTGGTGATGAAGTAGATATTGCAGTCGACCCGATTGAAGGGACGCGTATGACGGCAATGGGACAATCGAACGCACTAGCCGTACTTGCCGCAGGTGAGAAAGGCAGCTTTCTTAAAGCGCCAGATATGTACATGGAAAAACTGGTTGTTGGCCCTGGCGCAAAAGGCGTAATTGACTTAGAAAAGCCGTTAAAAGAAAACCTAGAAAACGTAGCAAAAGCCCTGAACAAGCCACTTGATACCCTAGTCGTTATTACCCTTGCGAAACCTCGCCACGATGACGTTATTGCAGAAATGCAAGCAATGGGCGTACGTGTCTTTGCGGTGCCTGATGGTGACGTCGCTGCCTCTATTCTGACTTGTATGCCAGACAGTGAAGTGGACCTGATGTACTGTATTGGCGGCGCGCCAGAAGGGGTAGTATCAGCAGCGGTTATTCGAGCGCTAGACGGTGACATGCACGGTCGCTTACTTCCTCGTCACGAAGTAAAAGGCGATAGTGAAGAAAACCGCATTTACGGTGCAGATGAACTAAAACGCTGCGATGAAATGGGCGTAAAAGCGAATGTTGTCCTCAAAATGGAAGACATGGCTCGTAGCGACAATGTGGTATTTTCAGCAACAGGCATTACTAAAGGTGACTTGCTAGAAGGCATCTCTCGCCAAGGCAATATTGCAACCACAGAAACGCTGCTCGTGCGTGGTCGATGCCGTACTATTCGTCGCATTAAGTCGACTCACTACCTAGATCGTAAAGATCCAGAAGTGCGTGATATTATTCTTTAAGCATTTCTCGAGGCTCTCGCTCAATCTGAGTGTGAGCCTTTCTTTTCGCACAACCGGACAATAGATTCTGAATCACACTCGTTTCTCACTGTTCAGAGTGTATATATTGGTTCGCATAAAGATAGCACCTACAAAGCCACACTCAAATTAAGTCAACACTTTTCTTTACTAACCCTATCGCGCATAATATCTACTGACGTATAAATGGTGGGTATATGAAGACCGTAGATAGGATATTGCAAATCGTTAAGCGTGATGGTTCCGTCACTGCAAAACAACTCTCCTCTGAGCTAGGTATGACAACCATGGGGGCTCGTCAGCACCTGCAAGGTTTAGAAGATGATGGCATTCTTTCTATCCATGACGTAAAAGTAAAAGTTGGTCGCCCTGCTCGTCATTGGTCTCTCACTCAAAAAGGTCATGAGCAATTTGCTGACCGTCACGGTGAGTTGACCATTCAGTTTATAGAAGCTGTCGAACATATCTTTGGCAAAGATGGACTGGAAAAAGTCACATCAGAAAGGGAAAAACTCACGTTACAAAGTTATCGTCAGCATCTTAAGCAATGCGACTCTCTGCAAAGCAAACTAGAAACACTCGTCACATTAAGAGAGCAAGAAGGCTATATGGCAGAGCTCGAGAAAGATGAGAACGGATTCATCTTGATCGAAAATCACTGTCCGATTTGTAAAGCCGCAACTCGCTGCCCAAGCTTGTGCCAATCAGAATTAAGTGTCTTTCAGTCTTTACTTGGACGTGACACCAAAGTAGAGCGTACCGAACACATCATTAGTGGCCAAAGACGCTGCGTTTACCGCATCCAACAACTGCAGTAACCACCACAACCAAACATCGACATGCCGCACTTATTCAATCTCAAGCTTGAAAGCTACTCTTATAAGTGAGACGGCTGAAGAATTCATCCTCTCTCCTCTTTCTAGTGGTATAGGCTTTTAGTAACTAAAGGCAATTTCCATAAGGATTTGGAGAGCATCGATGTCTAATCTACGTCATATCCCATCACAAACGCTTCCTCCATTCGATGAAATGGTTCGAATGGCAGAGCGAGACCCAGAAGCTTTTGAGCAATTTCGTCATGAGATGGCGAAAGAGATGATCGAGAGCGCATCAGAAAATATGAAAGAAAGATTGTGGGCTCAACAAAGCCACATTGATAGAGTCATCAGCACGTGTAAAAACCCTCATCACACCAATGTGGTATTGATGAACGAGTTGCAAAAACAGGTCGTAAAGTTCAAAGCAGCGCTACAAGGGGAAGCGGCACCGACTCAAAAAGCGGATGTGATTAGCTTAAATACGTTTAAAGATAGGGATGATTTTTACTAAAAGGCAGGAATAAGACTCTAGAACCCTAGAGTCTTATTCCAAAACATAGAGCTATACTTATTCCGGCTCAGGGCCATATTGGTTTGGTCCTGATGTCCCCTTTAAGAAACCACATTCAATTAGAATCCATAAACCACAAATCAGAGAAATGGAAGCGACGAACATCTGTGGGGTCGACGGCTCTTGCGCGGCAGGGCTAGTCATTGGCGTGGCAATTCGTCCTATAATCAACGGAATATTCAGTGCTAGCCAATAGATCGATTTGTTGCGGTCATGCCAACGCTTGGTGGTGATCGCCAAATCAGGGATCAACAGGACCACCAAGAAAATAGGAAGAAGCACATAAGAGAGAGTAGGAAGCAGTAGGCTGATACCGGCACCAAAGCCTAGAATGGACACATAGTAAATTACGTTCCAAATCCAGTAGGTTTTACGGTCTATACGTCCTTGAAAAGAAAACAGTAACTCTTTAGTCGACATCAAATTTACCCCAAAGTAGAAAGGTTATAGATTAGCCGAGTCGATATAGTTTGGAAAGGACACCGATAACTTGGGTGCCCACAACGTCCTTATAACAAGCAGAGCCAGGCTGAGAATTCGTAACAATAACCCCTCGCTGTTCTCGAGCAATCCAGCACCACCTAGTTCACTACCTTTTGGAAGCTATCTATATCCATGTCTCGGATATTGACCGTTAAACTGTGCACGTGACTAGCTTGCTCTTGAAGAGTCGCCATCAAGGCTCGTGACAGTTCTCGCTTTTGTTCTTGGGAGCGACCAGATAACAAATCAAAGTTGATATGGATAAAGTCGAGGCTATCACCCTCCTCTCCTATTAACCAATTGTGGCACCGGAGCGTTCTAGATTTCACAGACGCGAGTTCAAAAAGGCCACTATCTAACGCAGCTTTATGTAAGTCTTCCAGCAAACCTTGTACATTGACTCGCTCTTCCACTGAGTTCGAATACTCTAAAACTAAGTTTGGCATTTTGATTCCTTTCTACAACATAATAAATTCAGTGCGTAGTAATACCAATCTCAGCAGCAATTTCCGAGGAATGAACTATCATTCTGTCTACGCGATCACCAATCGGTTGCTTTTAACAAAAATAACAGGATCGATGCTTGGTCGAATCAGTGAAGAAAGCCGGACAAGACATGACGCCAATCATGATCTGTTCACATTATTCTGTTATATTCCTACGTAGATTTTTTACATTAATAGACTATTTACATTAAAAATAAGGGAGATATTCCTATGCGTCGTCCTGTAGTGATGGGTAACTGGAAACTAAACGGCAGCAAAGCAATGGTAACTGAGCTGCTAACTGGTCTTAACGCTGAGCTTGAAGACGTTGAAGGTGTTGACGTAGCAGTAGCTCCACCTGCACTTTACCTAGACCTGGCTGAGCGTCTAATTGTTGAAGGCGGTAACAAGATCATCCTAGGTGCTCAAAACACTGACCTAAACAACAGCGGTGCTTTCACTGGCGACATGTCTCCAGAAATGCTGAAAGACTTCGGTGCTTCTCACATCATCATCGGTCACTCAGAGCGTCGTGAATACCACAACGAATCTGACGAGTTCATCGCTAAGAAATTCAACTTCCTAAAAGAAAACGGTCTAACTCCTGTTTTCTGTATCGGTGAATCTGAAGCTCAAAACGAAGCTGGCGAAACTGAAGCTGTATGTGCACGTCAAATCAACGCAGTTATCGACACTTACGGTGTTGAAGCTCTAAACGGCGCAATCATCGCTTACGAGCCAATCTGGGCTATCGGTACTGGTAAAGCAGCAACAGCTGAAGATGCACAACGCATCCACGCTTCTATCCGCGCACTAATCGCAGCGAAAGACGAAGCAGTTGCAGCACAAGTAATCATCCAATACGGTGGTTCTGTTAAGCCAGAAAACGCTGAAGCTTACTTCTCACAACCAGACATCGACGGCGCTCTCGTTGGCGGTGCATCTCTAGATGCGAAAAGCTTCGCAGCAATCGCTAAAGCAGCGGCTAAAGCAAAAGCGTAATCTCGTTTTTACTGGGAGTAAAAATAACAAAGGGATGCATCATGCATCCCTTTTTGTTTGTGTTGTACCGTCGGAGTACCTAATAGGAAATTCCGATTTACGCTGGCTCAGCAATTTTCACGGTTGGCTTTTTCGCGAGCTCCGCACTGGAATCTTTCTTATAAAGGTTCTCGTAGCAGTAATTTGTAGCTTCAATGTAGCCTTCTACACTACCGCAATCAAAGCGTTGACCTTTAAATTTGTATGCCAAAACACAACCAGATTGAGCTTGTTGCATCAGCGCATCGGTGATTTGAATCTCACCACCTTTACCTGGCTCTGTATTTTCAATCAGTTCAAAGATATCAGGTGTCAGAATGTAGCGACCAATAATCGCTAGATTGCTAGGTGCAGTGCCTGATTCTGGCTTTTCAACCATGTTATCAATGCGGAAGAGATCATCTTTGATCATCTCGCCAGCAATCACACCGTATTTATGCGTTTCTGATTCCGGAACTTCTTGTACTGCAACGATTGAACAGCGGAACTGTTTGTACAGATCAACCATTTGCGCTAGAACGCCTTGGTCCTCATTCACACAAAGGTCATCCGCGAGCACAACAGCAAACGGTTCATCACCGACCAGTTCACGTCCCGTAAGAATAGCGTGACCTAAGCCTTTCATTTCACGCTGACGGATGTAAGTGTAACTCGCTGAATCAATCAAAGAGCGGATATCATCTAACAGTGCTTCTTTACTTGTGCCTGAGATTTGATGTTCCAACTCGTAGTTTTTGTCGAAGTGGTCCATCAAAGAATGTTTGCCACGACCTGTGACAATACACATTCCATCCATGCCCGCTTCAATGGCTTCTTCAACACCGTATTCAATTAATGGCTTGTTCACCACTGGCATCATTTCTTTCGGCATGGATTTTGTTGCAGGTAGAAAACGAGTTCCGTAGCCTGCTGCAGGGAAAAGACATTTTTTAATCATTGTGATTTATACCTAGCTAGACATAAAAACGAGGCTTTCGCCTCGTTTTGTATTACTTGTTATAGAATTCTTTATACCAAGAAACAAACTCTGCAACGCCTTCTTTAACTGTTACTCTTGGTTTGTAACCAGTAGCGGTAAATAGATCTTCTGTATCAGCATAAGTTTGATAAACATCTCCAGGCTGCATTTCGCGAAAGTTTTTCTTCGCTTCTATACCAAGCTCATCTTCAATCGCTTTAACGAAGTCCATCAAGTTGATAGGAGAGCCATGACCAATGTTATAAACCGAATATGGAGCAGAACTGCTTGCTGGAGTTCCAGATTCTACAGTCCAGCTTTCATTTCGAGTTGGTAAGACGTCTGCAATACGAACTACACCTTCAACAATATCATCTACATGGGTGAAGTCTCTCCACATATCACCATTATTATTGATATCGATAGTATCGCCATCAAGAATTTTCTTAGTGAAAATAAATGGGGCCATGTCCGGACGCCCCCAAGAACCATACACAGTGAAAAAGCGCAAACCTGTTGTTGGGATGTCATACAGATGAGAATAGCTATGAGCCATTAGCTCGTTAGACTTTTTCGTTGCTGCATAAAGTGATACTGGATGGTCAACACTATCTGAAGTGGAAAAAGGAACTTTTGCATTAAGTCCATACACAGAGCTCGAAGATGCATATACCAAGTGGTTTACTTTGTTTTGACGGCATCCCTCAAGAATATTTAGGTGCCCAACTAAGTTTGAGTCCGCATATGCATGTGGGTTTTCTAGTGAATAACGTACTCCAGCTTGGGCAGCCAAGTGGATAACGCGGTCAAACTTCTCAGTTGCAAACAACTGCTCCATCGCTCCACAATCTGCAATATCTACACTTACAAATTTGAACAGTGGATTTCCAATACGAGCGAGTCGGGCATGTTTTAGATTCACGTCGTAGTAATCATTTAGATTATCGATACCCACAACTTCATGCCCTGCAGCATTAAGTTTCTCCGCTGTTGCACTACCAATAAAACCAGCAGCACCAGTTACTAAGTATTTCATAATTAACAGATTCCTAAAGAAACAAAAGCCAGTCAAATAAGACTGGCTTAACTCAATCAAGTGTGAGGTTAGTCACTACCAAATAGATCGCGTGTATAAACTTTTTCAGCTACATCCGCTAACTCTTCAACCATGCGGTTAGAGACAATCACATCCGAACATTTTTTGAATTCATTCAGATCTTTCACAACACGTGAATGGAAAAACTCAGCATCTTGAAGCACAGGTTCATAAACGACTACTTCTATACCCTTTGCTTTAATACGCTTCATAATGCCTTGAATTGAAGACGCACGGAAGTTGTCTGAGCCAGCTTTCATGATCAAACGATATACGCCTACTACTTTTGGCTGACGTTTAATGATTGAATCTGCGATAAAGTCTTTTCGCGTACGGTTAGCATCAACGATAGCACCAATAATATTGTTCGGAACTTCTTTATAGTTTGCTAAAAGCTGTTTGGTATCTTTTGGTAAGCAGTAGCCGCCGTAACCGAAAGATGGGTTGTTGTAATGACTACCAATGCGAGGATCTAAACCAACGCCCTCGATGATTTGTCGAGCATCAAGCCCGTGTGCTTCCGCGTAAGAATCCAGCTCATTAAAGTACGCAACACGCATAGCAAGGTAGGTGTTTGAAAACAGTTTAACTGCTTCAGCTTCTGTAGAGTCAGTAAAAAGAACTTGAATATCGTCTTTTACCGCCCCTTCCACTAGTAAGCTAGCAAATACTTCGGCACGTTCACTTCGTTCACCCACAATTATACGGGATGGGTGAAGGTTATCATAAAGCGCTTTGCCTTCTCGAAGAAACTCTGGAGAAAAAATTACGTTCTCACAACCCAACTCTTCTTTAATTCGAGCGGTATAGCCAACAGGAACAGTTGACTTAATCACCATCACTGCTTCAGGGTTAATTGACATAACATCTTTAATCACGGCTTCAACTGAAGATGTATTAAAGTAATTAGTTTGCGGATCATAATCTGTAGGCGTTGCGATAACAACGTACGTTGCGTTTTGATAAGCTTTCTGCTTATCCGTTGTTGCAACAAAATTTAGCTCTTTGTGCGCTAAAAAGTGTTCTATTTCGGTATCAACAATCGGTGACTTACGCTCGTTGAGTAAATCAACCTTCTCAGAAATGATATCTAAAGCGACCACCTCGTGATTTTGAGCTAACAACATGGCATTAGACAGCCCAACATAGCCGGTCCCAGCAACTGCAATTTTCATGGATTAATCCTTCATTTATTTTTGGCTGAGGATACCAAAGTTGCTTTAGTTTAGCTATTCCCTAAATGATGACCAACGAGACATGCTCCTTGTGGAGAAGGTGTCATCGATTACAACTTTTTCCTACAACAAACTTGAGTTAAAATTAAACGTACACATACAATAAACGTTGGCTTTTTTATGTTACTTGAACTCAGTTTCATCTTTTTCTCTTCTTTTGCCACCCTTTTTTTAATGCGCAAAGTGGCTAAGAAAATAGGTTTGGTTGACAAACCCAATGCAAGAAAACTCCATCAGGGCTCAGTACCCTTAGTTGGTGGTATTTCGATTTGCATAGTACTCGCACAATACCTAACCTTCAATCCGAGCACTATAGAACATGGTTGGCTATACTTATCGTGCATATGCGTACTGACGGTAGTCGGAGCGATTGATGACAAAACAGACCTAAGCTTTAAAGTTCGTTTAGGTATCCAAGCACTTCTATCAATTGTGATGATGAAAATTGCAGGTCTGGAGCTTCATAACCTAGGAGATATGTTTGGGATAGGCGAAGTGTCTTTGGGTTGGGCAGGTAGTTTAATAACTATCGTTGCCGTAATTGGCGCCATTAATGCTTTTAATATGGTTGATGGGATTGATGGACTACTTGGAGGATTGTCTATTGTAACGTTTGGTGCACTTGCCTTTTTATTGCAAGTTGATAGCCAACATGGGTTAGCATATCTCTGCATCGTCATCATAGTTGCTATGATACCATATATTTTTATGAACCTGGGGATATTAGGGAGAGAACGCAAAGTATTTATGGGTGATGCTGGTAGTATGATGATTGGCTTTACCGTAATCTGGTTATTGCTAGGCGTTAGTCAAACAGCAAACCCGGAACCATTAATACGTCCAGTTACAGCACTCTGGCTTATTGCAGTCCCACTAATGGACATGGCTGCAATTATGATCCGCCGTATTCGTCGTGGCGACTCACCGTTCAAACCTGATCGCGAACATTTACATCATATATTCCAACGCTTAGGTCTTGGTCCGAAGCAAACGCTTGTATCAATATGCCTAATTGCTAGCTTATATGCCGGATTTGGAATCTACGGTGAAGCGACTAATATTTCAGAAGCTACAATGTTTGCGCTATTTATGTTATGTTTTGTATCATACTCCGTGATTTTGGCTTATATATGGAAAATTACTAGTTTTTTAAGAACGAAGTTAAACAAAGCTACTACGGCTAAAATCTAGAAAACGTTGCTTTCCCCCAAATATAAAAACCAAGTGACTATCGAGAGTTCTATTCATAATAAGATTGTCACTTGGGTATCTACTGTTACGGCCCATGTGGAGTTGAGCAGAATCTTTTTCGCCCTGATGCTTAACGCAATTCGCTATAGCCTATTTAATCACGCCTACGCTACTGGCAAAGTGATCTAGTGACCAAACAATGTTCTTTTACAGTACCCCTTAGTTAATCAACTGAACATTTTTTGCAAGTGGTGCGACAATTGGCTTTTTATTTTACTCATGATGACGTTTGAAATACTGTACTTCAGTGGGATAAGCGTCACCTGAAAATGACCTAATTAAAGTCTAACATCTCGCTCTCAACGCCAGGTAAACTTCACAGTAACTTTGGCATAATCTTTCTTTGATAGCTACACATACCAATATTCAGGATTTTCCTACGGCACATAGCCACCCAAACTATGTGATATTTCGTGCAATAGACACTGAGAGATGAGGTGTAATATTGATTTAGCCATCGTACCATCTCCAAAGGTATTCATCCACGGGTAAACCTGTGGTTTTCTTTATATTCACAGAATAAATATAAAATTCCCACTTATAGTTTAAATACGTCTTATGTGTTCTATGAAAAAACACATACTTATTTATGTTTATAAAAATCTAACTCTCGGTTTCTTTATTTCTAAACGACAATTTATAGGACTAACCAACTTGAACTGTTGTGAAAGTTAGCATACGTTATCTTAAATACTTATACGCAATTGTTTTTATAGGTGATGGTGACAATCTAAACAACACCAGAAGCAGTATATAAACATAGTTTTTTAAAGAATGTATTTTTAGTTTATTTAGTGCGTATAATCGTGCATTCAAATCATTCTTTAGCTTGGAAAGCCCTCTCCTTTTATTAAAATTAGCGTCAACCCTGAAACGTAGTAGCGGCTCGTTTATATTAGAAAAAATGAATCCCTGACTTAAGAGGCTAACCCATAAATAATAATCTTGCGTGTTCTTCATATCAACATTGTAATTAATTTCATTAATAGAAATTACATTAAGGTTAAAAATAACCGATGGGTGATTCAAAGGACACTTCTTTATTATATTTTTTTTAAGAATAGAGTGGTTGCTTTCCATTTTCTTATACTGCTCCCGCCCATCAGGGAAGAACTCTAGAATATCTGATCCAAGCACTGCTATTTGAGGCTTATTTTCTAAATATTCGATTTGTTTTTTAAACCTAAAGCTCAAAGATATGTCATCTGCGTCCATGCGGGCAAGATAATCAAAATAAATACCCGACTTTTTAACTCTTTCAATCGCTATATTTAGCTGATAAGCCAGACCCTTATTTTGCTCTTGAAAGTCAATGGTTATATTAGTTCTAGTCCCATACTCTTCTAGTGCATCTCTCAACTGTGCGGATACCAACCCATCGACTTGAATAAATAAATACACATGACAGCTTTCTTGGGACACAATACTATCAATAGCAAGCTTAGTGTTTTTTACCGTGTCATTTTTATATACCGACATGATAACGGCTACATTCTTCATAACAATTTTCTCAAACTATGAACTATCAATCTTTTTACTTTTGACTTCATAGTTTCGTATTTCAATATTGCATAGCCATTAATAGGCTTTGATTCATAAACTACCTGCATGCTTTTTCCATTGAATCTTAAATGGAGACTTAAATCATTTAAGCTATTCTTATAATCAACCTGACTAGTATACTTTTTCAAATCATCATTATTTTTTCTTACTGGAGTAATAGTTTTTTCTGTAAATACTGGATTATAATGCTCATCAAATTTAATGAAATGCTCTGAAAAATTCAGGTTTTTATTTTTATCTATAAAACACTTGACTATCAAACCTTCTTTATTTAGCTTTGTCTGGTAATAGTTTTGATTCTCATCAATTCTAAAATCATTGAATATGAAATTACCTAGCGAATAATAAATTGGCTTACCTTTGTAGTATTCATATGACTGTATTACATGAGGGTGTGTACCAATTATTCCATCTACACCAAAGTCAATTAACTTCCTAGCAAAACTTGTTTGCTCAACTGTAGGTTGGAACTCGTTCTCAATCCCCCAGTGCACTAAGACCAATACTTTATCCACTTTACCTTTAAGTCTTTTTACATCACTCTGTACAAAGTTGAAAATCAGAGGAGAAGTCCCTGGCTGGGATAAATCTGCATAATGCGATGAATTTGTAGAGAAACAGTTGTAGGCTAAGAAAGCAACTCTACAACCATTGAAGTCCTTAATGAAGGGCTTTCTAGCATTGAATAAGTTAGAACCAGCTCCTATATAATCTATTGAGTTAGCATCTAACCAATTGGTCGTGGACACAAAACCAGCTGTTCCTTGATCAAAGATATGATTATTAGCGAGAGTAACCAAGTTACAAAAGTCAAAATAACCCGATAAATCATTCTTATTAATAAGAGAAAACTTATTTTTATTTTCTACCAAGTTTTCATGCAATACAGGTGCTTCTAAATTCCCAATAGTATAACCATTTTTTAACGTATGATATAAATAACTTTTAGTAAATTTACCCTCACTAGCCTTTTTATAAGAATCAGCACATATATCCCCGACAAAATACAAATCACACATTTTTATGTTTCCTACTCGCTAGATCTATGCGTCCGTACTTACCATTAATTCCGTCCCACATACCTTTAACTATATATTTAAATCTAACATTACCATCCTGAAATATAATTGGATACGAGAATAGTTTAAAAATCAACTTAATATAATTACTCACTTTCCAGTATAGAGGAACATATTGTCTTTTTGTTAGTAAGAATAGATTCCTAGTGTGGTAGTAGTGGCGAATCGGACTTGGTACTCGAACGTCTAGCTTTCCTATTATAGACTTTTTACCATTACCAACTCTGTGGGCAAGCATAATATTATTCACTCGAATTGTTAGAAAGCCTAATTGTTTCAGGCGCCAGCAATACTCCCAATCTACAGAGTCAATAAATAAGCCGTCTTCCATACCACCCGCGGCCTCATATGCAACTTTTGGAATTAAGCTAGCTGAACTTATGGTAGCATGAATGACCTCAAAATCCGTACCATCAACACTATTACCTTTTATTAAACGCCCCTCATCAACTTCATTAGTCACTTTATCAAAGTGACGAGGGCCTATTACTCCTACTTTCAAACCAATATCTAACGCTTTTTCATACGATTCAACCAACCGTGGTACCGTATTTTCTTCTAAGATACTATCTTGATCCATCTGAATAACAAAGTCTGCACCATTGTTAAAAGCCCATTCCATTGCCACGGTCTGAGCTTTTGCTATCCCTAGGTTTTCACCAAAGTTGATAACCTTATGATTTGGGACTTCATCAATCAAAGCTCCATTGTCAGAGTTGTTCACAACGACAATAAGTTCGCATTGATTTTCAAGCCTAGAAATGGCCCCCTCAATTTCAGCTTGAGTTGGATTATACGCAACAATAATACCGTAAACTTTCATCTGTTACCTTTATTCTTCAAGTGTTAGCATTCTTCCAATTTCAAAATCAAATGATTTAGGATTGAAAGATTCTAAACAATTCCCTGGGAAATTAGTAAGCTCCCCAAAATAAATACCATCATCAAGTATGTACAAGTCTACGCGGATAAAGTCAAAATCTGATGATAGTTTTTCGGCTATGCGTAAAGCTTGATCAAACAATATTGGTTTTTCGATATCATAACCACTTGGAAATTGATAACAAACAGGTAAGCGAAGAAATTCTCTATTGTACAAATTTCGGCAATGTCCGTTAAACCGGTCTAGATCAACTTGAATAAATGAGACCTTACCATTGAGACAGAAAAATTTATAATCCGGAGGCACACCATCCTTAAAATCGATGAATTTCTCTACGATTAATGTTCTTTCTATACTTTTATAAACCCACTCTTTCCCTTTTTTATAATAGTCAACAAACTGCCAGCTATTAACTTCAGCGCTAACCGACTCGTAGTTATCTCTTGCGTCCGACTTATCAACTATACGAACCATTTTTGAACCATGATTAGCTTTAATTACAAACTTATTAGGCAAATTCTCATAGTCCTCTAAACTAAACCTTGAACCACTCCATAAAAGAGGTATTAATTTACATTCAGTGGACTTACTGTCGATATATTCCCTCACAGCCTTTCTGTCAGAAACTAAAGCTCTCAAATTAGCTTTAGGATGGTCAGGGGACATTTTAATTTTTAGTACTTTGTCTGTTAGTGAAGAGGGGTTGACTATATTTGGCAAAGTCTTTCTCTTTATAGCAGAAGCAAGAAAAGAAAAAATAGAATCAGAATTAATAATCATATCTTACTCATGTGAATCTTTTTAAAAGTGAAAAAAATGAGTTAAACAAAAAATAACCATTGGACTGTTTTTGTCTAACATTAGCTATTAGAGCCATTCGCTTTATAAAGGAAAGATTTTCCTCTTTTTTATGCAATCTAAAATCAAAGTATTGATTTGTATATCTTGGCCCATAGTGAAAAGGGTTACACTTAATATTATTTTTCCAAAGGCAATAACACAAACTGAGTTGATCGCGTTTTGAATGATTTGAAAACTCCAAATGCCAATCTTTCATTAAAGTTTCTATTGCTTCTGTGTGTTTCCTAAAAATAACATTGTTTTCAAATAGGCCATAACCCTTTGGAAAACCTTCACTTTGATATTTTTCAATTTGTAGGCTGACGTCATTCTTACTAGCTTTACCAGTTCTAACACAAACTTCAGCCTCCTCGTATAAACAAGTTCTGAAAGGATGCTTTGATATAGATATATCCTGTTTATTTAGGCATTCATCAAAAAGTAATGACACATCTCCGGTAATCGAAATGTTCCCATCTATATATAAAGAAGATTCATAATCAAAGAACTCCATAGGAAAGAATTTATACAATCTATTTAAGCGAGCTTTATCATTATCATTATCAGTATCAGTATCAGTATTAACATAACGTACATCCCACGTTTTGGAGGTCAAGTCTCTATTATCTGTAATACATATGTAATCGGAATCTGGGTTTACATAACCAACCTCAGCCAATGAGTCATAGTCCCCAAAAATAACTGTATATATCAATTTACGGTTCATCTTTAGCCTTATTCAAAAGCAAATGGTAGAAAGGAGAGACTTTATTTTTATTAGTGTCATACAAGATTTGTGTACATACGAGAAATGATAATGCCACTAACAGCAGAGATGTGAGAAAGAAACTATACCAATTCCTAGAGATTGTCCTTGACACCAAAGCGGATAGAAATACAACTATAAAGTAGAAATACGGAATCATAATTCTTTCCCACATTTCTATCTGGATGCCAGCCAAAAACAAAAGAGAACCATATATATATATGTTAAATGTATCAATTCTTAGTTTATCTTTATGGAAAATACAAAATCCAACAATCATATAATAAAAGATAACCACAAGACCGACGCCCTTTTCTTGAGACGTGAAATTCTCGACCCTTTCTAAATAAATAGAACCATAATAAGGAACAAAAGAAACAACACTTAATAAAATATATTTAACCACTGATAGTTTGTTTATAACAAAGCTAACCAGAAGAGCTAAGAAGTAGACAGTTCGAGTGTGTGTTTTTTGAGGTACAAATATTAGCAGAATACTTAATAAAGAACTATAATGAAATAGACAAGTAGACAAAACCATCAAAAAAACAAACTTTAGTCGACATGTATATACATATCTAGAAGAATAAAGTAAAAAAGATACTGCTAACGCTTGTCTTATCGCATTATTTGAGAAAAATAAAAAACCTGTGAGAAAAACAGCTGGAACAAACCAAGACTGGCAATTATAGTATTCAAGTGCTTTATATGTAAAAATCAACGTTAAGAAAGTATATATGAAAAATACAATAAAGTATCCATATTCTAAACTCAGCTGACCAGCTATATAATTAATCAGATACGCACCAGGCTCGATTGTTATCGCCGTTTTGTAAAAGCTAATAACTTTGAAAATATTTACATATTGCTCCCAATCGTTACCTATAAATTCCCTAAAACCAAAAGAAAGTGTAAGAAACATTACAGAAAGTAACCAAAACCTACCTTTTGCAATTCGAGATAGAAAAGTAGCAAAAATAAAAACACACGCATATATTATTAGTGAATCTATGTACACGTTACTTCTCGTTTCTTGCCTTTGTCAACTTTAATATTTTCCCATACTTGACATCATATTCAAATGGTTCGAATTTTCCATACCCCGAAGTAGGGTGAAAAGTTAACTCTCCAAAATAAATACTACCATGTAATATATAGAAATCAACACGAACAAAATCAAATGGCTCTGCTAACAATTCAGCCAAATCAATTAATTGCTTAAGGTTTTTGGGTTTTTCAATGGCTTTATTAGCGCCGTACTCTCTTGGCCAACGAAAGCTCAAAGCATTCCAATTTGTATCGTAATGATTTCTAAGATGTTTAACCTCTTTATTTGAGTCCACGTGTATTATTTCAACTTTACCGTTGATACAAGCAAGCTTAATGTCACTTGGTATATTTCCATTCTGATCAAGGAGCAATTTTTCAACTATAATTAGAGGTTTAATGTTCTTGTATTGCCACTCTTTAGTATTGTCATAATAGTTCGAATCCAGCCAACTACTTATAATTACCTTCAATTCTTCGATATCTAACTTTGATTTATCTCTAACAATCTTAAATGTTCCACTTGTATGATTGGCCTTTATGATAAATGGTTGACTTGGTAGTTTTTCTAACGTAATTTCTTCTGGGCTTTCAAATACATTCAACAAGGGAATTAAATATTGTTTGCCAATTTTCGTTTCAATGTACTGTCTAACTTCATACTTATCCGCACATTTAGTTAGCAAAGATCTCCGGTCGTTTATTTTCAACCACTGTAATTTCTCATTTAGCGTCCTAGGATTATTTAGGTTTAATTTATAACCTGTGTGTTTTTTAAAAACACTGCGTAGAAATGCTTCGTCAGTAAGAAGGCTATTCCTAATTTTTCTTAAAACTTCAATTAACATAAGCTTACTACTTTTTCCTTTATTCTCTTTAGATAATACTTATATAATTTTATTTTTGAGTCAGCAAAATATACAAATGGAAAAACCTTAACTTTCCATGGTCTAAATTTAAACTGAGACGCAGTTACTTCTTCGATTTTAATTTTATTTTCACTTAAAGAAACCATCAACAAATCTACATCAAGGATTGCATCCAAGCTTATAATTACTACCAGGCCTACTTTTTGATGCTTCGACGTTTTTTTTAAAAATTCACTCCTATCTGTTTTGACTTTAATATCTGGAAAATAAAAATTACCTAGCGAGTAAAATATGTACTTTCCTTTATAAACCTCAATAGGCTGAATTATATGCGGATGATGCCCTAAAATAATGTCGGCACCTGCATCAATGATTTTCCTCGCAAGCTCCACCACTTCAGGACAAGGTATTGAGATGTCTTCAATACCCCAGTGTACTGAGACAATAATAGCTTTGTCACTATAATCTTCTTTTAATTTTTTGATTTCTTCTAAATCTATGGGTTTAGGTCCCAAAAGTTTTCCGGTAGCATTAAGAAAGGGT
The DNA here is from genome assembly GCF_033344395.1 of Vibrio sp. 1874. NCBI lineage: Bacteria > Pseudomonadati > Pseudomonadota > Gammaproteobacteria > Vibrionales > Vibrionaceae > Vibrio > Vibrio sp. 1874. The sequence continues at coordinate 65,936 of NZ_JAWPOR010000005.1, forward strand.
GATGAAAGATCCGCGCTATGATGTGTATATGCTATGTTTACATGTGTATTATGTATAGATACATGCTTACAATCATGAATGCCCCCAACACCAAAACTATCAAAACCTATCTCGCTAATTCTTTCGATAGTTTGTTCCACACCTTTATTACCGAAGTCATTTATGTGATTATTACTTAAGTTAATCAAAGTTGGAGATAAATATTTTAAATGTTTAACTGTATCACTTACCGCATTGAGGCATATTTTATCTTTAACCTTATTCAAACCTTCAGTTATTGGTGACTCTAGATTAATAACTAGCTCCCTACATTCTCTCGCTTCCAAAGCATTTGAAAAACAAGAGAAGACATATTCCGAATCAAAAAGTTCAGAATCTTGTAAAACTAAATCTCCAGTGTAAGCTATCTTCATAATATTTTATATTTCCTACAAAAGTATATTCGATAAAGCATTTCATATAAATACACCAATACTGTCAATGTCGCGTATGCAGAAAGCTTAGTTTCCACACCAATAGCAAAAATAATCCCTACCCCAGTTAAGTACACAACTGTAGTCGATATCATACCAAGTAAGTGTAATTTGCTAAACCCTTGCACTATTAAACCGTTCTGTGCAAGTGTTAAACCCACAGAGAATAGAGGTATAGAGATCAACAGTACAGCCAATATAGAATGAATATCATCAACTCTATTGCCATTTGACATAACTTCTATGGCAACAGGTGATATAAAATACACTACTGTACATATTATAATACTTACTAAAAACGTATTTTTTAACGTGGACTTAAGAAATTTAGTATTCTTACCTTTTGCCATGTGAGCAAATATCGCATTATTAATAACACTTATAGGCATCAAAGATATATTATATATCTTCAACGCCATATCATATATGGCGACAGCCTCTTTTCCTATAATCGCACCCACAATAAAGATATCAAACTTATTTTTTATAGATATGACCGCTGATGTTAAAAAGAAGTGAGAGCTCTCTGTAAAGATAGACCTCACTTGTTTATAATCAATGGCTACAAGCCTAACTTTATTCTTATAGAGTAAATAGGATGAAACAATACCAACTATTAAATATCCAACTCCAGTCATTAGTGGCACATAAATATAATCTAATTCCGACTTGATAAACAAAAACAAAGAGAAGAGTGAAACCAGTTTTACTACAAATGAAAGTAATGTTACAAACTTTAATTTTTCTTTTGCTTGAAAATACCATTGGGGAAAAAGAAGTTCATTAAATACAAGAGTCAACGATGATAGCAATAAAATGTGGTTTATTTTTTCATATACACCTAACAATACACAGAGAAATATTATTGAAATCAAGAACAATGATAATTTTATTAGATATATGGTTGTTACTATTTTATTCGTTTCAAGTTCTGACTTGGACTTAGATATCAATCTCACACCAGATATATTGAAGCCATAATTTACTAAAATACTAACATAAGCTATTGCAGTTTGATATAAAATAACCTCACCATAAAGATGCAAACCCAATTTTGAAATCAAATAAGGATAAGTGACAAATGGAAAACATAAATTGAAAATTTGAATAAGCCCAAGGTAGGATATATTCTTTAGCACTCTACCATTCGATCTTATTTTCTTTACGATCTGATCAAACATTCTTCAAAAGTATACCATTCTTATCTTTTTCTGACAAAATAGGAGTTTCTTTAAACGTTGGCCACCCTATATTTAAGTCAGGATCATCCCACTTAATAGAAATTTCTGATGCTGGGTGGTAGTAATCTGTACATTTGTAGACGAATTCAGCTTCTTCGCTCGTAACGTAAAAACCGTGGGCAAAACCTTCTGGAATCCAAAGTTGACGCTTATTTTCAGCAGAGAGATATTCTCCAACCCATTGCCCAAAAGTAGGAGACTCTTTTCTCAGATCTATTGCGACATCATAAACTTCACCAGCTATTACACGTACGAGCTTTCCTTGTGTGTTTTGTTTTTGGTAGTGTAAACCTCGTAAAATACCCTTTTTAGATTTAGAGTGGTTATCTTGCACAAATTGAGTTGGCTTACCTGTAACTAACTCTTCAAAACGCTTTTGGTTCCAGGTTTCCATAAAAAAACCGCGCTCATCACCAAACACGGATGGCTCAATGATTTTTACATCTGGAATGTTCGTATCGATAACTTTCATGACTCTATCCCGCATATGCTTTAAGGTTTGTTAGAGCGGCTTTCCAATTGCTTGCGTCAATTTCAAAAGCATGAGTAATTTTGTTTGAACTCAATGTCGAGTTAATCGGCCGCTTAGCCGGAGTCGAGTATTGATCAGTAGTAATGCTAAATAGTTTGGGTTTATCGCGTAAGATACCTTGATCAACAGCATTATCAAAAATCGTGTCGGCAAACTCATACCAGCTAACATGAGGCTGTCCTGAATAGTGGTATATTCCATACTCTACTGATTCACCATTCGATATTTTTTTTGCAATTTCAACAAGCGCTTTTGCAATATCACGAGCATAAGTCGGGCCACCAAATTGGTCACCAACGATACTCAATTCATTACGAGTTGCAGCGAGGCGAAGCATTGTTTTGACGAAGTTGTTGCCATGTTCACCAAATACCCATGCAGTGCGCAAAATCACGTGCTTGTCACATGCTTCAGCGACTGCGACCTCTCCTGCTAACTTGCTAGCGCCGTAAACTCCCTGAGGGTTAGTAACATCGCTCTCTACATACTCACCGATTTTGTTACCCTCAAAAACATAATCTGTAGAAATATGAAGGATTGCAGCACCAACTTCTTGCGCTGCTTCAGCAAGAAACTTAGGACCATCGCAATTGATAGCGAATGATAACTCCACTTCATCTTCAGCTTTATCTACGGCAGTATGTGCAGCTGCGTTGATGATTATTGTGGGCTTGAAAGCTTTTACAATATTACTTACCGCTTTTTGAACTGTGATATCAAGCTCTTCTCGGTCAACTGACAGCAATGAAACATTTTCAGCATTAGAGAGAATTTCTGTCAAGCAATGTCCAACCTGTCCATTACAACCAGTAACTAAAACTCTCATTTTCACTTCACCTTATTTTTACTATCTGCAATCAAGCGCCAAATATACTGGCCATATTCATTTTTCATCATTGGCTCAGCAAGTGCTAAAATTTCATTATCACTAAGCCATCCATTACGCCAAGCGATTTCCTCCAAACACGCAACTTTTAATCCCTGTACATTTTCAATAGTCTGAACAAAGGAAGATGCCTCGTGTAAGCTTTCATGAGTTCCTGTATCTAGCCATGCAAAACCACGCCCCAATAGCTCCACATTAAGTGTACCGTCATTTAAGTACATTTCATTCAACGTTGTGATTTCTAGCTCTCCACGATGCGAAGGCTTCACTCGCTTAGCCATTTCTACCACACGGTTGTCGTAAAAATATAAGCCTGTTACTGCGTAATTTGACTTCGGTTTAGTTGGTTTTTCTTCAATCGATACAGCTTTCTTATTGTCGTCAAATTCCACTACACCAAAGCGCTCTGGGTCTTTTACTTGGTAGCCGAAGACCGTCGCACCTGATTCGCGTGCAGCTGCGCGCTTTAACGTGTCTGAAAATGATTGACCATAGAAGATGTTATCGCCTAGCACTAAGCACACACTGTCGTCACCGATGAATTCTTCACCAATAAGAAATGCTTGAGCCAGACCATCTGGACTCGGTTGAATTGCGTACTCTAAATTGATACCAAAATCAGAACCATCCCCGAGCAAGCGCTTAAAACCAGCATTGTCTTCTGGTGTGGTAATAATCAAAATATCGCGGATACCCGCTAGCATTAAAGTTGATATTGGATAAAAAACCATCGGCTTGTCGTAAATAGGCAGTAGTTGCTTAGAGACGCCGCGAGTGAGTGGGTAAAGACGAGTGCCAGAACCACCCGCAAGAACAATACCTTTCATTAGAAATAGTTCCTAAATCAATAGATTCTAGAACATAGGAAGTTCTAAGTTCCAGAACGTGAAAATATATGTATAAGAAATAACGAAATTAGTTAATACCTAAGCGTTCACGTTGATAGCTGCCATCTTGGACATTTTGACACCACTTTTGATTGTCAAGATACCATTGGACGGTTTTTCGAAGTCCGGTTTCAAACGTCTCAATTGGCGTCCAATCCAACTCATTTTGCATTTTACTTGAATCGATCGCATAACGACGGTCATGACCAGGACGATCTTGCACATAAGTAATTTGCTCAGCGTACGATAACTCTTTTGGCACTAACACATCCAGAATTGAGCAAATAGTTTCAACAACCTCTAAATTTTTCTTTTCGTTGTGCCCACCGATATTATAGGTCTCACCCACTTTACCTTCTATGACGACTTTGTAGAGAGCACGGGCATGGTCCTCGACAAACAACCAATCACGAATTTGGTCACCTTTGCCGTAAATAGGAAGGTCCTTACCCTCTAATGCATTGAGAATCACCAACGGGATTAGTTTCTCTGGGAAATGATAAGGACCGTAGTTGTTAGAACAGTTGGTAACAATTGTCGGTAAGCCATAAGTACGCAGCCAAGCACGAACTAAGTGATCGCTTGATGCTTTAGACGCGGAGTAAGGACTTGACGGCGCATACGGTGTAGTTTCCAAGAACATTGGAAGCTCGGTGCCGCTGACAACCTCATCTGGATGAGGAAGGTCACCGTATACTTCATCTGTTGAGATATGGTGGAAGCGGAACGCTTCTTTAGCATCCTTATCCAGAGTACGCCAATACTCTCGGGTTGCTTCGAGTAACGTGTATGTTCCAACAATATTAGTTTCTATAAATGCAGCAGGGCCCGTTATAGAACGGTCAACGTGTGATTCCGCCGCTAAGTGCATCACTGCATGCGGTTTGTGCTCAGCGAACACGCGATCAAGCTCTGTACGATCACAGATGTTCACTTGCTCGAATGCATAACGTTCACTGGTATCAACCACCGCTAAGGACTCTAAGTTACCTGCATAAGTTAAACAATCTACGTTTACCACGCTATCAGATGTATTTTCGATGATGTGGCGAACCACAGCAGAACCAATAAAGCCTGCACCGCCAGTGACGAGAATTTTCATAATTTTTTGTTCTTCCAATATACTTTAAAATATATACTACTAATAAGTAGATACTTTATTTTTGCAAAGTCTTTGTTTAATCACTCTGATTACTTACAATCAGAATAATATATAAATCAAAATAAAATGGCCTAATGCTGAGGTCTCGGCTAGTTAACTTATTAATTTTATCTTTCCATTCAAAAAATTAACCCTAAGCGCTTGTTTGATAACCTCTACCTAATCCTTTCTTCGAAAAGCAAAACTTATTAGTACAATCGCAATGCCTAACATTCCACCAAATAAAGTACCTAACACACAAATTAAAGCTCGCTTAGGGGCGTCTTTCAGCTCTGGTACAACGGCTGGATCAACCACTTTAAAAACAAACTCTTCCTGTACCTCAGCTAGCATCAAGCTCTTAGTTTGTTCTTCTATCAGCTTATAAAAGGTACTTTGCATGTCAGCTACAGCGGTTTTTTGTAGCTGAGTATTTAGATAGGCTAGGTTTTGTGACGTTTCGGCAATCGTACGTTCACGCATTACTTTGTTGATATCTTCAATCAGCCAGTTCACCCATTGCTGAGCAATGTAAGGTGAGTAGTATTTTACTGAAACGGTGTATAAACCACTTTCTTTGTCTTGGCTAATACTCAGTACTTCTTTATTGAATACTTCAAAAGCTTCTTGCGCGGTAGGGGTTGAACCGCGTAGACCATTAGGCTCACGCAACCACTCCCTCGAGTTTGGATTATAAAGCTCTTCATCTAAGATGAGCTTGTTATTCGCTAAATCCCAATCTTTTGCTGCCATTAGTGGTACAAGTAAGTCATGCTTGTCGATGAACGCTTCTATAAACTGACGAGACTTCATTACCTGAACGGCTAAATCTGTTTGCGAGGATTCGCTTGCGCCCAAGTTAACGCCCGCTAAAGCAGCAAGACCACCTAACTGACCAGCCATTTTTGAGAGACCACCTCCACCAGAACTTTCTGCTGGCGCAAGCAATGCATCTGCTTTATAGATGTTTGGTAAGCTCAAGGCATAAAGTACTGAGCCGACAGCAAAAGCAAAGGTTGTTGCGATAATAGTCAACTTTCCTTTCCATAGTGCTTTAAATAGCTCACGTAAATCGATTTCATCATCTGCAGGTTGGGGTGGATATGGTAGATAGTTTGGATTGGGTTCTTTTTGTGGTTCCATTGGTCTTTAATCCTAAGCTCTGAGGTTCGTTATATTGGACTCAGAGATTGGTGAAACTTGATAGATTAATTTCACTTTCAACATTCAGCCATGCAGCAACTAGATTCCTAGTCTCGCTTCGGCTCGCTGGAATGACAGGTTGTTAAGGTGACTAATACCGTTAAGGTACTTTCAGCTATATTTATTGCATTAGATTAGTCGTACTAACTAGCGGAGCTCATGCGATTTAAACAATCACATAAGCTCTCACTATTAATGAGTTTTACACCTTGTTCAACGGCTGAAAGTTACTTATTAATACATTACTTCAGCGCGTTGATTGCTACACCTGTTTGGTAAAGGATCTGTGTAGCTGCCGTCCAAGTGCTTAATGCATCGCGGTAGTCAGTATCGATTGGCACGACAATGGTATCGCCCGCTTTTAGTTCTTCATGGTTATTACCGAACCAGTAACCTGACGTTGGTTTGTAAACCGAGCCGTCTGCGCGTACAACGAAGATACGGTCTTCATCTGCTTGTTTTTTCGCACCGCCGGCTTTGTTCAAGTAATCATCGACATCTAGTTTGTTATCCAGCAGATATGTAATTGGAACTTGAACTTCACCCATGATCGAAACCGTGTTGCGGAAGGTCGGTACAAATAGGAAATCACCATCTTCCAACATAAAGTCCGCAGAACGCTCGTCTTTAAGAATACGATTAAGCTGCACCACCATACGGCCGAGCGCTTTACTGCGGCTAGCCTCTTCAACAAACTTCAATGTTTTATCTGGGTCAGAAATCACCGAGCTCATATTGCTGTCTGCGCGGAAGGTCTTCTTCGCGGTTTCAGCGCGCATATCTGCGGCATATTGGTTTAGTAGTTTTTGCTCTTTAAGGCGTAAAGCCTCACGAGTAAAGATGGCCCCTTGCGGATGCGCAAATTCGGTTAGACCACCAGCACGTTCAAGTAACTCGCCTAAGGTCTCTCCTTGACGAACAGTATAAGTACCTGGGAAGCGAACTTCACCTTGCAGTGTTACTGTGCTTTGTAGTTTGACGTTGGGCTTCTCAAGAATGTTTAGGCGATCACGACCAACAATAACGACATCGTCAGCGGAACTACCCTTGATGGCTTGGCGCAAATCAATACGCTCTACGTCAATTACAGCACGCTCATCTTTACTGTTAATTACCGTACGTGCTAACTCGGCGTTGATGGTGAATGCGTTATAAGTTAAACCACCCGCAGCTTCAATTAAGGTAGAAATCGTCATACGTGGGGTAATTGGGTAACGACCAGGGTGTTTTACCTCACCGAAGACTTCGGCAATTTGCGGAGCCAAACCTAGACGAGATTGCTGTTGAAGCTGAAGCAACACAGGAGCAAGCAACGTACGACGCGTATTTTGTTTTAATGCTTCAAAATCATCTTTAGTGATTTCTTTGCCACGGAACACGATCTTTGGTTGTTTTGAATCTTTTTCTAGTGGAGTGCCAGAAGACACCGCCACTGATGAGCTCATGACTTCTTGCTCTTTCAATTGCTCTTGTTGTGCTTGAAGTTGAGCCTGCTCTAAGGTTTTCGCTTTGGTAACGGTTTCTTGATCCGCTAATGTATCCAAATCTTCGTTATTGAAACGGTTAAATACCAAGACTCGATCGCGAGAGTTTAGCTTCAAGTTATCTTTACTAGTTGGAGAAAGAATCGCATTAGCAAGGTTAACTTGGTAAACCTCAATATCGCGTTGAGGGTTAATCTCACGTACAACAACAGCGTAGTTAACATCGGCTGTAGAATTGAAAGACGTATCGACAGATTGGAATAAATCTGCGATTTGCAGACCGCTCTTCCATTCAATATAACCCGGATGACGGACATCACCTTCAATTTGTACGTAACGGGTCAGCTCTTCACTTTTCTTAAGCACATCAACCACATCACCATCTTTGACTTTAATCTGTTGATCGTATGACTGGCTGAAGTTCAGGGTTAATGCATCGCGAGCACCTTTCTTTGCATAACGTTTGACTTCAATTTGATCGCTATGAGCGTTAGCGGTAAAACCGCCAGCCATTTGAATCGCTTGCTTATAGGTTTCACCTGGTTTGATTTCATAGATTGCGGGGCGGTTTACTTCACCATCAATTGAAATCGTGTTACCCAATGCGCCGATGAAGACCACGTCTCCTGGTAATAAGCGAATGTCGTTACGCGCATCACCTTTAAGTAACAGGTCGTACATATCAAGTTTACGAATAACCTGACCATTACGCTTAAGTTGCACGTTACGCAGGGCACCACTCTCACTAAAGCCACCACTGTAATAAATCGCTTGAGAGATTGTGGTTAGTGCACTAACTGTGTAAGCACCTGGTTTGTACGCATCACCCATAACAAAAACTTGCATGGTGCGCATTTCACCTAGCGAAATGTCGCTGCGCACACCAATCATTTGCTCTTTTACTCGCTGGTTTAGAGAATCACGCACATTAGAGAATGTCATGCCGGCCACGTGAACAGGACCAAGGGAAGGGAAGTTGATGATGCCTGCACGATTAACACGAAGACGATGCGTTGTGTTCTCTTTACCAAAAAGTTGGATAACGATTTCATCACCAGCTCCTACCGTGTAGTCAGCAGGCACAGGTACATCACTGATTGGTGCAAACGTCGTCGGTGAACCTGCAAATAAATCTAGACCAAAACGCTTTAAACCTTGTTCACCTTTTCCTGAGTCTTCTGAGTCGTTAGCTTTTGCCTCAATAGCACTACTAGCAGCCGGGCGTTGCTCAATCACTTGAGGGTTCTGATAACTACTTGGCTGAGAAGAAGCGCCGGAAGGAATAGAGATACCATACTTACTCGCCAATGCTTGTTGCTGGTCTGCTGGCAAGTTCTGAAACATTTGAATTTGTTCTGGGGTTGGAGTCTGCGCATGAGTAAGTGGCGCAAATAGGCTTGCTAGAATGCAAGCACCTATCGAGAAATATCCTTTGAGCATGATAATTCGCTATTTAAAGTCAGGAGTTAAAAATCCTAGCCACAAAACTAGGCGCTAGGTCTTTAATTAAAATCGGTGTTGAAAGCCAAGAGTAAGTGCGTTCAAGCGTGCCTGGTCTTCAGATGTGCTATCAACAAACTCAAAAATAACTGCATTCTGCTTGTCCAAAGCATAATGCATACCTAAGCCAAAGCTAAAGCCTTGATCTTTATTAGGGCCTACATTTTGTTGGTCGATCTGGACACTAGAATAACCGGCAAGTCCGTAAAGTGCTACACGCTCGGAGACAGGCATATTCAACTTAATAAAACCACTCGCAAGACTATCTACTGCAAGTCCGCTATCTCGTTGTACAGAAGTTCCGTAACGTGCTTCAAAAGCGAGGTAATCATTGAAGAAGTAACCAGCTTGCGCTTGAAGAAGGAAAGGGTTTCCCTCGGTTACTGGAGAAGAGGAATGATGATATTCAGCGTTAGAGTAACTTACTAACGCACCAGCATAAAAATCTGCTGAGGCAGAAAATGAGCACAAGCCTAAGCTGATTGCACTCAACGCCCCTAGCCATGGTCGTTTATTAATCACGTAAGTGTTCCTTGGGTGTCGACTGACCGCTGCACATTATGAACGACGCGCGCAGTGAATGTCTGTTAACTTTTTTCAATTTCGCTTGTGCGTTTACACGCTACCGCCCGGCGGCATTACGCGTTAGCCACTGTTCGCTGATTCCCGATTCATTCGGTTTATTGATATAAATATTCTTTTTAAGCCTCACTTTTGCGACTAACCGTTCAAAAAAAACAATCTTTTATAAACGCAACACAAAAGCTGGCAAATTATGCATGTATTAGCGCAAAACGGCAAGGGGGCAAAAACGTCTCAGATTTCTGTTTATGGTTCGTAAATTCTCACGAATGAGAAAAACACTGGCTGCCAGCCTCTTAAAACAGAACACAACTACGGATGCATTGAGTAAAAAATGTGAACGTTTGCGTAAATTCAGAGGTGACCGGAAATAACGCAGTCGAAGACGCATTTTGATTCAGTACAAATATCAAACCTAAGCAGCTCTCTCTTCTCAATTTTGCAACAATTCTTCTTTAACGTTAGGTAAATTCACATAGGAAACTATTTACATGCTGATTGTTTTTTAACTAAAATGACTAGTGGTATGTTCTAAACAGACCAAACATCGATGTTTTAAAATCTGAAATACAAGGATTAATAATGAAGAACACAGCTCTAGCTATTCTTATGGCTTTAAGCGCATCAACTGCATTTGCAGCGACTGAAGCTGGTACTACTGGTACAGCAGCAGCATCTGCAACTGGTACAACTGCAGTAGCAGTAGGTGCAGCAGCAGCAGTAACTGTAGTAGCAGTTGCAGCGTCAGACAGCGATTCAACGTCTACTTCTACTTCTACTTCTACTTCTACTTCAGTAACTAAATAATTTTTTAGTTTTGTAGATATCGAAACAATCGCCCTGATCTATTCAGGGCGATTTTATTTGTAATGAGGGAATGATGAACACCTTTCTATCGCTAAAATGGATGCGCTTACTTATTGCCCTACCTTTACTGAGCTCAATCTTCGGCTGTACACAAAAATTTAATGACGTATCCGCTACAGTCCAGGAAGCTTATGGCAACTACATCGATGTCGAACTAACGCCAGAAGAAATTGAAGCAGTTCCTTATGCCAGTGCTTACTTAAAAATTGGTAACCAAAAACAGGTCTTCGTAGTGTTAGCCTTTGCCGAGCAAAACCCATTAACTGGCAATACCCAGTTAAAGTGGGTAAGTGCAGACAAAGCAATGGTGGTAACCGAGAACGGTCATATCGTCAAAACTATTGGCTTGCAAACTACCAATCTAGCAGGCATTTATGGCAACGTTCCTGCCTACTCAGCGCCCTCTGTGCAATATTCTCTTTCTTACGATTGGGCTGACAAATACCGTTATGGGTTCCCGGCTAAAGTCCAACGTTCTCGTCAAGGTGAAGAAACCGTCATAACCCCTACTTCATCTACCTCTACTGATGTTTATACCGAGGTTGTAACGTTTACCAGCTTAGAAAAAAGTGTAGAGAACCAATACTGGGTAAACGGTAAAGGTGAAGTAGTGAAAACACGTCAACACTTAGGTCCAAACATGGTGCCTGTTGAGTTGACGATTCTGAAAGGGTACAGCAAATCATGAATAAGCGACTGCTATCTTTATTAAGCCTAAGTTTAACGGCAACGATTCTGGCGACACCTACTATCGTTCAAGCTCAAAATTACACCCCACCACCGCTCAATATAGAACTTGTCGGAACAGGCAAAGCATTGCAGTTTCAACAAGCGGCACGATTAGAGAGCGTACTTAAGCATGCCCAAGAACAACAAATCGCCCTGCAATACCCTTTAGCAGTGACTCTATTTGATAATTCCGAAACCGCAGTGCAAGAAAGTACTGCCTTAAAGAATTCGGTGTTAAACCAAATGATTCAACATAATTTAGTTGCGCACCCATTTTACAAGTTTATCCAACGAAGCCAGTTTGCACCTCGCGTGCTATCGGCCATTGATGTTGATCGCATCCGTCTAGATAAATTTGATAACCCACTTTTACAAGGTCAACTTGCGTTAAGTGCACCAAAACGTGAAGAAAAAGTGTTGTATGTGGGTAACTTGGAAAAAGTCTACGCGGTAGAAAACCAAGCGGGTGTCGCTCTGCATAAACAGATCGATAACCTACGTTCAAGTGATATTGATGAGCTTTCCTATCCGCCAATCCTAATTTATCCGGATGGCAAGGTTATTCATCCTCACCATGGCAGTTGGTTAACCACTCAATATTACTTGCCACCACTTACTTTGGTGTACATCCCATTTGATGAGTTCGAAACATCACAAATGGATAAAGACATTGTCGCTCTGCTTGCACAACGTAAACCAACCTCATCGAAGAACTAAACATGAACCTGATCAGAACCAGTTTATCCCTTTCTTTAATGGGTCCAGCGTTGGTGTGGGCTCAAGACATGCCTTTCGAAGCACCGCCATTGCAACCATCACAAATGGACTTTGGTGGTGTCGGCTTAATGCAGATGCCTACAGGTCGTATGGCACCTGAAGGCGAGTTTAACTTTGCTGTTACCGGTAGCGACGAGTACCTATTTTACAATGTGACTTTGCAAGTGATGCCATGGCTAGAAACAACCATTCGTTACACCATGGTGAACGATCTTTTCTACAGTAACGATCCGAGCTTTTCGGGTGATACCAAGTACACCGACAAGGGAATCGACTTTAAAGTTCGCTTGTTAGAAGAATCCGAGTACCTGCCAGAGCTTTCTGTTGGTGTGCGTGATTTTGCAGGTACCGGTCTTTTTGATGGTGAGTTTGTTGCTGCAACAAAACGTTACTCTAACCCAAACCTTGGTACCTTTGATTTCACTTTAGGCATGGGCTGGGGCTACTTAGGTACGCGCGACAACATCAGCAACCCAGCTTGTAAGCTGTCCGATAGTTTCTGTGAACGCCCTTCAGACTTTAAAGGTAATGGCGGTAGTGTTGATTTTGAACGCTGGTTCAAAGGTCCTGCTGCACTCTTTGGTGGTGTCGAGTATCAAACTTTGCATGCGCCACTGCGATTTAAGCTTGAATACGACAGCAACGATTACAGCGAAGATTTCCCTGTGGTACGTGGTGGTGTAGACATGGCACCTCATACGCCTTGGAACTTTGGTGTTCTATATCGTTTAGGACATATGGCAGATTTGCGCTTGAGCTACGAGCGAGGCGATACGTTAGTTGCAGGCGTAAGCCTTTACACAAACTTCAATGATATGCCGTCTTTCTGGCGTGATACACCAACACCAGAAGTTGAAGACAAGCAACCAGAACAACTGTCTGATGTAGATTGGGAACGTGTTACCGAGGAGCTGGATAAAATTGCTGGCTACCAAAATACCCAACTCTACGTTGAGGAGAATACCGTTTCAGTTGTTGGCGAGCAGAAAAAGTATCGTGATCGCAATGAAGCTCATGAAAAAGCGGCGGCAGTCCTTTATAACGAAATGCCAGACAACATTGATACCTTTACTATCAATGAACGCAGTCGTGGTCTGATCGGCGATCAAACGGTTATCTCCAAAGAGAAATACCGTGACTTTGCAGAAGTTAACTACATCAATCCAAATATCGAAGATGCAACATCGACCTCGAGCGATAAACCGCAAGGTAAACCTGCTTACGATGGTTTTGAGCGCTTTGATTGGGGCTTTTCACCAAAACTGGCTCAGACCTTAGGCAACCCAGAAGAGTTCTATCTGTTCAGTGTCGGTTTAAGTGGTAGCGCGTCTTACTGGCTGACAGATAACCTAGAAATTGGTGGCTCGCTATACTGGGATTGGTACAACAACTACGACAAGTTTAACTACGTCACCCCACCAGACGGCACTTCGATTCCTCGTGTACGTACCATGTTCCGTGCTTATCAAAATGAACACGCGGTAACCATGTCCAACCTACAGTTAACTTGGTTCCAAGAGTATTCAGATACCATGGACCAGCAATTCTACGCGGGCTATCTGGAGAGCATGTTTGCCGGAGTCGGTACCGAGTTTCTTTACCGACCACAAGGAGCTAACTGGGCGATTGGCGCTGACGTTAACTTAATTTCTCAACGTGATCCACAAAGTTACTTCGGTGTTTACGATGAGAAATGGCAAAATGTGCCAGAATATGGACGTCCGTTCCAAGTTGTAGATAAAGGCTTTACTGGTTTTGTGTCGGGTTATTACTACCCTCAATGGGATTTCCTACAAGATTTGATGATTCAAGTTGATGTTGGTCAGTTCCTAGCGGGTGATATCGGTACACAAGTGAATGTATCTAAACAGTTCAAGAGTGGTGTCATTGCAGGTGCATTCGCATCAATCAGTGATTTGTCGGCTGACGAATTCGGTGAAGGTAGCTTTACTAAAGGCTTCTACATTTCGATTCCATTCGACATCATGACCGTTAAGCCAAGCAACAACCGTGCGTTCTTTAGCTGGCAACCATTGACTCGCGATGGCGGTCAGAAGCTAGGTCGTAAGTACAGCTTGATTGAGCTGACGGATGAGCGTAATCCTTGGTATCAACGCCCAAATACGTCAAACGCTAAATAACAGCCTACTTGAGGGAGCTTCGGCTCCCTTTTGTTTATTCCTCCCCCAAGTGCTCTATACCTTTCCTTTTCCTTCCAATAGCGCTAATTTCTGTTTCTTGCTAGAATTCCTGAGAAAATTTTAATCTATGGTGGAAGTCTTATGATCATCGTAACTGGTGGTGCTGGCATGATCGGCAGCAACATTATTAAAGCACTAAACGAAACTGGTATTAACGATATCCTGGTTGTCGACAACCTAAAAAATGGCAAAAAGTTTAAGAACTTAGTTGATCTGGACATCACAGATTACATGGATCGTGACGACTTTCTGACCCAAATTATGGCGGGCGATGATTTTGGTCCGATTGAGGCAATTTTCCACGAAGGTGCTTGTTCTGCAACGACTGAGTGGGATGGTAAGTACATGATGCTAAACAATTACGAGTACTCTAAAGAGCTGCTGCATTACTGTTTAGATCGCGAGATTCCATTCCTATACGCTTCTTCAGCAGCCACTTACGGCGATACAGAGACTTTCGTTGAAGAACGCGAATACGAAGGCGCACTGAATGTATACGGTTACTCGAAACAGCAGTTTGATAACTACGTTCGTCGCCTATGGCAAGACGCTGAAGAACATGGTGAGACCCTTTCTCAAATCACTGGCTTCCGCTACTTCAACGTATATGGCCCACGTGAAGACCACAAAGGTAGCATGGCATCAGTTGCGTTCCACCTAAACAACCAACTTAACGCAGGTGAAAATCCTAAATTGTTCGCGGGCAGCGAATCATTCAAACGCGACTTCGTTTACGTTGGTGATGTATGTAAAGTTAACCTGTGGTTCTTAGAAAACGGCGTATCAGGCATTTTTAACTGTGGTACTGGCCGTGCTGAATCTTTTGAAGAGGTAGCAAAAGCAGTTATCAAGCATCATGGCAAAGGCCAAATTGAAACCATCCCATTCCCTGAGCACCTAAAAGGCGCTTACCAAGAATTCACACAAGCGGATCTGACCAAACTGCGCACCGCAGGTTGTGATGTTGAATTCAAGACAGTTGCAGAAGGCGTTGCCGAATACTTAACTATCCAAAACAGTTAAGCACCACAAGGTGGTAGAACCATAACCTGCCACCTTTACTCAAGTGCAATTGCCTGTATCATTCCTAACTATCTTTTTCTCATTTAAACCACTTCGCCCGTACACGAATAGGTAACTAGACACGCCATGACCATAAAACGTGATGACTTCGACCCCAAAGCATATAACCCTGAGTTTAAGCGCCACTTTCTGTCGCCTAAGTACTGGGGCACGTGGCTAGGTGTTATCTTATTTTTACCTTTATCATTAATGCCACTGGGTTTACAAAAGTGGTTGGCGAAAACCATAGCCAAAAAACTGTCTAAATCCCACAAAGGTCCAGCTCACCGAGCGAGGGTGAACTTTGAGCTGTGTTTTCCGGAAAAGTCGTTCCAAGAACGTGAAGCTTTGATAGAAAAAACACTCTACACAGCAGCCATGTTCTTTTTTCGCTTCGGGTTACTAAGTTTACGCTCACCAAAGTGGCTTCAGAACCGTTGCCAAATTCGCGGCCTAGACATTTTACGACAGCACATTGATAACAACGAAAATGTGATTTTAGTGGTTCCCCACTCTTGGGCAATTGATGTGCCTGCTATCTTGCTCGCTTCAATGGGAATGCCAGTGTCTGCAATGGCGAAGAAACAAAAGAATGATGTTGCTGACTGGCTGATGCACAAGCAAAGAGTCCAATACGGTGGTCGTGTTTATGAACGCTCAGGTGGCATTAAGCCTTTTCTGAAATCCATTCGAGATGGCTATGTAGGGTATTATCTACCCGATCAAGATCACGGCCCAGAGCATAGTGTGTTTGTAGATTTTTTTGCTACACGTAAAGCAACACTACCTGGTTTAGGCAAAATTGCGAAACTATCACGCTCAAAAGTACTGCCTCTATTTGCGTCGATGAACACTGAAGATGGTACGTTTGATATTGAGATTTTACCGGCGTTTGAGCTGGATAAAGGCGAAGAGCAAGACGCTCGTACCTGTAATGAAACCATTGAATACTTTGTCGGTGATAAACCCGAACAATATATGTGGGTATTGCAGTTGCTGCACTCTCAAGAAGACGGCAGTAACTATTACAATTTGTTTAAACCAAGATATAACAGCGACTGGAAAGTGTAATGAAAGTCATAGTTATCAGTTTAAAGCGCTCTGTCGAACGAAGAGAGCGTATTGCATCACAATTAGAAGCGTCAGGAATAGAGTTTAGCTTTTTGGATGCCGCTGACGCTCAACAAGGAAACTTCCCTTTATCTGAACGTAGAAACGATCAACTAACAAAAAAAAGATTTGGTTATAAACTTGTTGATAGCGAAGTTGCTTGTTTTTCCAGCCACCTTCAAGCTTGGCAGATCGCAGCTGAATCCAGTGCTCCTTTGTTGATATTAGAAGATAACTGTGATCTTACTGATGAATTTTTTGAGTACTTTAAACATCTGCCAAAGATCGCGGTTGAGTTCGATTTTTTAAAGCTATGCGCAACAAGCCCAAAGAAGTATAAAAACATCAAAGCTTTTGATTCAAAAATAAAAATCATCCGTTATTACAGAAGAACGTGTGGAATTATGGGCTATATCATTTCACCAAAAGCTGCACAGTCATTCATTCACAATGCTGCTCAGTTTATCGAGCCTGTCGATGATTATATGGAAAAACCATATAAACACGGTATTTTCACATACTGTCTCAAACCTGATTTAGTTGTTCGAGCAAAAATAGACTCAACTATTGGCAGCTCAAGGAAGAACAAACAAGGTATAACTCTTATCGACAAGCTTTATATTGAGTCTTTTAGGCTTTATGAACAAATAAAAGACTTTTCTATGAGAGCACCGGATTAAACCATGAAAATACTCATTATTGGCCCTTCATGGGTTGGCGATATGGTGATGTCACAATCACTATACAAAGTCATTAAACACCAACACCCAAACTGCACTATCGATGTCATTGCTCCTGGATGGTGTAAACCGATTCTTGAGCGTATGCCAGAAATCCACCAAGCGATTGAAATGCCTATCGGTCATGGTGAGTTTAATTTATTAGGCCGCAGAGAAATTGGTAAATCATTACGTGAAAAGCAATATGACCACGCCTATATCTTGCCTAAATCAGCGAAATCAGCACTGATCCCATGGTTTGCCAACATTCCTCTTCGTACTGGCTGGAAAGGAGAAATGCGCTATGGTTTATTGAATGACTTACGCCCTAACATGAAGTCTTTTCAGTACATGGTAGAGCGCTATGTAGCGTTAGCTTATCCAAAAGCAGAAATGGTGGACTCTAATTCTCTTGGCGGGCTTGAAACCTTACCTCGCCCACGCCTTGCAATCAACGAAGCAGAGCAACAAGCCACGATCCAAAAATTCAACTTAACGCAAGACCAACCAATTATTGGACTGTGCCCAGGAGCAGAGTTTGGTCCCGCAAAAAAATGGCCCGAAAAACACTACGCTGAAGTTGCGACGCAAATGGCTCGATCTGGGTATCAAATCTGGTTGTTTGGTTCTCAAAAGGACTTAGAGACTTGTAACAATATTCGCGCACTTGTTCCGACGCAATGCCATGAGCACATTCATGTTCTAGCAGGCCAAACCAGCTTAATTGAAGCTGTCGATCTGCTTGCTGCATGTAAGACTGTTGTCGCGAACGACTCAGGCTTAATGCATGTGGCAGCTGCGGTTGGTTGTAATGTTGTTGCCGTGTATGGCTCAACTTCACCGAAGTACACCCCTCCACTTGCAGAAAAAGTGGAGATTGTTCATACCGATATTGATTGTCGCCCTTGTTTCCAGCGTGAATGTCAATACGAACACCTCAAGTGCTTGACAGAACTTTCGCCTAAGCAAGTGCTAGATAGCATCCAAAAACTTGACGCCATTACGATAAGCTCATGTTAGTTCGTATTGTTTATACCTTACTACTCGCTCTAGCGTCACCGCTGCTTTTATTTGGTTTGTACAAGAGCAAACCAAATAAGCCTAAGTTCGGCTCTCGCTGGAAAGAGCACTTTGGTATCACTCCCAAGCTAAAAAGCAACGACAAACCTATTTGGATACATGCCGTATCTGTTGGTGAAAGCATAGCAGCAACACCTTTAATTAAAGCCCTTAAGGAACAAAACCCCAAACAATCTATTCTAGTTACTACAACAACAAGTACCGGAGCTGAACAGATTGCTAAGTTGGGTGATTTAATTGAACACCGCTATATGCCAATTGACTTTGGGTTTGCTATCAAAGGCTTTCTTAAAGCAGTGCAACCAAAACAGATGTTGATCATTGAGACTGAGCTGTGGCCAAACACGCTTCACAATGTTCACAAAGCGGGTATCCCTATAACTGTCGTGAATGCGCGCCTATCTGAAAAATCATGTCAGAACTACGCCAAAATACAGCGGCTTTTTAACCAGCTTCATCCATGCCTAACTCAAGTACTCTGCCAAACGGATTCAGATGCAGAGCACTTCGAACGCTTAGGCGTTGAGAAAAAGAAACTATCCGTTACTGGCTCGATTAAGTTCGATATTCAAATATCAGAGCAAGTGAAACAACAAGGACAGCAGCTTCGAGCCCAGCTTGGAAACGATCGTCCGATTTGGATTGCAGCTAGCACCCACAAAGGCGAGGACGAACAGGTATTAGATGCACATAGACAAGTTTTAAAATCTCATCCAAATGCTTTACTCGTTTTGGTTCCTCGCCATCCAGAACGATTTGATGATGTCTTCACGCTTTGCCAACAGCAAGGCTTTAACACTGTGCGTCGTACTTCAACACATTCAGTAGAGACTAATACTCAAGTATATCTCGGCGATACTATGGGCGAGATGCTAACTTTGATGGGCGCTGCGGACATCTGCTTTATGGGTGGCAGTCTAATCGGAGATAAAGTCGGTGGACACAATGTGTTAGAGCCAGCGGTTTTGGGCGTTCCAACCATAACCGGACCTAGTTTTTTCAACTTTGAAGATATTGTCGTCACCATGAAGAAAGAAGGTGTTATAGATATTGCCCAAAATTCTCAGGAAATTGCACTTTATACAGCACTCTATATGAGTAACAAAAATCAACGGAATGAAATAAGTAGCAAGTTAAAAGCATTTACGTCTAAAAGATGTGGGGCTTTAAAATCCACAATCCAGAAGCTTAACGCTATAAATGGTCAGTAAATTTTATAATATAAAATTAACATTTAAGCCAAGCATTGAGCATACACATAAAGCTTAGTAATAAAGTGGTGCCTTGATAACAAATAAGCCATCACATTGAGTTCTCAAAGAGCTGTCAAAATGAAATTTATTGATAAAGTAAGTATAAGCAAGATATCCCTACACGAATGGCTAATATCCACGCCAATAATATGGGCTTTTTCGGGTCAACTGGTAAACTCTGATTCTTACAAAGCGATGATCGTACTGTCAGTAATTTCTCTAATTAGTTCAGTTTGGAACTATGGTTGCAAAACAATCATCCATAACATCACCAAGAATAGGTGGACTCAAGTTATTGGCATAATGTTATTATCAACTATATTTTATAAAGAATACAATAGTTCAATCTCCAACGACTCCTTGCGTGCTTATGCAATCATGTTTGTCTTCCTTGTTTCTTTTCCAGATAAACTATCGGACAAACTATTTCACAATCTTCACTGGCTTTTGCTTATTTCCAGTTTATTCATGTTAACGTACACCACTCTTAACATGTATATTTGGAACAATCCTAGAGCACTATGGGATATAAACCCTATACCATACACAACAATTTCCGCAGCTGTGGCAACTGCCTCGATATGTTACTTTTTAACTACTAAAACAAAAGAAATTCGAAATATAAGTCTAATAGCTTTTATATTTAGCTTTAATTCATTGGTAATAAGCCTTTCAAGAGGACCATTTTTAGCTTTACTCTGCTCTTTATTTATTGTTGTTATTTTCACTCAAAGACAGAAATGCCTTAAATATGGTAGGTTGCTATCTATTATTACTGTCACTATTTTATCTTTCACAATTCATTCTTCTATTGTTTCCGAGAGAGTAAAAAGCACCGAAAATGCGATTGAAACAATCAAGCAAGGTGGAACAGACACATCGATTGGAGCAAGAATAAAGTTATGGCATTCAAGTGTCTATTCGATATTTGAGAAACCGATATTCGGTTTGGGCAGTAAAGAGAAATCATTTCGAGAAACGTTAGCTAATAAAGGCATTATTGAGCAAGATACAGCTCAATGGGGGCACTACCACAATCAATACATCAATACTCTTGTAAAACAAGGCCTAGTAGGGCTGGCACTACTTATCGTATTATTTTTCTTCCCTTTATCACAGGTACGAAAATTAGACACACTGCCGGCAAGCATTGTGCTTGGTGTATTAACTGTTTTCTGGGTTTCAGCTTTTACGGACATACCTATAAATCATGCTCAGCCACTCATAATGTTCATCGCACTCATATCTTTATGTTGGATACAAAGTAAAGAAGAATAGAGTGAACACTAAGAGAAAGTTTATAAAACGCTACGTTCTAAATTTTTTACCTAAAAACGGCCCATGAGATACTCGAAGGCCGCTTTCATTTTTAACCTACGAGCCTCTACAGGTTAGCTTTCCAAACAAGATCGCATATTCCATCAGTCGGCTTAAAACCTGTTGGAGCTTCAAGCAATATGCTCCGAATTTTATCATGCTCAAAGTTATGACAAGCTTCATCTAACTTGCAGAGTATGTCTTGGTACTGATCAAGCGGTAAGTAGGTCTCATGAGCGGTCATAATACGCTCATGGCTAGTTTTCTTGACATTATCTCCAATTAATAGCTCCTCATAGAGCTTTTCACCAGGTCTTAAGCCTGTACAGCGTATTTCGATATCACCATCAGGATTCTCATCATCTCTTACCTCCAGCCCCGAAAGATTAATGAGGTTTTTAGCTAAGTCGATGATCTTCACAGACTCTCCCATATCAAGTACGAATACGTCCCCTCCTTTACCCATTGCTCCAGCTTGAATAACCAACTGTGCAGCTTCTGGAATGGTCATAAAGTATCGAGTGATCTCTGGGTGAGTCAGAGTGATCGGGCCTCCATGCTCAATTTGCTGCTTGAACAAAGGCACGACAGAGCCGGATGAACCGAGAACATTGCCGAAGCGAACCATACAGAACCTTGTACCTTTAGCGTCATGAAGTTGCTGCTCAGCGAGTGCCTGTAAGCCTAGCTCAGCTAAACGTTTCGTGGCTCCCATAACATTTGTCGGCCTCACAGCTTTATCGGTTGATATCAATACAAAAGACTCGACACCACTCTCGATTGCGGCCATGGCGGTGTAGTACGTACCAAAAACGTTGTTTCTAACGCCCTCTACAACGTTGTGCTCAACTAATGGAACATGTTTGTATGCTGCAGCATGGTACACCGTGTTTACTTTAAACGCGTTCATCACAGCCGATAAACGATTTTGGCGTTGGACGGAGCCAAGCAAAGGTA
Organism: Vibrio sp. 1874; assembly: GCF_033344395.1. Taxonomy (NCBI): domain Bacteria; kingdom Pseudomonadati; phylum Pseudomonadota; class Gammaproteobacteria; order Vibrionales; family Vibrionaceae; genus Vibrio; species Vibrio sp. 1874. Next base: position 87,937 of record NZ_JAWPOR010000005.1, read on the forward strand.
TCACCTCTGAATCTAAGCCTTCATTCGTAATGTAACTATTTAACTCTTTATCTATCTGATACAACGCAAACTCTGAAAGCTCATAAAGAACCAGCTTTCTTGGTTTATTCTTAATAATCTGGCGACATAACTCAGAACCAATAGAGCCTCCCGCCCCAGTCACCATTACAACTTTACCTTTAATATTCGCTTCTAACAGTTTCTGGGTTGGTGCGACTGGTATACGACCAAGCAAATCCTCTATCGCTACCTCTTTTAACTCGTCTATCTTTACAATGCCTAAGACAAGATCATCCAAGTTTGGAATTGTCAAAACATCAATCCCCATTGTAGACAGCAGAGAAGCAGCTTCCGCTTTCTGTTTTTTCGGCGCTGAAGGAATGGATAAGATCGCTTTTTGAATACCGTACTTACGCTTTAAGCCTGCAATATTCTTGGGTGAGTAAACTTTAACGCCAACAATCGTTCTTCCAACTAGAGTTGGGTTATCATCAATAAATGCTTTAGCATTGTACAACTCACCTTTTTGCAACATTACAACCAATTGCCGTCCGGCTTTTCCTGCACCATAAACAATGATGTTTTCTTTACCTTTCGATGAAGCCCCTTCAATAAGACTTACAATAACAAACCTCGAAAAGAAGGTTAAAATGAAAGAAAAACAAAAGAATAATATTGGTAATGTTCGCGGCAGCATTACCTGATTAAAATAGGAGGTAAAACCTAAAAAAAGTACGACAATACATAATGAGCTTACAATTAACTTTGCAATACTATTCATCGCATGTCTTAGCACGTGTTTGTAAACACCTCGAATCCAACAGATAAAGACAAAGAGAGTAGCGGATGAAATAGATAGGTATAAGTAGCTAGAGTAATCTATCAAGTACTCTAGCTGATAAAACCTTGTGAAAACTGCCATCCAAAAGGACAGTAATATAAAGTTAAAATCGGAGAGGGCTACTAACGTATCCTTCACTCTACGTCTCAAAAAAAACTCTTTCATTACGACCAACTTGAGCTTACTCATGCATTTCGTACATGAGAATACATATTGTTAATCAGCCATGAGCATAAACCCATGACTGAATACACTAATCAATAAACTCTCTAAACCAAAGTTCAACTGCCATTAAAGCTCGAATCTCTCGAGTATTATTTGAGGTGCCTTTACAATGATTTTCATAAAGCTCTTGGACAAAATCATGGTTGAAAATTCCTCTTGATTTGGCTTTTTCGCTAAATAAGAGATCGGAAACCATGTCCTTTAAGTCCGTTTTGAGCCATTCGCCAATTGGAACTGTGAACATTTGCTTTTTACGGTAAGCTAACTCCTCGCCTATCAGGTTAGATACAGTCTTTTTGAAAATGTACTTCGTCTCACCATCGTGTAGTTTTAATTCACCTGGAATTGAAAAAGCTAGCTCAATCATTCTAAAGTCTAGAAATGGAGCACGGTTTTCAATAGAGACCGCCATTCCCATTCGGTCCGGTTTAACCAAGTTATTTCCAGGCAGTAATAGCTTGGTGTCTATATATAAGGCTTGGTTTACTCTGTCCTGATGCTTTACTTTCTTAAATGCTTGTTTCGCAAAGTAGTGACTGTCTACCCCAGCCAAAGCTTCCATCATAGAATCGCTGTATAGCTTACTCTTCGATGTTTGTTGGAATAGCGAAATACTTTCCAAAAACTTAATCTGAAACTCTTCGTCACTTAGCGAGTCAGTGTCTGAATCAAAAAAGTTTTTGTATTTATCATATCCCGCAAACAGTTCATCAGCCCCATCGCCTGTTAAAACCATTTTCACTTCTTTTGAAGCAAGTTCTGCGACTTTATACGTCGGCATAAATGAAACATCACCATGCGGTTGATCGCAATGATATGTTGATTTCCCCCACAAGTTCAGGAGGTTTGCTTCTACTTTTTCGCAAACATGCTCAGTATTGAACCTGTTGGCCGCAGCCTCTGCGTAGGGGGATTCATCGTACTTTTTATCATGAAACCCAATCGAAAATGTTTTGACTGGTTGTTCTAAATGCTTCGCCATATACCCAACAACGGAGCTTGAATCTACTCCTCCAGATAAGAACGCACCAAACGGGACATCAGCTCTTAAACGAAGTCGAACTGCATCATCTAAAGTCGTGTCCAATTGCTCAATCCAGGCCGCTTCACTTGCTTCTTCTGGATTGACATCAGCGACATCCCACCAAGAGACTTCTTCAATGCCTGAATTAGAAATAGAGAGGTAGCTTCCCGGCATGACATGCTCCACACCAGAAAACATTGTCATGGGTGGTACCACATAATTGTAAGAGATATAACTATCTAATGCTTTCTTGTTTAGTTCTCTTGGAATACCTACCTTCAAGATTGATTTTATTTCCGAACCAAAGGCCAACATTCCGTTGTGATTTGCATAATATAGTGGCTTTTCTCCAACGCGATCACGAATGAGAAACATAGTGTCTATGCGCTTATCGTAAATACTGATTGCAAACATACCGTTTAGCATTGAAATGAAGTCAATACCGTACTTTTGGTAAAGTCTTAACAATACTTCTGTGTCACATGTTGTTTTACACTCGAAAGGGGTCCCAGCAAGTTTTTGAGCAAGTTCAACATGGTTAAATATTTCACCATTTTGAACTACAACAATATCGTGCTCATCAGAATAAAAAGGCTGTTGTCCGTGCTCTAAATCTAAGATTGCTAATCTCTGGTTTCCGAGTGCTCTACCTTCCCGGTGGTAATACCCCATGCCATCAGGTCCTCGATATACAATCGCCTCCCCCATGGCACGCACCGTTTCTTCGCTTAAAGAACGATTAGAAAAGTCGAAGTAACCGAAAATACCGCACATATTAATTCCCACCTTTTCTAATAACTTGCTTCACTGTCATCGCTATAATTTTAAGATCGAGATAAATGCTATGAGTCTTTACATATTCTAGATCTAATCGGGTTCTCTCTTCTGGTGTCGTATTTGAACGCACCGTAGCTTGAGCCAAACCCGTGATTCCCGGTTTGACGCTATTACGTAATTGCCACTCATCTGGCGTATAGTTTTTTTCTTGGACGGGGACGTCAGGACGAGGGCCAACGATGCTCATATCACCCAATAGCACGTTTATAAGTTGCGGTAATTCATCAATACTTGTTCTTCTGATCACTCGTCCAACTCTAGTGATTCTTGGATCATTTTGTTGAGTGAAATAAGGACCTACTTCGGATGCATTGCATTTCATACTACGAAATTTATACATCCCAAACTCTCTCCCTCCTAACCCCACTCTTTTTTGTTTAAAAAATGGTGAACCTGGATCATCGACGAAGATGATGATCGCAACAACAAACAAAAGTGGCGCGAGTAAAATCAATGCCAACGCCGAAACTAAACAATCAAAAATAGTTTTCACATCTCACCTTCTACAATGCCGTCCACAATTCTTTTTAGTTCGTTTTTATCATGTTGAATCTGCTCATAAGTCCTATTTTTCAATCTCTCTATCTCGGAATACAAGCGCGATACTTCTAGCTCTAGATCGAGTTTACTCTTTAGTTCCTCAAGGTTTTTAGAACGCTGATGAAATGCTCTGGACAATATAACCGCACTTGAACCAAGACGAGCATGTTCTCCCAAAATCAAACTAGCAGGTAATGTCCCTTCGCCGACTCTAGCCACGCCCCCAAAGCCAAATGGCTTTCCAGAAGTTTTTATTGCCGCAACTAATTGATCCAAGTATCCCGTTGAAATGATCTCGAACATAAAACGAAAGCCTAACTCTCTATGCAAGTCATTCAACCCTATATAGAACTCTGATACATACGGGCTATCAACATAAGTTTCTAGAGACTCGGCTGCAGATTTTGTCTCAATAAGAGGAATGAATTTGGCTCTGCCATTTATCATCTTACCAACACTGTTCACCTCTTCTTTTGAGTGAAACATTGGTAACATAATGATATCAGCACCCTCGGCAATAGCTCGATCGACTTCTTTGCTAATGTTTTTATTGAAAGGGTTGATGCGAACTAATACTTCAGATGAACCTGATGCCGTTTTAACCTTATTGATATCTTCTTCAGAATGATTACTTATTACAGTATCTAAATGCCCTTGACGCTCATATTTACCAAGAACTTCCAGGTCAACAAAAATACGACTAATACCACAACTGTTAGCATAAGAAGCAATCTCTGGATTATTAGTTATATACATTAAATTCATACTAACTCCTACTAGTCATAAACCTAAACATTAAAACAAACACTAATAAAACTGATGTTACGTATACTCCTATAGTAAAGGTTCCAATAATAGGTTCTAATGTAATAACAAAGTTCTTTGCAGAGTACAAAATAACAAACGTCATCAATAGCAAGGAAATACCAAGCACAAGTATTCTCATATCTACATAGAATGGAAAAATCTTATGCCCGGCTCGAAGAGCAATCAAAAAACATATTGCTGTAGTGGCGTAAAAAGTTATTAGAGAATAAAGCAAATCTTCAATTGGTGGTTTTACCAATATTAAAAAAGAAAAGACGACAATACCCAATAGGGTAGTAACTATGAAAGGTCGCTTAGTATCCCTTCTTGATGAAAAAACAGCCAGAATAATGCCGTTCACGCACTGAAACGGCAAACTTATGGCATACGTTTTCAAATATTCAGAAATATTCATCAACTGATGGTGACTTAACGCCCCCCAACCATAAATAGTTTCAACTATAGTATCCGCATAAAGAACCATTGCTGTCGTCACAAGTATGGACATAAAAAGACTAAAACATAATATATTGGATGCTAGTTTTAAGAACTTACCTTCATTACCATTCGAGTATATTCCCGATAGTTTAGGAAGAAATATTATACTAAATACCGTCGATAGGATAATTAAAGGCAGCTCTACCAACTTAATTGTGTAGTTCACTAAAGACAACGACCCTCCCCCATCAATGGAAGCGACGGTACGGACAATTATTGGTAAAAGGAAGATAACACCACCTGCAGCCAAAGCATAAAAATATCTAGATAATAAATCTCTGCTTATTAAATTTCTTTCATGTTTGATAAAAAATGGGGGTAACCCTATAGCAAGTACTTGTGACAGCCACCTCATTAGAGACGCTAACACCAAGCCAATCGATATTAAGATAAACCCACTATCTAAAAAGGCTGTTAAGCAAACAAATACAATAATAGTAAGATTAACTATTAACGTACTCAAAGAAGTAGTTGTGAACCTTTCTTTGGAATTTAGATAAGCTAACGAAGCACCAGTTGCCAATGAAAAAGGCAATGCAATTAAGCTAAAGAAGAAGTAATCTTGATTGGTTTCTATAAATGTCTCATTCATTCCCAAAGCAAGAAATGATATTAAGTCACTCCTAAGTGGATAAGAAAGCAAGCAAACTGTTAAACCAAAAAGAAACATTACTGAAGTTACTTGTTTGTAAAGTAACTGACTATCTTCTTCATTTAATTTCTTAAACTCAGGAACTAGTGCCATACTCATGGCACCGCCCATGAGTAAGTTGACTAAAAAGTCTGGGGTTGTAAGCAATAAAACAATAAAATCACTGTTTTCTGTTGCCCCAAAATTATTTGCGATTATTATTTCACGAAGAAAGCCACTAAAACGACCGATAAACAGTCCCAGCGAAACAATTAATGCACTAAGGAAGATTTTCTTCATGGGTATAGCTAGGAACCTAGATATCTAGAAATTTCACGTGAAATATTTTCTGTAGCTAAGCCTTCATATAGACTTATGCCGTGAGTGGCTCTTTCAAGCTCTTCAATAATGGCATTGTACAGCTCACTTTCATGAAATACGGGGGTGGATAAACCAGCCTTATAGAATGAATTGTAGCGGTTGAAAACAGTTCCTTCTAATGTAACTAATCCCAACCCCATGGCTTTGCCCTCTAAGCCAACGGTACTCATATTAGTCAAAACAATATCTGACTGAGCTAACTGCTCATGAAGTGAATCATTCTTACCTGAGACATGCAAGTTACTGTAGTCTGAATAATCAATAACTTGATTTGGATGCGGCCTTACAATAACTTTCCAATCATGTTCTTGAGCAAGAACATTGAGCTTTTCTCGGACTCTAAATGCAAACTCCGGGTCACCTACAATATCAGGATATAAATGAAAATGTTTAGGCAGGTGGCAGTCAGCGAACAAAAGCGTTAACTGATTTGTTTTTTTTCTTCTTTCTGTCAATTTGATACTGTCAAAAACTGGCGTACCGGTGGCAACAATTCGAGCTGAGCGACTTTTTCTTGATGCTTCCAAGTTAGATTTAACTTCACTGGAAAGGACGCAAATGATATCAGCTAACTCGTCATTAGCGATATCTAAAACTCCTGAAAGCCCACCTTCAATCCATAACCCATCGTTGATACAAAGCGTCGGTACACCACACTTCTTCGCCGCAGACAAAGACGCTCGTTCTGCTCTGATTGCATTCGTTGTGATAAGCATATCAGGAGAAAGAGATTGAATAATTTTTATTAACGTGGGCTCTGGATAAAAAGCAGCTCTTCCTTTGCTTTCATACAATGACTTTGCCTCCTCCAGACCTACGCTCTCGACAAGATCATAGTATGAGCAACCCATGTAATATAAGCTATCTTCATATTGTACTTCACCATTATGCTCGAGGTTCGCAAGGAGGCCTTCACCAGTAGTAACGACTTCCGGATCGAAGAGTTCTTTGAAAGATCGGAATGTCACATAAGGTACGCCCCGAGCAGCTAAGTAAGGAGCGGCCAAAGTCAAAGCTAGGACCGTTATCTCGTATTTATCTTTGAGCTGCTGGTAAAGGGGCTCAATGATCGTTACGTGCCCACCACCGTAACATACCATTAGCAGTTTTTTTTTCATTTCCTGACCTTAAAACTAAGATTTTACAGCGTTGCTTATATTCTTTAACTGCACTTTTAATCTATGTCGCAATAACTTAGTCATTATTTAATAATATATAAACTATAGGTAGCTAAGGACACTAATATGCAAGCAATGTATTATTAGATAAAACGAAAGAACAAATAGCATTACTAGATAGTAATAATCGAAAGTCGTTGTGATAATAGCCTTGTTGCCTACTAGCTTCATATTTTTTGTATTCAATAGCTTTGTAGTTAACTATTCATCTTCACACCGAGATAGTAATATCTCAGCGATTTTGAACTCTACAGGGAAATTGATATCAAAAACTTCTTCTACTGGCATTATAAAGTGCTTAGGCTTAGCACCGAAGAAGTAACTATTTTTCAACATATTTTTGTGCCTTTGAATAAAAATAGCACCATCTTGTGCATAAAGCGGCTCCAGCTCTGATGCTAGCGTATGCCTTTCCGCATATGGGTTATAATTTAAAACTTGAAAATTAGAGTCCCATAAGTGCTCTTTCAATTCATACACCGATAACAAAGAGTCGTACCCTTCTTGTTCAGCCTCAAAAAAAGCGTTAACAGCACTCTCATAAGTATCGACAGATACTAATGGGTTTGTACAGTGAGCCCAAACAACAACATCTGCGGAAATCAAACTACACATGTTTCCTATCATATCATTGGCACTAGCTCGTGCTTCATCACAGTAGTAGTCTGGTCTCTTTACTACTTCTGCACCTCTTGCTTTTGCTAGTTCTAAAATCGTTACGTCTTCAGAACCGACAACAACACGGCTAATAGAGGGACATTGCTTTAGAGTATCAATTTTCCGCTCTAAGAGGCTAACGCCATTGATTGGAAGAATATTTTTATTCGGAATTCTTTTGCTTCCACCGCGAGCAACTATTACTGCTACAACATCCACATTAATCACCTGTATAAATATTAGATTGGTATTAAGGATTATACCGCGTCAAGCATCGCACAATCCTAAAGTTTCTTAAACTAATCAAGTTTACACTGACTATAACAAGTTAACCACACAATCAAAGATTTGTTGGTAGCGTTAGGTGGACACTTCAAATTATTGCGTAGTGTTTTGGTTATAACCATCTCGTAAGGCTTCAAAGTTAATTTCTTGCCACTTTATCCGGCGTTTATCTAACTCCTTCAAAAATGAACGCTTCAGTCGCGATAAATTGGCACTTTGCCACTCAGAGCTTCGCTCAAAACGGCACTTATCAAAATCGATAATCCATACCTTATCTTTGTCGTCGATCAAGATATTGTGGATATTCAAATCGGTATGGTTAACGCCAACCTGATGCATCTTGGCAATTTCTTGCCCTATTTTCTGATACATTTCTACCGATAAAGACTGTTCTTGCAAGATACTAACCAGATCTCTGGCGTTTGGGATTCGCTCACTTAATAAATCAGCTTGATAGAAGAGTCCTGACTTTACGGCTCTTGCTGCAATAGGACAAGGAACGTGCACCCCAGCCTCAATTAGCGCCAACAAAAGCTGAAACTCTTGCGCACAACGGGTATTATCCCAGCCAGAGAACCAATAATGATCGTTAACTAACTTCCCAAACAAACCGCCACGACGGTAATGACGTAGTGCCGCTTGCATGTTCTCTAGTTGGATAAACCATGTCGTACCTCGCCCCGTCGCACTGCCAACCACCTTGTCGGAGGACTGCCAGTATTCCGCATCAAATATCGGTTGGCTAGGGTCTGTAATGATCTCGTCATCAAACCATATCACTTGGTTGTTGTTTTTATACTGTTGAGTCATACGCTCATCCTCTAGCCTAAATATCGGCTGACTAATATATACAACCAAGTAAATGCAGCAAACGCCAAAGCAACCATAACGGCAGCAGAGCCTATATCTTTAGCTCGACCACTGAGCTCATGCCGTTCAATACCGATACGATCCACTACCGCCTCAATCGCTGAGTTTACAAGCTCTACAATCAAGACTAATACCACGACCCCGATCATTAAGATACGCTCAACCATGTCGACATCCACTAGCCAAGCCAAAATCACAGCAATACTCAACAGAGCCAACTCTTGTCGAATGGCAGCTTCATGCTTAAAAGCCGCTTTTAATCCTTGGATCGAATAACCCGTCGCTTTAACGATGCGCTTTAGCCCGGTGTTACCCGGCTTGCCAGATTCTTGCGATTGATGTGGTCTTGTCTTTGACATTGCAGAACACTTATCAGTACTTAGCTATATTCGAGCCGTGTATTTTACATTTATTGGGGATGTCTGCATAATTTACCTGCCTCTATTCATCGAATCAGACAATAATTATGTTCACTTCTGCCCCATCGTCACTATGCGTCTTGCGTTTGTCAGCTATCGGAGACGTTTGCAATACTATCGCCACCATTCAAGCTATTCAGAAACACTGGCCTTCGACCCAGATTACTTGGATAACGGGTAAACTTGAAGCCCAGTTATTAACCGCCATCGATGGTGTAGAAGTGATTGTTTTTGATAAAAAAGCGGGACTTGATGGCTACAAATCACTTTGGCGACAGCTGAAAGGCAGAGAGTTTGATGCGCTATTGCATATGCAGTACGCGATTCGAGCGAGTGTCGCAACGTTGGGCATTAAAGCAAAATACAAACTTGGTTTCTCTTCTGATAGAAGCCAGGACTTTCAAACACTATTTACCAATGTCAAAGTGCCTTCCCCGCAATCTCTGCATGTCGCAGATGGCTTAATGGCCTTTGCCCATCAAATTGGGGTACCAAAGGCAGAACTAGACTGGGTACTTTCTTATTCAGACCGCGACCAAGCTTGGGCAGAGTCTCATATTTCTCGTAGTAAACCTAACCTGTTGATTGTGCCTGGTGCGAGCAAAGCTTATAAAAACTGGAACGCGGAAGGTTATGTGGATGTGATTCATCACGCCAGAGCAAAAGGCTGGAACGTGATTCTGGCAGGCAGCCCTGCTCAGGTAGAATTGGACCTGGCAGAGGCCATTCAATCTCGCTTGGAAGAACCGTGTCTAAATTTAGTTGGACAAAGCTCAATTCTGCAAATGCTTGCGTTAATAGATAAGGTTGAAATGGTCATCGCCCCCGATACCGGACCAGCACACATGGCAAATGCCATGAAAACGCCAATCATCGGGCTCTATGCACACCATAATCCGCTTCGAGTGGGACCTTACCGCTACCTAAAATACGTTGTCTCGGTTTATGAAGAAACGATCTTTGCGGAAACAGGCAAAAACAGTCACGAGTTAAGCTGGCGAACTCGCGCTAAAGATGAAACGGCAATGAACCGCATTACTAACATTCAAGTAATGAGCATGTTCGATCAAGTCTTAGAAGATTTGTATCCTCAATACCAGTAAACTTACTGTCTTGATTTGTTAAGAAGGAAATGACCTTGTCCAAACCAACCTTAGCCGTTGCCTTAATCGTAAAAAATGAAGAGAAGCACTTAAAAGCTTGTCTAGACACTGTGAGAGATTGGGTCGATGAGATTGTCATCCTAGATTCTGGCAGTACGGATAATACTGAATCCATCGCAAGGCAATACACAGATAAGTTTTACTCTAACTTAGACTGGCAGGGGTTCGGCAAACAGCGCCAACTTGCTCAAACTTATATCGAGTCCGATTTCGTTCTTTGGCTAGATGCTGATGAGCGCGTAACTGGCGAACTGCGTCAAGACATACTGAATGCTATCAGTCAGCACAAAGACAAAAACATCTACCAAGTTAATCGTCTAACCACTGCCTTTGCCAAAGAAATTCGTCACTCTGGCTGGTCTCCTGACTGGGTAGTCCGTTTGTATAAAACTTCACAAACTCAATACAACGATGCATTGGTGCACGAAAGCGTGGTCATTCCAAATGGATTTAACATCGTGTCATTGAACGGGCGTCTCAAGCATTTTACCTACGAAAGGCTAGGTGAATATACCCGCAAGACTCAGTTGTATATGCAGTCTTGGGCTGACCAGAGAGAAGGAAAAAAAACCGCTTCTCTACTTAGTGCATTTACGCACGGTTTTTTTCGATTCTTTAAAATGTATATCATCAAGCGTGGCTTCTTAGATGGACGACACGGATTTTTGCTAGCCGTGTTAAGCGCAAACACCACTTTTACCCGTTATGCCGATCTGTGGCTGCGTGACTACGTGAAAAAACACAATAAAGAGCAATAATATGAATATTTGCCATGTGAATTTGGCTTCTGGCTACCATGGAGGAGAAAACCAAACCCTTCAACTCATCCAGCAACAAGTCAAATTGGGTTATAACCTTACGGTAGTCGCTAACCCTAAAAGCCCTTTTGCCGATGCCATCCGTAAACTGAACGTTAAGCTAGTGCTGGCGACTCACTTTACCAAGGCACACTCTAAAGCTGTAACTCAAAATTGTTCAATCATTCATGTTCATGAAGGACGCGCAATTTATTGGGCTCTCATTCAGCACATGCTTTATGGTAAGCCTTATATCGTCACGCGCCGTATAGATAACCCTCTAAAGAAAAAGTGGCTGGCAAATTTAGCCTACACGAAAGCGAGTGCTGTAGTTGGCTTAAGCACAGCCATAGTTCAGAGAATCAAAGACGCTTACCCAACGTCTACCACTTACAAAATACCAAGCTCCCCAGTGGTATACTCTGTAGATAAACAAGCAGTTAAAGCCCTAAGAGAGCGCTTTACGGGTAAGTTTTTGGTGATTCATGCCGCAAACATGCTCAAACATAAAGGCTTCAATGTCACTATCGAAGCGACAAGGCTACTAAAAGACATTGCGCCCTCTGTTCACATCTGTTTATTGGGCGATGGTCCAGAGCGACAAACGCTTGAAGCACAAGCAGAAGGTCTGACTAACATTAGCTTTGAAGGTAAACAGAACAACATGGGTGATTGGTTTGCAGCGGCAGACTTACAAGTGCACCCATCGTATACCGAAGGGCTTGGTTCTGTCATTTTGGAAGGTATGGGCTCTGGTTTACCTGTTATTGGTACCAACGCAGGAGGCATTCCTGACATCATCGACCACAACTCAAATGGATTACTGGTTGAGCCAGGTAATTCACAAGAACTGGCAGATGCAATAGTAAAGGTTTCCCAAGATGATGAATTGAAGCAACACTTCATCGCTCAGGGGCAAGAGAAATTGAAATTGTTTGATATCAACTACACTGCTAATCAATACGTAGACATTTACGAGACAGTTTTACGATGAAAAAAGTCATATACCCAGGAACTTTCGATCCAATCACAAATGGTCACCTTGATATCATCACTCGTGCCGCAGACATGTTTGATCAAATTGTTATTGGTGTCGCGGCAAGCCCTTCTAAAAATACGCTTTTTAGCCTAGAAGAACGCGTAAAACTGGTTGAAGAATCAACAGCACATTTAAGTAATGTATCGACAGCCGGTTTTAGTGGTCTACTTGTTGATTTTGCCAGAGAGCAAGAAGCAAACGTATTGGTACGCGGCCTGAGAACAACGGTAGACTTTGAATACGAGTTCGGCCTTACCAGCATGTATCGCAAACTGTTGCCAGGCATGGAAAGCGTGTTCCTTACTCCAGCCGACGAATACGCCTTCCTTTCTTCCACTATTGTTCGTGAAGTTGCCATTCATGGTGGAGATGTGAAGCAATTTGTACCTGAATGTGTTTATATCGCTATCAATACAAAGGTAGCACAATGAGTTTCAGGAAATTTAAGTATTACGCTTCAAATGGTCTGCAAGTCTTAGTACCTAACTCCATTAGAAGTAAATCAACTCGTCGTCTTATCGATAAATACCCGATGGATTCCTATATCCAAGAGCGAGTAGACTACTACAACAAGGTTAACGAGTCATTTGAACTTCCTGAAAACGAGTCGACACGTGTTGGCGGCTACAAAAAGACAGGCGGTACAACATACTACTTCGACCTACACAAAGTAGTTAAGTCCTTCCCAGCTCAATACTTTTTCCAGTTTTTGAACGGTGATATTCGTTATGTACCAGAATACCCATCCTTTCTTAAAAGTCGACCGATTGGGGAAGACAATCAAAACTCCGTCTTACTAAAGTTAAATGAGATTCGTCACTTCCAGTTTGTTACTGATAAACTGTCATTTAGAAGCAAGAAAAACATGGCGGCTTGGCGTGGTGTTGGATACCAACCACACCGTAAAAAAGTGATTGAGCAGTTCTATAACCACCCTCAATGTAACATTGGTCAGACACAGCCAGTCAACGGCGATCCTTGGGAAAAAGGATTTATGTCGATTGAAGAACAGCTTAATTACAAGTTTTTGCTCGCCATCGAAGGCAATGATGTTGCGACTAACCTCAAGTGGGCGATGTCTTCAAACTCACTGGTAATAATGTCCAAGCCTAGGTATGAGACTTGGTTTATGGAAGGCCGCTTGCAAGCAGGTGTTCACTATGTAGAGGTGAAAGCCGATTACTCTGATTTGATAGAGAAAATGGAATACTACATCGCTCATCCTGAAGAGGCAGAAGCCATCATCCATAATGCGCACGAATGGGTAGAACAGTTTAAAAACCCTCAGCGAGAAAAATTAATCTCTCTATTAGTGGCAAAGAAGTACTTTGAAAAATCAGGGCAAATGTAATTTGCCCTAATCCATATTTCACTTCTGACACTCACCACAAAAGAAGGTATTACGCTGCCCTATTTTTAGCTCTTGAAGTCGTTCGCCGCATTCTGGGCATGGCTCTCCGGCTTTTCCGTAAACTAATAACTCTTGTGCAAAGTAACCCGGCTTTCCATCGGCTTGCGCAAAGTCTTTCAGCGTAGTCCCACCTTGCGTAATGGCAATCTCAAGTGTCATTTTGATATTTTCAACAAGTAACCCCCACTCTTGAGAAGTTAGCTTACCTGCAGGCCTTGAAGGGTGAATTCGAGATTTAAACAACGACTCATTCGCGTAGATATTTCCTACACCAACCACGACTTTGTTGTCCATGATGAACTGCTTGACGGCAACACGCTTATTTTTAGCTTTCTCTACTACATATTCCGCATTGAACTCTTCAGTTAAAGGCTCAGGCCCCATGTTTGCTAGTACAGCATGGGACTCACCAGGAGCACACCACAGCCATGCCCCAAAACGACGCGGATCGTTATAGCGCAGTATTTTTCCACTGCTTAGTTTGAGATCCACATGATCGTGCTTTGCTGGCGGAAAGTCGGCGTCTAGAACACGTAAAGACCCCGACATGCCCAAATGAACAATGGCTGTACCTGTGTTTGTCTCGATCAGTAAGTATTTCGCACGACGACTAATCGCACGGATCACCTGCCCTTCCAATTTTTTAAGCTCTGTAGGAATATCCCAGCGCAATTTAGGCGTTCGAAAAGTAAACGACTGGATCGTTTGTCCAACCATGTGGGGGCTAATCCCCATACGGCTGACTTCAACTTCTGGCAACTCAGGCATTAGATTCTCCAATTCACCGGCTAATAGTTCTCGCTGCTAGCATAATCGAAAAGAAAAACGATAAATAGGGAAGCTTATTAGGGGTATAGACGCAAAAAGGCTCTACTCTGGCATAAGGTAGTTTTCATCGACGGAGATAGCGACCCATTTGTCTTGCCAGGTTTTAAATAGCCAAAACTCAGGTAAACGAAAGAAAGTCACCCGCTGCGGCTCTTCGAGATCCTGATACCAAACTTCTACCGTTTCAGGTACCGTCAGGTTAGGTTTTAAATGATCGTACTGTTCTGAGGTGAGCTCGGTCCCTTCCAATGATTGCCAGCGTGATACAAGTTCACTGATCGGTGCATCAACTTTGATGTTGGATTGCCATCGTCCATCATGCAGTTCAAACTCCCAGCCACTATAGTACAAAGACTCCACCGTATAGTCGGAGCGAAGTACATTTGGGTAAGGGTCTGCTTGGTCTGTTAATAGGTAAGTTTTGATCCACATCGGAGCATTTAAGATCACTATAAACGCAATAATGCCCAGAATAAGAATATTGTTCCATCGGCGGCGACGAGCCGGACTCACACGCATAACCATCTCTACTCTCTTATCGTTATGAGTAAATTACCAAAGAGTATTGAGCTTGACTAGAACAACTGTGTGCAAGTGTGTAGGGAGTGGTGACTAAGCGGCAGAGGCGATCAATCAAAAATTCGAGTATAGAGTCGGACCAGTAGAATAACTTCAGCAGTGCCTTATAACCCGATGACGTACTGAACCTTTTCTTCAGCACTTTTATTCACGTAATAAAAAACCCAACTCGAAAGTTGGGTTTTTCAATTCATCAAAGAGACTGAAACCAATTATTTGATTTTTGCTTCTTTGTACATAACGTGCTGGCGAACTACTGGATCAAACTTTTTGATCTCAAATTTGCCTGGCATGTTACGCTTGTTCTTATCAGTTGTGTAGAAGTGGCCTGTACCTGCAGAAGATACTAGACGGATTTTCTCACGAACGCCTTTCTTTGCCATTGCTTATTTCCTCTTAAACGTTTTCGCCACGTGCACGCATGTCTGCAAGAACAGTATCAATACCTTTCTTGTCGATGATGCGCATACCTTTAGCAGATAGACGTAGTTTAACAAAACGTTTTTCGCTCTCTACCCAGAAACGATGAGTTTGTAGGTTCGGCAGAAAACGACGCTTAGTAGCATTTCGTGCGTGTGAACGGTTGTTACCCGTTACTGGACGCTTACCAGTTACTTGGCATACTCGTGACATGAATGTCTTCTCCAAAATCGTTTCAGCTCGATATCAACCTTGGTGGCCGAACCTCTCTATCTCTCGAAAAGAAGTTAGAGGTTAAGAACCGCTATGGAAAATCCATACAAGGCTATCAAAGGTCGCGCATTATACTAACTTGATATGCATTGCTCAAGACCCGAACAGATCCTTTTTACAGGTTTTCGTGATCTTTTTTTAGACAGCAGATTTTTTTAGCAGTCCAAGCTGAATTCAGTTAAAAATTTAGTGGCGTGGATGATAGCAGATTTTTAGCAACTAACAACCTAAAAAACGCACAGTTATATCCAGCCTCTTTCAGCAAAAGAGACACTTTCCCCATCTCCGATGACGAAATGGTCCAAAATACGAATATCCACCAATGCTAATGCGTCGGTGAGACGCCTTGTAATCCTTCTGTCAGCTTGGCTCGGCTCAGCGACGCCTGAAGGATGATTGTGCGCTAGAATCAAAGCCGCCGCGTTATGATGCAGAGCACGCTTGACGACTTCTCTCGGATAAACCGACGCGGCATCCAACGTTCCTTCAAATAAAATTTCATCTTTTATCACTCGGTGCTGGTTAAGGCGTCACCACGCTTTAGCGTTTCCGCTAAATAGCGCTGCGTCATTTCTAGTACCGCTTGCAATTGAACATACTTGGCTTGCCCCAATCCTTTGTGACGACAAAACTCTTCTTCTGATGCTGAAAATAGTTGTCTGAGCGAACCAAAGTCTTGAATAAGGAAGTCTGCGAGCTCAATCACGTTCATTCCGCGGGTGCCTGTGCGCAAGAAGATGGCCAGTAGCTCAGCATCGGTCAAAGCTTGCGGCCCTCGTTGCAGTAGCTTCTCTCTGGGCATGGACTCATTTGGCAAAGCTTTCAGTATCATCTGATGTCTCTTTATATGGAAAGTGTCCCTATTCCACAAAACAAAAAGCGAAAGTCGAGTATGACTTTCGCTTTCTTCGTGCCATCAGTGCTTTCCATGCAACTTAACAGTTCATCAGAGTTTAAAGTTGCCAACCAAGCCGTGAATTTCTGTTCCAGACTGTGATAGCTGTGTGCTGGTTGACTCGGCATGCTGCAACGTCTCATTAATGTTGTTCACGATCTGTTGAATAGCCACTAAGTTTTGGTTGATGTCTTCTGCAACCGCACTTTGTTCTTCGGCGGCAGACGCGGTTTGAATACCCATATCTCGAATCGTACCGATAGAATTATGAACACCAGAAAGAGATTGCTGAATGAGCGCCGATTCTTCCGCCGTTTTGACACCTCGTTTTTGGCTCACCGACATCGTACTGACCGCTCTTGATACACCATTTTGTAGCTGCTTAAGCATGTCACCAATTTCATGAGTACTATTTTGTGTACGACTGGCTAACGAGCGCACTTCATCCGCAACGACGGCAAACCCTCGACCTTGCTCACCGGCTCTAGCCGCTTCAATCGCCGCATTTAGGGCCAACAAATTCGTTTGCTCGGCTATCTCGCCAATCACATCCAGCACTTTGGTTATTTTTTCGGTCTGTAAACTCAACTCAGAAATTGCATCTGACGTGCTGTCTATCTCCGTCACGAGTTCGGTAATGCCTTCTATTGCTTGCTCGACCTCATGCTGAGCGGCGGTGACTTGACTGTTGGCATCGTCAATTGCCTGCGCGGTCGCATTAGTATTGCTGGCTACTTCTTTGGCAGTCATGCTCATTTGCGTCACTGCCGTCACGACTTTGTCCGTCTCTAAACAGTGATCCTGCATTTGAACGCTCGCTTGGCTGGTCTGAGTGTTCAGGCTTTGAGAAACGGTCTGTACTGTTGTCGCAGAGCGATGAATGTCCTGCATTAGTGGGTGCAGCTTATCCATAAACTCATTAAACGCGGCCGCCACTTCACCGACTTCATCCTGACTTTCGACTTTTAAACGAGCCGTTAAGTCACCGCCGCCTGCGGCAACATCTTTTAATGAAGCCGCGACATGTTGTAATGGCTGAATGCCTTTAGACACCACGATACTGGTGAGAACACTGGTAATGATCAATCCAATAGCGGAAATCAACACGGCAGATAATGTATGCTCTTTTAGCTCTTGAGTCTTTAACTCTCTGTGCATCGCAACTTGCTGGTCGATGTCATCAATATAAACGCCAGTACCTAAAACCCAGTCCCATTTCGATAGATATTCTGCATAGCCCAACTTAGGCGCTTGTGCGTCAATGGTCGGTTTGTGCCACGAGAAATAGAGGAACCCATCCCCTTTTTGAGAAGCGTCAATCAAGCCCGCAATAACTGCGACCCCATTTTCATCTTTTAAGTCGTAAAGGTTTTTACCCTCTAATGCAGGTTTGATGGCGTGCAACGTATTCACACCTTGAGAGTCGTAGGCAAAAAAGTAGCCATCGCTTTCAAAGCGCATGGCTTTCAGAATTTCTTTTGCTGCCTCTTTATTACTTCCATTTACATCCGCGTCGTATAACGGTTTTATCGCCGTCACGCCCATCATCATGTAGGCTTGTAACTCTTTCTTTTTCGTTTCGATGAGCTCTTGCCTGTCTCTTGCTAGCTCCGCTTCCAAACTTTTACTGCTGTTGATGTAATACACCACTGAGATCAACGTAGTGATCAACAACAGCGGAATTAGGGTTATCAGCAGCAATTTGTTTTGACTTTTCAACACCATGGTTTCCACTACCTCTTTTTCCTTTCAGACTTGCAAACTCCGCGCAACTTGTCTGTGAGGTAGGCGAGAATTTTCCCTTCCTCGGTCAGATTAATACTCTGGAGTTTGATGTGAATTATCTTCTCGTTATATATGCTCGGGCGGTCAGACTTTGAATTGTGTTAAAATCCGGTCATCAAATTGGAGATCTCACATGCAAACACTAGCAGGAAAGAAAATTCTACTCGGCATCAGTGGCGGTATTGCCGCGTATAAATGTGCGGAGCTAACCCGTCGCCTCATAGAGAGAGGAGCGCAAGTTCAAGTTGTAATGACGAAAGCCGCAAAAGAGTTCATTACCCCTTTAACCATGCAAGCCGTTTCTGGCCGTCCTGTCTCGGACAGTTTACTAGACCCAGCAGCGGAAGCCTCTATGGGCCATATTGAATTGGCCAAATGGGCAGATTTAGTGCTACTAGCGCCCGCGACCGCGGACTTAATCGCGCGCATGTCCGCAGGCATGGGGAACGATTTACTTACCACGCTCGTGCTCGCGACGGATTCCCCTGTTGCTGTTTCTCCTGCGATGAATCAACAGATGTATCGCAATATCGCAACCCAAGAGAACATCGCTACGTTAGCGCGTCGTGGTATGCACATCTGGGGCCCTGCGGCAGGAGAGCAAGCCTGTGGTGATGTGGGACCAGGTCGAATGCTGGAACCAATGCAGCTAGTACATCTATGTGAACAGTTCTTTCAACCAAAATTGCTAGAAGGTAAGTCGATACTCATTACCGCCGGACCAACTCGCGAAGCGATTGATCCAGTGCGTTACATTACTAACCATAGCTCCGGGAAAATGGGCTATGCATTGGCGAGCGCCGCAGCGCAGATGGGAGCAAAAGTCACCCTCGTGAGCGGTCCTGTCAGTTTAAATACGCCCGTAGGTGTTGAGCGCATAAATGTTTCCAGTGCCCAAGAGATGCACGAAGCCGTTATGACACATGCAAACCAGCATGATGCCTTTATTAGCTGCGCTGCCGTTGCCGACTACCGCCCACAAACGATCGCGTCTCAAAAGTTGAAAAAGACAGAAGACAACGACGAAATGGTCATTAATATGGTTAAAAATCCTGATATTGTTGCATCTGTGGCAGCAATGACGGAGAAGCGTCCGTTTACCGTCGGTTTTGCGGCTGAAACCAATGATGTAGAGACCTATGCTCGAGGCAAATTAACAAAGAAAAACCTCGATATGATCTGTGCAAACGACGTTTCGGTTGCAGGGCAAGGATTTAACAGCAACGACAACGCAATTACCCTTTACTGGCCTGAAGGTGAACTTGCGCTCGCTTTAGAATCAAAAGAAGCATTGAGCTTTAAAATTCTCGAAAAAATGCATCAATTGATGTAACTAACGTTTGAAAACCCTGCCAATTTTTTACAAAAGCTGGCATAAATTTGGTACAAAAATGACAACTAAGGGTGTTAAATCTCCCATTCCACCCTTAGTGGTCTAGTTTGAGGCGAAATAGCGTCTTATAATCCCCTCCGCTCAACTTTGTATTTTGAAAGGAAGTAACTAATGGCCGGCAGTAAAAAATCCAACCGTCGTGAAGAGATCTTACAAGCATTGGCAGAAATGCTTGAATCAACAGATGGTGCTTCACGCATTACTACGGCAAAACTGGCCAAGCAAGTCGGCGTTTCAGAAGCCGCTCTGTATCGTCATTTCCCAAGTAAAGCGCGCATGTTCGAAGGATTGATTGAGTTCATTGAAGAAGCCTTGATGACACGTATCAACCGTATTCTAGACGACGAAAAAGATACACTAGAGCGTATTCGTATGGTGATGCACCTTATTTTGGCGTTCTCTGAACGTAACCCAGGTCTGACACGCATTTTGTCGGGTCATGCTCTAATGTTTGAAAATGAACGCCTACGTGAACGCATCAATCAACTCTTTGAGCGTATAGAAACACAATTGCGCCAAATCCTGCGTGAACGTAAGATTCGTGAAGGGAAGTCTTTCCCTGTCGAAGAGCGCATCCTAGCCGCGCAAATTCTGGGACAAGTTGAGGGGAGCCTAAACCGCTTTGTGCGTAGCGACTTTAAATACCAGCCGACTGCAAACTTTGACGAGTACTGGGCGCTTTTGAGTGCACAAATAAAGTAAAAGACTATGAGTAAAGACAAATACACGCAGCCCGAGTTTTCTCTTTCACTTCTTCACCCTCGTAACTGGGGCGTATGGCTTGGTTTTGGTCTGTTGGCCATCCTCGTCAATATTCTTCCTTATCGGCTGCTGCTTTCATTAGGTCGTTCACTCGGTAAACTTGGCATGCGCTACGGTAAAAAGCGTGTCCACGTTGCTCAGCGTAACTTAGAATTGGCCTTTCCAGACAAAACAACTGAAGAGATTCAATATATTGTTGAAGAGAACTTCAAAAATACCGGTATGGCACTGATAGAAACCGGAATCACTTGGTTCTGGCCGACTTGGCGCTTTAAAAACCTGATCGTCGAGAAAGATCTCGGCGCACTGCGTGAAAAAGCCAAAGAAGGTAAAGGCGTCCTACTTTGTTGTGTCCATGCTCTAAATCTAGAGATCACTGCGCGTGCTTTCGCCGTGTTAGGCGTGGCCGGGTACGGCGCGTTTCGTCCGCATAATAATCCTGCTTATAACTTTATCCAGTATTGGGGACGGACACATAACGGCAATAAACTGATTGATCGTAAAGATGTAAAAAAGATGATTCGTGTTTTACGCAGCGGTGAGCGTCTGTTCTATTTACCGGATCACGATTACGGTCGCAAAAAATCAGTATTTGTGCCCTTCTTTGCCGTAGACAATGCGTGTACGACAACAGGCACGAGCATTCTGGCGTATACCTCAAAATGTGCGATCATCCCAGGCTCAGGGTTTCGCAATGACGAAGGAAAATACGACATCATCGCCGATAAGTGCATTGAAGCCGATTATCCACAAAAAGACGAAGTCGCCGCTGCCGCTTATATGAACAAGTATGTGGAAGAAGTCATTCTACGCGCTCCAGAGCAATGGATGTGGCTCCATAAACGCTATAAAACCATGCAAGATGAGCATGTCGAGAAAGGCATTCGCTATAAGTAAGTGGTCAAGGCGATGAATCCAAAAACAAAAAAGGGCAGATGAATATCCATCTGCCCTTTTTACTTTTTCAGAAAAAGTAACCAATTAAATGCCGTATTCTGCGCGGTATGCTTTGACTGCTTCTAGATGCTCTTTGTCTTTGCCTTTCTCTTCAAGGAAAGTCACAAGGTCAGTCAGGCTAACGATCGAG
Source organism: Vibrio sp. 1874 (assembly GCF_033344395.1). Classification (NCBI taxonomy): domain Bacteria; kingdom Pseudomonadati; phylum Pseudomonadota; class Gammaproteobacteria; order Vibrionales; family Vibrionaceae; genus Vibrio; species Vibrio sp. 1874. The sequence goes on from NZ_JAWPOR010000005.1 coordinate 109,562, forward strand.
ATGATTGCACAACCAAAGTCACGCTCCACTTCTTGGATCGCAGACAATTCACCTTTGCCTTTTTCTTGGCGGTCAATCGCAACCAACACACCAGCAAGGTCTGCACCATTCGCCTTGATGATTTCCATCGATTCACGAATCGCAGTACCTGCTGTGATTACGTCATCCACTAGCATGATTCGACCTTCAAGCGCAGAGCCTACAAGGTTACCGCCTTCGCCGTGATCTTTCGCTTCTTTACGGTTGAAGCAGTAAGGCGTGTCGATATCGTGGTGATCCGCCAGCGCGACTGCTGTTGTCGTCGCGATTGGGATACCTTTGTACGCCGGGCCAAACAGTACATCAAACTCAATGCCAGAATCAGCGAGCGCGGCTGCGTAAAAACGACCAAGACGCGCTAGGTCACGACCAGTATTGAAAAGACCAGCGTTAAAGAAGTACGGGCTTTTACGGCCAGATTTCAAAGTAAACTCACCAAACTTAAGAACTTCTTTCTCAAGTGCAAACTCAATAAATTCACGCTGGTATGCTTTCATTATTTTCTCTCTATGTCCTTGGTTTCTTGTGTCTCTTCTCGACAATCATTCATTTCTCTATTGTCGAGATAAAAAAATAGCCCCCATAATGGGAGCTATCTAAATCAATTGGCTAACGCCGCCTTCTGCGCTGCGACAATTTCCGTAATGCCGACTTTCGCCGACTCGAGCAATGCCATCAGCTGTTCGTGACTGAACGGTTCACCTTCTGCGGTGCCCTGAATTTCAATCATCTTGCCTTCTTCTGTCATTACCACGTTCATGTCTGTGTCTGCCGCTGAATCTTCAACGTATTCAAGGTCACACAGAACATCATCACCTAGCAAACCAACTGAAACTGCCGCTACGTGGCCTTTCATTGGGTTTGCTTTTAGCTTGCCGCTATCTACTAGGTGTTGGAATGCATCGGCCATTGCAACACTTGCGCCGCTGATGGATGCAGTACGCGTACCACCGTCAGCTTGGATAACGTCACAGTCAACGGTGATCATGAACTCACCCATGGCTTTTAGGTCGACAACAGCGCGTAGGCTTCGCGCGATAAGACGCTGAATTTCCATCGTACGGCCGCCTTGTTTGCCACTTGCCGCTTCACGACGAGTACGCGAATGTGTTGCTCGAGGTAGCATGCCGTATTCAGCTGTAACCCAGCCTTTACCTTGACCTTTTAGCCAACGTGGCACAGATTCTTCGACGGTCGCATTACACAACACTTTGGTGTTACCGAACTCAACTAGCACTGACCCTTCAGCGTAAGCTGTGTAGTTACGAGTAATTTTGATAGGGCGAACTTGATCCGCCTTGCGATCGTTTGGACGCATGGGCATCTACCTTAAATATGAGGAGAAGACGATTTGGTTGGGCGAAGATTATAACGGAATCGATTCCGGATTCATAGGTTACGCCGCTGGCACAACATAAACAATCCATACATCCCGCGCACCTATCGACGCAGCGTGATACACTCTTGAAGTAATTTTCAAAAAATGAAGACAGGAAAATTCGATGATTTACAGTATGACAGCGTATGCACGCAAAGAAGTAAAAGGCGATTGGGGTTCTGCGGTATGGGAAATCCGCAGCGTGAACCAGCGTTATTTAGAAACATACTTCCGCATGCCAGAACAATTTCGCGGATTAGAGCCCGTTTTACGTGAGCGCTTTCGTAAGCGCTTAGCGCGAGGCAAAGTAGAATGTAATCTGCGTTTTGAAGCAAACCCTGCCGCAAAAGGTGAGCTTAGCATCAATGAAGCGCTTGCTAGCCAGGTAATTAAAGCCGCTGAACAAGTCATGCACATGACTGGTGAACTGAGCCGAATCAATCCATTTCAAGTCATGCAATGGCCGGGGGTAATGGAAACGCCAGAGCAAGACATGGATGCGGTAAATAAAGTGCTACTAGAAGCGTTTGATGGCGCAATGGATGAATTTATTGAAGCGCGCGCTCGTGAAGGCGAGAACATGAAGGCGCTGATTGAGCAACGCCTAGAAGCGATCACATCAGAAGTTGTGAAAGTGCGCGCACGCATGCCAGAAATACTAGAGTGGCAACGTGAGCGTCTGTTCTCTAAATTTGAAGATGCGAAAGTAGAGCTAGACCCATCTCGCGTTGAGCAAGAGCTAATCCTTCTGGCACAGAAATCAGACGTAGCAGAAGAGCTAGACCGTCTTGATTCTCACGTAAAAGAAACCACAAACATTCTGAAAAAAGGTGGCGCAGTCGGTCGTCGTCTGGACTTCATGATGCAAGAGTTCAACCGTGAATCGAACACGCTAGCGTCGAAATCCATCAGCACCGACATCACCGCATCGGGCGTTGAACTGAAAGTTCTAATTGAACAGATGCGTGAGCAGATCCAAAACATTGAATGATCTAAAAGTCATCGAGTATTGAAACAAAAAAGCCCCGCTAATACGGGGCTTTCTTTTATTCGTCTTTTTCCAAGGTACTGTTATCAACGTAGGGCCAATAATGATGTCCAATTCTGATCAGCAAAGTAGCCGCAGCCAAAATAAACGCAGCCAGAGATAACCACACAACCAAAACTGCATCCAGCTCTTTCATTCCGAGAGTGATATAGCGGGCGATCGCCATCATCGCGATGTAGATAGGATAGCGTACCGGAATTTTACCGTTCATCACGAACTGCTGCACCATGGCGAGCACTTCCAGATAGATAAACATCAAAAGAATATCTGTGAGTAAGACACGCTTCTCTATAAATACGTGCACAAACTCTTGCATCATGGCGTACAACGTCGCCAAGGTAATAGAGACTAATAACACCGCCTCCAAAATATGGAAGATTTTCAGGAAAGGTCGACTAAAGGATTTCGGTAAATTCGACGGCATGGTCCATTATCCAAACAAAGAAAATAGGCCTTGAGTTTAGCATGCAACGATCTTCAATCAATCAGAATAAACATCAGTGCGAATCGACTCCAAGTCCTGGCATTTGCTTATAAAAACGCTCCGCTTATTTGGCGGAGCGCTTTTGTGTTATAGGACCTGTGGCATCACTTACGCCACTTGCTGCTTTTTTTCAGCTACGCGCTTTTTCTTCCGATATTTAGGGTGAGTGATCGGAATCGCAGATAGGAGTTTTTTGGTGTATTCGTTTTGCGGGTTTGCATAAATTTCTTTAGCGCTGCCTGCTTCTACCACTTTACCAAAATACATCACGGCAACTTTGTCAGAGACATGTTTCACCACCGAGAGATCGTGAGAGATAAATATGATCGCCAAATTCATTTCTTGTTGCAGTTGTAGCAATAGGTTCAAGATTTGCGCCTGTACCGACACATCTAACGCAGATACCGATTCATCACAAATCAGTAGTTTAGGCTTCAATGCAATCGCGCGAGCAATACCGATACGCTGCCGTTGTCCGCCTGAAAATTCATGTGGATAACGGTTTACTGCCGTTTCTGGTAATCCCACTTTGATTAAAAGCTCTTTTACCCACTGTTTACGCTCTGTTGGCGTGCCAATTTTATGAATAACAAACGGTTCTTCCAGAATCATACCGATGGTATGACGCTGATTGAGTGACTCCATTGGGTCTTGAAAGACGATTTGCATGTCTTTACGCAGCGAGCGCATCTCTTTAACAGACAATTTAGTGATGTCTTTACCTTCAAAGAAAATCTTACCTTCTGTTGGCTCATATAACTTTAAGATCGTGCGACCAAGGGTGCTTTTACCACAACCTGACTCACCAACTAGCCCCAGTGTTTCACCTTCAGAAACAGACAGTGAAACCCCGTCTACCGCTTTGATGGTGTAGCCTTTCTTGAACAGCCCTTTACCAGAAACAAAGTGCTGCTTAAGATTTTCAATTCTTAATACTTCTTTTGCCATAACATCCTCTTTTATGACTGGTTCACTTTGCTCAGTTAACTGGCAAACATACTGGCATCAATAGGCTTGATATCGATCATCTGCTTTGGCTCATTATCTAAGCTCGGCATCAACCCCATCAAACGCTCTGTATATGGGTGCTGTGGGTTATCAAACAACTCAAAAATTTCTGCTTTTTCGACAATACGCCCGCCATACATCACGGCAACATCATCACACACTTCTGCCACAACCCCGAGATCGTGAGTGATGAAGATCATCGCCATGCCCGTTTCTTCCTGAAGCTCGTTCATCAGTTCAAGGATAGACGCCTGAACCGTAACATCCAACGCTGTAGTCGGTTCATCACAAATCAGAATATCCGGCTTACAGGCCAATGCCATCGCGATCATGACACGCTGGCGCATACCACCAGATAGGTTATGGGGATACTCATTCAATCGCTTCTCTGGCATTGGAATTTTTACTTTTGCCAGCATTTCAATCGAGTACGCCTCCCGCTCCTTTTTGTCGAGCTCAGGTCGATGGAGCTCAAGCACTTCACATATTTGACGACCAATGGTGTGCACTGGGTTGAGCGCCGTCATCGGGTCTTGGAAGATGATCGAAATGCGATCGCCACGCATGGCGTACATCTCTTCCGCAGGCAAATCAACTAGGTTGGTGCCGCGATAATTCACTTCACCTTTGATAATGTTGCCATATGGCTTAGGTAATAGCCCCATGATCGACATTGAGGTTACGCTCTTACCACTACCTGACTCTCCCACCAGACCGAGTGTACGTCCAGCTCTCACATCAAAGTTCACACCATGCAGAACCTTCACTGGCCCATCATCGGTGGTAAATTCAACTTCGAGATCTTTAACACTTAGGATTACATCGTTTTCCATAACCAATCCTTACAGCTTATAAGTGTCATCTACGACAACAACAGGTTCAAAAGCTTTGCCTGACTTCATCGCTTGTTTCGTTTCTTTTTTGATATCACTATCAATCCAGTAAGTGCCATCGCCTATGATTGCACCACTGAACAGCGCCTCTGTCATGCGATTCATTGGCTTATCTGGAAACTTTAACCAGCGCCAGTGACCATAGCGGACATAAGGAACCATGTAGCCTGGGACGATAACGTGAGCATCAATGATGTCACGCTGAATCTCATGACCTAGCTGGATCTTTTTATCCATATCCATGCCAAAACGATACTCGATGATCTTTTCATCCAGCTCTGGCGTGCTGTAGTTTGTGAAAGAATTAGTTTGCGGCTTGTTCGCATTGACTGAATGGAAATACTCCCAATACGTTGGGATCTCAGACGTACCCATATCTAAGAAAGCCAAATCGTGCTTTTTCTCACGTACGTATTTGAACATGGATGAGCCATCAACTAACTTGAGCTCAATATCCAGCCCTGCTAGCTTGGCTTGCTCACGCAAAAATGCAATACGAGGAGTATGAACAGGTGTTCCGTAGGTCAGCTCGAAGCTTAAGCGCTCACCTTTATCATTGACACGAATACCATCAGAACCAATTTTGTTAAAGCCTGCGGCTTCGAATGCCTCGGCCGCTTTTGCGGGATCAAACTTCGGTGCCTTAGCATCTGGTAGGGTGTATTTACCATGACCATAACCGGTCGGGTTCGGTTTACGGGAGTAGTCGCCACGCATGACATTCTCTATCATGCCATCAAAGTCAATCGCGTAAGTAATGCCCTTGCGAATATTTAAATCATCCAGCAAAGGCATCGCGGTGTTTATCCATACACCACCAGCCCCAACTGGAAATTGGTTGTAACCCCAGAACTTTTGAATGTATCCCTTTTGGTAAGGTTCCGTATTCGATTTATCATGCCATAAGCTTGGTAAAACAAGACCAAATGCGTCCAGCTTCCCTTTCTCAAAGTGCTTCATCGCGATATCACTGTCGCGAATCACTGTGATGCGGATTTTGTCGACATTATAGCGATGTTGATAATACTTATTGCTGTAACCCCACCAGTCTTCACCGACATGTTTGAAGGTCACACTTTTACCTTTTTTAATGTCATCTAGGTAGTATGCACTGGTCGTTGGTTCACTTTTAAAATTGTAGTAGCGGACAAAGTTGTCATGTATACCGTCACCATTTTCATCTTTTGAAGGGTTAGCATAAAAATGTGCGGGACGTGGGCGCAGGGCCCCCATTCGTAACAGCAACTCTTCCGGATTAAACTCTTTCGCCGCCTTAACAGCAAACGTATGAGTGTCGTACTTAATAACGTCCGCAATGGTTTTGTTGTAATAATCGTTGTACCAAGGCTCTAGGATATCCTTAGAACGATAAAACTTAAGCATGAATACAAAATCGTCGGCAGTCACAGGCTTGCCGTCCGACCATTTAGCTTCTGGGTTGAGTTTGAAATAGACCGTTTTGTTGTCACCTGCTAACGCCCACTCGTTAGCAAGCTCAGGGATAAACTCTAAAGTATCTGGGTGGCGGACCACCAAGCCTGGTGTTTCATCTAAGATAAAAGAACGTAGCCCTGCATTAGCGTCTGGACCAACACTACGTAACGTCTGCGGGAAACTTGACATAAAGGTGCGATAAGTCCCTCCACGTTTCGCTTCTGGCGAACCATATTGAGGCTCATCCCAGTTTGTTTGCCAGTTTAAGTCAGTCGGAAGCGTTGCTGACATTGCACCAAAACTCAGGGCGCTCAGCGTGGACGCTAAAAATAATTTCTTCATAAAACTTCCCTTTTTTATGTTTTGCTCACAATGCTCGCTTAAACATAGCGTGTGAATTTTTTCGGGTCGAAAGCCGCTCGAATGGCTTCACCAATAAAGGTCACCATCACCAGAACCAGAACAATAGAAGTCACTACTGACGCAACAATCCATGGCGAATCTAAGTTTGACTTACCTTGTTGCAGTAGTTCACCCCAACTTGGCGTTGGTGGCATCAAGCCTAAGCCTAGGTAATCGAGAGCAGTCAGTGCTGTGATGTTAGCTGCAATAGTGAAAGGCGCTAGGGTTACAATCATCACCATCGTATTTGGCAAGATGTGATTAAACAAGATACGTCCAGTCGATGCCCCTAAAGCACGAGCCGCCATTACGTATTCTCGTGCCGCTTCTTTATAGGTCATGGTCCGCATGTACCATGTCATCCCCATCCAAGTGAAAAGCACGTTAATAGCGACAAAGAGAGCAAACGTCGGTTGAACGATTGAAACAAGAATCATAATGACGTACAAAAACGGGACCATTGACCAGATTTCGATAAGTCGCTGTACAAACAAGTCAAATTTACCGCCCCAAAAACCCATAGCACAACCGACTGCAGTACCGATCGCGTAGGAAATGGCCATCGTAAGCAACGCAAATCCCATAGCCGTTCTGAATCCGTAGACAAGTCGCGCCAAAATATCGCGACCTATCACATCTGTACCTAAATAATGCTTATTTTCGGCGCTAGGTGCTGTTGGCGGGAAATCACCACTAAAATCTTGTTCATATGGGTTCCATGGCACAAGCGGCAAAATAACAAAGTTGTCGCCCCCTTCGGCCTCAAACGCTTTTTGCAGTACGCGATAATCCGCTTCGCTGGATGACTCTTGGCCGAATTCGCTACCTAAACGTACGTCACTGACAACAGGAAAATAGTAGCTACCATCGTACTTGACGACTAGCGCTTTACTGTTAATCAAAAGTTCGGCGAATAGAGAAAGGATCAACATGATAGAAAGAGCAACAAACGACCAATAGCCTCGTTTGATCTCTTTAAAGTGACGAATTTTCTTTTGAGTTAATGGACTAACTTTAATCATGTTACGCTCCAAACTTCACACGTGGGTCGACTAAAGCAACACAAATATCTGAAATGATGTTACCAATGAGCAGTAACAACGCATTAATGGCGACAATACCCATAACAACAGGGTAATCACGCTCCATGATTGATTCGTAACCCAATAAGCCAATGCCATCAATATTGAAGATAACTTCAATCAGGAAGGCACCGGTCATGAAGAACAACAAAGAGTTACCAAAGTGACTCGCGATTGGAATTAAGCTGTTACGCAACGCGTGCTTACGAACTGCTTTTTTGAAAGGTAATCCTTTCGCAATTGCGGTGCGGATGTAATCTGAGGAAAGGTTTTCCATCAGGTTATTTTTCATTGTCATCGTCAGCGTGGCAAAATCACCAATGAGGTAACAGATCAAAGGCAACACCGCATGCCACATAATGTCTTTAGCGCGTTCAAAGAAGGTTTCGTAATCGTCGAAGTCATCGCCGACAAAGCCTCCCATCGGAAACCATTCCAAGTGATAACTAAATAACGTGATCAGCAATACACCCACCACATAACCTGGTAGCGCGTAGCCTACGAAAATGAGTACTGAAGAAGCGGAATCAAACACAGAACCGTGCTTGAGCGCCTTATAGTAACCAAGAGGAATCGAGATAAAATAACTAATAAAGAAGGTCATGCCGCCATAAAACAACGACACTGGCAAACGCTCTGCGATCATGTCCGAGACAGGCTCGTAGTAACGCGTCGACTCGCCAAGATCTAGCATTACCAAACGACTTAACCACTCGACGTACGCTTCCGTTACAGGTTTATCCAGGCCATAAAACGCATTCAGCTCCGCGATTTGATCGTCAGAAAGGGCCGTATTACCACCCGCAGACGTCATTGATGCGGCGCCGTCCCCCTGGGACTGCATTTGTGACAACATGCGTTCAACAGGTCCGCCAGGCACGAAACGAGTGATAGCAAAGATGAGAATAGTTATCCCGAGAAACGTTGGGATAACCAACGCCAAACGGCGTAAAAAGTACGACAGCATATACAACTTGCTCCTTGTCTACTGTCCAGTTCAAACGGAGTGAAAGAGGATATTTTCCGCCCAAAATGGTGCATATTTATCTCGTAGTAACTAAAACTGTTGAAGCACACTCCCTGCGCCTCAAGAGCTAGACTTTTCTACTACTGCAATAATTTCAGCGTCATATTTATCTTGAATCCACATCAGCTTCAAGTGTTTGAAACCAAAACATGACAAACTTCCTTCGATGTCGAAAAACAGAAATGTTTTTGTAAAAAATTATAAAAAACCACAAAAATAATTCATACAGAATATCAATCTAGGCTGTTTAGAGCCAAAACCCTACATAAAAATGCACCCTACACACATAAATAGACACATAATCCAAGGTTATATTTGACCTAAAAATACGAGTGAGCCCTTTAACCGCAATGGGTATCATATTTTGATACCACCTAATAAGTTCGAGCTAACAAAGTATGGATTCGATATAAAACTCATCTCAGAACAATTCACTGGAAAAATATCTTTTTCCAGATTCAATTACCCACTAAAAAACCATAGGCAAGATAAGTCATTAAAGTTTATAAGAAACACAAAATACGGTGTTTTATTGAAATTTAATATCGATTCATAAACTTTATTCGGTTTTTTATTCCGCCTTTTTAACAAAGCCCAGTCGTTCACATCTTTTTTACATTTAAGCATCCCCGTTTACCACTGGTTTGACTTCCTTTTTTCATCTCGGTTATACATTGGCCGAACGTTAACGAAATATTAACGTCACATTTGGCCGCTATGCGGCCAGACATAGGAAATAATAATAATCGGAGCAACAAGGATGTATAAAAACACAACCGCTTTATCTGTTGCGATAAGCCTTGCTTTGGGGACAGCAGCAGTTGCAGCCCCAGCAACAGCACTGGCAGAAGAGCAGCAAGTTGAAAAACTTCAAAAGATGAAAGTTACTGGTTCGCGTATCTCCACGACGGATATGGAAGGTCCTTCACCAGTTACTGTTATTAATAGTAAAGACATTGAGTCTAAAGGCTTTAACAGCGCGCAAGACGTATTGAACAGTTTGACCCAAAACACAGGTGGTGTAATGGCTCAAACAGACTCTTTCTCGTTTACACCAGCAGCGCAGTCAGTCAACTTACGTGGCCTTGGCGCGTCACGCACATTGATTCTTATTGATGGCCGTCGTCTTCCTCAATACCCGCTAGCACAAGATGGTACATCTAACTTCCAAGATATCGGCCAAATCCCTGTCGCCGCTATTGAGCGTGTTGAAGTAATGACCGACTCAGGTTCTGCTATCTACGGCTCCGACGCAATCGGTGGTGTCGTAAACTTCATTTTAAAGAAAGACTTTGATGGCGTTTCTGTAAAAGTACGCGCGGGTGACGCGACGGATGGTGGTTACCAAAATGGTCGTTTAGACGTTGTAGCTGGCAAAAACTTTGACGACAAACGTATTCTCTTCGTTGGCCAATTTGCGGGCAACGAAATGCTAAAGCAATCTGACCGAGATGATTGGGCTGGCGATGACGGTTCTAGCCGTTCTCAGCTAAGTGGCTACTCTAGCTACGGTGCAAACTTTGAAGGCGCCAACGGAACACTTCTAACACCAGCTGATGCTGGTTCTTCATGTAAAGAAGTCGTTGGTGATGCCGCGATTGAACGAGCGGATGGGAAGTGTGGTGTTAACCGCTCTGCATACCGAACATTAAAACCAGAAAACAAACAAGTAGACCTACTTTTACGTGGTGAAATGGACATTAACGACAATGTCACTGCCATGGCAGAAGCCCGTTTTGGCTACAAGTCTACAGAATCTGAATTCGAACCTAACCCTTACAGCGTTGAAGTTGATGCCACTCACTTCCGCGGCGAAGGCGAATACACTCGCCGTATGGTCGAATTTGGACCACGCGAAAGTAACACTGAAGCCGATTCTTTTGGCTTAACCTTAGGCTTGAACGGCCTGCTTGCTGATACGTATGATTGGGACCTATCCGCTGGTTACTCTGAGCAAAGCGTTGAAACAAGCAACCCAGCAATCTTTCTAACTCTCGACCAAGCTGTACAAAATGGTGATGTCGATCTTCTAGGGCCTATCTCACAAGACGTTGTAGACAAATACAGCGGCACTTCAAGCAAAGAAGCTTACTCAAAGCTTTACTCTGTTAACGGCTCACTGGCTGGTGATTTGGTTGAACTTCCTGCAGGTATGTCTGGCTTTGCTGTTTATGGTGAATGGAACCGTACTGACTACAATGAGACGATTGATGCTACAACAGCAGCTGGTGGTTTCTCTGGTCTAGGTGGAACATCAGGCGGCGGTGACCGCGATCAGATTGGTCTTGGTGTTGAAGCTCTTATTCCTATCATTGAAGATTTAGAAATGACTGTCGCTGGTCGTTACGACCACTACTTCGACGACTCGGCAACTGGCGGCGCATTCACTCCTAAAGTAGCCCTAGCATACCGTCCTACTGACACCCTATTGCTACGTGGTAGCTACGGTCTAGGCTTCCGAGCTCCGGACTTGAAGCGACTATTTGGTGATCAAACTCGAGGCTTTGGTTCTGGTTTTGACCCTGTGCTTTGTGCCAACGCTGGTGGTAGCGGCCCACAAGATAAAGACAAGTACCCAGAGTGTGATACTCAGTACTTCGATACGCTTAATGGCCCTAACTCAGAGCTGAAAGAAGAAACAAGTACAAACATTAACTTGGGCCTAGCGTGGGAGCCTGTGGATGATCTTGGTGTAACCGTTGACTGGTACCACATCAAGATGGAAGACGTCGTAACTGCACCAACTTACCAAGATGTAATTAACGATCCAGGTAAATACCCAGGTACTGAAGTCGTTCGTAACCCAGATGGCACCATCAAGTCGGTATCCTATGGTCCAGTGAACCAGTCGTATGAAGAGCGTTCTGGTATTGACCTAGCGATCAAATACGCATACGACACTAATGAGTTCGGTTCATTTAACACGCGTGTTGCTGTAACGAAGATCTTGATTGCTGAATATCAAGAAAACGACAGCGAGCCTGTAACGGATGAAAGAGATTTCATGCCTGAATACACCGCAACGTTAAATCTTGGCTGGGCATATGAAGATGTCGCTATCAACCTATTTGGTAAATACCGCGACCGTATGTGTTCAAGCTACGCAAACCGTTACTACTTTGATGACTGTGATTCTGCTAAAAAAGCGGGTTACAAAGCAGAAATCGCTAGTATGACAACGTGGAACCTAACGGCTTCTTACCAATTCAACGAGAGTGGTCGTGTAACTCTTGGTGCTATCAACATGTTTGACAAAGTACCGCCTGCAGATCCTCTAAGCGATACCTCTCCATTCTATGCAACTGGGTATGACGATCCAATCGGACGTCAGCTATACGTCGAGGCATCATACGACTTCTAAAAAATATTTGGCGCGGGTTTTCCGCGCCCTTTTCGACTGACTAAAACACTGACAAGGATGCAACCATGAAATTCAAGGAATTTGGTCTCAGTGCCATAGCTGCAGCATTGCTTACTATCAGTAGTAGCTCTATAGCGGCCAACTCTGGTGCTGTCGTTTCCACACAAGCAAAAGCAAATCAATCTTCAGAAGCTTCGCAACAAAAAATCGACAATTATGCCGAAAGTACTGAAGGCATGTTGGCAGAATACAAAGGCTTACTACGTCAAATCGACAGCATGAAAGTCTACAACGAGCAAATTAATCGTATGGTTCAATCACAGCAAGGTGAATTGGACTCATTAAATAACCAAATTGCTCAGATCGATCAAACGGCAACAGAAGTAGTGCCACTAACACTTAAAATGATCGATGCACTCGATGAGTTTGTGACTCTCGATCTGCCTTTCCAGAAAAAAGAACGTAATAAACGTGTCCAAGAACTGCGTCGTCTCATGGATCGCGCCGACGTAACGACTTCTGAGAAATTCCGTAAAGTGATGGAAGCCTACCAAATTGAAGAAGGCTTCTCTCGCTCAATTGAATCTTACAAAGCTAGCCTAGATAGAAATGGGGAAACCGTGACTTACGATTTCCTACGTATTGGTCGCACGGCGCTTTTATTCCAATCTCCAGACGGTGGTGAGACAGGTATGTGGAACCAACAAACACGTCAATGGGAAACATTACCGGAAAGCTACCGCATAGCGGTACAGCAAGGCCTTCGAATCGCGAAGAAGCAAGCGCCACCAGCGCTAATCAAATTGCCTGTATATGCTGGGGAGGAATAAGAGATGAAAGGATTCAAAACTCTAGCCGTTGGTCTACTAGCGAGCTTATTTATGGCTTCAGGCGTACAAGCAGAAACGCCTAAAAACCTATCTGAACTACTCAAAAACGTAAAATCAGAAAGCATCGTTGAGTCAAAAGAGAACAAAGCCCGTGAAGCTGAGTTCAAGAACAACCGAGATAAGCAAGCAGCATTATTGCAACAGGCTCGTGAAGAGCTAGCTTCACAGCAAGCACTGGGCGATCAACTTAAAGCGACATTTGATGAAAACGATAAGCAGCTGACTGAACTAACAGAAACCTTACGTGTTCGCTCTGGTACTTTGGGCGAAATGTTTGGTGTGGTCCGCCAATATGCGGGCGAGTTTAAAGGCTTATTTGCAGCCTCTCAAAACGCAGTTCAGTTCCCAGAGCGTGACGCGCTACTAACGAAACTGGCTGAAAGTAAAGAACTGCCATCAACACAAGAGCTAGAAGCATTCTGGCATACCATTCTTCAACAAGTGGTTGCCTCAGGCGAGACAGCAACAACCCAAGCAACGGTTGTTTATGGCGAAGGTAAAGAAGCGGTTCGCGATGTTACTCTTGTCGGTGAATTTAACGCGATTGCCGATGGTAAGTACGTTACTTATGTACCTCAAACAGGTAAGTTCGAAGAACTCTCTCGACAGCCTCGCACCAATATTACACGTCATGTTGCGGGCTTTGAGTCAGCGTCAAACAGCTATGAGCCACTGTTTATTGACCCATCCCGTGGTGTAATTCTGTCTCTACTTGTACAAAGCCCAACCGTTCAAGAACGTATTGATCAAGGTGGCATTGTAGGTTACGTCATCCTTGGTATGGGTGCAGTTGGCGCTATCATTGCTCTAGTTTGCTTCCTACGCCTTCAAGTGATTGGCGGTAAAATGCGTAAGCAAGCGAAATCAGAAACCGTGATTCCTGGTAACCCTCTGGGTGAAGTTATCCAAGCTTACCAAGAACACAAAGGTGACAACCTTGAAGATCTGGAAGCGAAACTGGACGAAATCATCCTACGTAACGCACCGAGCATTGAACGCTTTATCAGCTCAATCAAACTGTTCGCTTCTGTTGCACCACTTCTAGGTCTACTGGGTACGGTTATGGGTATGATCGGTACGTTCCAAGCAATCACACTATTTGGTACAGGTGATCCTAAGCTAATGGCTGGCGGTATCTCTGAAGCACTTGTTACTACGATGCTTGGTCTGGTTGTCGCAATTCCTCTACTGTTCCTGTACACCATCGTACACAGTAAAGGTCGTCGTTTGGTTCAAACTCTTGAAGAACAGAGTGCAGGCTTCATCGCTCGCTATCAGGAAAAACTACATAAAGCCGAAAGCTAAGGAGGCGTTATGTGGTGGTTAGTTGGAGAACTTGAATCAATTAGGCGCTTCTTGGGAATGGGTGGCGATGTACTCGTCGCCATCTTCATCCTCAGCTTTATGCTTTGGGCAGTATTGTTAGAACGTTGGTTCTATTTTGCTGCCGTCGCTCCAAAAGCCATGAAAAAAGCCGTTGGCTCATGGCAGGGGCGATCAGAGCACCAGAGCTGGAACGCTAAGATGATCCGACAAGAAATTGTTTCTCGTCAGGACATTGAGAATAAAAAGGGCCTGCCAATCGTGAAAGTGTTGATTGCGCTTTGTCCCTTACTGGGTTTGCTCGGCACCGTTGTTGGCATGATCCAAGTATTCGACATCTTAGCGGTAACAGGAACAGGAAGCCCTCGAGCAATGGCCTCGGGGATCTCAAAGGCAACAATCCCAACGTTAGCCGGGATGGTGGCTTCTCTATCAGGACTGTTCTTTAGTTCACGTCTTGATCATTTAGCCAAAGTCACAACGCAAAAGCTGGAAGATAAGCTAAAGCATATTGCCTGAGTAAATGGAATTAGAGGTATAGGTCATGAAAAGACGCTATAGCAGTGATAGCAGTGATGAAACCGCTATCGATATGACACCGATGCTCGACATCGTATTCATCATGTTGATCTTCTTTATCGTAACAACATCGTTCGTAAAAGAAGCTGGTCTAGAAGTAAACCGCCCGACGGCAAGCTCTGCGCAAACCGTGAAAAAAGGTAACATCATGGTCGCAGTTGGTGCGGCGGGTGATGTTTGGGTTGATAAACGCCGCATCGAAGTGGACGCGGTTCGCGCGAATATTGAACGTCTTCGTGCAGAAAGCCCTGATGGCGCAGTTGTTATCCAAGCCGACACAGAAGCAAATGCTGGCGTAGTCGTGAAGGTTATGGACCAGATCAAAATGGCAGGTGTAGAAAGCATCTCCATTGCCGCAACCAATAAGGATTAAGCTTATGCGGTATCTGGCCTCAATTGCACTGGCGCTCATTGTCTCCCTCGGGTTGTTCTGGGGGATGGACAAGCTAGTAAACAAAGAGCGCCACGAGTTAGTGTCGAATGATGACCTGCGTATGGTCGAGTTTATTCGCATTAAACCAGACGAAAAAATACAGGAGAAAAAACGCGAACTTCCAAAGCCACCACCGCCTAAGCGTCCGCCGCCGCCGCCAGAAATGAAAGTGACAGCGACAGTAAAACCGGTGATGGAGCAGACCCCAATGGATATGCCAAAGCTTGACCTACCCGTAAATGTTACAGGTGGTTCGGTGCTTGGACATTATAGCCAGGGTGGAGGTGCGCAACTCGCGGGTAGCGGAGGTCCAACACCTCTAGCGACATTCCAACCTCAAATGCCTAGGAAAGCTGCGAAAGCAGGAATAGAAAAAGGGGTCGTCTTATTAGAGTTTACTGTCAACGCACGTGGTGCCGTAGAGGACATCAAAGTTCTTAAAGAGCAACCACGACGCTTAGGCCTCGGTCGAGCGGCAAGAAAAACAGTCTCTAAATGGACATTTAAACCAAAATTGGTTGACGGGAAACCTGTTAGCTCGCGCCTATCGCAAGAAATAGAGTTCTCAACCAATTAAGGAGTCACGATGAAAAGTTTATGGAAAAGCAAAGTGGCTTCTTTAATTCTCTTCGTAGGAGTGGCAATGGCCGCTCCTACGATGGCAAAAGAAGCTCCTCAGTTATCAGATCGGACATTTCGAACCGTTAACAAAGTGCAAGAGTTGATCGCAACTGAAAAATATTCAGCAGCGAAAGAAAAACTAGCAAGCGCTTTAGAAAGCACAAGTTCGAAAAAATACGACCGAGCAGTTTTACTTCAGCAGACTGGCTTTTTGTATTCGCTACAAGACAATTATGTGCAAGCAGCAAAATACTTTGCCGAAGCATTACAGCTCGACGCACTTCCCGTTCCTGTTGCTCAACAAGTTCGCTACAGCTTGGCTCAGCTTTACCTAGCTGAAGAAAAGTATACGTTGTCTGTAAAAACGATGAAGGAATGGTTCAAGGTTGCAGAAACAACCAAAGAGAAGCCTCAAGCTCATGCTTATATCACGTTAGCGAGCGCTTATGTTCAGTTGGAAGATTACAAAAATGCAATCCCACCAACCAAAAAAGCCATCGCGATGAGCAAGAGCCCAAGTGAGTCTTGGTACTTAATTCTCGTTGCATCTCACTACGAGTTAGGCCAGCTGAAAAGCGTTGCCAGTGTACTCAAAACTCTGACTTCAAAGTACCCTCAGAAAAAGCGTTACTGGATGCAACTTTCTGGTGTCTACATGGAGCTAGGTCAAGAACGCAACTCTCTAGCCACCCTAGAAATGGTTTACAAAATGGGGAAACTAGAAGGAGAGAAGGAATATTTACGCTTTGTAAACTTCTTGGCTTATCAAGGTATTCCATATAAAGCAGCCAAAACTCTTGACAAGGAAATGGCAGCTGGAAACATTGAAAAGACGAAGGAAAACTATGACCGCCTAGCCAGTTTCTGGCAGCAAGCTAAAGAGCTAGATAAATCAATTCTCGCTTATAAAAAGTCATATAACCTCGCTCCTTCTGCTAAAACGCAAATTCAGATTGCTCGCTTAATGATACAAGACAAGCAGTATTCTGAAGCAACTCGTTTTGTAGAAAGCGCGGCATCCAGTGCCTCTAAAGAGCAAAAGGCAGAACTTGAATACATTCGCGGGATGGCCTATTTCGAGCTTAAGCAACCACAAAAGGCCTTGCAGGCGATGAAAGGCGCTGCTCAATCGCCAAAATTCAGGTCAACCGTTAGCCCTTGGATAAATTTCCTAGAGTCTCAAGGATAATTCGAAGATTAAGTGTGAGTCAGTCGCACGCCTGGGGAAGTGAAAGCTTCCCCTTTTTTCCGTTTTATCTTTATTAACCCCTATTTTTAACCAGAGTCACTCACGCAAGCCAAATCGGGACTCTAAACCTAAAATCAGCACACTAAACGGTTGTAGAAATGGTTTTAATAACAGAGTGCGCGGATGGTAAGTCCTGTATCACGCTCCTTCTTCGCTGTTTAGGAACACTCTGGCGTAAGTAACTATTTCATCTGAGACGATCACAGACAGAAAGATCAACTGGTAACAAAATAGAGATCATGATACTCTTCGCCTCCATTTTTCTGGCGGGATTATCACCAATATCCACCCCTTTGGTGGTTGATTTCTCAATGCCAGTGCTATCGTTATAAGAATGTCGAACTTTCCTTCGGCACTCAATCAATCCAATCAAAAGTGGAACAGTACAATGGGCAAAGGTACTCTCTATATCGTATCTGCACCTAGCGGCGCAGGTAAATCTAGCTTGATCTCAGCGATGTTGGAACGCAACCCAACCTACGCAATGAAAGTGTCTGTGTCTCACACCACGCGCAACATGCGACCTGGTGAAGAAAATGGTGTCCACTACCATTTTGTAGCGAAAGATGAGTTTGAAGCCCTGATCGCTAAAGGTGACTTCCTAGAATACGCAGAAGTGTTTGGTAATTATTACGGCACATCTCGTGTATGGATTGAAGAAACACTAAATAAAGGTATCGACGTTTTTCTAGATATCGACTGGCAAGGCGCACGCCAAATCCGTGAACAAATGCCAGAAGCCAAAAGCATCTTCATCCTGCCACCATCAAACGGTGAGTTAGAGCGTCGCTTGAACACTCGTGGTCAAGATAGCGATGAAGTGATCGCAAAGCGTATGGCTGAAGCCAAGTCGGAAATCTCTCATTACAACGAGTACGACTACGTGATCGTAAACGACGATTTTGATACCGCTTTGATGGATTTTAAAGCTATCTTGCGTGCTGAAAGATTGAAGGAAGAAAAGCAAGCTGCTAAATATAAAGGTATGCTTGACGCGTTGTTAGCAGAGTAACTTCAAAAAAGTCACGCTGTAAAACATAAAGAATTTCCCGTTTTTTGCCCAGTGCGAAAAACACAATAAACTACCTGAGAAAGTCCACAAACGGTGGCTTGTCTAATTGCTAGTAAATAAAGTAGTTAGGTTGTATACTTTCTCGTCATTCTAAAATTTTAGTTAACTATTTGGAGTCCTCATGGCACGCGTAACTGTTCAAGACGCTGTTGAAAAAGTTGGCAACCGTTTCGACCTAGTACTGATTGCGGCTCGCCGCGCTCGTCAAATGCAAACTGGCGGTAAAGATGCACTAGTGCCAGAAGAGAACGATAAGCCAACGGTTATCGCTCTACGCGAAATCGAAGAAGGTTTAATTACTAAAGAAGTTCTAGACGCTCGTGAACGTCAAGAACAGCAAGAGCAAGAAGCGGCAGAGCTAGCGGCAGTAAGCAGCATCGCTCACAACCGTTAATTCTGACTTTAGAATTCAACAACCTCCCGGGCCTATAATTTGTATCTATTCGATAGCCTCAAAGACGTTGCCCAAGAATACCTAACAGAGCCTCAGATTGAGGCTCTGCGTCAATCTTATGTGGTAGCGAGAGATGCCCATGAAGGGCAAACCCGCTCTAGCGGTGAACCATACATCATCCACCCTGTCGCTGTGGCTCGTATCTTGGCCGAAATGCGCCTTGATATCGAAACCCTCCAAGCTGCTTTGCTGCATGACGTCATTGAAGACTGTGATGTAACTAAAGAAGATCTCGAAGAGAAATTCGGCAACACTGTCGCAGAATTGGTTGATGGTGTATCTAAACTGGACAAACTCAAATTCCGCGATAGGAAAGAGGCTCAGGCTGAGAACTTTCGTAAGATGGTTCTGGCCATGGTGCAAGATATCCGCGTCATTCTGATCAAACTGGCTGACCGCACGCATAACATGCGTACGCTTGGCGCGCTTCGACCAGATAAAAAGCGTCGTATTGCTCGTGAAACGTTAGAAATTTACGCGCCCCTCGCTCATCGTCTTGGTATTCACAATATCAAAACCGAACTCGAAGAGTTGGGCTTTGAGGCGCTATATCCCAACCGCTACCGCGTACTGAAAGAAGTGGTTAAAGCCGCACGTGGTAATCGTAAAGAGATGATCCAACGCATTCACAGCGAAATAGAAGGCCGTCTGCAAGATTTTGGCTTGAATGCTCGCGTCGTTGGTCGTGAGAAAAACCTGTTCTCTATCTATAACAAGATGAAAACCAAAGAACAGCGCTTTCATACCATCATGGATATCTATGCGTTCCGAGTCGTTGTTGATACCGCTGATACTTGTTATCGCGTTTTAGGCCAAGTACACAGCTTGTATAAGCCACGTCCTGGTCGCATGAAAGATTACATCGCGGTACCAAAGGCGAACGGCTATCAATCGCTACACACTTCCATGGTTGGCCCACACGGCGTACCTGTTGAAGTTCAGATCCGTACTGAAGATATGGATCAAATGGCGGACAAAGGTGTCGCGGCACACTGGTCTTACAAAGACAAAGGCGACAAGTCTGGCACCACTGCGCAAGTGAAAGCTCAGCGTTGGATGCAAAGCCTGTTAGAGCTACAACAAAGCGCGGGTAACTCATTCGAATTCATTGAAAACGTAAAATCCGATCTTTTCCCAGATGAGATTTACGTCTTCACACCAAAAGGTCGTATCGTTGAATTGCCTTTAGGCGCAACGGCTGTCGACTTTGCCTATGCCGTACATACCGATGTAGGCAACTCTTGTGTTGGTGCTCGTGTTGATCGTAACCCTTACCCATTGAGTAAGGCATTGAAAAACGGTCAGACGGTGGAAATTATCAGTGCCCCTGGTGCGCGTCCGAATGCGGCATGGCTGAACTATGTCGTGACTTCTCGTGCCCGCACTAAGATTCGACAAGTACTGAAAACGATGCGTCGTGAAGAGTCGATTACTTTAGGTCGTCGCCTACTTAATCACGCACTTGGCCGTCACTCGATTGATTCAATTTATCCAGAAAATATCCAAGAAGTCTTGAATGATCTTCGCCTAGAAAGCATCGATGATTTATTGGCTGCTATTGGATTGGGTGAGTTGATGAGCATTGTGATCGCACGTCGTCTCCTTGGTGACACCGAAGAGCTCACGACAACAAGTTCAATCCCAACGGACTCGAAGAAGAAGCTTCCGATTCGTGGCGCAGAAGGCTTATTGCTGACGTTTGCAAATTGTTGTCATCCTATCCCAGATGATCACATTATTGCTCACGTATCGCCTGGTCGTGGTTTGGTTGTTCACCGAGAAACATGTCCGAATGTTCGTGGTTATCAGAAAGAGCCAGACCGTTATATGGCTGTCGCTTGGTCTGAAGACTACGATAAAGAGTTCATTGCTGAACTTAAAGTCGACATGCTTAACAACCAAGGTGCTCTTGCAGAACTGACCAACGTGATCTCGAAAACAGGATCAAACATTCATGGCCTTTCAACGGAAGAACGTGATGGTCGTCTATACACTGTGACTGTGCTGTTGACGACGAAAGATCGTGTCCACCTTGCTGGTATCATGCGTAAGATTAAGGCAATGCCTCAAGCAACCCGAGTCAGACGCAGAAAGAACTAACCTCTATCGCCACCTACTCTGTTAGGTGGCGATTTTTTATACCTCAATAAATATGAACCTAGAACGTTACAACCGTATTCACCAAGTCCTAAAAACTCGCCAAACTGATCTGACACTTTGTCTCGAAGAAGTACATAAGCCAAACAACGTCTCTGCCGTGATCCGCACCGCTGACGCGACAGGCTTACACAAAGTTCACGCAATTTGGCCTGACAAAATGCGTACGCTGAGCCATACCTCAGCTGGCGCGCGTAACTGGGTTGAAGTGGATACTCACGATTCGATTGAAACTGCGATTACCGAACTCAAAGCGCAAGGTATGCAGGTTTTGGTGACCAATCTTTCGGACACCGCCGTCGATTTTCGCGAGATCGACTACACCAAACCAACGGCAATCATTTTAGGCAGCGAAAAGGTTGGCGCTTCAGAGCAAGCCAAACAGCTTGCTGATCAAGACATTATTATCCCGATGGTGGGCATGGTGCAGTCACTAAACGTATCGGTTGCCAGTGCCGTAATTTTGTATGAAGCGCAACGTCAACGTGAAGCCGCAGGCATGTACGACCGAGAAGAAAGCGCTCTGCCTAAAGAGACAATCAACCGTATTCTCTTTGAACGTGGTCACCCAGTGCTGGCAAAGGTCGCGAAACGAAAAGGGCTCGTTTACCCACCACTCGATGAAGAAGGTCAAATCATCGCCGATGACGCGTGGTGGCAAGAGATGCAAAGCAAGTAACAGACTTTCGTCATCCTGAACGGCGGCGAAGGAGCGTGGTTCAGGATCTAATTCTCAAATATACAGATGCTGATAGTGTTAACTTCAGCGACATACTTGTTGAAAATAGAATCCTGATGTCGCTAAAGCTCCTCGGAATGATAGGTTATCAGTCAAATCATGACACTAACTAAAGCATGACTATTTTTTCCTGTACAAAAACACAGCTCCATGGTTAACATACTGCTATGTTAACCATTTTCTTGAGCCCTCTATGTCCGCCCAAACGTTATCTGCCGTCCCATTAACCTCCCTTTCTGGAGTTGGCGCGAAAGTCGCAGAAAAACTCGCCAAAGTTGGCTTACATAGCGTTCAAGATTTGCTGTTTCACCTTCCGTTACGCTACGAAGATCGTACTCGTATTTACCCTATTGCCAAACTGCATGCTGGCCTTTGGGCGGCAGTGCAAGGTAAGGTCATGGCAGTCGACACCATCTTCGGTAAGCGCAAAATGCTAACGGTAAAAATCAGCGACGGTAATGGCACTATCACGCTGCGTTTTTTCAACTTTACCGCAGCCATGAAGAACAATTTCACGCAAGGTAAGTTAGTACATGCTTACGGTGAAATTAAGCGCGGTGGCATGGGTTTGGAAATTGTTCATCCTGACTACAAGTTTTACGTCAGCGAGCAAAAGCCCGATGTAGAACAGAGCTTAACCCCTGTTTATCCCACCACCGATGGATTGCGTCAAATCACATTGCGCAACCTTACCGAACAAGCTTTAGCCCTGCTTGATAAAACCGCAGTGCAGGAATTACTTCCAGCGGGGTTGTATGACCATCAAATCACGATGTCGCAAGCGCTGCACACCATTCATCGCCCACCACCAACCATTAATTTAGATGAGTTTGACGAAGGCAAACATCCTGCCCAAATCCGCTTGATCATGGAAGAGTTGCTAGCACAGAATCTCTCTATGTTGGCAGTGCGTAGCAAAGGTCAGAAGGATTCAGCGCTACCTCTCGGTCCTTGTAATAAACTAAAAACGCAGCTTTTAGCCCAACTGCCTTTCTCTCCTACAAACGCTCAAACCCGAGTAGTACAAGAGATTGAAGCCGATCTAGAAAAACCGCACCCAATGATGCGATTAGTGCAAGGCGATGTTGGTTCGGGGAAAACGTTGGTTGCCGCTTTGGCCGCTGTTAGAGCCATTGAGCATGGCCATCAGGTGGCACTCATGGCGCCAACCGAACTATTGGCCGAGCAACACGCTATCAACTTCGCAAACTGGTTTGAAACAATGGGTATTCAAGTCGGTTGGTTAGCGGGCAAACTCAAAGGTAAGGCAAAGGAAGCCGAGTTGGCTCGTATTGCCAGTGGTGAAGCAAAAATGGTAGTGGGTACTCACGCGCTATTCCAAGAGCACGTTGAATTTCATCACCTTGCCTTGGTCATCATTGATGAACAGCACCGCTTCGGTGTCCATCAGCGATTAGAATTGCGTGAAAAAGGCGCAAAACAAGGCGCTTATCCTCATCAGTTGATCATGACGGCGACGCCTATTCCTCGAACCTTAGCGATGACCGCTTACGCCGATCTGGAAACTTCCGTGATTGACGAGCTACCACCGGGTCGAACGCCGATTCAAACCGTTGCCATTCCTGATACAAAACGTGACGACATCGTCGAACGTGTCCGAAATGCCTGCTTAAACGAAGGCAAGCAGGCATATTGGGTGTGTACCCTGATTGATGAGTCGGAAGTATTAGAAGCGCAAGCCGCGGCAGATACCGCAGAAGAGCTTCAACGTAAACTGCCGGACGTAAAAATTGGTCTAGTACACGGACGAATGAAGCCGGCAGAGAAACAAGCGGTGATGCAAGATTTCAAAGACAATAAACTGCATTTGCTGGTCGCAACGACAGTAATTGAAGTTGGTGTGGATGTGCCAAACTCTAGCTTGATGATCATAGAAAACCCTGAACGTCTTGGTTTGGCACAATTACACCAGTTAAGAGGTCGCGTGGGCCGAGGTTCCGTTGCTAGCCATTGTGTGCTGCTGTACCACTCTCCGCTGTCAAAAACCGCGCAAAAACGCCTCGGAGTACTACGTGAAAGTAACGATGGCTTCGTCATTGCGCAGAAAGACCTAGAAATTCGTGGCCCTGGAGAACTATTGGGTACAAAGCAGACAGGTCTTGCTGATTTCAAAATCGCAGACCTAGTTCGAGATCAACGTCTGATTCCCGAAGTTCAGCGCATTGCGCGTCATATTCATGACAATTACCCGTCTAACGCAACAGCGATTATCGATCGCTGGTTGGGTGAGCGGGATATTTACTCCAAAGCGTAATGATTGAAAGCGAGCCAAATGGCTCGTTTTTTAATACGCCAAAAACAAAAGCAAACGTTTGCTTTTTGAGTAAATCTCTCTATAATCGCGCAGAAATTTTTAAGTGTGTTAGATCACACTCCACCAACCTGAGTTGACTCTGATTAACAGCAATCACAGGTAACGACGTCAACTCCACCCTGCTCTCCCATTCAGCGAGAACTAGGGAAATATTGCGACTAGCGAGACAAACAATGACAACTTCAAACCGATCTTCGGAACTGGTCTATCAACTCAACGATCGACCACCTTTGCCTCAAACCATTTTTGCCGCACTTCAGCACTTATTGGCGATGTTCGTCGCGGTTATCACTCCTTCACTGATCATCTGTCAGTCTTTGGGTGTACCAGCAGACCAAACGAACACCATCATCAGCATGTCTTTGTTTGCGTCAGGCGTGTCTTCGTTTATTCAAATTCGCACCATTGGCCCAATTGGCTCTGGTTTACTCTCTGTTCAAGGTACCAGCTTTAACTTTTTAGGTCCTATTATTGGTGCAGGCCTATCGCTGAAAGCCGGTGGAGCAGACATCAGCACCATGATGGCTGCCATTTTTGGTACGATTTTAGTCGCATCATTTGCAGAAATTTTCCTATCTCGCGTATTGGAGCATGCCCGCCGAATCATCACTCCGCTCGTTTCAGGCATCGTCGTCACTCTTATCGGTCTCACACTGATTCAAGTCGGCTTAGTATCAATGGGCGGTGGCTACGCAGCATTAAATGAAGGAACCTTCGGCAGCTTAGACAAACTTGCTCTGGCTGGGACGGTACTTGGATTAATTGTGATTTTAAACCGCTCGAAAAATCCATACATCCGTGTGGCTTCAATCGTGATTGCGATGCTAGTGGGTTACATCATGGCGTATTTTATGGGGATGGTAGATACTTCTCAGCTAGGCGCAACCGAGATCGTAGCACTGCCCGTACCAATGCAATATGGCTTATCGTTTGACTGGTCTCTGTTCATTCCGCTGGTACTGATTTTCTTTATTACCGCACTAGAAGCCATCGGTGATATTACCGCAACATCTGAAGTGTCTGGTGAGCCAGTAAAAGGCCCAGTGTACATGAAACGCATTAAGGGCGGTGTGTTAGCAGACGGCTTAAACTCTGCAATCGCAGCCGTTTTCAACAGCTTCCCGAACTCAACGTTTAGCCAGAATAACGGCATCATCATGCTAACAGGAGTCGCGAGCCGCTACGTGGGTTACTTTATTTCAGGCATGTTAGTGATTCTTGGCTTGTTTCCTGGCGTCGCTAGCTTTGTTCAGTTGATTCCTGAGCCAGTACTTGGCGGCGCAACGATTGTCATGTTTGGTACGATTGCTGCCGCTGGTGTGCGTATTATCTCTCGTGTTGAGCTCGATCGCCGCGCAATTCTGATCATGGCCTTATCCTTCTCAATGGGACTTGGTATCGCACAAAAACCAGAGATCCTGCAATTTATGCCAGAATTTATTAAGAGTATTTTCTCAACTGGTGTTGCAGCAGGTGGCATCACAGCGATCATTTTAAATCTACTTCTGCCAGAGAAACTGGAAGACGAAGATGAACTTCCTCAGGAAGTGAAAGAGTCTTAAGATTATTGAGAATAAGAAAAGCCCAACCTATTTAGGTTGGGCTTTTTGTTTAAAGGGTGCAGGCCATCGACTTACTTGGTAGGAAAGCTGATTTGAGCGATTAAACCGCCTTCACTGCGATTACGCATCACCACAGAACCTGAATGTTGGCTGATTATACGCTTCACAATCGCCAACCCTAGCCCAGTGCCTTCACTACCGCGAGCGGTGTCACCACGCGTAAAGGGTTCAAATAACCTCGCGATTTGAGAATGCTCGATACCCGGTCCGTTGTCCTCTACTGAAATCCACACTAGCTGCTTATCTGCTGTCACACCAGTGCTGATTTTGACCCAGCCATTACCATAACGTAGCGCATTCACAACTAAGTTACTGATCGCCCGCTTAATCGCAATCGCGCTTCCTTTGGCTGGCGGCAAGTTAAGATTAAGATCTGTTTCAATTTCAACCTCATAACCACCTTCAGAACTGGCGACGTCACTGGCAATCGTACTGATATCAACCGCTTCAAACGATTCTTGGTTCACCGGTTTGAGATAATCCATAAACTGACTGATGATCTCATTACATTCTTCCGTATCGCTAATGATCCCCTCCGCAAGATAGCTGTCCTCAGGAGACATCATTTCTGTCGCTAGGCGAATACGCGTCAGAGGCGTTCGTAAGTCATGGCTAATCCCCGCCATTAATAAGGCTCGGTCTTCTTCTAGCTCTTGAATACCTTTCGACATTTGATTAAAGGCTCGAGTTACAGAGCGAATCTCCGATGCGCCTTTCTCTGCTAAGGGGGGCGGGATCTCACCTCGACCGACGTCTTTCGCGGCTCTCTCTAAAGCCAAAAGTGGACGGTTTTGCAAACGAATAAACAACCAACCACCAGCAATGATCAGCAGCGCCATAATCAAGCTGTTACGAAACAGCGGTGCAAAATCTTCTTCTTGCAGCTCAGATAAAGGAATACGAATGATGGAGTTCGGCAACTTTTCGATGTGCATCCACAAGATGTAACTTTCATCGCCAAGCAATAAGCGCACTTCGGTGGGCGAACCTAGCTCTTGGCTCATTTCTTCAGACATCAAATCAATCGACATCGCGTGATGAAATTCAACCGCTTTATCGCTGTCAAGGCTGTGAACCGTCACCCCTAGTCTTTCCAATAATTGACGCCTTAATGGTGCATCAGACTTTAAAGGTCCTTCATCATCAAGCACCAAATTGAGCTCATGGGCGAGAATTTTATTGAACTGCTGCAAACTCGGCATCAACGCGTAGTTAAAAACGGCGTAGTAAGAGAAAACTTGGCTCGCGAGAAGCAAAGAGATGAACAGCAGAATAGATTGTGTCAGTGAACTTCGGATGCGCATGGAACGTTCCTAGTGGTCCTAATCGCGAAATTTCAGCCTTCAAAGGGAAGGTAATGAAGGCTGAAGTTGCTATAGCCAAGTGCTGGCTATGGAGTGAAGAGATTACACCTCTTTGCCGTCAGGGACGAAAACATAACCTAGGCCCCACACGGTTTGAATGTAGCGCGGCTTGCTCGGATCGTCTTCTAACATGCGACGTAAACGTGAAATTTGTACGTCAATAGAACGTTCCATTGCAGAATATTCACGGCCACGCGCCATGTTCATCAATTTGTCTCGTGACATTGGCTCACGTGCATTCATCACGAGCGCCTTTAGGACAGCAAACTCTCCAGAGGTGAGTGGCATTGCCTCATCACCGCGGAACATCTCGCGAGTGCCTAGATTGAGTCGGAACTCCCCGAACTCCACCACTTTTTCTTCCGTGCTTGGTGCACCCGGCAACTCTACAGTTTGGCGGCGTAATACGGCCTTGATGCGAGCCAACAATTCGCGTGGGTTAAACGGTTTTGGCAAATAATCATCCGCCCCTACCTCAAGACCTACGATGCGGTCCACTTCATCACCTTTCGCGGTGAGCATTAAGATTGGCAACATATTGTTCGCGTGGCGTAGACGACGACAAATTGACAAACCGTCTTCACCTGGCAACATTAGGTCCAGCACCATTAAGTGAAAGTTTTCGCGCGTTAGTAGGCGATCCATCTGTTCGCCATTGGCGACACTTCGTACCTGAAAACCTTGCTCAGAAAGGTAACGCTCCAATAGAGCACGTAAACGAGCATCGTCATCAACCACTAAAATTTTATGATTTTCTTGCATTGAAACATCCTTTCAGAAGCGTCTATTGTCGAAAATGTATCACTGTTTTTCCTAACGTGCTCAAGCAAATTGTTACTCTTTTTATCTTAAGCGCTTTATTCTCTCTCTAGCAGGTATTTTCAGCACCTACTATTGACCATAATTCCATTCCAGTTCACGTTTGGCCTCAAGCAGCTCTTGCTGTGCCTCAGCCAGCTTGTGACGTTTTTTCTCAATTTTGTCTGCTTTCCCTGAATGCTGAGCTTCGACTAATTCTTCCTCTCGCTCCTCAACTTCTTTAGTCTTTTCTTCCACTTCTGCTTGCAGCTCTTGGCGCAGCTCACCTTCCGAGCATTCATTCTGGATAGCGGAAAGTGCTTGCTCCAAGCCTTTAATGCGATGCTCATTACCTTGCGCTTTTGCATACTCAAGCTGCTGCTCTACCGCTAACTCTTTAGCGTCACAGCCTTTCACTTCATCTTGAGCAAAAACTGAAAGTGAGAAACCTATTGTTAGTGCAGCACTACACATGACTGCTTTGTTCATTTTACTTCTCCGAGAAAGGCACCATGCCTTTATACCAAATATTCTGACGTTGAGACCCAAGTCACTTCTAGTGAACTTCATGAGACTTGAATCGGTGATAAAGCCTCAGTCTTCTGAGGCCGGTTGAGTGTATTCAATTGAGTTGATGAACCACTCTTTTTCACCTTCTGGGGTGCGTACCGTGAACTCTTCATCCACTTGTTTTTTCAACATCGCTCGCGCCATAGGTGAATCGATAGAGATGTAGTCTTTCGCATCGCCATAAATCTCTTCAGGCCCGACAATACGAAACTTTTTCACTTCTCCTGCCTCATTTTCTATTTCCACCCATGCACCAAAAAAGACTTTGCCTTCTTGTTGCGGAGAATAGTCAACGATCGTGACTTCTGGCAGGAATTTACGAAGGAAGCGGACACGACGGTCGATCTGACGGAGTAAACGTTTATTGAAGGTGTAATCCGCATTTTCTGAGCGATCGCCCAGGCTCGCAGCCCAAGTGACGATCTTGGTGATTTCCGGGCGCTTTTCATTCCAAAGGTAATCATGCTCTTGTTTGAGTTTGTTGTAACCTTCTCGTGTAATCAGCTTAGTTTTCAAATTAACTCCTATCTCAACTAAAAAATGCTGCTCTTTGGCAGCATTAAGGAGATGATATACCCAAAGATCCAATGTTGTTCAGGCTTTGGGTATCAAGGTGATAAGGCGGCCAGAGTGTTACTTTTCGTAATCCGGTTTTTGCGTCACGATGTAATTCGTATCACTCGAAACAACCGCGCCATGTTTTAGGAAGTTTTTACCTAAAATCATGCTGTAATGGAAGCGACCTCGGTCCTGTAAGTTGACTCGGATCTTCTTCTCTAATTCGCCAAGCTTAACATGCATTTCAACCACAGGGCGTACGTTCGCTTTCTCGCCTTTCTTAGCTTTAATACGCATGACATCAACAACAGGCTTGGTAAACGCCTGTTTCATGCCAAGATCGTTCTCATAGGTAAAGCTCACCATGTCTTTGCCGTCTTTCTTAAACTGCTTGATGTTCTTAGCATTGATTGAGCTTACATCTGCACCCGTGTCTAACTTCACAGGGAAAGACATCCCCTCAACTTCAGCTACTTCGATATGGCCAGCTTTGAAAAGTGGCCTTGCATCTAGTAGATGGTCTGCGCGAGTGTTCAGCAACACACCACCCTTGGCTATGTCATGACCAAAGACGAAAAAGGGTTGAGTGTCACCCTCATCAAGCACATCGAGCGCAAACTTCATTGATGTGTCTTTCCTACCGAGAAGAAAGTCTCCTTCAACAACAGGGCGCACCGCGCTGCCAACCTTGAGCTTTTTCAACACTGGTTTGGTGATTTTTTCTTCTTTTCCCTCATCGTTCATTAAATAAAACGTGACGGACTCATCCTTACCTTTTTCTGTTACTTCAAACCCATTTACACGCAGTAATGGCGTTTTCACAGTAAAAGTGGGGTAAGCAGGGACGGTATAACCATCAATGGTGACCTGTTCTTCTGGTGAAACGACAAGAGGTTTTGATTTGAGTGCGCTTTTGAACGTTTTTTCTACGCCACCCAATAGATTTTCTCTGTCCGTATCAATAACAAAGTGCTGACTCGCGACGTCCCGACCTAAGCGAATTTGCGAACTGAACTTACTGCGATCACGCAGATACACCAACCAACGTTGAGTTTCATTTTCGCCGACTTTGACGGGTAAATAGACTAAAGGGCGCTCGCTTTTGGTCGTTTTCAGCATTCGTACCAAGGGTAATGTCATTGGATGACGCTTGCCATTCTCGCCCTCTAACATAAAAGAGACTTCGTTATGCTTTTTGTCTACCTTGATGTCCAGTGCATGGACGTTGGTATAACGGCTAGAAGTTGAGATGCTGATCTTATATGGCACACCTTCGACTTCAACCGTCTCTTTTTTGCCAATCATTTTTGCGCGTGGCTGTTCTTGAAGGTAATCGTAACCAGCGAAGACCCATGCGTTATCATCGAGATAGGTTTTACCAATCAAGATAGGAGAAGAGAATTGCGTACGCTTGGTCAGGTTCACTTCCGTATCAACGGTGTGACCAGCGATTGTCATCGGCATTTTTATTGTCGGGCGTAGGATGGGCTTTTTGCTTGTTCGACTGCGAATCGCGCTCACTCTTTCCAGATCATCGGTAATCTGTATTTCCTTCCCTGTATAAGGGTGAGGAACCGTAAAGCTAACCTTTACTTGATATGGCTTAAAGCTGTCGGCGTCCCACTTTGCCTTCGTACCACCTAAGTCATCGACAATCGCCCAAAGTAACTCGTTATCTTTCAAATCTTGGTAATCTGGGTGTGAGCTACTGACATGGATATTCTCCGCATGCATCGATGTCGTATCTGCACCAGTATCAATCTTGCCAATAAATGGCACCGCTTTTAGTTCCGGAATGTCACTGTAGTAGACGCTCTCCACACGCCCTAGTACCAATTTGTTATCGAGCTGATAAACGGGAGCTTGTGTGGTTCCTGAGATAGACTGCGCCCAACTAAGCGGGGCGACAAGTAAGGCACTCGTAAGCGCTAACGCCAAAGACATTTTTTTCATCATGATTATCCGTATAAGCCGAGGTACATTTAGTGATATCAACAACCGTGGAATTAGGTTAGTCGATAACTGCGGATATAAGTTCTCAATTTAATTACAGTTTTGACATAAATCTGACTGATGTCCACCAGCGCCCGGTAAATTTTTGCCTCGTTAATTTAAAACATTGCAAATTCTTCGAACGACCCCAATGTTCTATACAACCAAAACCGAATTAAAAGAGAAAACACGGATGAGCCAAGCTATCTGTCGCATGATTGCTCAAGAACTGAATGTTCGCCCAGAGCAAGTCAACGCCGCTGTCACCCTAATTGATGATGGCAACACTGTCCCTTTTATTGCACGTTACCGCAAAGAGGTGACAGGGGGCCTTGATGATACCCAGCTTCGTACTTTGGACAGTCGTCTGTCTTACCTTCGTGAAATGGATGATCGCCGTCAAACCATCCTCAAATCAATCCAAGAGCAAGGCAAACTGACGCCAGAGCTAGAACAAGAGATCGCGCAGGCAGACAGCAAAACTCGTCTTGAAGACTTATACCTACCTTACAAACCCAAGCGTCGTACGAAAGGTCAGATCGCGATTGAGGCTGGTCTTGAGCCGCTCGCAGATCAGCTTTGGAATCACCCACAAACCGAGCCAGAAAGCGAAGCAAGCAAATACCTTGATGCAGACAAAGGCATCGCAGACACCAAAGCTGCATTGGATGGCGCTCGCGCGATCATCATGGAGCGCATCGCAGAAGACGCAAACTTACTGGAAAAAATTCGCAACCACTTAAATCGCAATGCGGAACTGGTCTCACGAGTCGTTGAAGGCAAAGAGCAAGAAGGCGAGAAGTTTAAAGATTACTTCAACCACAACGAGCCCCTAAGCAAAGTGCCATCGCACCGAGCACTGGCGATGTTGCGTGGCCGTAACGAAGGCTTCCTGACATTGGCGATGAACGCTGATCCAGAACAGGAAGAAGGCGCTCGTCAGTCTTACTGCGAAACGATTATCGCCGACCATTATGGCGTAACGCTAAGCAGCGCACCTGCGGATACCTGGCGTAAGCAAGTGATCAGCTGGGCATGGCGCATCAAAGTATCGATGCACATGGAAACCGAGCTAATGGGCGCAATGAAAGAGCGCGCTGAAATCGAAGCGATTGAAGTATTCGCCACTAACCTAAAAGACTTGTTGATGGCAGCACCGGCTGGCCCTCGTGCAACACTTGGTCTCGATCCGGGTCTGCGTACAGGTTCAAAAATCGCGGTTGTCGACTCAACAGGTAAAGTGCTTGCAACCGAAACCATCTACCCTCACCCACCACAAAAACAATACGACAAGTCAGCACAAATCGTTGAGCATTTGGTGCGTAAGTACAACGTGGATTTGATTGCGATTGGTAACGGTACGGCTTCACGTGAAACCGACAGCTTTGTCGCAGACGTCATCAAACGTGGCAACCTGAAAGTTCAGAAGATCATAGTAAGTGAAGCGGGGGCTTCGGTTTACTCAGCGTCTGAGCTTGCAGCAAAAGAGTTCCCGAATATGGACGTATCACTGCGTGGTGCAGTGTCGATTGCACGTCGTTTGCAAGATCCATTGGCTGAACTCGTGAAAATTGATCCGAAATCTATTGGTGTGGGTCAATACCAGCACGATGTAAGCCAATCTATGTTGGCAAAACGCCTAGATGCGATTGTGGAAGACTGTGTAAATGCGGTTGGTGTTGATGTGAACACCGCTTCTGCCGCACTATTAACACGCGTAGCAGGCTTATCAAGCACCATCGCGCAGAACATTGTCGACTTCCGCGATGAAAACGGTCGCTTTGAAGCACGTACAACCTTGAAGAAAGTACCTCGTTTAGGTCCTAAGGCGTTCGAGCAGTGTGCGGGCTTCCTACGAATCATGGATGGTAAGAACCCACTTGATGCGTCTGCGGTTCACCCAGAAGCGTACCCGGTGGTCAAAGCAATTTCTGAGAAGAACAACAAAGACATCAAAGCACTGATTGGTGATTCAAGCTTCCTTAAAGGTCTGCATGCGGTCGATTACACCGACGATAACTTCGGCGTTCCAACCATTACAGACATCATCAAAGAGTTAGACAAGCCGGGTCGTGACCCACGTCCAGAATTCAAAACGGCGACCTTTGCAGAAGGTGTAAACTCGGTATCTGACTTGGAACCGGGCATGATTCTAGAAGGTGTGGTATCAAACGTAGCCAACTTCGGTGCCTTCGTTGATATTGGCGTTCACCAAGATGGTCTCGTACACATCTCTGCACTGACAGATCGTTACGTGTCTGACCCACGTGAAGTGGTGAAAGCGGGCGACATCGTCAAAGTGAAAGTGATGGAAGTTGACGTGCAGCGTAAGCGTATTGGTCTATCGATGCGTATGAACGACGAACCGGGTCAAGACAACCGCAGCCAACGCTCATCAGCAGCGCCACGTCGTAATGACCAACCGCAGCGTCGTCAGCCTCGCCGTGATGATTCGTCATCGAACAGCGCGATGGGCGGTGCGTTTGCTGCAGCGTTTGCTAAAGCGAAAAAGTAACCTTACCTAGGCTTCACCGCTAACGAGCTTTCATAACTAAAAAGAAAACGCTCCAATCAGTCAACCTGCTTGGAGCGTTTTTGTTTGAGTAGGATATTGAGTCGTCATAATACTGCTATCACTTCTGACGGGGTATGGGGAGCGACTGCATGACCATAATGAAACTTGATCACCTTCCTGCGCTTTTCCATTAATCCTTCATTGATCGCAGCATCCAAAATGCGCTTTGGTAAGCGAAAGCGGATCGCGTAGCCTTTCCCCTGGTCTTCACTATACGATTTGAGCGCAAGCAAACTAAAAAGCCGTTCTAGTGTATCTTCCGGCTCTTCTTGATAACGCGTGTCGACTTCCGTTTCCATATCATAATCAGGATGCTCTGAAGGATCCCAAGAAGACTGACGTCGGCGCTTGTCGTCACCTTTTACTTTTCGCTCTGCATTGGTTTTGGCCAATGCGACCGTTGGCGTTACAGGCTCTCGGACTTTATTGTCGCGAGCTGCTTGTTCCGTCTGCACATTCACGGATGGGGCGATCAGTGGCACACTTACGTTGGTCGGTGACACAATCATTGCGAACCCTCCTCAGAGTCGCCCAACTCGTCAATATGGCTTAGCTTTATTGGCTAATAAAACCTCACCAGCCTTTATATCGACCACTTTTTAAACAACTTGAGGTATTTCCGCTCGTACTTGCTCAATCGTGAGCAAACTCTCGGATTTGAACACAAAATTCGTCATGTTCGGTGATAAAAGGCGCATGAGAGGACTGATTAAAAACAAACTGCTGGGTATGAGGCAACTGTTCACTTAAATCGTTAGCTACTTTAATTGGCACCAACCCATCTAAACGGCCATAAAGACGCAACATTGGAACAGAAAGAGACGTCAACGCATCGCGCAGATCCACATCAGCAAGGATGTTTAGCCCAACCAACAGCGATTCAGGGTTTGGCTGAGGGCGCGATAGTACCGCTTGCTTGAGCTGTTTAACGTCTTTACGCGCTGATGGGCTGCCCATCGCTTGCAACGCCATAAAGCGCTCAATGGTCAGTGAGAAATCTTCTAGCAACTGAGAGGTGAACGCACTCAGTACATTCGGTTGAATGCCACGCCACGGTTTTTCTGCGGCAAATTTAGGTGAGCTGGCAACCGTAATCAACTTAACCACGCGCTCGGGCATATTTAATGCCACATGCGTCGCCACTAAACCTCCGAGGGACCAACCAAGCCAAATCGCTTTCTCTGGCGCACCTTGCACCACCAAGTTAGCAATATGGTCTAAATCTTCAGCATGAGATTCGGCGCTATGTCCGTACCCCGGAAGGTCAACCACATGAACTCGGAAATAAGGTTGAAGAGACTCGACTGTCTGCTGCCATACCGCACCATTCATGCCCCACCCATGAAGTAACACCAAATCTGGTCCCTGACCAAATGACTGCCAGTGTAATTTCGTGCTCATGCTCTCAATCTCTCCCACTTATTTTATTCCCTACGGCTTCAGCCAAGCGTTAGGCTGAGTAAAATATCACCATGAATAAACGCTATGTTATCTCATCACTGGCAAAACATCATGCATCGTGTATTGAGCAGTCAATGCGGCCTGTGTCAGTTCCCTATTCAAACACCAAGCCACACAAATACTCTGCGCTGGTGCGAGCACTGTTTAAAATACCTAACTCCGGTAAAACGATGTCAACGCTGCGGTTTATCATTACAGAAAGAAGAAATGAGTACGGATAGTATTTGTGGTGAATGTCTTTCAGAGCCACCGCCATGGCAAAGGCTATACACGTTAGGCGATTACGACTTTCCCCTTTCACGGGAAGTACAGCGCTTTAAAGATCACGGAGAGTCTTGGCATGTAAAAGCATTAACCGAGCAACTGGCACAGCGCATCACCACGCCAGCTCCAATCATTACCAGTGTGCCATTGCACTGGCAGCGTTACCTGCGCCGGGGTTTTAATCAAAGTGATGTTTTAGCCCGACACCTCGCCAAGCAATTGCAGACTAATTTTGATGCGAAGGTCTTTCGTCGAGTAAAGCTCGCCCAATCACAGCGTGGTAATACCAAAACAAGCCGTGAACAAAACTTAAAAGGCGCGTTTATTCTCAATAAGCAACCTCACTCTTCCCATGTTGCCATCGTCGATGATGTAGTCACCACAGGCAGTACCGTCCGACAATTATGTCATTTACTACTTGAAGTTGGCGTAGAAAGCATCGATATTTACTGCATCTGCAGAACACCTGCTCCTCGTTCTCTCTAGATCGCTTCGCCATGCCTTAGCATCAAAAAGACTAGACCCATACGTCAACAAGAGTAGAATAGCAGCAGTAACCTACAAATTTACTCGGGTATTCGTCGTGTCAAATATTACTATTACAGAAACTGCGCAAACGCATTTCGCTAACCTTTTAGGCCAACAACCTGAAGGCACTAACATTCGTATTTTCGTTGTGAACCCAGGTACACAAAACGCTGAGTGTGGCGTGTCTTACTGC
This sequence comes from Vibrio sp. 1874, assembly GCF_033344395.1. Taxonomy (NCBI): domain Bacteria; kingdom Pseudomonadati; phylum Pseudomonadota; class Gammaproteobacteria; order Vibrionales; family Vibrionaceae; genus Vibrio; species Vibrio sp. 1874. The sequence continues at coordinate 145,495 of NZ_JAWPOR010000005.1, forward strand.
CCACCAGAAGCAGTAGAATCGACCGACACTGAACTCTCTTACAGCGGTTTTTCAGCTTACGTAGATGAGCTGAGCCTGCCATTCCTTGAAGACGCTGAAATCGATTTTGTTACCGATAAAATGGGCTCTCAGCTAACGCTAAAAGCACCTAACGCTAAAATGCGTAAAGTTGCGGACGACGCACCACTGGTTGAGCGCGTTGAGTACGTTATCCAAACTCAAGTGAACCCACAGCTTGCTGGCCACGGTGGTCACGTAAACTTGGTTGAGATCACTGAAGACGGTGTTGCGATTGTTGCATTTGGTGGCGGTTGTAATGGCTGTTCTATGGTTGACGTAACACTAAAAGAAGGCATCGAGAAAGAGCTGCTAAACCAGTTCATTGGTGAACTAACCGCAGTTCGTGATGCTACAGAACATGACCGTGGTGATCACTCTTACTACTAAGAGTAAACACTGTCAGAAAATGGGAGGCTTCGGTCTCCCATTTTTGTATCGATACTGAGGTGATGCTGAGATGCTTAGCTCGACTCGTAAAATCCGCTAGAAACTCAGGCGGAGTTCTCATATATTAAGAATCTTACGCATCTCGTAAACGCCAACGACACCAAGGAGCCAGCGTCATGCCGAAACGAACCCCACCAGAGATACTCTCATGCCAGACGGTTGCAAAATCCAAACTGTTTGCTGTGGAAGCACTCGACCTTCGTTTTTCCAATGGTGAGCATCGTACTTATGAGCGTATGAAGCCAAGTGGACGAGATGCTGTAATGGTAGTCCCTGTAACAGAACAAGGCGATTTATTACTGGTGCGTGAATACGCCGCTGGAACTGAACGTTACGAGCTAGGTTTCCCAAAAGGGCTGATTGACCCAGGAGAAACACCACACCAAGCTGCGGATCGTGAGTTAAAAGAAGAAATCGGCTTTGGCTGTAATCAGTTAACCCCGTTGAAACAAGTTATCCTCGCGCCATCTTACTTTTCGAGCAAAATGACTCTATTTTTAGGACAGGCGCTTTATCCAGAGAAGCAAGAAGGCGATGAGCCTGAACCACTGGAAATTGTGCGTTGGCCACTTGCGCAAGCCGAAGAGTTATTAACTCACATGGATTTCTGTGAAGCACGAAGCATCACAGCGCTAATGTTGGCACTGAAACACTTACCAAACACCACTCACAAGCATAACCAATAACGGTCATTAGAACCGAATAACACTGTGAGTAAGGACTATCACTTATGCCAATGACAAAAGATCTATCTCACCTACTTCCTCAAGTCATCGAGATTGCCCGCAGTGCTGGGCAAATGATCCTCGAAATATATGAAAAGAAGCAATACGAGGCCTACACCAAAAGTGACGAAACTCCCGTAACAAGTGCAGATATTGCAGCTCACAAGTTCATCACTGAACGCTTGAGTGATCTGACGCCTGACATTCCCGTGTTGTCAGAAGAAGACGCAGACATAAGCTTAGAGCAACGCGCTCAGTGGGAACGTTATTGGTTAGTCGACCCTCTTGATGGTACTCAAGAATTCATCGCTCGCAGTGGTGACTTTGCCACTATTATTGCGTTGGTCGACAACAATCGACCAACCATGGGCGTCGTTTACGGCCCTGTATCTGGCGTGACTTACTACGCTTATAATGGCAAAGGCGCCTGGAAAATTCCCGACATGTCGGACAGCGTCAAAATCCATACACACAAACACGAACAGCCAGAGCAAAGCATCGCAATTGCTATTAGTCGTCGCCAAGACATCAATCGTATTACTAACCGTATGAGCAGCGCCTGGAATTACGACTTAATACCGCTCGGTTCTGCAGCATTGAAAGCATGCCTCGTCGCGGAAGGGGCGGTAGATTGCTATCTCCGACTAGGTCCAACAGGTGAGTGGGACACCGCTGCGACACAATGCATTGTTGAAGAAGCTGGCGGACGTATTCTCAGCACGCAATTAGAACCGCTGTCATATAACGAGCGGGAAACACTAGAAAACCCGAATTTTATTGTTCTTGGTGATGCGGATTTACCTTGGAATGAGATTTTACAACGCAAAGATTAAGCGCCCTATCGGTAAAATTTAGAGCACAAAATTCTAGCAATAGAAAGGCCACGAATATCTTCGTGGCCTTTTCTTTTTGACCTTCTGTACAGCACTTGGAGTATTTGGCCTACTATGTTCCAATTGCCTGTAAAGCTGAACGAAAGAAAACAAATCAATTAAAAATCATGGTTTTAAATTTCCATTCATTCCCAATGTACAGCGAATAGAGGTTTTAGCTTACAATGATCCAAAAGCAAAAAGAGCTGCACAATAGCAGCTCTTTTAAGATATTGGATTTTGTCACGATAGGTTAGAAGCGCCCTTGGTAGTTAAACTCATATTGACCTTGAGCATTCGGCTTACCCAACCATTTCAGTTGCTCCCCCATGCTGGATGGGAACTCTGCACCAGGTTTGAACCACGCTTTGGTTGAGTACCGTTGATTAGGCATCAGTTCAGCGGAAAACGCCGCAGAGACTTGTTTGCTGCTCTGCTCACCAGTTGCCGTCAATACACTATCCTGACAGTTTATATCGGCAATCACAGGACCGAGATCTAAGCTGCCAACGGGGCTTTGAATACCACTGGCATTCCATACTAAAGTGCCTTCACCGTTCTTACACCAAGGCGCAGCATAAGTCGCATGACGAATATTCAGCTCAAGCTGCCCATCAACACCAACAGGCACAGGGAGGCGCGCTTGCTCAACAACTTTTACCGCCGGAATTGAGGCAACTAAGTTTTTGGCATAAGGGCCATCACTTAAGCTATAGCCGACAAAACCGCGCCCACGAACGTCCATTTCACTACCACGACCAAAGCGCACAGCAAACTCAGCTTTACCTGTCAGTAGACTCGACCATTGGAAATCCCAATTAACTTCTCCAAGGTTCTGGCGCTGCCAACGAATACTAGAAGCTTGACCTTGCCATACCGAACCGTTGGCTCCTTGAATGTCCAGGCCTCTCACTGTTGGTGCTTGTTGTAACACCCAAGAGACTGGTAATCCCATTAAAAGACTGACTGAAAAAAAGACGATAAAGATAACAACGTAAAGTACTGCTCGCTTCACCTTAACCTCGCTTAAACTGAAGGCGGTTTACATCGATCATGCCCGCTTGCTCTGTTCGGTCGATATCTAAAAATTCGACTTCAATACCCTGTTGCTCTTTCAAGTAACGTAACCAATCCACTAGTTGATTAAACGCGAGTGGTTTGATCCACACTTGAACGCTCTCATTACGAGGTTGTACTCGAATCAACTCAACTTTATAACGACGAGCTGAAGAAGAAACCAACTGATTCAACGGTTGACTAGAGTAGCTCACCCCGCTGCTTTTTCGCAGTGCAGTGATGCCATCCGCTTTATCTTGTACCCAAGCTAGCAACTGCTTTTCACTTTGAATACGTGACTGAGCTAGCTCCGCACGTTGACTCATTGGCTGTAATAAACCCCAATAAATAATACCGATAACGGCAATAGCGCCACATCCCATGACCAAACGTTGCTCACGCTGCGAGATGCTGCTCCACCAAACCTGAGCTTGAGAAATTAAATTTTTCATCATCACCTCACAAACGCTTCAAAACAAAGCTGCCAACCACAACGTTATCGCTACGGTTCAACTGACCTTGCTCAACATTAAACTTCTCTGCCAATTTCACACGAGCCTGCTCAAAAGGTTGGAAGTCTGAACTACGAGCCTGAATACGTACTTCGCCACGTTGTCCGTCGTATTTAAAGCTAGTGATCTCCAAGTCGCTGACCTGACCAAGCGTCGCGGGTAATGCCGCCAACCATGACAACATTGCCTGCTGACCACTTCCACCAGATAAGCGGCGCTCTTCATCATCCATTTGTCGTTTGAGGTAACTAACGGTAGGAATGCGTCGTTTATTTGGGAACACCTGGCGGAAAATACGCTCACTCTCCTCACGATACGCTTGAGCTTGTGCTTCGTACTTGTGGACCACGAGCAACTGCTGCGCAACCATGACAACGATAAGCACCCCCGCAGCAATGGTGGCTTTTTGCCAGAGCTTCCAGTATTTACCCCAAGAAGATTTCGGCTTGAAGATCCCAGTCAGCAAATTGACTTTGCTTTCTGTCACCCCCTTCGCCAGTAAAGCCATCGTCATTTCTTCTGGTTGCGGCTCCCATATTTCAGGTAACGCAGATTCCGGGACCGAGCTATAGCAATCGAGCTTCCAACCTTCATGATTTTGTAGATAAGAAGAGAGATAAAGGTCTAACCAAGAAGCGTCGACAACCGCGCCCTCTGTCGCAGAGTGACGAATTAGCCATTGCTCGCCAATCATTGCAGCACTGCTGTGCTCTCCACGAACCGGTAATGCAAGCACATCGGGTAAAATGCGTTTAATGGCGATACCTTGGCTTGAAAAACGTTGCAGTACAGTCTGAATCCAAGCACGTTCAACTGCGCAAATCTGCGCTTTGTCCGCTTGTTTACCCAACACGCTAAAGTGCAGGCCATCAACGTCCTGAGCAACTTCGTCTTCCACTAAGTACGGTAACATCGCCTCGAATTGGCGTGTTGCACCAGGTGGTATATCCACTTGCGTCAGGACCACATCATTACTCGCCAGCAGCGCCACAACTTGGCGCTGACCAGCATATGAGACCAACTCATCTAAGTGTTCCCATCCGGCGATTTCACCGCTAGCAATCACTTCCTGTTGATCTGTCGACCACACCACCCAAGGAATGGTACTTTGTTGTTCGCTACTCAGCCGAACGGTCAGAAACTCGCTCACTGATCCCTCCAAAACGACGGCGAACTACGGTCACCGTTTCTCTATTTGTACTTTGTAAAAGGCTTCGGATACGTACACGTGATTCATCCACCAACACTTGTGCATCCAATTCAAAAAAGGCGCTATCCACACCCAAATAGCCTTTGGCGTTTTTCTTTACATCTTCACTTAAGCCAGCCATTTCTGACTCTGCTAAAAATTCATCAATGCTATCCCACCCATCAAATGGGCGTTTTTCAATTAGCTGAATCGCATCACTACTGCTTAAGTTTGGTGAGAACATTGCCACCAAAATCGGAGTTTGCTCAACATCAATCGTATTCACGTTTAAACGCCAGTCATCACTTGGTAATGCACAGACCAGCGGCTCCAATTTTTGGAAAATTTCACCACTCACCTGATAGACAGCCCGTAACTCGGAAGCATCTGCCATCCAACCATTTGATGCTAAATAGGAAGGCTTCATCGCTTCATATGTGCTGTCTTCAACCCCAGTAGTCGAACGGACAGAGTCGTCAGCATCAATGTATTCCCAAATAGAGTCTGCAATGATTTCTGCTTGATATGGCTCGACATCCAGCTCTTCTAATAGGCGCTGCAATACATTCACTAAATATGGTCTTGTAATTTGCTGACCCGTTGGTTGCACACGACTCAATACATTTAGATTAAAGCACGCTTGCTTGTCTCTAATTCGTCCCGCCGCTTGACCATAATCTAACGGATAGACTTGCTCTTTTATCGCCCACGGTTGACTCATATTAATCGTGTCGGTGTCTTTATAACTTTGCTCGATACCCACTTTTGCTAGCGCCTCGACGCCAAGGCTGTACCAGTACGCTTGCTGGTAATTGATTTGATTAGCGCCTCGCTGAAACTGCAAGAACAAACGTTCCGACATGCTGGCGGCAACCGTCGCCATAATCGCCAGCAACATCAACACTATAATCAAAGCAACACCGCGCTGACGGTTAACCATTATTGCTGTCTCCTGAACTTTCCTCTTTCTGACTCAATGTGCCATCAGGAGTGAGATAAGTGCGGGCAATTTCTCCATAATCTTTGAGAGTGAGAACAACAGAAACCGCTTTCGGCAGCGCTTTTTCTTCAGCCCACTCTTTTTTCCATTGCTTACCATCATAGAAACGCATATCAAATGACTCGACCTGCGTTAGCAATGGAGTAACAGTACCTTGTTGCCCAACCGGCGTATCAGGATAGCGCCACCATACTCGCTGCAGTGTTTCTTCTTTTAAGCGATAGCCAACCTTGGTTACTTCTCCACGAGGGAACTGCTGCTGAGGGTTGTGCCAACCTAAACGGGCAAACATCAGTCCTTTGGTATCGGAGTCCAACAGGTAATCGGACCAAAAAATTAGCCGGCTAGCAGGCTCTTCACCATTAGTACGCGTTTGACGCATCGCCATTTGACGAAAATCGTTATCCATCATAACCATGGCACGCTGAATTTCGTTTAAGCGTTGGGTTCGTTCTTGTGATAGCGCATTGCTACGCTGTACTTGCGATACCACTTGGTACGCTGCGACACTTAAACTGGCAAAGATGGCAATCGATACCAACACTTCAATAAGTGTAAAACCTTTTACCCTTTGGCGCGTGTTTGCGCGGAGATGATTATTGCGCCACATAGCTTCGTACCGTTACTACAGGGCTCGCGCTTTTCTCTACCGAGACGCTCACATCAAATGCTTTCAGCAATGGCTGCGTCGTGGCGACTGGCGTGACTTTCCAGAACCAAGTGCGTCCTGCCAGCTCTTCTGTGCCGTTTTTCGCTTTGAGTTCTCCGGTATTCAACATCACATTTGCCATCTGATTATCCACAACCATGGCTGCAAACATTTTTTCTTCTAGATAACTGATTGTATTAATATGCTGGCTCACAGAGCGAATGACACTGATGGCAGCGGTAGCGAAAATTGCCAGTGCGACCAATACTTCCAGTAAGGTCATGCCTCTCGTCCGGCGATGACTCAAATTTGGGCGAGCTTGCTTAAAATTGCGCATTCTCATCCTCTTTCACTTCTTCGCCCGGAGCTAATAACAAAATTTGTCCACTTTCTTTGCCAATGACTCGCCAACCGTCATTAAAGGCATCACCATTTTGCGGAAAAAAAGACAGGGTAAATGGCGTGACTTCGGCGCTGGAAAATATAAACACTTGCGGTGGCTCAATTTTCTTTTCGTCCTCTTCTTCTGCGAACATGTCTTCATCAAAAAGAGAACCTGGTTTGAATAAGCGCTCATCATTATCCCAAGCACCACCTCCGAGCTCGAGTTGTAGCGTAATATCTTCTTCTAGCTTGGTTTTGCTCGGAATCTGCTTTAATTTCAGAGGCTGCCAACCTTCTGAGGTTAAACTCAGTAGAGCGTAGGTCGATTTGGCATCATCCACTCGAACACCAAAATCTTTACCGCTCAGCACCGCTTCTTCATTGAGCAGCTGTAAACGCTGAAAAAAGCTTTGAGCATACTGTTTGGAAAGATCTTTTTGGCTAGTCGGTAACGTCGAGATCACGGCCACAGCCGTAAGAGATAGCAAAACCAGCACCAATAGAATTTCTATCAATGTAAAACCGTTATGTTTTCGCATTTGTTTCATTAGTGCTGGCTTAGGCTCAATTATTGGAAGTCTTGCATGTTCCAGTTGCCAATATCTGCAGCTGGACCTTCTCCACCCTCTTGGCCATCTGCGCCTAGAGTGAAGATATCGATTGTACCGTTATCACCTGGGCTTAAGTATTGGTACTGGTTGCCCCAAGGGTCATTAGGAAGACGTTTGATGTAACCACCATCACGGTAGTTGCGTGGCTCTGGGTTAGATGGCTTGCTAACCAATGCTTCTAGACCTTGGTCCGTTGTTGGGTAAACGCTGTTGTCCAACTTGTACATATCTAAGGCATTTTCCAACGCGACAATGTCCGTAATCGCTTTTTGTTGGTCTGCCTTCTCTTTGTTACCCAATAGGTTTGGAACAACAAAACTTGCCAAAATACCCAGGATAACTACAACAACCATCACTTCTAAAAGTGTAAAACCCTGTTGTTTACTACGCTTAAACTTCATTTTTTTCTCCGAAAGTTAGATTAAAGCCATGCCGTTAGTAGACACGTCTTAATTCGAAATTATCCGCTCATCAAGTTATTCATTTCTAGCATTGGCATCAAGGTCGCCATCACAATGAACAACACTAATCCAGCCATTAATGCAATCAGCGCAGGAGTAAACACACCCAGAGCAATATTGACTGTTGATTCAAAGTTTTGGTCTTGGTTATCGGCTGCCCGCGTCAACATGCTCTCTAATTCACCACTTTGCTCACCACTGGCGATCATGTGTAGCATCATTGGTGGAAACAAGCGGGTTTGGTCCAACGCCTTACGCAAACTAGCGCCCTCTCGAACGTTATCCGCTGCAAGCAACACTTGCTGCTTCACATAACGGTTAGACATAACATCTACCGCAACGCGCATACCCTCGAGAATTGGAATCGCACTGGAAGTACAGATCGAAAGTGTTCGCGCGAATCGTGCGGTATTCAAACCTCGAGAGATCTTACCTATTAGCGGTAAGCTCAAGATTTTTCTGTCCCAAGCTAAGCGAAAGTCTGGCTTTTGCAACGCCAGTTTGAGGCCATAGAAAAGCGCCACCAGCACAACGAAAATAATCAGCCCCCAACCTTGCACAAACTCACTGGCTGCCAGTAAAAATTGCGTCGATTGAGGTAACTCTTGGCCCATCTGAATGATGGGTTCAATGATTTTAGGAACCACTGTCGCCAATAAGAACGAAACGATGACAACCGCGAATACCACCAAAACTACAGGATAAATCATTGCTTGAAGCAATTTAGATCGCATCTTTTGGCGGTTTTCGACATAGTCTGCCAAACGCTCTAATACGGTATCGAGGTGACCTGATTTTTCGCCCGCCGCAACCATGGAGCGGTACAGTTCATCAAACACGTGTGGGTAATCGGCAAAACTGTCGGCGAGCGGATAACCCTCGGTTACTTTCGAGCGAACCGCAGCCAACATAGAACGAATCCTCGGCTTTTCAGCCTGCTCAGAGACCGCACGCAAACACTCTTCCAAAGGCATTCCTGATTGGACTAGCGTAGACAATTGCCGTGTGATGAGTGCCAGCTCAGATGTCGAGATGCCGCGCTTAAAGCTGACTGAACCTGAAGACTTAGCCGATTTAGCTTTCGTCTCGACCACTTCAATCGGGATCATCCCTTGCTCTTTGAGTCGCTGGCGCACTTGTCGGGCGTTGTCCCCTTCTATCGTGCCTTTTTTATGCTTGCCTTTTGCATCTAGCGCTTTGTACTCAAATGCCGCCATTAGGTTTCCTTCGTCACTCGCATCACTTCTTCAAGTGACGTAATACCACGACGTACTTTGCTTAAACCATCACTGCGAATACTTGGCGTATGGGCGCGAACGGCTCTCTCAATTTCTTGTTCACCAGACTCTCGATGAATCAACTCTTGCACTTGCTCATCAACCATAATGAGCTCGTGGATACCTGTTCGACCTCGGTAGCCTTTTTGGTTGCACGCTTCACAGCCTTTTGCTCGGTGCAGTTCTAACGGTTCATGCGCTTCCATACCAAACAGTTTTTTCTGTTCCGCATCGGCTTCATACGGCTCTTTACAGCTTGGACAAAGCGTTCGAACTAAGCGCTGCGCTAGCACCCCTAATAACGAAGAAGAAATAAGGAATGGCTCAATACCCATATCACGTAGACGCGTAATCGCACCCACTGCGGTGTTGGTGTGGAGAGTAGACATTACCAAGTGACCCGTTAAGGACGCTTGCACTGCAATTTGTGCGGTTTCTAAGTCACGGATCTCACCGACCATCACCACATCCGGGTCCTGACGCAGAATGGCACGCAAGCCGCGCGCAAACGTCATATCGACCTTTGGGTTCACCTGAGTTTGACCGATGCCATCAATATCAAATTCGATCGGGTCTTCAACCGTTAGAATGTTGCGCTCGTTGCTATTGATCTCTTGCAAGCCAGCATACAAGGTGGTGGATTTACCAGAACCTGTCGGGCCCGTCACCAAGATGATACCGTGAGGGCGGCCAATCAAGTGACGGAAGTTGTCATGCACTGAAGGTGTCATGCCCAAACTATGTAAATCAAGACGAGTCGCGTTTTTATCCAACAAACGCATTACCACGCGCTCACCATGTGAGGACGGCATCGTAGATACACGCACGTCCACCGCACGACCACCGATACGCAACGAAATACGGCCATCTTGAGGCACACGCTTTTCTGCGATATCTAGTTTAGCCATAACCTTCACACGAGAAACTAGCAAAGGCGCTAGCTTACGGCTTGGAGTCAGGACTTCACGCAATACGCCATCGACACGGAAACGAATCGAAAGGGTTTTCTCGAACGTCTCAATATGAATATCCGACGCACCTTCTTTGATCGCTTCGCCCAACATGGCGTTGATCAATTTGATGATTGGCGCATCGTCTTCCGATTCTAATAAGTCTTCATCGTGCGGCAGTTCTTCAGCCAAAGAGAAGAAATCATCGCTATCAGCACCAATATCTTCCATCAACTGACGCGCTTCAGACGAGTCGCGTTGATATGCTTCGGTCAGCTTTTTATCAAAGGCTTCTTTATCGATAGGTTGCGGTACGAAGCTTTTCTTTAATACACGACGGACTTCAACCAGAGCCGCAGGGTTAAGCGGCTCGACATAGTAAAGAATAGGTGGACGCTCAGGATGCTCTGTCTCCAGCACCAGTTTAAAGCGGTTGGCAAAACTGAATGGCAGACGACGCATACTTGGCGCTGTGTCTAACATATCAACCATTAGTTGTTTTCCATTTGATCAATAAACGCTTGAATCTCTGTTGGGTGCTGACGCTCCTGGCCAAAGGCTGGCATAACCGGGATCTTCTCGTCTGCCATCAACTTCAACCCTTGATCCGCTTTATAAAGCTGTTCTGCGCGAATAAAGTTGTATTTACGCTGCGTAATACCGTCAGCCGTCACACCATCGCGAATAATCGTCGGCTTGATGAACACCATCAAGTTACGTTTTTCTGTTTGCGTGCTAGTTGACTTGAACAGATGGCCAAGTACCGGAATGTCACCCAATAGCGGCACTTTAGACTCACTTTCAAGTGCGCGTTCATCGACCAAACCACCAAGAACCAACATCTGACCATCTTGGATCATGACAGAGGTGTTTAACTGTCGTTTAGCAAAGCGAACGTCAACCGCACCGTTTGCGCCTAATACGTTGGAAACTTCTTGTTCAATGTTTAACTGTACAGAGTCACCTTCGTTAATTTGTGGCACTACTTTGAGTTTGATACCGACTTCTTTACGGTCAACCGTTTGGAATGGGTTGTCGTTGTTTGAGCCAGCCGTAGAGCCCGTAATAACCGGAACCTCTTCACCCACAATAAATGATGCTTCGCCATTATCCATTACGGTAATACTCGGAGAAGATAGAATGTTTGAGTTGGAGTCAGAAGCAACAGCACTAATTAGCGCTGTCCAGTCACCCATGACAATACTCATTGCCGCACCATTTACTCCGCTAAGCGCTGACGCTAGCGTAGAGTAGTCACCTGATTCAGTAACATCATATGGCGTTCGTTCGCCATTAGAGTTGGTATAGTATTCAGTGCGGGTTTGATCTTTTGCTTCTTCTAGACCAACCATCACCTGACCAATCGGGGCTCCTGAGTTACCGTACTGAATTACAGCACCCGTTTCTAACGAACCCCACTGAACACCTAGGTTAATACCATCACCTTCAGACATTTCGACAATTAACGCTTCAATAAGAACCTGAGCACGACGAATATCGAGTTGAGAAATGACGTCTTGTAATGCCATCATAATATCTGGTGGCGCTGTTAAAACTAACGAGTTAGTTGCAGCGTGAGCAGCAATGACGACCTCACCACGCGATGCACCTGATGTTTTCTGACCGGCTTGCTTTTCAGCTTGCAGGTTATCGGAAACACCTTTCAATACATCCACCAAGTCTTCAGCTTTCGCATTTTTCAGGTACACAACTCGGTTGTTACCTTTTGTCGCCATTTCAACATCAAGTTGACGAATCAAACGTTTCAAGCGGGCTCTTACTTTTGGATCACCAGAAATTAAAATCGCGTTAGTACGTTCATCGGCCACAATTTTAGGTTCAAGGAACTCTGGCGTGCTTTTCTGATTCGCACTTTTATTCAGTGCTTCGACAATGCGTACCATTTCAGCAGCAGATGCATTACGCAGCTCCACCAATTCAATTTCTTTATCACCGGCTTGGTCAACACGCTTGATGATCTCTGCTAAGCGATTCACTACTGCCGCACGACCAGTAATCAAGATAATATTCGCTGGATCATAATGAACCACGTTACCGGCACCGGCGTTATCAATCAGCTGACGAAGTAGAGGAGACAACTCACGGACCGACACATTACGCACCGCGACAACTCGAGTGATAACACTATCGCCTTGCGCGCTGCCATCACCTAACACAGGGATTGCTGAGGTTTTTGAGTCTTTTGCTTTGATAACCTTAAGTACCCCATTGTCCATCTCTACGACTGCGTAACCGTATACTTCAAGGACATTAAGGAAAAAGCTGTAATATTGCTCTTCGTTAAGTACGTCATAGCTGCGGACATCGATCTTACCGCGTACTGAAGGATCAACAATGATGGTCTTTTCGAGGTTACGACCCACTATGTTGATGAATTCTTGAATATCAGTGCCTTTAAAGCTCGCACTAAATTCGTTTGCCATTGCACCTGGTACGCAGAGTAAACTTCCTGCTAGTAGCCAAGCACTTTTGCTGAACCAATGTTTCACGTATGTCTCCCTGAACTTACGCCGGTTGCCTAAGTCTTACAATTGGATATAGATATCGTACTGTTGGCCGTCTCGCTCAACAGTTAAATTTAATTCTTGCGGATCGCTCATCACTTGCATCAGTTGTACTGAAGAAGACGGGTCACTTAAATCGATCCCGTTCAGTTGAACCGCAATATCGCCAGGTTGTAGCCCTACATCATTAAATAATGCGGCATCACGACCAGGTGATACTCGATAACCAACAATGTCTCCGTCTTTTTTGACGGGTGAAATGGTGATGTATTTAAAAACGCTTTGTGGATCTTTCGCAATTTCCTCGCGGATTTGCTCTAATTTCTCTCCAACGTCAGACGTCGCTGCTTCTGCTCGCTGAGCTTGCGCCCTAGCTACCTGCGGCGATTCAGATAGCTTCTTATATTCTATACCTTCCATCATTAAGGTCTCGTCTCGACCTTGGTTATCAATGATGACGCGATCCACCAATACCGCTTTTAGTGTCGCACGTGTCCCTTCGATTTCTTCACCCAAACCGTACGTAGCTTGCTTACCTCGGTTAGCAATAACAGCAAGGCTGGTGTTGGCATCACTACTTGCAACCGCACCGACCAGCGTAAGGTTAAGGCGCGTCTTAGGGGCGTCTTTAACAATAGGCTGTTCTACAACCGCCGCTTTTTGCTCAGTGTATTTACCGAATAGGTTGGCATTCTGAAGGGCATTAAAATCTATCGCGTCGCCTTTATTGCTCGCAGCAACGCTACTCGCCGATGGACGCCATTGCGGCACTTCCGACGATTGAGGTATGGCTAACCACACAATTTTGCCAAGTATCCATCCTGTTATCGCAATAAACAGACAGGTAAGCAACAAGCTAAGTTTGGCTTGAATGGTATAATGATTGGACTTGATCTGAGCCAGTAGCGGTCTGCTTGATAATCCTGCACTTAGCTCTAAACGTTTCACTGAATGGATTCCTTTATTCTAACGTCCGTCATTTAAGCTATAACGATAGCTATCGACTTTAAATTGCTAAATTTGCAATAAAATTATTACTCAACAAAGAGCAGTGAACTATATCACAAGTTGTCTTTCATACCTTTTTCTTATGCAGTTTTTGCCAACTCCCTTGAAAAAAATACGCCTTGACTCCATCTGTAGGTGAATAATCCATCACTCATTGCCGTATTCGGGCAGTGATTAGATAGCGTAGTGTTCTATGAGTTCCCTAAATGAAGCCGTTAGGCTAGATAAATGGCTATGGGCCGCAAGATTTTACAAAACCCGCTCCATCGCACGTAACATGGTCGATGGCGGTAAAGTCCACTATAATGGCCAACGAAGCAAGCCGAGTAAAATCGTTGAAGTGGGCGCTGAAGTCAGACTTCGTCAAGGCAACGAAGAAAAAATCGTGATCATCGAACAAATCTCAGATCAACGCCGAGGCGCTCCCATCGCACAAACCTTATATCGCGAAACCAATGAGAGTATCGCGAAACGTGAGGAACACGCGACTCAACGTAAGCTTAATGCCCACAACCCAAGTCCGGAACGCCGCCCAGATAAAAAGCAGCGCAGAGACATCATTAAGTTCAAACACCAATAAAAGCCGGAATTACCAACGAGGAAAGCACTCCATGGCAAATAATGTTTTAAACCGCTACCTATTCGAAGATCTTTCAGTACGTGGCGAGTTGGTACAATTGGATGAAGCGTACCAACGTGTTATCTCCAGCAAGGAATATCCGGCAGCAATAGAGAAACTGCTGGGTGAGCTACTCGTTTCAACTACTCTTTTAACTGCCACTCTTAAGTTCGAAGGTTCGATCACCATCCAGCTACAAGGCGACGGTCCTGTGTCTCTTGCCGTTATCAACGGTGACCATAACCAACGTGTTCGTGGCGTAGCTCGCTGGGAAGGCGATGTTGCCGATGACGCAAACATTCACGATCTAATGGGTAAGGGCTACCTTGTGATCACCATCGAACCGAAAAACGGCGAGCGTTACCAAGGCGTCGTTGGATTAGAAGGTGACACTTTAGCAGAAGTGCTAGAAGGCTACTTTGCAAACTCAGAGCAGTTAAAAACGCGCCTATGGATCCGCACTGGTGAGCATGAAGGCAAAGCACACGCAGCAGGTATGTTGATTCAAGTGATCCCTGACGGCACTGGCTCTCCAGATGATTTCGAACATCTAGAGCAGCTCACTGACACAGTAAAAGATGAAGAATTGTTTGGTTTAGAAGCGAACGAGTTATTGTATCGACTATATAACCAAGACAAAGTACGTCTGTACGAGCCGCAACCTGTCGAGTTCCATTGTGGCTGTTCTCGTGAGCGTAGCGGTGCAGCAATCATCACCGTTGAGAAAGCTGAAATTTATGACATTTTGGCAGAAGTTGGATCAGTTTCTTTACATTGTGATTACTGTGGCACAACTTATACGTTCGACGAATCTGAAGTCACTGAACTGTATGCACAAGCTTCTACGGACAAGAAAACCCTGCATTAATTTACATAGCTTATCAAGCACGTAATTTACCCTACAAAAGGCCAGCTTAATGCTGGCCTTTTTGTGATCAACCCCTCGTAATAACTAGCCTCAAGCGTAATAAAACAACTGCTTAATTTTAAACAATTAATAATGATTTTGCCCTAGCGCAAAGGATTGCGTGCACGATAGACTATTCCCACCAATATGTGACGGGTTACCTAAAACCTTATTGAAATCATGGGCAAATTTTGAGCTATCTCCCTGTTTTCTCCCCGCCCCGTTGCTAGCATGGTGAGCAGATTAAAATTAAAACATTCTTACAAAATCCCTACAAAATCCTTATAAGGAGCACCTATGACCGTTATGGAACATACTAAGGCTGCAACACTTGATCTAACCAAGCACGGACTGCATAACGTAAAAGAGGTTATTCGCAACCCAAGCTACGAAATGTTGTTTGAGGAAGAAACGCGTGAAGACCTAACCGGTTATGAGCGCGGCGTGGTTACTGAACTAGGTGCGGTTGCCGTTGACACTGGCATCTTTACTGGTCGCTCACCAAAAGATAAATACATCGTCAAAGACGCTACGACAGAAGAACATATGTGGTGGACGTCTGATCAAGTGAAAAATGATAACAAGCCAATCACTCCTGAAGTGTGGGACGAGCTAAAAGAACTGGTCACAAACCAGCTTTCTAACAAACGCTTGTTTGTTGTTGACGGTTACTGTGGTGCAAACCCAGATACACGTTTGAGCATTCGTGTTATCACAGAAGTCGCATGGCAAGCGCACTTCGTTAAAAACATGTTTATTCGCCCGACAGAAGAAGAGTTAGCGACATTTGAACCAGACTTCGTAGTAATGAATGGCGCAAAATGCACTAATCCAAAATGGGAAGAGCAAGGCCTGAACTCAGAAAACTTCACCGTATTTAACCTAACTGAGCGCATGCAACTTATCGGTGGTACTTGGTACGGCGGTGAAATGAAGAAAGGTATGTTCGCCATGATGAACTACTTCCTTCCACTAAAAGACATCGCATCAATGCACTGTAGCGCTAACATGGGCAAAGATGGCGATGTAGCGGTATTCTTCGGTCTATCTGGTACGGGTAAAACGACCCTGTCGACTGATCCTAAACGTGCGCTAATTGGTGATGATGAGCACGGCTGGGATGATGACGGTGTCTTCAACTTCGAAGGTGGTTGTTACGCAAAAACCATCAAACTTTCGAAAGAAGCGGAGCCGGACATCTACAACGCAATTCGTCGTGATGCACTGCTAGAAAACGTAACAGTACGTGGCGATGGCTCTATCGACTTTGATGATGGTTCGAAAACAGAAAACACACGTGTTTCTTACCCTATCTACCATATCGATAATATCGTTAAGCCAGTATCAAAAGGCGGTCACGCGAATAAAGTGATCTTCCTATCAGCCGATGCATTTGGCGTACTGCCTCCAGTATCTAAATTGACACCTGAGCAAACTAAGTACCACTTCCTGTCTGGCTTTACCGCCAAACTAGCGGGAACAGAGCGCGGTATTACTGAGCCAACACCAACTTTCTCTGCTTGTTTCGGCGCGGCGTTCCTAACGCTCCACCCAACAAAATACGCGGAAGTACTGGTAAAACGCATGGAAGCAGCGGGCGCTGAGGCTTACCTAGTGAATACTGGTTGGAACGGCACTGGCAAACGTATCTCTATTCAAGATACACGCGGAATTATTGATGCCATTCTTGATGGTTCGATTGAAGAAGCACCAACTAAGCACATTCCAATCTTCAACCTTGAAGTACCAACGTCACTACCAGGTGTGGATCCTAGCATTCTAGACCCTCGCGACACGTACGTTGACCCACTTCAGTGGGAAAGCAAAGCGAAAGATTTAGCAGCGCGCTTTATCAATAACTTTGATAAGTACACAGACAACGCTGAAGGTAAATCTCTGGTTGCGGCTGGTCCTCAGATTGATTAAATCGAGTAACCGCGACGTCGCGTAAACTCAGTGAAAAGTTGGCATTAACTTATCACCTTTACGTAGGCCAAGTTACAAAAATTGCTTCAAGCCCCTCTTTTGAGGGGCTTTTTATTGAATACCACAGAATATTGATACAAGCTAAAGCCTATCTAGTTTTATTTAATAACACACGTAGGTTCTAGCAAAGATGAAAACAGCGCGTCGAGTTCTACTTCTGTTACTGGTTATCTTAGTTGCCATTCCGGCCGCTACGATTGCGCTGCTAACAACATCTTACGCGGACGCAACCTGGCGCTTGCTGTCAAACACCTTTTCTCTTCCCTTCCGGGCCGGAAGCGTGCGTTATGGCTTTCCCTATCACCTAACTTTACAACGCGTGAACACCAGCGGAGACGATGCGTCTTACATCGAGCAAGTCGATTTATGGATGAATCCCGATGTTTATCGCGATGGTAAATGGATCGTTGATAGTTTATTGATTGATGGTATGAGCTTGCAGTATGGCGCACCAAAGCTCCCTGCTTTAGAGAACGTATTATTCCATCAAATCGCGCTCAAAAATATTGATTACGCCGACGAGCAGTTCTCTGCCAATGGCATTGACCTTCAAATTCAATCACCACAATGGAATGGTCAATTAATACCATATGGCGAAGTTCAACTTGCAGCTGACCAACTCTATTGGAATGGCGAAGCCTTTAATCAACTCTTAGTCGATATAGACTACAAACCGCAAGACAGTACGCTTTATGGCACCTCTTTTAACTGGCGTAACAGTCAAATATCTGGGCAAGGGGAGCAGTATCCTCAAGGCTGGTCTTTAGTAAATGTGACCATCAACAAGCTGAAACTGAGTAATACGCAGCGCCAATCACTGCTTGCAAAACCTTGGCACGATCTACCATTTAGCATTAATCATATTAATAGCTTAGATTTGCTTAACGCCGATATTGAATGGGGCGACTGGCACTGGCAGAACTTGGATCTTTCTGTGGAAAACGCCACACTGCCACTGTCTCTCTGGAAGACAAAAGCTCAAGTGTCATTGCAGGCGGATAGCGTTCGATTCCAGCAGCAAACCGCAATAGAGCCACGTTTGAGTGCCGCTATCGAGCCAGGAGTAATCCAGCTCAACGAGCTCAGCTTAGATTGGCAGCAAGGTCGAGTGCAAGTTTCTGGATTGTTCACGCCAACACAATGGAAGCTCAAAGAAGCCTCTATTCAAGGCCTCAAGTGGGCAACACAGCCAGAAGACAACCTAAATTGGTGGCACGCCGCCACCAGCGAGTTAGAGCATGTTGCAATCGAACGACTCGACATTGAGCGCAGCCAAATTATCCAGCTATCTCACGAACCTTATTGGCAACTTTCCGGTTTAAATATCGAAGGGCAACAGCTTGATATTAAACAGTCGGCTCAACGTTGGGGCCTTTGGCAAGGCGAATTGGAAGTCAGCGTTGTCAACGCTAGCTATGACCAAATACTCACGTCTCACGCAGCACTTGCCATGCAAAGCAAAGATGGCTTTTGGCAATTGACTCGCCTTTTTGCGCCACTCGAGCAAGGCTACGTAGAAGGCATCGGACAAATAGATTTGAGTACCCCGAGCCAACCTTGGGCGCTCAACGTCAATGCTGATGGTATTCCCTTATCGCTCTTCCACGATTATTTTTTATCCGACACACTGGCTATTGATGGTTTTTCCGATCTTAGCCTCGATCTACAAGGGTTATCAGGTGATCGCAACATGCTGGCCTACAGCTTATCGGGTGAAGTGGAAGCCAATCTCCGAGATACCCGCTTGAATTCCCAAGCGGATCATTCGCTCAAAGCCATTACCTTAAGTCCACTGCGTTTAAGCGCGCAACGAGGGGAAGTTGCCATAAAGCCGGTCACAATTTCAGGAAAAGCCATAAGTGGTAAGGTTTGGGGAACATTTGATATGGCCAACAACCCGCTAAGTGGCATTACTTATCAATTGGAAGAGTCGTGCGGAAACATTGAAGGCGATCTACTAAGTGGTGAAACCCACCGTAATGAGTGCGTGAACGCATCAAAACTGGCCGAGCCTACTGATATTGAGACTCCACAGAAAAATGAACCTTCCATCGAGCAACCAATCGTGATTGATAACATCAACTTGGAGATTCAAGAGGAAGAGCTTTACGAAGAAGTTATCGAAGAAGATGAAGTACCCAACACGCATTCCGCAGCAGAAGAACAAATCCTCTCACCGACAGAGCAAGAAGGTGAAACAGATAAGCGCCCAGCAGATCAGTCGGCGCTTACCCCATCAGCAACTGAGTAACTGCGAGTAGTTCGGTATCAACATATAGGTACCGACAAAATCAACAGCTGGCGTGTCACCACTATAAATCACTACGTGAATAACGATGCGTGCTTTGCGTCCCGACTCCAATCGGTCTAGGTCACCACTGATCCCATCCAACGAAGTACTCGCCACGGGGTTTTGTTCGACTGGTTGACGATAGCGAATCGAGCTGTCGGCCAACACAATATCACCGTGCAGCCCACGCTCTTTAAGCAGCAGCCACGTCATCCCCCACCCTGTCAGGGTTGCTAAGGTAAAAGCTGACCCAGCGAACATGGTGTTATGCGGATTAAGGTTAGGATTAAGCTGCGCACAGCATTCAAACTGGTAACCCGTGTACTGGTTAATCTTGATCCCCATTTTGTCGCTAATTGGGATTTGTTGCTCCCAGCGCTGTTGAAGCTCAGTACACCATTCAGGGCGACGTAACACATTGGCCATCGGATCCAGTTGCTTCACCATTTGCTGATGGCGCACAGGGCCACGCTCATCGGTCAGCTCACCTCGACGCTCAAAGCCATTTTTTTCATAAAAGGCGATGGCATCTTCACGGGCATTACACACCAAGCGTTTCGCTCCTTCCTGGCGTGCTAACGACTCTAGTGCAACCAAAACCAGCGAACCCATCCCTTTGCTACGGCGATTATTTTTAACCGCCATATAGCGGATCTGGCCATCATTGTCCGGCGTAATGTATAAACGGCCAATCGCCATAGGACGACCTCGACCATCAACAATCATGCGGTGATGACTCATTTCGTCGTATTCATCGCGCTCTGAGCCGATCGGCATACGCCATGGCTCACGAAGCAGTTGCCAGCGAAACTGATAATACTTGTTTATCTGATTATCGGTTTTGGGAGTAATGAGTTTGAACATATCAATCCTTTGAAAGCACAACACTAATCAGTGTCGGAAAAATTACTCCAAGCCAATTCCATGAGCTTGGAGTTAAAGCTTAGACTATGGCGCCTGTGTTACCAGATTAGACCTGCAACCAAAACGTCACTGGACCGTCATTCACCAAAGACACTTTCATATCGGCAGCGAAGCGGCCACGCTGTGTGGGTAAGACTTCTTCACACAAGTCAGAAAAGTAATCATACAAGCGCTCTGCATCAACAGGATGCGCACCGCGAGAAAAGCCAGCTCGCGTGCCTTTTTTTGTATCCGCAGGCAGCGTAAATTGAGAAACCACCAGCACTTTACCTTCCACCTGTTTAACGTTCAGGTTCATCTTGCCTTCGTCATCTTCGAACACACGGTAGGTTGTAACACGCTCCATTAAACGCTTTGCTTTAGCTTCATCGTCGTCCTTCTCTACGCCCAATAAGACCAGCAGACCACGATCAATTTCTCCTACGACTTCACCATCCACACGGACGGCTGCTTCACTGACTCGTTGAATTAGCGCTATCACTACTCTCGCTTCCTTCATCTGTTAACTGAGATTCAGCGGTCGAGTGTATCATGTCTAAATCTTCACTCCAGTGCTCTCGCTCACCAAGCGCAGCCGTAACTTCCGCCCCCAATAACACGATCATCCAGCATAAATACACCCAAACAAATAAGATAGGAATCGCCGCTAACGCGCCGTAGATGAGCTGATAAGACGGAAACTGAGTGATGTAAAGCGCAAAGCCTTTTTTACTCAACTCGAACAGTATCGCGGCGACTGCTGCCCCCATGGCACCATGAGCGAGGTGTACTTTTTTATTCGGCACTAGAATATACAAGCCAAGAAAAGCAAAAAAGGACAGCAACAACGGTAGCCAACGCAGAAATAAATTAAACGCACCAGATAATGTCTCGTTCTCTAAAATTTGCAGCGAAGTCACGTACGACGTCGCCGCAATACTCGCACCGACCATGATCGGCCCTAACGTGAGTACCATCCAATACATAGAGAATGAAAAGACTAAACGGCGCTTGTCTTTAACTCGCCAAATGTAGTTTAAGTTCTTATCAATGTTGGAAATCAGCATGACCGCTGCGATGAATAAAAACCCACCGCCAACCGCGCTCATTTTGCCCGTATTCGCCACAAATTCCTGTAATGCCGTATGTACAGCTTCTCCAGAAGCTGGCACAAAATTCTCAATAATGTAGCCTTGCAGCACCTCACCAACGTTCGCAAAAACGGGAAATTTCGACAATATTGATAACAATACCGTCAGCATTGGCACGATGGATAACAAGGTAATGTAGGCAAGATAGCCCGCGTTCACATTCACACGGTCATGCGTTAATCGCTTAAGAAGATACTTAAAAAACGCGACGCAACTTGGCAGTAGATTGATTAATCTCGCCTTGTAACTCTCTGATAACTGGTTCATAGTTCATCCCATAATTAGCGCCGAGGACATAAGAATGCCTTATTTATTAGCAATTGTACTATCAATTTTCACTTTAACAGGGTGTCAATCTGCTTATTACTCAGCAATGGAGCAGGTTGGGTATCATAAACGAGATATTATGGTCGACCGCGTCGAAGATGCCAAAGAATCTCAACAAGATGCACAAGAAGAATTCACCAGTGCACTTGAAGCCTTGTCTGCGATCACCAACTTTGATGGTGGTGAGCTAGAAAATGTCTACAACAACATCAATGACAAATACGAAGATAGCGAAAAAGCGGCTCAAGACGTACGTGACCGTATTGCTGCGATTGAAGACGTATCCGGCGCACTGTTTGATGAGTGGCAAGATGAGCTAGAGCTGTACTCGAGTGCGAAACTGCGTCGTTCAAGCGAGCAAAAACTACGTGAAACCAAAGCCTCGTACAAAACCATGCTTAGCGCTATGAAGCGTGCAGAGAAAAAGATGACACCGGTACTGGATACGCTACGTGACAACACGTTGTACTTAAAACACAACCTTAACGCCAGTGCGATTGGTTCTTTGCAAGGTGAGTTCTCTAGCTTAGAGAAAGACATTCAGTTTGCGATCAAACAAATGAACGAAGCGATTGCAGAGTCCGATAAATTCCTACAAAAGCTCAATCAAAAGTAAATGATTTAGACCTCCTCCAAGTGAGGAGGTTTTAGTCGGCGACCTCACCGAGTAAACCGATGACTCTTCGAACAAAGCCTACCCTCTCTGGTACAGTTCCCCATGGCACTTCTACCACTTCATAACCCAACTCAGTATAGACACTCACTAACGACTGATGAATCTCCAATGCTTCTTCAAAGCTGTGCGGACGCACTTCATCTTGTACGTAAATGGATGCTTCAGGTCGACAAGTAAACACCTGACTATGGTACCCAGCGCTTTCGGTTAAGAAAGCTTGGTCAACCTTACAGCCGCCCACTTGTAGGTATGCAATGATGTCGGGGATGGCGCGATCAACAAACGCAACATCATGACAACGCGCATCACTCTTTTGTTTGTCCATCAACCCAAGGCATAACTTGGCAAACTCAGGTAAATTCGTCCACGGCAAAATACCATTTTCTAACTGGCTTTGCTGCTCAATCAAGTCGCGAGACCCTTCAGGAAACGTGGCATAACCACACGCGTCTAGCGCATTCAGCAGTGTTGTTTTTCCCGCACCAGGCCCACCGGTGATAATAATCGGGTTCATATTCAACTCCAGAAAACAAAAAGCCCCGAGCATAACTCGAGGCTTCTTCTTAATTGAATCGCTTAACGAAAATTATTTCGCGCCACGAGAAGCACGCTTACGGTCGCTTTCCGTTAGGAACTTCTTACGGATACGGATGCTTTCAGGCGTTACTTCTACTAGCTCGTCGTCATCGATGAATTCTAGTGCTTGCTCAAGAGTCATCTTGATAGGCGGAGTAAGAACCTGTGCGTCATCGGTACCAGATGCACGAACGTTGGTTAGCTGCTTACCTTTCAGTGCGTTTACCGTTAGGTCGTTGTCACGGCTGTGAATACCGATAACCATACCTTCGTAAACTTCAACACCGTGACCGATAAATAGACGACCACGCTCTTGAAGGTTGAACAGTGCGTTAGTTAGCGCTTTACCCATCGCGTTCGCGATTAGTACACCGTTTACACGTTGACCGATGTTACCGCCTTTGTGAGGGCCGTAGTGATCAAACGTATGGTAAAGAAGACCTGAACCTGAAGTCAGTGTCATGAATTCCGTTTGGAAACCGATCAGACCACGTGATGGCATAACGAAGTCCATACGCACACGACCTTTACCGTCTGGAGACATGTCTTTCAGCTCACCTTTACGTAGGCCGATGTTCTCCATGATGCCGCCTTGGTGCTCTTCCATTACGTCGATCGTTACAGTCTCGAACGGTTCCATCAACTGACCATCTTCTTCTTTGATGATTACTTCTGGACGAGATACTGCTAGCTCAAAGCCTTCACGACGCATGTTTTCGATCAGGATAGAAAGGTGAAGTTCACCACGACCTGATACGCGGAATTTATCTGGATCGTCTGTTTGCTCAACGCGTAGCGCAACGTTGTGTACCAATTCCTTCTCAAGACGCTCAAGGATGTTACGTGACGTTACGAACTTACCTTCTTTACCCGCGAATGGAGACGTGTTTACTTGGAACGTCATTGTTACTGTTGGTTCATCAACAGACAATGGTGGTAATGCTTCTACTGCGTTTTGTGCACAGATAGTGTCAGAAATTTTCAGCTCGCCAAGACCAGTGATTGCGATGATATCACCCGCGTTAGCTTGTTCCACTTCGTGACGCTCTAGGCCAAGGTAGCCCATTACTGTACCCACTTTACCGTTGCGAGTTTTACCGTCAGCACCAATAATGGTTACCTGTTGGTTTGGTTTAACGCTACCACGAGTTACGCGAGCCACGCCGATAACACCAACGTAAGAGCTGTAGTCTAGCTGAGAAACTTGCATCTGTAGTGGACCATCAAGGTCAACATTTGGCGCGTCAACAACATCAACGATAGTTTGGAATAGTGGTTCCATGTTCTCGCCAGTTTCGCCTTCTTCTAGAGAAGCCCAGCCGTTAAGTGCTGATGCGTAAACTACTTTAAAGTCTAGCTGGTCATCAGTTGCACCTAGGTTGTCGAACAGGTCGAACACTTGGTCCATAACCCAATCAGGACGTGCACCAGGGCGGTCAATCTTGTTGATTACAACGATTGGTTTTAGACCGTGAGCAAACGCTTTTTGTGTTACGAAACGCGTTTGAGGCATTGGACCATCGACTGCGTCAACGATAAGTAGTACAGAGTCTACCATCGACATGATACGCTCAACTTCACCACCGAAGTCCGCGTGTCCCGGAGTATCTACGATGTTGATACGGTAATCGTTCCAGTCGATTGCTGTGTTTTTAGCAAGAATGGTAATACCGCGCTCTTTCTCGATGTCGTTCGAGTCCATGACTCGCTCTTCAGCTTCACCGCGAGACTCAAGCGTGCCTGATTGTTGTAGCAGCTTGTCAACCAACGTGGTTTTACCGTGGTCAACGTGCGCGATGATCGCGATATTTCTTAATTTATCAATCTGTGGAGTAGCCATGGATATTGATTCACTTAGATAGATGAAATGCCCCCACGCTGAGAACGGGTGCTCTCTGGCGACATTTGCTGATTAAAAAAACGGCCATAATGTACCAGATTTTAGCAAAAAGCCTAGAAATATGTGATCTACTCCCGAGCATTTCTGCGATTTTTACGCTTAATGCCCATTTTCTTCCTCAGAACGAATTGATTAAACGCAACTTTATTCTAATCGATGCATAATTCAAATTGACTCTTGCTCAAAAACTGGGCTGAATACGCAATGTACCTGTCACATTATGGTGCAACAATGATTTTTGGCACCATAATAGTGCAAGCAAAGATCATTTTGGTGCAAGCAAGTGCACCAAACTAGCATTCAAAAACACAATTGCTTGAAATTAATGGAATATTTTTTTTGGCACGGTTTTGGCTTTAGTTAAAACAGCATCGATTAATGAAAAGTCAAATTGATTAATCAATGCCAGGTTTCATGAATAATTCATAAATCGAGCTTTTACCGCTTATTAACACTGGAGGTTATCCAAGATGTCAGTAGAAAACGTTCTATCGCTGATCCAAGAAAACGAAGTTAAGTTTGTTGACCTACGCTTCACTGATACAAAAGGTAAAGAGCAGCACATTTCGATCCCTGCTCACCAAATCGACGCAGACTTCTTCGAAGAAGGTAAAATGTTCGATGGTTCATCAGTTGCTGGCTGGAAAGGTATCAACGAATCAGACATGGTAATGATGCCTGACGCATCTTCTGCTGTGCTTGACCCATTCACGGAAGACGCAACACTAAATATCCGTTGTGACATCTTAGAGCCTGCAACAATGCAAGGCTATGACCGTGACCCACGCTCTATCGCAAAACGCGCTGAAGACTTCATGCGTTCTACAGGTGTTGCAGATACTGTACTTATCGGTCCTGAGCCAGAATTTTTCCTATTTGATGACGTGAAGTTCTCGACGGACATGTCAGGCTCTTTCTTCAAGATCGACGACGTAGAAGCGGCATGGAACACAGGTTCTGACTACGAAGAAGGTAACAAAGGTCACCGTCCAGGCGTTAAAGGTGGTTACTTCCCAGTAGCTCCAGTAGATTCATCTCAAGACATCCGTTCTGCTATGTGTCTAGTAATGGAAGAAATGGGTCTTGTTGTTGAAGCGCACCACCACGAAGTGGCAACGGCGGGTCAAAACGAAATCGCAACTCGTTTCAACACGCTAACAACCAAAGCTGACGAAATCCAAATCTACAAGTACGTTGTACACAACGTTGCTCACGCGTTTGGTAAAACAGCGACGTTTATGCCTAAACCACTTGTTGGCGACAACGGCAGCGGTATGCACGTTCACCAGTCTCTAGCAAAAGATGGCGTAAACCTATTTGCTGGTGACAAGTACGGCGGTCTATCTGAAATGGCGCTTTACTACATCGGTGGTATCATCAAACACGCTCGTGCAATCAACGCATTCGCTAACCCATCAACCAACTCGTACAAACGTCTTGTACCAGGCTTCGAAGCACCAGTAATGCTAGCTTACTCAGCGCGTAACCGCTCTGCTTCAATCCGTATCCCAGTGGTACCAAGCCCGAAAGCACGTCGTATCGAAGTTCGTTTCGGTGACCCAGCGGCGAACCCATACCTATGTTTCGCAGCAATGCTTATGGCTGGTCTTGACGGTATCAAGAATAAGATCCACCCAGGCGAAGCGATGGATAAAGACCTTTACGATCTTCCAGCTGAAGAAGCAGCAGAAATCCCAACTGTTGCATACTCACTAAAAGACGCGCTAGCAGAGCTAGATGCTGATCGTGAGTTCTTAACAGCGGGCGGCGTATTCTCTGACGACTTCATCGATTCATACATCGACCTTAAGTCTCAGGACGTAGAGCGTGTAAACATGACAACTCACCCTGTTGAGTTCGAACTTTACTACTCTGTGTAAGGTCGACACTGTGTAAAATGTAAACACAGCAATAAAATATTAGGCTCGCCTCGCAGGCGGGCCTTTTTTGTATTCGCCACTCAAGCTTCGACGTTTAACATGAGGGGATAATAAAAATACGCTTAGAATTTTTCC
This sequence comes from Vibrio sp. 1874, assembly GCF_033344395.1. Taxonomy (NCBI): domain Bacteria; kingdom Pseudomonadati; phylum Pseudomonadota; class Gammaproteobacteria; order Vibrionales; family Vibrionaceae; genus Vibrio; species Vibrio sp. 1874. The sequence continues at coordinate 172,571 of NZ_JAWPOR010000005.1, forward strand.
TTACAGGTCAAAGAGCTAAGCCATTGAAACGTGAAATCATCGAACAAGAGAAGGTGAGCAATGAAAGTTCAGCTTATTCCATCACTGTGTGCACTCAGCGGATTGTTAATCGCCTCTATCGCCTTCGCGCAGGTCGCGTATACGTGGGTAGATGAAAATGGCGTGGTTCACTTTAGTGATACGCCAAACAAAGGAGCAAAAGCGATCGCACTGCCAAACCTTGAAGCCAGCGCACCAGCTCCTGAGGTAGAAAGTACTGAATCGCTCGCACCTCAGACTACGCCATCTACTGCATCACAAAACAAGCCAGAGAAAACAACCGATCAGCCTCTCCCATTACAACTCTCGATGCTGACTCCCAAGCACAACGAGACCATCCGCAGCAATCGAGGCATCATCAATATTCAATTAGAAACCAATCGCAAGCTTGGTATCGGTGAGCAATTGCAATTGTTACTCGATGGAAAACCTTATGGTGCACCACAAAACCATATAGTATGGCAGTTAAACAATATTGACCGAGGCACTCACACACTTGCTGTGCACGCGAAAAGAAGCGGCAAGCTTATTGCATCTACTAGCCCTATAACGGTGCATTTACATAGAGCAAGTGTTAAGCCGACCGTAAAAGGGGCAAAATAGAATATCTGGTGAAAAAAATCACATCACAGCGATGCTTTTCACTTTTTCTTCTAAGATTTATTCGCCATACTTAACGTTCAATTGCACCATTATTGTGCATCGCACAATCTTAAAGCAAAACAAGGACGTAATGTGGATACCAGTCTTCCTAGTGCCATTCTCAACAATATGGTGACAGCAACGCTGATTCTTGATGATGGATTGGCCATCCGTTATGCCAATCCGGCTGCCGAATTGCTGTTTTCTCAAAGCGCCAAACGAATTATTGAACAATCGCTTTCTCAATTGATTCAGCATGCGTCGCTGGATCTCGCGCTGCTCACTCAACCGTTGCAAAGTGGCCAAAGCATCACCGACAGTGACGTCACTTTCGTTGTTGATGGCCGCCCTTTAATGCTAGAGGTGACGGTTAGCCCTATCACTTGGCAAAAGCAGTTGATGCTTCTGGTCGAGATGCGCAAAATTGATCAGCAGCGCCGACTCTCTCAAGAACTGAACCAACACGCCCAACAACAAGCGGCGAAGCTGTTAGTCCGAGGGCTTGCACATGAGATCAAAAATCCGCTTGGCGGCTTACGCGGTGCGGCGCAATTGTTAGAAAAAATGCTGCCAGAGCCCTCTCTCACCGAATATACACACATCATCATTGAGCAAGCAGACCGTTTAAGGGCGCTCGTGGATCGATTACTAGGACCGCAGAAGCCAGGTAAGAAGACACAAGAAAATCTGCACCAAATTCTTGAAAAGGTTCGCCAACTGGTTGAATTAGAGTCACAACGCTCAATCATCATTGAACGAGATTATGACCCAAGCTTGCCAGAGATTTTGATGGATACAGACCAAATCGAACAGGCAATGCTTAATATCGTCAGCAACGCCGCACAAATTCTTAGCCATCAAGAACACGGGAAAATAACCATTCGCACCAGAACGGTGCATCAAGCCAATATTCACGGCAAACGCTGTAAACTCGCTGCTCGTGTCGAAATCACAGACAACGGCCCTGGTATTCCACCGGAACTACAAGACACGCTGTTCTATCCCATGGTCAGTGGCCGCGAGGGAGGAACAGGATTAGGGCTATCTATTTCGCAAAATTTGATCGACCAGCACAATGGAAAAATAGACGTAGAAAGCTGGCCTGGTCACACAACATTTACTATTTATCTGCCGATCTGATTGCGCTAATGGACTTCAAGTCGCGTCAGTTTTTCGGTTTGCTGCAAGGATTACTACATGAGTAAAGGATATGTTTGGGTCGTTGATGACGACAGTTCAATTCGCTGGGTAATGGAGAAAACGCTCTCCTCTGCCAACATCAAATGTGAAACCTATGCCGATGGAGAAAGCGTGTTAATGGCGCTCGAACGCGAAGTGCCGGATGTTCTAGTATCAGACATTCGCATGCCAGGTATTGATGGGTTGGAGCTACTAAAACAAGTACAGCGCGATTACCCAGACCTTCCCGTGATTATCATGACCGCGCACTCAGATTTAGATGCAGCAGTGAATGCGTACCAAAAAGGTGCTTTTGAATATTTACCAAAACCTTTTGATATTGATGAAACTTTAACTCTGGTTGAACGAGCCATTGCACACAGCCACGAAAACAAACGCGAGCAGCTCTCTCCAGAAGACATTCCAGCAGAAACGCCTGAAATTATCGGTGAAGCACCAGCGATGCAAGAGGTGTTTCGCGCCATTGGTCGTCTTTCTCGCTCCTCTATTTCAGTCTTGATTAACGGTGAATCGGGCACGGGTAAAGAACTCGTTGCTCATGCACTGCACCGTCACAGTCCACGTGCTAACAAACCTTTCATTGCGCTCAATATGGCGGCGATTCCCAAAGACTTGATTGAATCAGAACTGTTTGGCCACGAAAAAGGCGCGTTTACGGGAGCAAACAATGTTCGTCAAGGACGATTCGAACAAGCCAATGGCGGCACTCTATTTTTAGACGAAATCGGCGACATGCCATTGGACATTCAAACTCGTTTACTACGCGTTCTAGCTGACGGGCAGTTTTATCGAGTGGGCGGTCACTCTCCGATCAGTGTCGATGTACGAATTGTCGCGGCAACACACCAGAACTTAGAAAAGCTGGTGCACGAAGGTGACTTCCGTGAGGACCTCTTTCATCGCTTAAACGTGATTCGCGTGCAGATCCCGGCACTGCGTGAGCGTAAGCAAGACATTGAAAAGCTTACACAGCATTTTCTTATCCGTGCGGCTGACGAGCTTGGTGTGGAAACAAAAACTCTCCACCCGTCGACCGTGGAGATTCTTAACCGCCTTGATTGGCCTGGCAACGTTCGTCAATTAGAGAATATTTGCCGTTGGTTAACCGTTATGGCCAGTGGTAGCGAAGTGTTACCAAATGACCTGCCAAGCGAACTACTCGAAGAGAAAAAATCCATTTCAGACTCTGCACATGGTAGTTGGCAAGAACAATTAGCGGATTGGGCACGGCATTCACTCGCAGCAGGAGATAAAGAACTGCTTTCTTACGCTTTACCAGAATTTGAACGCATTTTATTAGAAGCAGCCTTAGAGCACACTAAAGGTCATAAGCAAGATGCCGCTAAAGTATTAGGCTGGGGGCGAAATACACTCACCAGAAAATTAAAAGAATTGTACTGACAATCACTTACGTGGTGCATTAACAACGAGCGTCGTTTGTCACTCGATATTAATAAAAACATAAGTACAATTGTGGCGCACCACCATCTATGTGATTAGGCGATGTCTACTGCTACGACTCAAATTACACTGCGTACTGCTGTTTTGATTCCATTTGTCATGATCTTCTTACTGGCGATCGGTGTCATTGTCTACGTCCAAAAACAAAGTTACGAAGAAGTGGTCACGGATATCAGTGACAAGCAACTTTCCGTGTTAACCGAAAGTGTCCACGACCACCTCAATAGCTATCTACGTAAGCCTTTTACTGCGGTTATGGCTCTCGCGCACAACGTCAGCTATCACAACCTTTATCGCCCTCACGATACCTCAGACATTCAAAACTACCTGCTAAGTGCATTCAAAAATCTTTACCAATCGATACCGCAGTTGGATGTAATCGCATTTGGTTCAGAAAACGGCGACTTTGCAGGCTTTCGCCGCGAACTTTCCGACGATTACACCTTAATGGTGCAAGATCGCTACACCGATGGTGATCTGGTTATTTATGGAACCAACCATGTGAGTAACAACATTCGAACGGTTATCTCCCAATACGATCCTCGCACTCGCCCATGGTATAAGCCCGTTGCAGAGAGCCAAAACGCCACTTGGTCTGAAATTTATACCAACGCTGACGAACGCCAGGATATTACGCTATCAGCCATGACGCCGGTGTACAAACACGACCAATTTGCTGGTGTTTTGGTGACAGACATTCGTATCAATACATTCAACGAGTTCCTGCGCGAGTTAAAATACAACACTAAAGCATCGGTCTACATCATGGACCCAGATCATCGTTTAATAGCTCACTCAGGCCCGGGAAGCGTCATCTCATGGGGCACAAAATTTTCGGATAAAGGGCAGCGTTTGCTTGCCGCTGAAAACGCAGACCCGATCATCAAAATCAGTGCGAGCCGCGTCCGGTCTTTCGATCTCAACAACACCAAGCAACCTTATACTTTTTCATTTGAACATGATGGCCAACGTATTTTCAGTCGGCTAACCCCGTATCGAGACCAAGATGGCTTAACATGGTTTATTGGCACCTCCATTTCAGAGTCCGAGCTTCTCGGCCTGTTACCAAAAAGCCAGCAAGAGAGCTGGCTCGTTGGCATTATTGTAAGCCTATTTGGTATCGCCATCAGTTGGATCATTTTCAACCGAGTTACTAGACCAATTAACGCGACGGCCGCCGCCGCTCAGCACCTGGCAAATGGGGATTGGGATAGCGGCATGCCAAAGCCTGGTTATGTGTATGAGACAACCGTACTGGTCCATGCTTTTAATGAAATGGCGAACAATCTAAGAGCTTCATTCAAAGCATTGCGTGAACAGTTGGTTTATGACTCTCTGACACGCTTATATAGTCGTCAGGGTTTGGTCGAAATCTGTGAAAATCAGTCTCATCTTTGTCACGGCAGTTTATTTTTACTTGGCATCAACAAATTTAGAGATATCAACGACAGTGTGGGTCATCACAACGGCGACCAGTTGTTGGTCAGCATCGCTAAAAGGTTAAAACAGCAGTTTCGTGACAACGCATTATTGGCTCGGATTGGTGGTGACGAATTCGCGGTGTTTCTCTCAAATGTCGACACGGAAACCAAAATTAAACAAACCGAGCGTCGATTACAGCAACTCTTTTCCACCCCATTTATGGTGGAAGGCGAGAATGTAGTGATGAAGATTTCACTTGGTATTGTACAAACCCAGCCAAACGAAACCATGCCTTTATGGTTACGCAACGCCAGCATCGCATTAAGTTACGCCAAACAAGACTCACTGACTGGTGTTTGTCACTACAGCCCAGAACTAGCGAGCGCTTCAAAGTTTCGTACACAAATGCTGACCAAGATCCAAACTGGCATTGAAAACCGAGAGTTTATTCCTCATTACCAACCGATTGTGGATCTCGTCAGTGGCACAGTGTGTGGCGCCGAAGCACTTGCGCGTTGGCATAGCGACTCAGGTATGGTGTCACCATTAGATTTTATCCCAATCGCGGAAGAAAGCGGCATGATCAAAGCCATCGGCCAACAGATTCTGTTACAAGCTTGTCGCGACACTTACCAAGCGATCGAAAGCAAACAGTGGCCGTCGGACTTCCAACTGCATGTGAATATCTCTGTTAATCAACTATCCTGCCCAAGTTTTGTTGATACGGTGACAAGCGTATTGGATATCACGAAATTACCAGCAAGTAACCTCACACTAGAGATCACAGAATCACGCATCATTGATAGCGCACCGACCACACTAGAAAACATGACTAAACTGCGTGAAATGGGTATTGGTATCGCGATAGATGACTTTGGCACCGGTTACTCATCACTGGGTTACCTCCACTCTCTACCGTTTACTTGCTTGAAGATTGATCGCACCTTCATCAATCAACTCACACAAGAAAACTTAAACAGTTCAGTCGTCGCTGCCGTCATCAATATCACAGCAGGTCTCAAAACTAATGTCGTCGCGGAAGGTGTCGAGGATAGCAATCAAGCACAATTACTGCGCTCTTTAGGCTGTAATCAGGTGCAAGGCTTCTACTACAGCCGCCCTATGCCACTAGAAGAATGGCCAACACATTTGGTGAACATGAAGTAGAAAAGAGCGAGAATCGTTGATTTCCTAGTCATCCTCTACTGACAATCTACCCAACTGTTATTTATACTTAACTGCAAATCTTACCCATGTATTGTCACAGATGATGTTTGGGCCCTGTTCCAGTTCATAACTATCCGGATCGACAAAATGATAACGAAGAACCTTCCTCTTACTGATTTGCACCGTCACCTCGACGGTAACATTCGTACTAAAACGATTCTTGAGCTAGGCCAAAAGTTTGGCATTGCCCTACCAGCGTACGATATTGAGTCTCTCACTCCTCACGTTCAAATTGTCGAAGCGGAACCCTCTCTTGTTGCTTTCCTTTCTAAGCTCGACTGGGGTGTTGCTGTACTGGGCGATCTAGATGCGTGTCGTCGTGTCGCGTACGAAAACGTAGAAGACGCGCTAAACGCACAAATCGATTACGCAGAGCTGCGTTTCTCTCCTTACTACATGGCGATGAAACACAAACTACCAGTAGCGGGGGTTGTTGAAGCCGTCGTGGACGGTGTGCAAGCGGGTATGCGCGATTTTGGCGTGAAAGCCAACCTGATCGGTATCATGAGTCGTACATTTGGCACTGACGCATGTCAACAAGAACTGGACGGCATTCTGAGCCAGAAAGATCACATCGTTGCCGTCGACCTTGCGGGTGACGAGCTAGGCCAACCGGGTGATCGCTTTGTGTCTCACTTCAAGCAAGTACGCGATGCTGGCCTTGGGGTAACGGTCCATGCTGGTGAAGCAGCAGGTGCAGAGAGCATGTGGCAAGCAATCAATGAGCTGGGCGCAACTCGTATCGGTCACGGCGTAAAAGCGATTCACGATCCAAAACTGATGGATTACCTAGCAGAAAACCGCATTGGTATTGAATCTTGCCTGACGTCAAACTACCAAACAAGTACGGTAGAAACGCTAGAAAACCACCCTCTCAAGCAGTTCCTAGAGCATGGCGTTCTTGCGTGTTTGAACACTGACGATCCAGCGGTTGAAGGCATCGAACTGCCATACGAATACGAAGTAGCGGCACCAGCCGCTGGCCTGAGCCAAGACCAGATTCGCCAAGCGCAAATCAATGGCCTTGAGATTGCGTTCCTTTCAGAAGCAGAAAAATCGGAACTGAGAGAAAAAGTAAAAGATCGCGCTTAAATCCAGCGAAAACATAAAAAAATGCCAGCATCTGCTGGCATTTTTTATATCTTGAATCTGTATCTCTGATTAAATAACACGAGAGAATTGTTGCTGACGTGCCTTTGCTCGCAGGTACTTATCGAAGCTCATACAAATATTACGGATCAGCAAACGACCTCGCAGCGTCACACGAATTTCATTGTCATCCACTTCCACCAGCTCATCGTTGATGAAGGTCTGAAGTAGCTGTAAGTCTTCTTTAAAGTACTGTTCAAACTTCACTTTAAACTCAGACTCAATGGCTTTCTTGTCTAACTTGAAGTTACAAATCAGCTGCTTAATCACTTCACGACGGAGCAAATCATCGGAGTCCAGAGAGACCCCTTTCCATAGAGCGTGACGAAGTTCGTTGACTTGAGCGTAGTATTTCTTCAGCTCTTTCTGGTTTTGCGCGTACGCATCGCCGATCATCGAGATTGCAGAAACACCAAAGCCAACCAAGTCACATTCACCTTGTGTGGTGTAGCCTTGGAAATTGCGATGCAAAATACCTTCGCGCTGGGCAGCAGCAAGTTCATCGTCCGGCAAAGCAAAGTGGTCCATACCGATAAATTGGTAGCCAGCACCGGTCAGTGTCGCGATGGTGTCTTGCAGAATCGCCATCTTCTCTTCTGCCTTTGGCAGATCTTCGTCTTTAATCTTACGCTGCGCTGCAAATAGCTGTGGCATGTGCGCGTAGTTAAACACGGATAGACGGCCCGGCTGCATCTCTAGCACTTGTTCTAGAGTCTTGGCAAAAGATTCTTTGGTCTGCTTCGGTAAACCGTAAATTAAATCTAGGTTCGTCGAACGAAAGCCTAACTCTTTTGCGCGCGCAACCATCGCAACGATGAACTCTTCATCTTGCTCACGATTCACCAGCTTTTGCACTTCTTTGTTGAAGTCCTGAACACCGATGCTCAAGCGATTGAAGCCTTCACTACGCAGATGATCCAGCATGGTCAGCTCGATTTCACGCGGGTCAACCTCGATACTGATTTCAGCATCGCAGCTAAAAGTAAACTCTTGGCGTAGCAGGCTCATTACACGCGTGATTTGCTTTTCAGAGAGAAACGTCGGTGTACCACCACCAAAATGCAATTGCGTCACGGTGCGACCCACAAGTAATGCAGCACGTTGACGAATTTCGTGTTCAAGCACGTCGAGGTATTCATCCGCTTTGTGCGAGTGGCGCGTAATGACTTTATTACATCCACAGTAGTAACAAAGCTTGTGACAGAACGGAATGTGTACGTACAGCGATAATGGGCGTTCTGGGTATTGAGTGCATGCCATATCATAATCAGAAATGGTGAACGCTTCATGAAACTCCAGCGCCGTTGGGTACGACGTATAACGAGGCCCGGAATAGTTGTACTTATCCAATACCGCTTGATCCCAGACGATTTGCTGTTTCGATTCAGTGTGTTGATTCGACATGGTGGTACTTTCCGTTAAATGCTAGGGCAACGAAAGCCGTCACCCGATATTCAGAGCCACTATTTTGCCATACGACGATGACAAGCGTGGCAACGCCGACTGGCTTTTTAAGTATAAAACTAAAGAAGTGCTAGCGTGATCACGATACCCCCATTAGCCATAAGGAGACTATTGGGGGTCGCGCTTAAATCATCTGAATATTGATTTGATTATTCAGTGGCTGGACGTTTTTCTGCAACATTTTGAGCTCCTCAATAATCGCATCAGTGAGGCGGCTTTCCGCTTTATGACGCGTCAAGTTCTGTTGCATACGCTCTTTCTTGGCAAGTTGTTGGCGTTCTTCGCCACGCGCCATATCTTTCACGATGTGGTAAAGCTCAGAAATCGCAGGGTACGTTTTATCGAAATCAACGCGGTCTTCACCTTGTACATAATCCATGATGTTATACACACGGATACTGATTTCAGATAAATCGCACTGGCCTTGAATGCCCGCCTGACACAAGGTATGCACATTCTCAAAAATGTTGGCGTTACGTTTGTCTATCGCCAATTTTTGATGCTTCAGCTGCAATTCCTTTTGCTTTTTCAATTGAAGCAGAAGGTAACCTGCATAAGAAGCGAGTGCGATGATAATCACAACACCAGCAATAGCTAATAAGGTTACATTCATAGCTTAATTATCCTTTATAGTCGTCGAAATTAATGTCGTCGAAATCTGCCAGCAAGTCATCATCGTTGCGCGTGCTTTTCTCAGCAGGTGCAGTGAAGTCTTCCTCTTCTTCAGGTTCCAACAAACCTAGTTGGTCCATTAGTTTCTCAATGCGATCGAGTTTCTCATCGACGAATTTCTGTAGACCTGTGCCCAGGTTTTCACCCGCTTCAATACGGTCTAGCAACACGTTCAATTGCGCGTCATTTTCTAGCATCTCTAGTTCTTGCTCTGCCGACAAACGACGCTCTTGCTTCGTCATTTTCTTCGCAGGTTCAACAATCAGAGGTATTTTCTTTTTGCTGCCTAAGCGCGGGTCGCGATTTTGTGCAGCAGCTTGCTTTTTCTGCTCGTTAACTTCTGAGTTACGGTTACCCGTTTTCAGACCTTTACGCTTTTTAGCACGCTTGCGTAAGCGGCCTTCCACATCAGATTCTGTACGGTTACGAGTTACAACAAACTCAGGCGCACCAGCGGCACCCGGCTTTCTAGATTTTTTACTACGGCTCATTACTGGGGTTTCCTCAGTAAAATTACATCATTACCAATAAATTCGAGTTCGAGCTTATCCCGCTCTGCTAGGAACTGGAACGTGTCACGACTAAAGAACACTACGTGAGTGAGATCGTTCTTATAATGCCATGATTTGAAAGCCTCCACGTCGATGACCATTTTCGTCATCAGGCCTATCCAGCCCCCTGGCTTAACTAAATTCAACCATTGCTTCCACACCAAATCTGGGTGGTAGAGGTGCTCTATCACCTCTGTTGCTGTCATGAAGTCGTACGTTTTTTCTAAAACCGACGTATCAGGGTGGTAATAGAGATCGTACAACGCCATGTTGTGCCCCGCCTCTTCCAGCATCAAGGAGAGCGTTGGGCCAGGACCACAACCAAAGTCGATACCATTTGATTGTGGAGAAATTCGCTCTGTGATCGGGTCAGCAATACGCGACAAAAAGCGTCGGTAACCCAAATCATCGGGGTTGTTCTCATGCAAATCATAGTGAGCTTTTTCGCTTTCCGCATCCAAACGTTGGTCTGGATTTACGAATACCAAGCTGCACTGCTCACATTGAAGATATTCACGACGCTTATCTTCAAAATAATGGTGAGTGCGCTGATTTTGGCATAAAGGACAGGTATGCATGCTGACTTCCTCAAACAGGGATGCGAAACATACCAGAAAGTGAACTCGGATTGGAGTGTTGTTGAGTGTTTTTTCAGCAATTTTTGTTAAAAAACTTTGTTTACAACCTATAAAGCTAAATAAGTGCAGTAATCTCAATTCAAGTTACGACTGAGCAAGTCAACGGATATAAAAAAAGCGACAGTCAGACTGTCGCTTTCTAAGTGCCATCAATTGGCGAAACTGTGTTGCACACATTTGGTGCACCAATAATCCCTTTGTTTTTAGAGCTTTCCCTGCCAAAAAGAGTTGTTTTTCATCTTCCTGATGAGTTTTGGCTATCCGTTTACTTCCTGTCTACTGAGCAACTTCCTGTGCCTGATCCGTTTCACTGTCTTAACCGTCAGACGAGATGACCATCCTTATCGGATAGGCTCCCTACCTATCTAAATCCCTTTCTAAATCACCAAGCATCCGAGCTACATCCTTGGAGACCTAAACCGTGGTCTTAAATCCTTACATTCACTCCCTGTGAACGACTTCTACTTTACGCCATCCCGTTATGCTCACAAGTAATGGGTTGAAAAAATAATCCGCCTATTTTTCTAAAAAATCAAAATTATCATTTAATCAAAAACTTAAAAACACTAACAAGAAAAAGCCAACATCAAGTATGGCAAATGTCTCACAAACTGCCGAGCCAACTATCGCTTTCGCATCCAAACTCGACTGTGATATCTGTCACGAACAAAAATGCCCTAGTGGATTCACTAGGGCATTTTTGTACAAGTTGCTCGAACGATGTAGGGACATCTACCCAACCAGCTCAAGATGCAGGATCTTGAGCGATTTAGGTATATTAGTGCAGACCGCCAACGTATTTAGACAGCACTTCGATATCTTCGTCTGTCATTTTCTTCGCGATGTCGCGCATCATGGCATTCATATCATTGCCACGGTCGCCATCACGGAATTTTTCTAGCTGAGCTTTGATGTAGTCAGCATGCTGACCAGAAATTTTCGGGAAACCTGAAAGCTCAGTACCATTGCCACGAGGACCATGACATGCAATACATGCGGTTAGGCCACGCTCGGCATCACCAGCGGTATAAAGCGTTTTGCCTTTTGCTACTACATCTTCAGGTGTTGAGTTTTCTGAAACTGGTAGCGAAGCGTAGTAAGCAGATAGGTCTGCGATATCTTCATCGCTCAGTGGCATTGCCATACCACTCATTACAGGATCGTAACGACCTTGTTTACCACCACTTGTCATGCCTAGCTTAAGTTCTTTTAACTGCTTCTCAAGATACTTAGCGTGTTGGCCTGCGAGTTTCGGGTACGTTGTTATTGCACTGTTGCCATCTGCTCCGTGACAGGCGACACAGGTTTGTGATTTTGCTTTACCAGCCTCAATATTACCTTGGGCCCATACTGAGCAACTGGCTAAAAGACTCAAAATTAGCGCTAATTTCTTCATGACATTCCATTATAATTATCAAGCTTCCAGTACCACGGAATGTGAACATACCGCGTACACTCATGGTACAATAGGCGACCTTATGCCGAGCACGGTTATTTTACACATTTTCACAAAAAAGTAATCAATCGACTACACAAAGTCGAGATGGAGTTAACAGTGAGCGTAAAAATTCATTACCAAAATACGCATTTCATCACCAGCGCACCCGATATTCGTCACCTGCCGGAAGACGAAGGTGTCGAAATTGCGTTTGCAGGACGCTCAAACGCTGGTAAATCGAGTGCACTTAACCGTCTAACTAATCAAAAAAGCTTAGCCAAGACATCAAAGACACCTGGTCGTACGCAATTAATCAACCTTTTCAAAGTAGAAGAAGGTTGTCACATTGTCGATCTACCTGGATACGGTTTTGCTCAAGTACCGGTAGAGATGAAAAACAAATGGCAGAAATCTTTGGGTGAATACCTACAGAAACGCGAGTGCCTAAAAGGCTTAGTGGTTCTAATGGACATTCGTCATCCAATGAAAGATCTCGACCAACAAATGATTTTCTGGGCCATCGATAGCCACATTCCTGTGCAAGTTTTGCTAACCAAAGCAGATAAACTAAAAAGTGGTGCACGCAAACAAACTCTACTGAAAGTTCGTAAGCAAGTAGAAACTTTCGGTGGTGACGTTTCTGTTGATGTGTTCTCTTCACTGAAAGGATTAGGTGTCGATCAGCTACGTGCAAAACTGGATACCTGGTTTGCACCAGCACTAGCACACCTGATAGAAGAAGACGAACAAGAGATACCTGCGAGCGATGAAGAATAATTAACAATATTTGTTAAATTTCTTCGACACGGCCCTGCCATTTGGTGGGGCTTTTGTTTATCTGAACTAAATAACAGGCAATAAAAATCCCCGCCTTCCTGGCAGGGATAACGGGAGAGAAAAATTGGTAATTATTGTTATGTGACGAAGCATTGCTGAACTGAGATTCGATTTCAATAGGTTAAAAAGCGCTCTTGTTTCCTGTGTATCACCAAACATTCACTCCAAAAACACCCAATAGCGTTACAATTCAGACAGTTAAGCCAAGCAAATCTTCAAAAAGATGTAACTTAGTTTCTTTCAAGAAAAAATAATAGTGTGACTGGCGTAAATTTACAGGATGAATAACGCAATAAATTTGAAGGAAAAATCGAGATTTTGCAGTGACTTAGAAAGGTCAAAAAAGAAGGTTTTTAAAGGCTTACTTTAAGCTACTGATCTAAAAGAATAATTTTCTTTCGCCCAATAAAAAACGCCCCAGTCAAAAACTGACTGGGGCGGCTGAATCAGCCTAATCCAATAACGTGAAACAAAAGGTCTGAAAGATAGAACATCTTACCTCTGTACCCTACGAGTATTAATGTACAACAATTGGTCAGAATTGCAAAGAATTTTTGTAGTTTTTTTTCATGAAATTTTTATTAAGCAACATCAAAGTTAACTTTGCGCTAGCTTTTTTAATCTCAAAAAAAAGCCAGCGTTTGTGCGCTGGCTCATAATTAATTGGTTATTTTGGTCTAAAAGTGACTAATGAGCTTGATCCCAGTTATCACCGTGACCTGCTTCTGCAACCAACGGTACTTTTAGCTCTGCTGCAGATCCCATCAATTTCTGTACTTTACTTTCAATTTCGGACAATGATGACTCTTCAACTTCAAAGACCAATTCATCGTGTACTTGCATTAATAACTTCACACGACCATTGCCTTCTTCCTGAATCCACTGATCAACCAACAGCATCGCTTTCTTAATGATGTCCGCTGCCGTACCTTGCATTGGTGCGTTGATTGCCGCACGTTCAGCAGCTTTACGACGCATCCCGTTGCGCGATTTAATTTCTGGCAAATGCAAACGTCGACCAAAAATCGTTTCAACATACCCTTTATCTGCTGCTGTGCTGCGTGTGTCTTCCATGTACTGCATCACGCCTGGGTAACGTTCAAAGTATGTATCCATGTACGCTTGAGCCTCACCACGAGGAATGCCTAATTGCTTCGCCAAACCAAACGCACTCATGCCGTAAATAAGACCGAAATTAACCGCTTTCGCACGACGACGTTGCTCACTTGAAACGTCTTCAATAGAAACACCCATGATTTCTGCTGCGGTTGCCGCGTGGATATCTTTGCCATCACGGAATGCATCCAATAACGCTTGGTCACCAGAAAGGTGCGCCATGATGCGAAGTTCGATTTGCGAGTAGTCGACCGCTAAGATTTTATGCCCTGATGGCGCGACAAACGCTTGACGAATACGACGGCCAGCTTCGTTACGAATTGGAATGTTCTGTAAGTTCGGATCAGTAGAAGATAGACGACCCGTTGCGGTCACTGCTTGGTGGTAAGAAGTATGCACGCGACCCGTTGATGGGTTGATCATCTTCGGCAGTTTGTCGGTGTAAGTTGATTTTAGCTTCGCCAGACCACGGTATTCCAAAATCAGTTTTGGTAGTGGGTAGTCTAGTGCGAGTTCTTGCAGAACTTCTTCATTCGTCGATGGTGTGCCTGATGGCGTTTTCTTCACAACCGGTAAACCCATTTTTTCAAATAGGATGGCTTGTAATTGCTTTGGCGAGTTCATGTTAAACTCTTGCTCTGCAATTTCGTACGCTTTCTTTTCAAGCTCATCAAGGCGAGCGGTAATCTCGACCGACTGCGCACTCAGCTTCATTTCATCGATAAAGACCCCAGTGCGTTCAATGCGCGAAAGAACTGGCACCAACGGCATTTCAATCTCTTCGTAAACTGTCTTCAGGCTTTCATCCTGCTCGATATTAGCAAACAAGCGATTGTGCAGACGAAGGGTCACATCCGCATCTTCTGCCGCGTATGGCGATGCTTGTTCCAGTTCGATTTGGTTAAACGTAAGCTGATTTTTGCCTTTACCTGCAATTTGCTCAAAAGAAATGCAGCTGTGCTGTAGGAAGCGAAGCGCCAAGCTGTCCATATCGTGTTTACCGCCGACACTGTTGTAGATATACGATTCCAACATCGTGTCGTGCTTGATACCTTTTAGCTCAATGTCGTAACGAGCGAGTACAGACGCATCATACTTTAAGTTTTGACCGACTTTTGCTTTCGCTGCATCTTCAAGAATTGGCTTCAGCTGTTCTAGTACCCAATCACGATCAAGCTGTTCAGGCGCATCTAAATAGTCATGTGCAACTGGCACATAAGCCGCAATACCTTCATCGACAGCGAATGACAAACCAACTAGATTCGCTAGCATGTAATCTAGGTTATCGGTCTCCGTATCAAATGCAAACAGCTCAGCCGTTTGAAGTTTATCTAGCCAAGCATTGAAGGTTTCTTTATCCAGAATTGTTTCATATTGGCTGCGATCGATTGTTACCGCAGAAGTTTCCATCTCGGCTTGAGAAGAAGAAGCTTGTGAAGATCCTGCAAGCTCTACGGCCTCCACAGATCCAGAACCGCCTTCAAGTAGTTCATTCAACCAAGATTTAAACGTCAGTTGGCCATACAGCTTCACTAATTCGTCTTTATTTGGTTCCGCTTTCAGCAATGATTCTGGCGTTTCCTCAAGCTCAACATCCAATTTGATGGTCGCGAGCTCATACGAAAGCATGGCATTTTCTTTGTTGTCGATGAGCTTTTTCGCCATGGTTTTAGAACCACGGAAACCAAGCCCTGCAATATCATCGAGGTTTTCATACAACTTCGTCAGACCACCAATACCTTGCAGTAGTGCGGTCGCTGTTTTATCACCGACACCCGGTACACCAGGAATGTTATCTACTTTATCGCCCATCAGTGCTAAATAGTCGATGATCAACTCAGGTGGAATGCCAAACTTTTCAACCACACCTTCACGATCCATTACGACGTTCGTCATGGTGTTGATCAAGGTAATGTTATCATCCACTAGCTGCGCCATGTCTTTATCACCAGTACTGATCAATACAGGCATGCCCTTTTGTGATGCTTGGTATGCTAACGTACCGATGACGTCATCCGCCTCGACGCCAGGAACACAGATCAGCGGCAAACCCATTGCACGAATAACATTGTGTAATGGTTCAATTTGACAACGCAGGTCATCCGGCATTGGCGGACGATTCGCTTTGTATTCTGCATACATATCATCACGAAAGGTTTTTCCCTTTGCATCGAAAACCACCGCGATGCGCTCAGACGCAAACTGACGCATCATGCTGCGTAACATGTTCACGACGCCGTAAACGGCATTAGTTGGAATTTCACCATTGCTCATGGTGCCCGGGTAGGCGTGAAAAGCGCGATATAGGTAAGAAGAGCCGTCGATAAGGATCAACGGATTTTCAGGAATACTTGCCATAATTGTCTGTATCCAATTCAGTACTTGAGAGATCTGCCTAGGATGCCATGACTGCTGATCTGAATCTATCTTGTTCGCTCGATCTAGGTCGCGTAAATTTTTCCGACTTTATTCACGAAAACACCACCTCCTGTGGATAACTCTGTTTATAGAAATTATCCACTGGTTATCCAATAACAAAAAACACAAGAAAACACCAATCCAAACCATTGATTAATAACAACAAATTCGCATAACGGCGAGAAGATCAACGATCCTAAAATGATCATCGCATGTGGAAAAGATATTAATAGTGACGTCAAATAGAAATCGTAGAAAAGAAAAAAGCGACCCGAATGGGGTCGCCTAGCAGAAGTGGTAAAGCAAATTCTGTAAATAGAGCAGCTTAACCAAGAAGCTATAAATTACACTGGAAGCAATGTGAGCAATGTCGTGTCAAAAAGAATTCGTGCAAGTTCTCGGAAAAATGTTTCATCACTTCTCAACTTTCAGTTAATTAACTTCTGTTAATAAGTCACTCAACGTCCTTGTGAACTTTCCTCATTCCCTAAGACAGGTTTAATAATAATGATTCTCATTTCGTAGTCAACAGTTAAATGAGAAAAAATCTCATTTATTTTCACATTGCTTTAATGAAATGCACTCGAGATTCTCGAAGATTTACTTTTTCTTCAAATTTTTCAATTATATAGCCATTTCTCAATAACAAGCGAAGCATAGCCGGAAACTGGTTTCGAGATTTCACTTTTAATGTGTTGTAGCCTTGTTCTGCCACCCAATCCTCTTGAGCTTCCAAAAGCAGTTGTGCCACGCCTTCATTTCGAGCTTCAGGGACAACACCACCTAACCAGCTATAGAAAACACCATCCTCTAATTCGTAACCTATTTTGAAGCCGACAATCGTGCCATTTTTTTCTGCAACGAGGATTAAACTGTTTTTCTCTTCTAAACGTTGAGTCATGGAGTCTACCGTTTCTCCTTTCGAAAACTCGGTAACACGCGCCACAACTTGAAGTGCTTCTTCCAATGTGCCTTCACGAATCAGCATTGTCATTATTCTCTTCTCCAAAATAAAAATACCCAAGCACCTTGGATTGTTACTGTTGTAATCCGCCTGAGGTTACTTGGGTATATACAGACGAACAACTCTTGTTGGTCTGGTATTTCTCACTGAGCGATAATTACTCTTCTGTCGCTTCCGGAGTGCGATTTAGGTGTTGAGCAGTTTGTGCATTCTCTTCTGCCAACCACTCAGCAACGTCTTTCGCAAAGTACGTTAAGATGCCATCTGCACCTGCACGTTTGAAGCACAATAGTGATTCCATCACAATTTCACGCTCTTTGAGCCAGCCATTCATGATCGCCGCTTTATGCATCGCGTACTCGCCAGAGACTTGATAAGCAAATGTCGGTACTTGAAGTTCAGTTTTTACTCGGCGAACTACATCTAAGTATGGCATACCAGGTTTAACCATCACCATGTCCGCACCTTCGTTGATGTCTAGCGCCACTTCGTGAATCGCTTCATCAATGTTTGCTGGGTCCATTTGGTAGTTTTTCTTGTTGCCGCCTTTTAGATTTGAAGAAGAGCCAACCGCATCACGGAATGGTCCGTAGTAGTTCGATGCGTACTTAGCCGAGTAAGCCATGATTTGAGTATGAATGTAGCCCGCGTTTTCTAATGCTTCGCGGATCTTACCAATTCGGCCATCCATCATGTCTGAAGGCGCGACTACGTCAGCACCCGCTTCTGCATGAGACAAAGCCTGCTTAACCAATACTTCTGTGGTTTCATCATTCATTACGTAGCCATCTTCATCGATGATGCCGTCTTGGCCATGTGTCGTGAATGGGTCGAGTGCCACGTCTGTGATTACACCAATTTGAGGAATGTGTTCTTTAAGCGCTCGTACTGCTCGCTGAACCAAACCTTCTGGGTTGTAGGCTTCAGTAGCACATAAGCTTTTAGCGTCTTGGTTTACGACAGGGAAAAGCGCGATTGCTGGAACGCCTAGATTTGCAAGGTATTGTGCTTCTTCTAGCATTAAATCAATCGACAAACGCTCTACACCCGGCATGGACTCCACGCTCTCACGACGATCTTTACCCATAAGAATGAACATTGGGTAAATCAGATCATTAACAGAAAGTTGGTTCTCAGCCATCAAACGACGACTAAAATCGTGCTTACGTAAACGACGCATACGGCGTGCAGGGAATGGACCTTGAATTGATACAGACACCATTTTCTCCTTGTCTGGACGGTTATGATGATCAAATCATCTGGTGAACAAAATCATATCACTCTTGATGCATGTTGCGAGTGACAATCTGGAAAAAGGTAATGAAAAAAACTGAAAATGACCCAGCACTCACACTCAAGTATACTTCGAATACGAAACCAACCATGAAGCACAGAGAGTAACGATGATCGATACCCACGCGCACATCTATGCTAGCGAATTTGATAACGACCGCGATGAAGTAGTACAACGCGCCTTAACGCAAGGCATTAATAAAATCCTGTTGCCAAACATCGATCTGGACTCAATTGAGCCCATGCTAAAAACCGAAGCGGCATATCCTGACGTATGCCACTCAATGATGGGACTCCACCCTTGTTATGTGGACAGCAATGTTGAACAAACGTTGGAGATCATCCGCGGTTGGTTTGAGAAACACAAGTTTATTGCGGTGGGCGAAATCGGTATCGACCTGTATTGGGATAAAACCTATCGTGCTGAGCAAGAAATGGCGTTCGTAGCTCAACTTAACTGGGCAAAAGAGATGGATTTACCGGTCGTTATCCACACTCGTGATTCGATTGAAGAAACACTCACTTTGCTACGACAAGAGCAAGATGGTCGTCTGCGTGGTGTATTCCACTGTTTTGGAGGCAGCTTAGAAGAAGCACAAGCAATCAATGAGCTAGGCTTCCACTTAGGCTTGGGTGGCGTATCAACCTTTAAGAATGGCGGGATGGATAAAGTCATTCCACATTTGGATATGCAGTGGGTCATTTTAGAAACCGACTGTCCATATTTAGCGCCGGTGCCACACCGTGGTAAACGTAATGAACCAGCCTACACTTCTCTCGTTGCACAACGTGTTGCCGACTTGCGTGATGTCGACATCGCAACCATCGATGCCATAACGACTGAGAATGCCAAAAAGCTGTTTAATATTTAATTCACGAGAATTGAAAAAGCGACGAAATCAACGTCGCTTTTTTATCACCTAAACTATTGAATGAACGATTCAACCCGTTGAAATAGTAGAACAATCCATACAAAATTATTGATAAACATAATAATTAACTAGCAACTCTACTTACTTCTCATAACGTCACTTTACTTCGTCCGCTTTGCAAAACTGTCGACAACTCGACACATTATTTTTCTATACTGATTTACGCCCATTAATTAGCACAAATGTAAAACAGCATGAATATGGAAGTTGAAGTGTGTACACATGGTGCTTACTTACAACGCGTACCGCGCAGTTTTTTTCAAAAGCTGCTGGGCATCAAGGAAGTATACGTATGCACAAAATGTGGTTACGTCATGAAAGTTAAGTAATTAGCCCAAGAAAAAACCAACCGCAAAAAAAAAGCGGCTCAATTGAGCCGCTTTTCACATCTAGATTAGCCTTATTCTTCGGTTTCCGCTTCTACTTCTTCGCTTCGACGAGTATAAAAACGCGCGAAGAACAAACCGACTTCAAACAGTAAACACATCGGAATAGCGAGTAAGGTTTGCGAGATCATGTCTGGTGGCGTTAACACCATACCTACGACAAACGCAGCCACTATAATATAAGGACGTTTCTGTCTTAAATCTTCTGGTGTAGTGGCCCCAGTCCAACACAACAAAATAATCGCAACAGGCACCTCGAATGCGATACCAAACGCCATAAATAGCGCCAGCACAAAGTCGAGATAACTCGAGATATCAGTTGCAAACTCTACTCCACCAAGAGAAATGGCGGTAAAGAAGCCAAACACCAATGGAAATACCACGAAGTAGGCAAATGCCACTCCACAGTAGAACAATAGCGAACTAGAGAACAGCAGTGGCATGATCAATCGACGTTCATGCTTGTACAAACCTGGCGCTACAAATGCCCACACTTGATACAAGATAAACGGCACCGCAATAAATACCGAAGCAATTAACGTCAGCTTAAGTGGCGTAAAAAAAGGTGACGCTACATCCGTAGCAATCATGGTCGCGCCTTCAGGTAGACGTTCTACTAAAGGTGCGGAAACAAACTCGTAAATGTGGTTAGAGAAATAAATTAGTCCGACAAACACGACCAACACTGCGAGGATTGAGCGCAGTAGTCGGTTGCGAAGCTCCAACAAATGACTAATTAAAGGTTGTGTCTGCTCGACGGTAGACATGGCAAACCTCTTATTAAAAACCAGATCAAAAAGGAGCTACCAATCACTAGTAGCTCCTCCTAATGAGACTATTCGGCTTTCTTATCTGCCGCTGTAACCTTGCTCTCTTGCGCTTTCTCTACCTTTTCTGCTGCTGGCTCTGTTTTTACAGGCTCAGCCTCTGAATCGGTGTTCTTTGCGTAAGGACGATTTACAGATTGCGCTGCCTTCTTCAACTCTTCAACTGAAGATTTCAACTCAGGGGACAAATCATCCATCCCCATTTGTTCTGCTTTGCGCAAGTTTTCTTGCAGCTCTTGGACTTTCAGCTCGTGTGACAATTCGTCTTTGACGCTATTTGCCATACTCTTAGCGGCACCGATAAAGCGAGACACGCTGCGAATAGCATGAGGCAAACGCTCCGGCCCAAGAACGACCAGACCAACAACAGATATTAATACCAGTTCCCAAAAACCGATATCAAACACGTTTTACGCCTGCTCTTTGTCTTTTTTCGTTTCAGGAGCAGCTTCTTTTTTCTGCTGCTCTTCTAGACTTTTTGGTTCGAAGTCTGCGTCTTTGTCATTTTTTGCAGGTTCATCTTCGCTCATCGCTTTTTTGAAGCCCTTAACGGCACCACCCAGATCGCCACCGATACCGCGTAGTTTCTTTGTTCCGAATAGCAATACAACAATTACAGCAATGATTAGAAGTTGCCAAACACTGATACCACCCATTCTCTTTACCTCGGGTCTTTAAACAAACAAAAATATTTCAAGAGTTTAACGTCTATTGACGATAAGCTCGCCAACTAAGCAGCCAAAATGTGACACCTGCGATACCGCAGGCCAACGAAAGCTGCTCAAAAGCATCGTTCACCAATATTGCCGAGCATACGACTAAAGTAGCGCCAACGCCAAACAAAAACTTTCCTGTCGCCTGCTGGCGCTTGCTCTGGCGATACCCTTGATAAAGCTGATCCATACGTTGATTCATCGCTTTACCTTGTTTCAGGCTATCGTAAAGTAGCTCTGGCAGTTCAGGTAATTTCTCTGCCCAAAATGGTGCGCGGTCTTTAATCGCATTCACTAGAGCTTGTGGCCCAACTTGATTCATCATCCATTCCTCCAGGAATGGTTTTGCGGTCTCCCACAAATCAAGTTGAGGATATAGCTGCCTACCAAGCCCTTCCACGTACAACAGCGTTTTTTGCAACAGTACAAGCTGTGGCTGAACCTCCATATTGAATCGACGTGCCGTATTGAACAAATTCAACAACACATGACCAAAGGAGATTTCGCACAATGGCTTAGCAAAAATAGGCTCACACACAATGCGAATCGCGAACTCAAACTCATCGACATTGGTATCCGCAGGCACCCACCCTGAATCCACATGTAACTCAGCCACTCGGCGGTAGTCACGATTGAAAAACGCCAGGAAGTTTTCCGCCAGATAACGCTTGTCTTCGCTATTAAGTGTACCAACGATTCCGCAATCTAGCCCTATCCACATTGGGTTCTCTGGATGTTCGGGTTTGACGAACACATTACCCGGATGCATATCGGCATGGAAAAAGCTGTCTCGGAACACCTGAGTGAAGAACACACTCACACCGCGTTCCGCGAGCAATTTCATATTGGTGCCATTTGCTTTCAAGCCTTCAATATCAGAGACTTGAATGCCATATATTCGCTCAGAAACCATGACAGTTTCATTACTGAAGTCGGGAAAAACTTCAGGAACATACAATTCTTCGCTGCCCTCAAAGTTGCGGCGCAACTGAATGGCATTCGCCGCCTCACGTCGCAAGTCGAGTTCATCAAGCAGGGTTTTCTCGTACTCACGCACGACTTCAACTGGTTTTAAACGACGTGCTTCAGGCATCGCTCCGGCGACTATACGCGCCATTCGGTGCATCAGTTTTAGATCTGAATCAATGACTGGGCGAATATCTGGGCGGATAACCTTTAATACCACTTCTTGGTTAGTGTCTTTTATGCGCGCAGTATGTACCTGAGCAATCGACGCAGACGCCAGTGGTTTGATATCAAACTCGGTAAACCATTTTTCTAACGGACCACCTAATGCTTGCTCCATCTGCTTTTTTGCCAACTCGCCATCAAAAGGCGCGACTTGGTCTTGAAGTAAAGCTAGGGGATCAGCGATATGCGGAGGAAATAAGTCACGGCGCGTCGACATCATCTGACCGAACTTAATCCAAACCGGCCCCAGCTCTTGCAGTGCTAAACGCAGACGTTCACCGAGTGGTTTTTCTGGATGCTTGTTCTTAATCCAAAACAAGCTTTTGCGCAGTAAAAGCGGAGCTTTGGTCAGTTGGTGATCGGGAAGCAGCTCATCTAAGCCGTATTCCAGTTGTACTTTGGCGATGTGGTATAAGCGCTTTAGTTCTGCTGGCGTCATGGTTTCTCCAATGCAGGCTTATCTGCATCCAGCTTATTCAGCAAAGCCGTTAAACGAGCTTCAATGCGAGAAGCCTGGCTGCGAACCTCATCAACTTGGTCGCAGAAATAGGCCACTTCTAACGGAGCGGGAGCCAGTTTCCATTCTTCAGTCACTACTTGTGCAAGATGACGCTGGTGTTTTTCTGCTTGAGACGCAAGAAAGTTGCCGATGTTTTTTGAACCTTGCACAAAGGTATGTGCGGCGACATCGCCAGTCACGCGAGACAACCACTCTTCAACATCTGGTTTGCAATCCACCATCAACTGAGAGAATTTCTGCGCCAATTGAATATCGCCTTCAAGTTCAAGTTTATCTTGTTTAATAAGACGAGTGATGTTGGCCTGATCGCGCAGCTCTGGTAATACACTCAAGTTGAGCGATAGATAGCAGTTAGGCTGCCCTTCGTAATGACCGAGCACATCAATTTGCTGACTAAAAACGAATGTCAGTGTTTTATTGATCTCTTTCAGGTGAACTTGAATAACTTGACCTTTTAGACGCGCTAAACGACGGCCCAATGCAGGGTCGTCTTTGATCAGTGTATTCAGTGACGTTTCAATCACAGCGGTGATAAGTGGTTCAAATGGCATGCCGTTAACCCTTAGAATTTATAACCGCGATGCAAAGCCACAATACCACCAGTTAAGTTGTAGTATTTGGTGTTTTCAAAACCTGCGTCTTGCATCATGCCTTCCAGCGTTTCTTGGTCTGGATGCATACGGATTGACTCCGCTAGGTAGCGGTAACTCTCTGAGTCATTCGCAACTAGCTCACCGATTCTCGGCAACAAGTGGAATGAATATGCGTCGTATACTTTCGATAACGGCTCTAGCACTGGTTTTGAAAATTCCAACACCAATAGACGGCCGCCTGGCTTCAGTACGCGGAACATTGAACGAAGCGCTTTGTCTTTGTCAGTCACATTACGCAAACAAAAACTGATGGTGATGACATCAAAATAATCATCTGGGAACGGCAGTTCTTCTGCGTTGGCTTGAACGTAATGCACGTTACCCACAATACCGTTATCACGCAGTTTATCGCGACCAACGTTAAGCATTGAGTTATTGATATCGGCAAGGATGACATGGCCTTCATCGCCAACAATGCGCGAGAATTTCGCCGTCAAATCCCCCGTACCACCACCTAGGTCAAGAATACGTTGGCCAGGGCGAGCGCCACTACAATCGATAGTGAAGCGCTTCCAAAGGCGGTGAATACCACCTGACATCAGGTCATTCATGATGTCGTATTTTGTTGCCACGGAGTGGAATACTTCGGCAACCTTAGTCACTTTTTCGTCTTTTGCCACTGTAGAGAAACCAAAGTGAGTGGTTTCATTCTCTAACGCTGTATTGGATTGCAAACTTGTGTCCGTCATTCTAATTCCTCTTAGGCAGCGCTTTCCTCTACGGGGCGTTTGTTGACAAATAAAATCGCCCACTGCACTGCGGGCGATTAGTTTACTTTATCCTCAGCCGGATGTCTTTCTACTAACGGGTCATTTTCTGAAAATGCATCACTCTGCGCTAACTGCGCGAGGTCGGAAGAAATCGGTCGTTTAATTTCAACTCCCAAGTGTTTAAAGCTTTCGGCTTGGCGAATCACATTTCCGCGCCCTGTGGCAAGCTTGTTCATCGCACCTTGATAGCTTTGATTCGCCTTATCCAGCGCACCGCCGAGCCCCTCCATGTCGTCTACAAACAATCGTAATTTGTCGTAGAGTTTTGTCGCACGCTGCGCAATCATTTTGGCGTTTTCATTTTGGCGTTCATTGCGCCATAGATTATCAATGGTGCGCAATGCCACCAGCAACGTTGTTGGGCTCACCAAAATGATGTTTTGCTCCATCGCGTCTTTAATCAAGCTCGGATCGGCTTGAATCGCGACTTGGAACGCCGGCTCAACCGGAATAAACATCAGTACATAGTCCAAACTCTGAATACCTTTGAGTTTGTGGTAGTCCTTCATGCTTAACCCTTTGATATGTGCACGTAGAGCAGCTAAGTGCGCACTCAAAGCCTGGTCTCGCTCGGCATCAGTTTCGGCGTTGAAGTAGCGCTCATAGGCAACCAGCGCCATTTTAGAATCCACAACCACTTGTTTGTTTTGTGGGAGATGCACAATGACATCAGGTTGGTAACGCTTGCCTGCTTCATTTTGTAAGTTCACCTGAGTCTGATATTCGTGCCCTTCACGCAAGCCAGATTCGGCAAGTACCCTAGCGAGCACCACTTCGCCCCAGTTACCTTGCTGTTTGTTGTCCCCTTTCAACGCTTGGGTCAAATTAACCGCTTCGCGCGTCATTTGTTCGTTCAAACGTTGCAGGTTTTTCAGCTCATGCACTAGGGTATGGCGCTCTTTAGCTTCTTGGCTAAAGCTGTCATTAACGTGCTTTTTGAACCCTTCTAACTGTTCTCTAAGCGGTGACAACAAGCCTTCTAAACTCTGACGGTTTTGCAAATCGACCTTCGCGGTTTTTTCTTCAAACAGTTGATTTGCCAAGTGCTCAAATTGTTGTTTCAAGCGTGCTTCTGCTTGTTCTAAAATTTGCAGTTTTTCGGCATTAGCTTGGTTAATTTGCTCATGGCGAGCTTGCTGTTCACGCAGCTGCGTTTCTAGACGTGATTTGTGTTCACGCATTTGACCAAGCTCATCAAAGTATTGCTGGCGCTCTTGCTTTACAGCCTCGAAGTAACGCAGTTTTTCCATAGCTGCCATCAGCTTTCCGTGCGTTTGACGCACTTCAAACGCGGCTTTATCGCGCTCATCATCTAATTCATCCAACTCTTGCTGGGCATCGGCAAGGCTTTGCTTGACCTGTTCAAGTTGCTGTTGATGAAGCTGTTTTTCTGAAAAAAGTTGTTGCTCGAGAAGCTGAGTTTGGGTGATAAAACGCTGTTTCACCCACCAACCGGCAGCGACACCACTAAGCGTGGCAGCACAAAGAGAAGAGAGAATGAGAGATTGGTACTCAAGAATCCATTGCATAATAGCGAGTTAGCCTGTGTTTTGTATCTATAACAATGGTATTTAGACACTGGATAAATGTCCAGTTTGTTGGATGAAAAATCCTCGCATACACTAGGCCTTCCTATAATATTCTTTCTTCCGCTCAAATTATCCAAACCGAGCGGCACATCATCACGCAGAGGCATCATGAACGAGCGTCGCGCCCTAGGATTTGGGCTCTCAGCAGTATTACTTTGGTCTACCGTTGCAACCGCATTTAAACTCACGCTGGCAGAATTTACGCCAATTCAAATGCTATGCATTGCCAGCATCGTCTCTGCGATTGCACTAACAGTAATCTGTGGTGTGCAAGGTAAATTGGGCCAGTTAAGCGCTACATTTTTCTCAAACCCTTGGTATTACCTACTGCTTGGGTTGATTAACCCTTTGGCGTATTACGTTATTCTGTTCAAAGCATATGACTTGCTGCCCGCATCTCAGGCTCAAGCGATCAACTACAGCTGGGCTATCACCTTAACGCTAATGGCCGCTGTTTTCTTAGGACAAAAGATCCGTGGTAAGGACTGGCTGGCTTGCGGTTTTAGTTATGTCGGTGTGATAGTGATTGCCACGCAAGGCAATCTTTTAGGCATGGAATTTGAGAGCCCGTTGGGTGTTGGCCTTGCGCTGCTATCAACGCTGCTGTGGGCCGGTTACTGGATTTTAAATACCAAAAATAAGGCCGACCCTGTGGTTGGCGTTCTGCTCGGCTTTTTGGTCGCTATTCCATTCGCCATTGGTTTAAGTCTTTATGAAGGTGCTGACTGGCAGATGATCTCAGCTAAAGGCTGGGCAGCGGTGACGTATGTCGGACTGTTTGAAATGGGGATCACTTTCGTTTTGTGGCTGAGCGCACTCAAATCAACGCAAAACACCGCGCGTATCAGTAATCTGATCTTTGCTTCTCCATTTATCTCACTCATGTTGTTAGCTACCATCATCGGCGAAGAAATTCATCCTTCAACCTTGATTGGCCTGGTATTGATCATCAGTGGCTTAGTCATTCAGCAAGTCTCATGGGGCAAGAAAACCAAAGCGGTAAACGCTTCTTAATCACCTATCCAAAGCCCTAAAAAACGATGCAATAAGTTGGATAAAAAAGAGATATAGATAACATTTTAATGATAGAAAGCACTTTACGCTGCTAGGATTTAGCTACGCGTTGGATACGATACTCACAAAGCCCAATAGCTTACGCTAGATTCTAATATAATTACCTTTGGGCGATTTAGGACTCGTTATTAATTATGTTTCGCTTCGCTATTCCTTCGCCTTTGATGGCAGACTGGCAACACGTTCTGCGACAATGCTGTGATGTAACTCAAGCTCAGGGACAGCTTTATACTCTGAGCGATACTCAGCAGTGGCTATCGACTGAGGTGTCCACCTCAACCCAAAATCATCGTGCTATCATCGATGTGATAACGCAAGTTGTCGATCACTTTACGCCGACAGATTTTACAGTTAGCCATACCCCCTTTGAAGAGCAAACCTTGAGCATTGGACCGATTTGGCTACCTAATGGCGAATTGCTTGCCGTACTGACACTGACTCACCCTAATGATCAATCAACGGTTGTTTCGGCATGGCTAAGCGCAATCGCGGGGCGGATCAGCTTTGATATCAACTTGCACTGTCAGCAAGAACAAACGCGACATCAAAGCGCGGAAATAAAGCCAACACCAACACTACAAGAGTTTATCGACTGCCTTGAAGACCACGTATGGATAAAAGGCATGGATGGTCTTTATTCGATGACCAATCGAAGCGTAGAAAACGCGTGGCAAAAAACCAACAGTGAAATCATTGGAAAAGACGATTTTGCTCTGTTTAGCCATGAACGTGCGGAAAAATTCATTGATGCCGATAAATTGGTGGTAGCCACGGGCACGCAAAATATTGTTGAAGAATGCCGTCAAATTGATGAAAACAATAACCCCACTTGGCTAGAAACCATTAAGTCTCCTGTCCGTGATCATGCGGGAAACTTAATCGGCATTCTGGGGATGACACGTAACATCACCCGCCGAAAAATGGTAGAAACGCAGCTCTCCTTAGCGTCCCAAATTTTCAACAATTCGCAAGAAGGCATGGTCATTACAGACCGCAATGCCAACATCATTGATGTAAACACGGCTTTTACCCAAATTACAGGTTACCGCTCTGAAGAGGTGATAGGAAAAAACCCACGAATTCTGCGCTCAGGCCATCATGATCAAGGTTTCTATCAACAGTTGTGGCATCAACTCGAAAACAAAGGCCAATGGAAAGGCGAATTCATCAACAGAAAGAAAGATGGCAGCATTTATCCGCAATTAGCGACCATTAGCGCCGTAATGGACGATAAAAACCACCTTATTAACTACATTTGTGTGTTTGAAGATATCTCTGTGCGTAAGGCACACGAAGAAAAGCTGCAGCGCATGGCTTTTTACGATCCATTAACCAATCTACCCAATCGCACCCATTTACTCAGCTTACTCGAACAACACATCGAAACCGGAAACAAAAACCAGCAGACGTTTGCCACCCTATTCTTAGATATCGACCATTTCAAACACATCAACGATAGCATGGGCCACTTCTGTGGTGACCAACTGCTGTCTAAGTTAGCGATTCGTCTGCAAGATGTTCTTCACCTCAATGCGCATGTGGCTCGCATTGGCGGCGATGAATTTGTGATTATTTTGCCAGACATCCATAGTGATGTTGCCTTACTGGAAACCGTCGGCGATATTCTAAGCGTATTCCAGCAACCATTCGACTTGGCAAACCACGACTCACTTCGTGTCTCGACCAGTATTGGTATTGCCTTGTACCCAAGAGACGGTCAAGACAGTGAAACCTTACTGAAAAACGCAGACACCGCGATGTACTTAGCGAAGAAAAATGGACGCAACGGCTACGCGTTTTACTCACCGGATTTGACCGATAAATCCGTATCCCATGTACGCATTCAATCCGCTTTGCATCAAGCAATAGAAAAACAACAACTCCGGTTAGAATTCCAACCGCAATACAACTTGGAACAAAATTCGATTGTCGGCGTGGAAGCTTTATTACGCTGGCAGCATCCAGAGTTTGGCCTTGTACCACCAGCAGACTTTATTCCAATTGCAGAAAAAACAGGGCTGATTCAAAGTATTGGTGAGTGGGTGTTACAACAAGCTTGTTTGCAAGGTAATGCTTGGCTGGACCAAGGCATCGAGTTTGGCAAAATCGCCGTCAATGTTTCTGCGTTGCAGCTTCAGCAGTCAAATTTCATTCAGCGATTAAGTACTATCCTCGATAACACCGGATACCCTGCCCAACGGTTAGATTTGGAGATCACAGAGAGCTTTTTACTGATCGACCCTCAACAAGCCATTGCATCGTTAAATCAATTACGAGAGCTGGGTATTGAGATTTCTCTGGATGACTTTGGAACTGGCTATTCGTCTTTGTCTTACTTGAAAGGTTTGCCAATCAACAAACTGAAAATTGACCGCTCATTTGTCAGTGATGTCCCAAGTAATAGCGACAGCAACGCGATTGTGAATGCCATTATTGCCATGGGAAAAACGCTGTCGTTGAAAGTCGTCGCGGAAGGGATAGAAACTCGGGAACAAGCCGATTATTTATTCGAAAAAGGCTGTATTTATGGTCAGGGATATTTATTTAGTCAGCCAGTGAGCGCTGAAAAACTGTTTCATTGAACCAGCTTGCTCCTCAAGTCACTCTCGCGGTGCCACGTCCGCGGAGGTGATTTGCTTTGCTTGATTTTGGGCTGATTGGCACAGCTCTAGGCGATCAACCAAAATATTGATACAAACCAGCAACGGCACACCGATCAATAGTCCCATTCCGCCCCAAAGCCAGCCCCAAAAAACAAGCCAAACAAAAATCACTAATGGGTTTAAATTAAACCTTTTCCCCAATAGTGTTGGTGTAACAAACTGACTTTCAATCAAATTGAGCAGTAAATAGATAGACACAACCGTCAGCATAAAACTGACCGACTCCAACTGAAGATAAGCAACAAAGCCAAAGCTCATCATGGATATGACAGGGCCGAGGTACGGCGCAAAATTCATCACGCCTGCAAATGCGCCCCATAGAAATGGATCTTCAAGGCCTAGAACAAAAAACACGGCCCCGACACTCAACCCCAGCCCAGCATTCACTAAAGTGATGGTGCCAATGTATCGAGATAGGTCTTTCTGTAGCGCTTTGACCAACTCAATCGCTTGGCGCTGTTTGGCGAACCCATGTAAGTAAGACACTGACTTTCGAAATAAGCTTCGTCCATGATTGAGCATAAAGTAAACCATAAACAGCACGATCATCGCTTGTGTCAAAATCGTCGGCGTAGTGGTCGCGAGCGTTTTTACCAAAGAAAATACGGTGTTGTTCCCGACCTCATCCATACTCATATCGTTGGCGATATTCAATGGAGTATTAAGGTGATCAGCCGAAGCTTTAGTAACTTCGCTTACTTCTTGCGACACATTTTTCACGATACTGGGCAGCTCAGACCACCATTGCTTGGCGGGCTCCGACATGGCGGCAAGACCAATAATTGAAGCGCCAACGAGGAATGACAGCGTCAACACGACGGTAATAGCACGTGGTAAGCCTTTGTCTTCAAGATAATTAATGAAAGGACTGCACAGCAGAGAAATAAAGGTGCTAAGCACAATAGGTAACAATATTGGCTTGGCAAAATACAGCCCTGGGACGAGTAACAGGACGAGAAGCGTTGCACCAATCGCAGTGTTGGCAGGAATGTTCAATTTCGCTGTCATAATAAGCTCAGAATCGGTAAGAAAATTTTGCGGTGAAATCCGCTATTAGAGTGGTTCGCCCTCTGTCGTCGCAGCGTTGCTTACTTGTGTTGCTGCATTTCCATTTTGCTCCGCATCTGACTCATCCAGAGAAGCTGCCGCGACCGGCTTTGTGAGCGAATCGGTAATATCAGACACGCTGCTAACCAATAGCCCCATTGACGAAATAGAAGAAGTCAGTCGAGACAATCGACCTGCTTTTGCTGCGGTAACGGCAACGACAGCACTAATGCCTAATGTCGTCCAAGGGTTTTCTCTCACAAACTTCTTGGTGGTAAACGTGAACATTTCCATCGACAAACAGCATTGCTCTAGAGACGCTTTACCTTCCATCCGCTTGATCCGCATGGCTCGATTGAGCTTTTGTAGCGAGCGCATCCCACCCCTCCTGTAATTGTTCTGTCGTATTTTTGAATCCAAGAAATCCAACTAAACGCTTCTGCCACCAGGCTAAAGCAAATAATGCCAAGCCTAATGATGTGATAAATACACCCACGGCAACATATACGTTGGCAGTTAACTGATAAGCCACCACCCCAGAGGCAAGGCACAAACTGAATACGAACAATACCGACAATAGGGTAAAAACAACGGTACACAGCAAAATCTGACGCACTGCGGACACGTTAACTTTCATCTCCAAGAGGAACAAATCCAACGTTGAACCTGACCATGCTTTTAGCGATTTCGTCAGTTGGTCCAATTGCGCAAGAATGCTGCTCAAACCATTAATGGTTTGTTGGATATCCTGTTCTTCTGCCCCATCAGGGGCTCGGCCGCTGTCTGAAGCCGCCGAGCCTGATTGCTGATTGGTAACTTGCCCTGAGTTATTCATGTGAAGCCTCGCCTTTCTGTTGAGTGGCTTAATCCTTGGTGACCACTATTATTTGATCAGCTTCGAAACCGCCCAACCAGCAAGGAAGGCACAGCCTATGCTCAGCAATGGGCGCTCCTTGATTACATTTTCTGCCGACTTAGTCGCCTGCTGAACTTGCTGTGCACCGACATCCAGCTTCTCTTTGGCTTGGTCTTTCATCGCGCCAACGGCTTCCGTCGTGGCTTGTTCCGCTAAGTGATATGCTTCTTCTAACTGCTCTTGAGGTTTTACTGTGCTTTCTTTTGTAGTAGCCATAACTAGCCTCCATTAATGAGTTGAATAGTGAATCAAGTGAAACAATGTTTGACCTCACTTACTCCCTACAAAGCCATATCCATGCCAGAATTTTAAGTTATTGTTTTTTATTAATTTTATTTTCATTTCGATAAAAAGCCGTATCTGTACGTGTAATTCTTTCCAAGCTTTCCCCGCCATTCTTGTAATTTTTTCTTAGCGCCTTACCGACTGTTAGCAAGTTATTGCAAAAAAAGACATTAAGCCACTGATTAATAAGACTTAAAATTCATTGGCATACAACCTGCAATTAAAGATGAAACATCGTGTTTGTATTCCATACGCTCAAACACCCCTATCACCAGTAAATAAGGAGTGGCATATGAAAAATGAAAACATCGCCTCAATCATTGAGCTTATCGAAAGCGGAAATGAAATTTACAACAAGGCCATCGAGAACATCGACAACACTTCTTTGAATAATGTGTTGGTAGAACTGCTCAGAGTACGTGAGCGTGCAGTCATTGAGCTCACTCCCTACTCTCTAGCAAGTAACAATGAAGAATCTGCCGACGACACTCCGGTTTCCTACACCATCAAGGCGCGTGAGGTCTACAGCGACGTGATGAAGGAAGTGTCCTCTGACAAAGAGTCTATGTATTTAGAACAGCTTGAAGGTGTCGAAAGCAAGGTACTCAAAGAGATTGAGAATTTGATTACTTCCCACCCAGAGCAGGCGGATAACTCGGTTCTGCTGAAAGTTCGTAGCGATATAAAAAGCTGCAAAGAAAAACTCAGCAGCATCAGCCTTATTAGCTAAAACTTGGTGGTCGCCTTTGCAATAAAGCTCAGTATTGAGCAAAGAAATGGCCAACTTGCTTTGGCCATTTCTGACAAGCCCACAGGCGCATTAACATAACCATCACGAGAAATGTCCCACGACAATAGTCATAAATAAAGAGGTCACTATGACATTGGATAACAATCGAGTAAGGGAGCTACTCGTAAAAATGACACACCATCGCCAAACGTGTTTGCCTCTCGTTAACCCGCAATCACATATGACACTCGCAAGAGCGGCATATCGATTCGTGAAAATAGAAAAAGTGATGATCAAAAAGATGGCGAAGCTGTTCTTCGATCAAGATGGTGAACAATTCATTGCAGAAAATGCCACCGAATACGGCGTTGCCGAGTTAGGTAATTACAAAGAAATGCATTTTATGAATAAATTACTGTTAGATGATTTAAAAGCCCTGCTTAGAGCCATTGACGACACCAACTTAACCGCACTTGTTTCTTATTGGTTAGCTGCTTTACAAGTTGAAAACGATGAAATTGAAAAGCACTTACCTCATGGTGAGTAATTGTACTCGCCCTTCTTTCACTTTGTTTAAACCACATCCCCAATCAACCTAGTAAAAGGTGCAGGTAGAAAAAAAGCCGCTGCATCTACTACGCAGCGACCTTGATAGCCTTTTTACGACGCACACCAAATCATCAAACAACACAGAAAAAGCGCCATGTAGAATACGAAGCAAATGGCGCGTTATCCGCGGATTACAGTGTTAAAGCGAAGCTGATTTACGTCTCTGGCTTGGAACAAATACGTTCAATGACTTTGGACGCAGCTTGATTGCTAGTTGCTCATCAGAATACAGTTCACCATCAATCACATACTCAATCGGTTTATTCGCAGAAATAGTGACGCTCTGAGCCGTCGCGTATTGAAAATGTGTCGATTCTTCCTGTGCGCCTACGCTCGTTAATGTCAGATCCGACAAGGCGATAAGACGTCCGCCTAAAGACTCGGTGTTATCTAAATATGTGATATGCAGCTTGCCATCATCAGGCTGCGGCGCATCACCACCTTGGGCAAGCAACGTACTAAATGGAGCGATATTCGCAACGACAAAACTATGGACTTCAAGCGTTTGTGTATTATTGTCGTGGTTTCCATCTTCAGTTGGAGCGTCTAACGAAACGGTTAAAGCTTGCGTTTCTTCCGCCACTACAGCATTAAAAAAGCCAGTGAGGTAAGCGAGTTGTCCAAAAACATTTTTCTCTTCTCGCTGAGCGTGCTCGATCATCTTCTGTTCTAGCCCAATACCTAAGACCAATAAAATAAGCCGCTGATTGCAGTCCGCAGTATCAATACGTTGGCAGTGTCCGCCAAGCAACGCTTCACACGCTTTTTCGACCGGTGAGAATTTTGCGCCAACGCCATAGAGCACATGACATAACGCATTGGCAGTTCCGAGCGGAACAATACCGAGTTTTAGGTCGGTATCCACCAATTGGCTCGCCACCTCTGTTACTGTGCCATCGCCACCAGCTACGATGATTTGCTTAGCTCCACTTTCTTTTGCCTGTTGTGTTAGCTGCTCGGCGCTGAAGTTTGTGGTGGTTTGATGAATACTCAAGCGATATTTTTTGGTTAGTTCACGAATCAAGTGCTGTTCGTTTTCCTCCCATTTTCCGCCACCTGCAACAGGGTTAACCACCATCCAAGTGGATTGATCCAGCCCTAGCACGCCTTTTTCACTGATCGCTCGTAACGTTCTAATCTGTAATTTATTCAATCTCGCGGTACTGCGTACGTCATTGATTTTTTTCATCACGGATTCAACCGTCAGTGACGGGTCTTTACTTAATAAATACGCCGCCACAACAAACACTGAACGACCACGCCCTAACGCACAATGCACAACCACGGCCCGCGAGCACGAGATTTGAGTATCAATCCAGTTAATCGCATGGCGAAGACGCTCTAGCGTTGGGGCTTTGTGGTCGAGTACCGGAATCGAAAGGTAATGAAACTGCTTGTCGGTCATCGCGCTTTCAAGGCCTGCAAATTCTGCGGTGACATCGACAATACAAGAGATCTCATTGGATTCGAGAAAATCTAAGTCACTCTGAAACAAACGGCGAGATAGGTATAAATTGTCACTGACTTTTTGGATTGGAGGCACTGTATCACGCCGTCTTTCCCAGGCGTTATACGCTCTAGCCCCCAATAGAAATGGGATGAATGCCCAGCGAATCCACCTGACAATCTTGCCATCTTGGTTTTTTCTAAAAATAGAGGGAATGTCGAATACGTAGGCTACGCTGACCAACGCTAAAGAAAGCGATATCCATAAGAACAGCAAACTAACGATAATTTGAGGCGTATGGATAGCGGCCAATAAACTGATCAGAGCGCCAAGAATATAATATTTGATGATAAACATTCGCTCTCCTTGCCTTCAGCGAGTGCACTTTTTAGTGGAAGTTAGAATACGCGGGGGATTGAGCTTGGATACATGAACTTGAGTAAACGCCTTGATTGAGTGCCTTCCCGTGCCGAAATGGCACGAAAAGGTCCAACACTCTACCTAGCTTACCATCTCTTCAACATAACCATTCGCTAGTTTCATTTTCTGCTTATCGGTCATTACCTTACCGGCTAACTGGAAGAAACGCTGCTCTTCTTCCTCAAGATGGTGCAACACTTTGTGACGCAAGGTTTTCATTAGGTTGAGCCACGCTGGCGAGCTCATATCGGTTGCATCAAGCTGTGCAATCACTTTATCAATTTCATGATGCTCTGCGATGCCATGGCGAGTGAGATCAATGGTCTTATCGCTATCTATTAAAGGCGCGTAGAAAAATCGCTCTTCTGCCGCTGCGTGCTGTTCGAGTTCCTCTTTAAGGTTATGATAAAACTCTTCACGAGCGGGGGAATCTCCAGACGTTTCCATCAGAGCATCGAGTAAAAGGCGCTGCTTTTCATGACTCTCTTTCAGTACATCAAATATGTTTTTCATCTTTGACTCCTTATCTGATTGTAAACAATTGGGACAAAAGGAAGGGCGGTGATTGACCGCCCCTCTCTTACATAGCTATGCGTAAAAACCTAACCTGATTCGGCTAACAGTCTTGGTCTTCAGCGTTTAGGTTTTCTTTAATGTTTTCACATTCATCTTCAATCGCATTTTGGGTTTCTTCGGCGGCTTCATCTATCTTTTTGCCGGCCTGTTCCATTGGCCCTTCTTCACTACAAGCTGCCAACGCAAACACCAAACCGAATACTGCGGCGATACGGTAAATAAATGACGTAAGTCGCATGGAATCTCCTATCTATTTACGTTTTTTCTTCCCAGCAGAACAATCACTATTGATACAATTAATGACAATAGGAATAGGTAAAATATCACTTGCGCGATAGAGGCAGCAGCTCCTGCAATACCAGTAAAGCCTAATAGTGCAGAAATTAGTGCCAGTGCCAGAAAAATAAACATCCAACGAACCATAGTGTTACCTCCTAATAAAAGTGGGTTAAATCACTCGGCTCGCTATTATTGAACCACTTCTAGCTTATCAATCACCTTATTTACGTCATTGGTGTTATTTGCAATTGAAATTGCAAGATCATGCTCCGCATCTGAATTAACTTTACCTGCCAACGTTACCGTTTTGCGTTCTGTCGTTACATCAATATCCGTACCACTCACATTGGTATCCATTAGTAGGCGCGTTTTAACTATAGTCGTGATTTTAGAATCGGTCAGTGTAGCTAAAGCTTCTGAATCAGTTTCTTTCTTGCCTTCATTCACTACTGACAATTCGTTGTTTACTTTTTTCACACCATCAAGACCAGTAACAAGCTCTTCGGCAAGTGATTTTTCAAGATCATTGTTTACCGAACCAGAAAGGGTAACGACCTGATTCTCAACATCGGTATTGATATCAAAAGAGTTGAGATTGCTGTTTAGCAGTAGCGTGGTTTCAGCTTTACCATCTAGCCAAGCGTCCAT
Source organism: Vibrio sp. 1874 (assembly GCF_033344395.1). NCBI lineage: Bacteria > Pseudomonadati > Pseudomonadota > Gammaproteobacteria > Vibrionales > Vibrionaceae > Vibrio > Vibrio sp. 1874. The sequence continues at coordinate 209,377 of NZ_JAWPOR010000005.1, forward strand.
GGATTCTTTTTCCCATTTATCACTCGCTAAGACTGCTGTAGATGAAGTAGCAAGAACTGACGTAAGTACAATTTTAGCTGCGATGTTATTCATGGTAATTCTCCTTTATTGACGTTGCACTTCCCTAGGAGCAAACCATGTGCCAACTTTATAACTTATTGTTTTTAATTAACTAATAAAGAAAAGAGGTAAAAATGAGATGAGCAATAAAGTATAAGCATGAATTATTTACACGTAAAAAATGTAATTTTTAATCGGTGATAAAGCCTCCGTCACTTGTGCCGAAATAACCTGATAAAACAGAAAGGCTATTTCTCCAGAATCAATTAATAGCAAAATTATTATTTTAAAAATAAAAATCTGAACAAAAGGAAATATCTACTGATGGCTCTCACCGATATATATCAAAAAGGGGCTAACAACATAAAAATACCGAACAAATCCTTAAATCTATGCTGACAATATTTTGTCTTGTGAAGTGAGAATAATCCACGTACATTGTTTCTGTCATAGTAAAGAGGACATTTCTATGTCGATGCCAAGCCTGTTTCTAAGAATACAAGATCCATCACTTAAAAATGCCATCGCTTCTTGCCAGGAACTGAACAAATTTCGTCTGCATGACATCGATGCCGCAGACCAATGGATTGAAGATTTCCTACAACTCAAACCGGAAGTTGCGATTGTTGAAGTCGCCCACTTTACTAGTGCAGATTATCAACGTCTTTCTAATATCGAAGACATCTACGATATGGACTTGATCATCATTAGCTCAGGCGCTCCAAACGAGAACTTGGATAAGCTGATGAACTTGGGTGCTATTTTTCACTACAGAAAGCCCGTTGATATTGCCATTCTGACGGACACCCTGAGCGAAGTCAGCCAGTACTATCAACACAAACAAGATCAAGGGCGTAAAGTGTCCACCAGCGATCTTGACCAATTTGGTCTTTTGGTCGGCTCTTCCTCTCCGATGCATCAGCTCTATCGTATGATCAGGCGCGTTGCTAAAACCGAAGCCAACGTCCTTATTGTCGGTGAAAGTGGATCAGGCAAAGAACTGGTGGCGCAGACCATCCACTTAGCGAGTGAGCGTAAACAACAGCCCTTTATAGCGATTAACTGTGGTGCCATTAGCCCTGAATTGGTTGATAGTGAACTGTTTGGCCATGAGAAAGGCGCTTTTACCGGAGCAAATAAAACTCACCAAGGTGTATTTAAGCAGGCAGAGGGCGGCACCCTATTTTTAGATGAAATCACCGAGATGCCTATCGAGCATCAAGTGAAGCTATTGCGGGTGCTAGAAACCGGAGAGTATCGCCCAGTTGGCAGTAATACGGTTCATATCGCTAATACTCGCATCATTGCTGCTACAAACCGTGATCCTAAAATCGCCATTGAGGAGCAGTTCCTGCGTGAAGATCTGTTTTTCCGCTTATCGCATTTCCCATTAACGATACCGCCACTGCGAGAACGAGGCGGTGATATCGTAGGTCTGGCCAAGCACTTTATTGCACACCGCAACGCCAATGAGGCAAAAACCAAAACGATTCTTGACTCTGCGATCCAAAAAATCGCTGCACACGACTGGCCAGGTAATGTCCGTGAGCTCAAACACACGATCGAGCGTGCATTTATTTTGGCTGATGACACCATCCGAGATGAACACCTTATCTTCGACACACCACCATTGGAAACAGGCACCAGCATCGAAGACCTTGTTCCGGCGGGCGTTTCACTAGAAGAGCTAGAAAAAGCCGCCATTCTCAATACCCTTGAAGAGAATCAAGGCAATAAAACGGAATCAGCGCAGGAGTTAGGCATTAGCGTGAAAACGCTCTATAACAAACTCGAAAAGTATCAAGACGAATAACTCGCTATGGGCATACAAAAAGAGCACTGACTTTTATTCAGTGCTCTTTTTGTATCTTATCTTTTATGCAGTTAGGCTGCGTTTGGTGTTTGATTATGTTTAGGCACAATAAAGTTTGTACACTAAATCAAGCCTGGGATAATAAAGTTTGTACACTATTTGTAACAGACTTCATTTAGCTGAAACTCAACCTTCTTAAAAGCTTTGCTATCGGCAACTTCTGGAGCAACATCAATAGCTCCCCAGATCGAATCCTTACTAGTTCTAATAGGTCTACCCTGCATAGATATTCTTGCCAGAGTGTAAGAGCTTTCAAATAAGTTCTTAAGGTTCAATTCAGTTGCATCTACACTGAAAGTGCTTTGGTGTGCTTTCATGATGCAAGACTTTTCTGCACAAGTACTACAATCACTCACTGAATGCTTTGCAAAGATTTCTCGGAGAACTCCTTGCTTTCTTGGCCCCAACTCTAAACCAATAAGACTTACTTCATTAACCATGAACGAATGTAACAACTCTGGCTCATACTCTGCGCAAAGCATCAAAATACCAGCAAAGTCTCGTCTGTAATCAAATTCATAAAGATAATAATACCCACGATACTGACCTGTAACTTTTTGGGCAAAATCTCGTAATGTGGTGTTTTCAAAATTTGAGTAGTTGTTATGAACCCATTTTGCAAAAGCTGGCATCAAACACCCTGGAGCAAATTTAATAGGGAATAAATATCTTCCCGTTTCATTCCATGCAGGTTTCGGAGAATATTTAGCAGTCACTTTAGGCTTTTTTGCTAAGCCTATCACCTCTATCGCTTGTTTACAGTCTTTTGCATTAAACAGCCGTTTTACGGCTTTTAGTGTTTTAGCAAACCCTAATTCGGGTAGTTCTTTAAGTGGCTGCCCATGAATAAGGCACAAATTTGAACGATCCCAAAAATGCCGAAAATACCCATAGCCAACACTATCAATACTCTCTTCTATACAAGACAAACAATACCTTATCTTCGTTGAAGACGAGGCTCGATTTCTAGTTTTTCGCCCACTAAAAAAAGTAGACTCAACTCGATAAGTGTAATAGGCAGGGTTATCAAAAAGGCAGTTATGATTACCATTCACAGACAAACTCGTATCTATAGTTTCTAATAACACATGGTCAGGATAGCGATAGAAAAGGAACTGATACTGCTTCTGAACAAAAGGAGCATCCATCCACAGACCTGAGTTACCAATTACACCTATAGGCTTGATATTAGGATCATACGCTAATAATGTTCTAAGCAAGGTACTGTGTATCGATTCATCATTAGGCACTTGCTTTCGCAGCAGTTCCGCTAGTTCACAATCAAAATCATCACTCATTCAAATACAACTCCGCCATACCATCTAGCTTGCTTTTCACTTCTTTCCAGTTCGGCATCACGCTCGTTAATAAGCGCCAAAAACGCTCGCTGTGGTTGTATTCTGCGATGTGGCAAAGTTCATGCAATATCACATAATCAATACACTCTTTAGGAGCTTTGATCAGGTGAGGGTTAAGCATCAACGTACCTTTGGCTGAGCAGCTTCCCCATTGTTTTTGCATTGGCATGATTCGAAATGAAGGAATGCCTTCTACCCACGTAGCCTGCGGTAAAAGCTCTGCTAAGCGTTCATGAAATACGCGCTCTGCACGAACGCCATACCAACCAGACACCAGTGCTTTAACGAGCTTTGGCTTATCTTCATTAAATCGGTTAAGCGTGACTAACAACTTGCCTCGTTCCATCTTCACGTTGGAAATGGCATCTCTGTCTTCAACCACCTTTAACACATAGCGGCGGCCTAGATAGAATTGCATCTCGCCGCTCACGTAGTGTTTGGTTTGCACATATTCTAAGTGAGTTCGAAACTCGACCAGTGCATTCCAAATCCATTGAGCGCGTTGCATGACCGCTTCATGGATTGCGGATTTCTCAGCATCTTGAGGCGCAGTGACAACCACTCGGCAATCTGGATGCACTCGGATGGTGATTTTCTTTTTCTTGCCTTCAGCAAATACCTTGCGGATCACCTCATAGGTAACAGCTTCATCACCATAGATGAAGCTGTATTCCTCGGTATTGCCTTCTTGATGGTTAATAGAAGTCATGCTTAGTGACCTGACTTATTGTTACCAGACAGGCCAAGACGGGTGATTTGAATGACATCTGTAATAATAGCTTGCGCTTTATCGATACCCACATCAGCGAACAGCAGTGGCAATAGCCCTAAACGGATCTGGTTTTCAATCTCCGATGGGTTAATTGAAAACTCAGCAACCGCTTTACGCACAATGCCATCAATGTCTAACGCATACTGAAAACATTGGTCTTCCGTTAGAGGCAACGGCTCTCCTAATACTTTTAAGAACAGTCCAAAGTAGGCTTGAACATGGCGTTTGATTCTAGGGTCAAGCTCTGCAAAGCGATCCGTTGGTAATCCTGCTACATCACGGTCTTTGACCTGCTGCTCGAAGTCGGCAAACAGAAGATACTGCTTAACAGGGCTATCAAACATCTCCTTGGTTTTCTCGATGGCTTGCTTTAACAAGTTTGAGAAATACTCTTGGGCATACGGATCATCTGCCAAATCTTGCTCAATCATCTTGGTCACACGACCTGTAATGACATCCTTTTTGTTTTTGGCTTCATCATCAGTCATCTGCTCTGGTTTGGCATCTTTACCCATGTTACCGACCAGATAAGCGCCTTCTGGCTCTTCAATCGACACACCTGCAATGTGCTTGTCTAACATGGCGCGAATATTTTCCGAATACTCGTCGTAGTCCACAGTTTCCTCAGCGTCAGCACGTACTTGCTGGCGCAGTTGGCTCATGGATTTCAGTGTGTTCTTGTATAATTCTCGCTTATTGTCGAAGCTCTTATCTTCAAAGTATGTCGCTGATTGAAGTGCTACTTTTAAGCAGTTAGCAAACGCAGTCAGCGCATCATAAAAATCATTACGTAACTTCAGGTTGGTATCCGTTAGTTGACCATCAATGGTATCAATTTTAGGTGCCAAAGCCTGACGAAGTGCTTGTCCATCTTGCTTGTTCTTCACACCAGAAAAAATTGCCCAAAGGTCATCATACAAACCTGGCAACTTCTTGTACTCGGTATCCATGCGGTTATACAAGCCTTTGAGATCATCTATATCAAAGCCGCCTTGGGTACGTTCAGCCAAGTCTTGGTACTTCTCAATGGTGATGTCCAGCTCTTTGAGGATGCCACGATAATCAATCAAATAACCGAACTGCTTTTTGCTGTGTAGGCGGTTAACCCGTGCAATGGCTTGAATAAGGTTGTGCTGTTTTAAAGGCTTGTCGATATAGAGCACCGTGTTTTTAGGCTCATCAAAGCCCGTTAACAGCTTATCGACCACGATCATAATGTCGGGGCCTTCATCCTTTTCAAATTCTGCAATGATATGCTTGGTGTAGGCTTTTTCATCGTTCCAGCCTTTTTGTACGACGTTCTCCTTCCACCAATTTTGCACCAGATCGGTACTTTCATTATCGACGTTATCGTGTCCCTCGCGGGTATCAGGTGGCGACATCGCAACAACTGAAGTGACTTTACCGATTTGATCGAGAAGCTTCTTATAGCGGATCGCAGCGGCTTTAGAATCACACGCCAGTTGTCCTTTCAAACCTTGTTGCTTAAAGTTCTGGAAGTGATCAGAAATATCGTGCGCAATTAGCTCTAATCGCCCTTCAGTTTGATAGATCTGACCTTTTTGAGCGAACTTACGTTTTAGATCGCTGCGTTGCTTTTCCGATAGGGTATCGGTAATACGGTCAAACCATGCATCAATGGCTTTGTCGTTGGTGCTCAGATCAGGTTTACGCTCTTCGTACAACAACGGCGTAACAGTGCCATCTTCGACAGCTTGCTGCATGGTGTAAGAGTGGATGATCTTACCGAACTTGTTCTCGGTTTTATCGTCTTGCAGCAGAGGCGTACCTGTAAAACCGATGTAAGCGGCTTTTGGCAAGGCTTGTTGCATTCGGATATTGTTTTCACCGTTCTGGCTACGGTGTCCCTCATCCACTAATACGATAATGTCAGGGCTATCGTTGTAGCATTCTGGTAGGTTAATCGCCGTACCAAACTTGTTGATGATCGAGAAGATGATACGCTCATTGCCTTTACCGATTTGCTCTGCAAGGCGTTTGCCAGTGGTTGCCATCGCATCTTTTTTGTCTTTATCTGACAGTGCGCCACCAGAGGCAAAGGTACGAGCAAGCTGATCTTCTAAATCCACACGGTCAGTCACAACCACAACGCGGCATTTCGCTAACTCTTTTAGCCAAATCAGTGCTTTTGACAAAAACACCATAGTGAATGATTTGCCTGAACCTGTGGTATGCCAGATCACACCGCCATTACGTGCGCCTTTGTCATCAAAAGAGGTGATGCGTTCCACTAAGGCTTTGATACCAAACACTTGCTGATAACGCGCAACAATCTTGCCTGCTTTTTTATCAAACAGGGTAAATAAACGGGTAAGCTCTAGTAAGCGATCATGGCGCAGCAAGGATACCAATAAGCGATCTTGGTCTGTCACCACCAAATCACCGCCTGCAATCAGTGATAGATATTCGTCTTTGATTGCTGGCGTGCGATGGCTGAAAATCGCATTCAGTTGCGCGTCATTCAGTGGCGTGTTCTTAAGGCGTTCAAAGGTGCTTTCGGTGATTTCTTCTTCTTTCCATTTCGCCCAGAACTTCTCAGGTGTGCCGCACGTACCGTATAAGCCATCATGACCATTGATGGACAACAACAGTTGGCTGTAAGCAAACAGATGAGGGATTTCATCTACTTTTTGGTTGCGGATGTTTTGCGAAATACCTTCGGTGATGGTGGGTTTGCCATTGATGCTGCTATCAGGACGTTTGGCCTCTATCACCACCCACGGCAAGCCATTAACGAAACAGATCACATCAGGAATGCGTTTACCTGTACCACGGGCGTTATCAACTTCCATCTCTTCGGTGAAATGAAATTGGTTGTTTTCAGGCGTGTCCCAATCGATGATTTGAATGGTTGGGTTGGCTTTTTTACCCTCGACAAATTCCGTTACGCTAATGCCATAAGTTAACGCGTTATAGAGCTTTTCATTGGCCGCTTTTAGCCCTTCATTCATAGCAGGGTTAGCCAGTTCTTGTACGATTTTATCAATTGCAGCTTTCGATAAATGGCGCTCTTTACCCATGAATGAATAAGTTTTAAAGCTCAATACTTTGCGTAACACCTGCGGCAAAATTACGGTGGTTTTGTTGCCACGCATCGCCAGGCATTCACTCGGCGGAATAAACTGATAACCAAGGTTGGTGAGCAAAGTTAACGCTGGGATTTTTGCACTTTGCTCTTCTTTGAAATTCGGTGCGTGATGCTTAGGTTCACTAGAAGATAATGGTTCCATACTTAGCCTATGACATTGTTCTTATTGTTAATCAGGGCTTGCTAAACAAGCTCTGTATCGGTCGTCAAAAGATGCGTTAGTTAAGCGGCTTCGGTTTCAGCAACTTTGACTCTTCTTTTTCCTGTCAACAACTGCTGCATCAACGCCTTTTTCTCTTGCTTGAAGTGTGCAAGCTTGGCTTCTAATAACTCGACTTCTTTGTCGGCAGAAGTGAGAACTGAGGCGATTTTTTGTTGTTCAGAATAACTACCCAACTTAACTTTGAAGTTTTGCAGCATTCCTACTTTGATATATGGCATTGCTCCATGTTGCTTTTCTCGGTCTACATCTCTCTTCAAGTAAAAGTTTATCCAATGGTGTAAATAAGCTACGAATACAGCTCTAAACTCACTAAGAATGTAAGTTCGTTGATAAGCTTCAAATTTGCCCTTGTAATAGTGAGTTGTACCTATGACGCCATTGCCAGCTATTAATAGTGCTTCAAAATCATAGGAATAAGAAGAACTCAAAATTGGTCGTTTTGCACAAGTGAAAAAAGGATATTTGCCGCTTGAAGAGCCATGATTTGCATCTTTCTTACCTGTTCCAATTTTGCACAATTCTGTTAACTTAACCTCTTCCCACTCACCCTCAAACGCCTGATCCGCTTCAGGGTTTACCAAACGCTTCTTACCCGTCAAAAGCTGCTGCATCAGGGCTTTTTTCTGCCGCTTGCTGGTTTCAACCAGCTTTTCTGTAGTACTAATCGCTTTGTCCCATGTCGAGATGATTTGGGCGATTTTGCGTTGTTCTGGGAGTGGAGGGACTGGCGTTGGCAACTCTTTACACAATTGTATGGTTAAATTTTGTTGCCCTGACGTTTTTTTAGAGCGAGACTGTAGCCATTGCTGTGCAAGTTCACTTCCCAAAAAACTTAAGAAATACCCATGATCAATTAATTTCTCTTTACATCTATAGATGAGAACGGCTTGATTCATATTGTACTCAGGGTACTGGTCATCAAGCATTGCAATCTTGCCTAGTGGCGGACCTACAATATTCATCAATATATCGTTAGGATAAGCGACTGAGCGTGAAAGAAAACCATTGTGAGCATTTTTAGTAACAAAAAGCATCTCAGATTTTGAATTTAAAACCCCATCAAAACCTAAGTTATTCACTCGTAAAAATGGAATATTACTATCTTCAACAATTTCACTTTTAGGTGGTGTTGTCCCTTTGGTGATCTTTTCGGTAATTTCATCTGCACTAGAAATTAACCAGTCACAAGGAAAGTTACCTAAACCAATGACATGTTGGAAACCATTAGGCACCATAACCCAACTCCTCTAGGTAGCCCGCCATTTCCGCTTCTAGATCGGCTAACTCAGCTTGCAGCGCCAAACGCTCAGTGCGAACTGCCATCAAATCAATTTCCGCTTCTTCTTCAAACGTATCCACGTAGCGAGGAATGTTGAGGTTGTAGTCGTTCTCACGGATCTCATCGAGGGTTGCAACATACGCGTACTTATCAACGTTGTCGCCACTGCGGTAGGTCTTCACAATCTTGTCGATGTTCTCTTGTGTCAGAACGTTCTGGTTTTTGCCTGACTTAAACTCACGTGAAGCATCAATGAACATCACATCGTTGGTGTCTTTCTTCTTCTTGAAGATCAAAATTGCCGCAGGAATACCTGTACCGAAGAACAGTTTTTCAGGTAAGCCGATCACGGCATCTAGCAGGTTTTCTTCAATCAGTTGTTGGCGGATTTTGCCCTCACTCGATGCACGGAATAGCACACCATGAGGCACCACTACACCCATTCGACCAGTCTCTGGCTTTAGGGTTTCAATCATGTGCGAAATGAAGGCATAGTCGCCTTTGGTTTTCGGTGGTACGCCACGTCGGAAACGACCAAAGTGATCGCTTTCTGCGTCTTCATGTCCCCATTTATCTAACGAAAATGGCGGGTTTGCGGTTACCACGTCAAAGTGCAATAAGCCACCGTTAGCATCTTGAAGCTTGGGGTTACGAATTGTGTCGCCCCATTCAATGCGGTGGTTGTCTTCGCCATGCAGGAACATGTTCATTTTTGCCAGAGACCATGTTGAGCCAATTGCCTCTTGACCAAACAGAGCATATTGCTTAGAGCCGCCAAAGTTCTTTTGAACTTGTTTGCCACACTTCATTAATAGCGAGCCTGAACCACATGCAGGATCACAGATGCTATCGCCTTGTTGTGGCTCTAGGATGATAGAAAGTAGATCCGACACCTCTGGCGGGGTATAGAATTCACCTGCCGATTTTCCACTGCCTGCGGCAAAGTGTTTGATCAGATATTCGTATGCGTTACCAATCACATCCAACGAACCAACACGGCTAGGACGTAGGTTTAGGGTTGGCTTACCAAAGTCTTCCAATAGGTGGCGTAGAATGTCGTTCTTTTGCTTTTCATCTCCCAGTTTATCTGTGTTAAAGCTGATGTCTTGGAACACGCCTTTTAGTTTGGTGCCGTTGGCTTCTTCAATTGCGTGCAGCGCTTGGTCAATACGAGTACCGTTACCTGCGGTATTACGTGCATCGTACAAATCCCAGAATGTTGAACCTGCTGGAATTTTGAATGACTGGCTAGCAAGCATGGCTTCGATCATGTCTTGGTTGCCACCAAACTGAGTGGTGAGTTCTTCGACTTTGTCTTGGCGTACATCTGAGATGTATTTTAAGAACAGCATGGTCAAGATGAAGTCTTTGTAGATAGATGGATCTACGGTGCCACGGAACGTATCGCACGCCGACCAGACGGCTTTGTTGATTTCATCTTGATTGATTGGAGAGTTTGGCATTTTCTATCTCTTATTTTTTGATTGTTCGTTTAAAACTTGATTGGCGATGGCTTGCATCTCCATCCGTCGTAACTGGATTAACTCTTGGTATATTTGCTCTTCTCGATGTGCTCGCTGGCTTAACGACACCACTTTTCGCTGCGTTTCTAATGGCGGAATTGTGATTGGCGTTTCCTCTAGTACCGAACGTCGAATACTCACTTGCATTGTACCCTCGGCAGATTGCTGAAAATGACGTTGTGCGACCGATTGATTGAGTTGCCATGCAAGAAACTCTGGCAATAGCGTTATTGTGGAGTTCAAGCGAATCTGAAAATAGTGCGGCGAGCAGATCACTGGTAGCTCTAGCACGCTCAAATCGCCTTCTGATACCCAAGATGCAAGGTTTCTTATTCCACGCGCCGCAAATATTACGTCGCCCGCTTGAAGCCATTCAGGCTCTTTTCGCCCAACCACATCGGCACGAACAAGCTTCGACCAACTTATTTTCCCATCTGCGCTTTGATCTCTGGTTTGAATGACATAGCCATTCCCATTTAAGACTTCTTCTATCGAACCTCGGAAAGAATGGCCAGATCGAACTACCGCGATTTCTTTTAGTGTTACAAGCAAAAAAACAAACCTGCATCATTTCATGTGATGCAAAAATAATGCTTGACGATGAACGAAATGTCAACGTAATCTAGAAAAAGAGCATCATCTCTAGTGATGCATTTAAAATACATGGAGGGTATATGCCGACAACTGTAAATTCTGCGTTTAATCAATTTATGGCTGACAATGTCAATCTTGATAGTAAGAAAACAACCACAGCGCGTTCCAGCAGAGATTATTTGAAAGGGCAAGTAAAAGGGCTAACTGATTTCTTTCCGCTTTACAGCGATAAGGATATCAATTTTGGTTCTTTTGCGAGACGAACGAAAATTCGTCCCTTGGATGATATAGATATGATTTTCACACTGTCGGCACATGGCTGCACATGGGAAGAGAGTTTTGACGGCACTGTATACATCAATACACCGACTGAATCCCCTGAGTATAAGAACTTTCGCCATGACTACTCATATCGCCTCAACTCGCGTAAGGTCATCAATCAGTTTGTTAGCAAATTGACTGAACTGAATCACTATAGCAAAGCAGAACTACACAGAAATCAAAACGCAGCAACACTTAAACTAACAAGTTATGACTGGAATTTTGACATCGTTCCAGCCTTTTTTACCACTGAAGATGCCGACGGAAAAACCTTTTACATCATTCCTGACGGCAACGGTCACTGGATAAAGACAGACCCAAGACTAGATAGCCAGCGAGTCACTGACATCAATCAGCAATGTGGTGGTCATGTTCTTAATGCGATCCGAGCAATTAAATACTGGCAACGTAGAGCGACGATGCCTTCAATGTCGTCTTATCTCTTAGAGAATTTGGTTCTTAATTATTTTGCGGAAAAAGGCGAAGCAAGCCTGTTCGTCGACATCAACATCATCAATGTCCTTCAATACATAAAAGACAACATTTGGTGGAATGTTAATGATCCAAAAGGAATTCAAGGAAATTTGAACACTTTATCTTGGGACGAAAAGACTAAAATTTCGCGAAAGGCGGAAAAAGATTTTAATACAGCCCTAGCAGCCCGCGAGTTTGAGAAAGAAGAAGACCACAAAAAAGCAATTGGAGAGTGGCGCAAGGTGTTTGGTAACGACTTCCCACAATATGGATAAAAAATGACAAATATCATAGCTAATCAGAAAAGTACTGAGGCCATTGAGGCTGGCACAGCATTTCGCTTTGCCTACAAAAAAGCAAAAGCTTGGAAAACAGCAATATGGTCAACTACATTGCTGTTTGCTGTCGTACAAACAGTAGCGTCAGCGTATATTTTTTCCAACGGCACCCCAGAGATAGATCCGACACCTTATGTTGTGAGTTTGCTTCTAGCATCAGTCTTCGCAGGCAGCTTTGGTAAGCTGCAAGTTACAAAATGGATCGATATAGGTTGTACGCTTCAACGTTTGCATGATTATTTAGTTATGGCTGTCGGAGTAAGACCCACCCATATCGAACTCCCAAAAAGCAAAATCATTGAGTTGAGTCAGAAACAGATTCGCAATACACCAAGCGACAAACAGGAACTTGAAAACTGGTGGTCGACTTCACTGGACACAGTACCGTTCTCTGTTGCAAAAGTAATAGCGACGTACTCAACTTTTGCATGGGAAAGTGAACTTCGTAAGAAGTATCAAGCATTGTTAACTGCACTTTTAGCTGCAAGTATAGTAAGTCCAATTGTCTTAGCCCTACTCCTGAACTACACAATATCCCAATCAATCATATTTACTATTGCACCATTTACGCCCTTTATCTCCGTGCTTCTAGATGAGTGGATAACGAATAGGCAAAATTTAAACATCGCTAATGACTTAACTAAAGAATGTCACACCTCTTGGCGAAACATTGTAACTGGCAAGTTATCAGTGGATGAAATCGAAGAGGTGACTGAACAACATATGAATTTTTGGCAAAGCTTCCGCCAATCCGCAACACCAATTTTTGAGTGGATATACAATTATTCTCAGCGTCAAATGGAGATGAATATGGTCATTGATACCAAAGAATTAGTAAAACAATATCAAGACACTCTATAAGGAAGTACAACTCAGAGAAACTTACCAAACCCTATCGGCTTCGTGGCTTGAGGCAATATCCCCTCAAGCCATTTTTTGTCATGATGGTAAAGCCAGAAGAAAGCAGCATTACACTTAGATTTAATATCCCGTCTGAGTGACGACGAATTGACTGCAACATAACGCAATAGCTCCAACCTACATCGACGTCGCTTAGACTCAAAGTGACAACGCTTTCTCCACTCAACAAGCCCATTCTTGCTAGAGATCACTTGCTCTACCGAACCGATACCAACACCACAGATTTCGGAAATACTCTTTCTATGCATTGATAGCGTTGCTAATTTAATTATCTTATCTTTGATGCCATTGGTTAACATTCTTGGCTTTAGTTTGATCGGCACGCCATTTTTCAAAGCTATCCGCTTTAAGTAAGAGCGGCTTTTTCCTGTGATACGATAGACCTCAGCCATTGATTCGCCTTGCTTTAGTAGTGCAAGACATTGACGTTCTATATCTTTACTTTTACTAACAGTCTCCTGCGTTGCAACTGTTGTTTTAACGACATCATAGTCAAAAATATCTTCTGCACGCTCAAATAGCCACGAACCAAATAAAAGATGTCGAAATGGGTGATGGCTGCTCATCGAAAGTAATAGTTCTGATAAATATCTATAGTCTCGAATATGCTTTGGTAACGGATTGTCACCATAATCAGCAAACGGATGAGCATAGTTAAAGAAGTCCTTGAAGAGCACTTGCCTTCTTACATGGTTACCACGAGTAACATACCCAAGCTCATCCAATCTATTACGATATGCTTGCGCCCAATTAAAAGGCTTCATTTCCTTGCTCAAGATTTTTAACAAGCTGTAACTATAGGTGGCAACCTTGACTTCAACGTCTAAAGGGCTTGATTCAGGTGGGCTTGTTAGCGGAGGGAACAAACCTCGTTCAAGCTTTTGTCTTGAATTCAATCGAGTTACTTGCAGCAACTCTCGATGCTTGTAGCATGTGGATATACCACAAATCTGATGACTTCGGTGCCAATACGCAACGCCATGATTGGAAATGTCCTCAATGGCACATTGATGGCACCATTTCAGATAAACTGTACTACCCTGCCCAAAGGAAGCAAGCTGGCTTTCCCACAAAGCCTTATTCCCATCATTATTCAGAAGTAATTTTCGCAACTCGTGTGAGTGCTGAGGTAAAAAAAAGAAGAAGAGTGGCGCAAGAGTTTGCTCATATAGAAGCTTAGATTCGCTATCTCTTAGTAACGAGGATAGCTTCGATACCCCTACAGTCAACGTAGGGTGAAACGTATGCCTAGAAGACGCTAAAACTTTTTCAGTAAATTGGCTTGAAGACTCACCTAATAAACAAAAATGACGAACTAATCGTCCAAAGAGTAACTCATCATCAAATGCGCGTGTAACAAACATACTGAACTAACTAAACGTTTCTAAAGGGTCATCACATAACAACCCCGAATAACGAAGGCTTTCAATCGGGTCACTATCTTGGGCTGCTCGTTGAATAAGAGAGGTATCCAAGACCCTATTTATCAAATCTTCAGCTAGCCCAACTTCAGTTAATGCTTCAGCAAACTCTGGGTGGTGTGGACGAGTTAGATCTCCTGGAATTGTTACGGGCTTAGACTGTGTTTTAACGACTTCTTTCTGCGTACGGCCCTCACCTATATCACCATTTGGATCTGAGTTTCTTCCTTCTCTATTTCTTTTTAAGATAGAGATCCTTTGCTTTTTCCTCAGCTCTTCCGTAAGTGTTTTCGTCAGGCGTACGGCTATACTAGCACCAAGCTCAAGTACCTCTTCAGTAATCCTCTCATCAGATGAACCTATAATGGCTTTTTGAGCGGCGTAGTAAACGCGAACAGCCAAGTCCATATTCCCAGCAGACAACGAGTAAAGTCTATTACTCAAGCTAGGGGTCAATGGCGTCGCAACATTCGTCCACTGTAAACACCAAAGTTCATCAACAAACAACTCCCATTCATCGTCATTTTTCATCAGCTCTACGTTGAAATAACCACTGCTTTCCGCTCTTCGCGCTGATTTAAAGCTTTTACTTAACAATGTGTCAAACGGAGGGTTGGCACAAAAAAGTAACGGTATTCCTAGATTATTGACTAAGTTATGCAGGAATCCCAGAAGTCGATCAGCACCGCCAGCTTTGGCGAGATTTAGGTTTTGCATCTCATCAATAACAAGGACACCGAGAAAACTGGATTTCATTTTAGCTTCAATTTGCTCTAACAATAGAGCAATGGTTCCCGCTGGTTTAGTTGGAGGAAGACTTAGTTTTCGATCGATTTGCTCTAAAATGCGATGGCAGAGTCCCTTCACACTTGAATCATCAGGACAATCTACTTTAATCCAAACAACTTGCGGAATTGCTAATACTTTATTCTGGTAATATCGGTGTTCGATGACATCTGGAAAGCAGTTAAGCACTTGTTCAAGCATGCATGTCTTTCCTACACCGCTTTCACCTATGATTGTTATACCGCTGCCCTTCGGTTTAAAAAAACCTGTTCTCGGTTCAACATCAGGACGACTATCAGATGAGTAATGAAGGTAATTCATCGTCGTTGGTGACAATGGGTTTTTTGCTGAATATCCCTCCTTAATCGCCATTTCAATAGCCCTAAAGACATCCAAATAGAGTGGAAGAGGCTGCCTCAGCTCTTTCAGTCGAGTAAGGTACTCTAACCTTTCAATCTCTTCTAATTTCGTTTCATCAAGGTTTCGTTCAGGATAATTACTCAACTTTACAACTAATTCAGAATCACCCACTTTGGGTGGTAAAGCTTCGATTAAGGGGTTACCTCGGTGCTCTGGCAAAATAGCTTCATGGTAACTAGCGTTTTCACATCTCATTATCATTAACCTTTTTTCGCTTTAGCATCGATATTACTTTTTTCTTTTTATTATCAATATACTCACCCGATGAACCAGATTCTATATTCTGCTCTGTCAGACTAGATTGAGTGTCATCATCCTCAAGCCTTTGTGCGAGAATAGCTTCCCGCCTTCTCGCTTTCATGCCCTTTGTTCTCTCAGATTTTGAGCTAAGTGATGGAGCTAATGCTGCTTCCTCTTTTGCATTTTGGATAGTCTGATTTCTTCTCTGGTGACGCTCTATCGACTTCGCTGTTGGTCTGGCTTTTTTCTGCTCTAATTTAAGCCAATCTTCAAAATACAAAATATCTGCTTGGTGCCTATGGGAAAAGTTAGCTGATTCTTTCATCAACTTACACCGTGTAAAACCGCTTTCTTCTTCAAGCCTGACATATATAAAGCTAGAGTTATCATGATCAATCAGTGCATCGAGAGGCCATGACCCATGATTTCTAGCAATGACCTTCCAACTATCAAAACTAGGGTGACCCGAGTCGTAGTACATTTGGTCATTAAGTCTAATACCTTTACCCGTCATAGTTACTTTAGTGGCAGGTAAAAGACGAGCGCGAACATGCGCTTCATCTGCTCTACTCAAAGCATGCTTCTGCGCTTTCACATGTAGATTCCAATAGTTAAAGGGGGTTGGAGGAAGTCCTGATTCTATAAGTAACGTGCTCTGCTTGGCCAAGTCTTTAAATATTGAGCTGTTATGCTCCAATACTGCATCAATAAGTAGCTTAGTTACGTCCCTAAGTGTTAATGCTGCATCTAATCTCGGATCTCTATCACCTCTAATGTAGTGTCGTCCCTTAGTTGTCCCCAACAGCTCATGAACTAGCTTTTCATTCAAAATATTGAAACGATGCTCAACTATCCCTTTCAACTCAGCTCGGTAAGGCGGCGCAATACTCAAGTGACCAATCAGTGGTACCGCGAGGTTCTCGGCATCTTTGCAAATGAACTCACCTCGATCACAAAGCAGCCGCTGAGGGATGTGATGACAAGGCCAATCCGTTTCATCTATTTCAATACCAAACTCAGCACAATACCCTTTCTTTGAAGTAAAACTGTTAATTAAAGCCTGTCGTCCCGCTCTCCATGAAGCGTACTCCATTGAAACATGAAGCCCCACAATCATCCGACTCTCTTTATCCACCACACAGTAAACTGTTGGCCTACCTAAAACATGATTCCTCTGAAAGTCCGAAACAATATGAACATCTAAAACCGTTGCATCAAGTTCAAAGCAACTACCAGGAACTTCTGTATGATCAGTCGCTGCCCCCTTCAAACTGCGTCTATTTCGCTCAAAATCACCCTGATTGGTCTGCTTACGAATCAATGTATGTGCTGGGATTAGTTTCTTAACCCAATAAACAAATGCTCTATAATTTGGCACTCTTGCATATCTAGACTCAGATTCCGAAGCGATTAATTCATCTGCATAGTATTCTTTGAGCATTTTGTCATAGACTCGGCTGTATCGGATTTTTTCACCTTTGAGACCGAACCGCTTCATTGCCTTAAGAAACAGAGTCTTATCAGCTTCGGTAGTATTCACACCTATAGGAGCATCGATACTAGGACTTGATAACTGTACTGGTGAGCCACGTTTTACTTTACCAGCAGCCCTAGTTTTCCCTCTCCCTCCTGAGTTCTTGTAGCTTGGTAAAAGTGCATTTCTCTCTTGGCCATACTTCCAGTAGAGATTCAGTGCTCTATATATATTCTGCACATATGTGTTGTTCGCCTTTGCGTGCTGAGAAACCAAGGCACTGCGAGGTTGGTCAACTAGATTGAGCAAAAAATCAGAAGAAGAAACTAAATCTACGATCAGTGAGTATTTCTCATTTCTTTTGGCGAGATGACTCTCTGAAATATCATCTTCAGATTGCAGTTGGTAATAAGGCAATTCATACAGGCTTTGCTGAGCTTTACCGACTTTTATTGCCTCACTAAAAAGCTCAAAAGCTAGTTTGATTGGCCGTTGCAAAGCCTTTGATTCGACCAAAGGAAACAAGATGATAATGCGATCCGCTGTATGCTGCTGTAAAACTCGGTATAGGCCATCATTGAGACCATCCAAGCTTTCAATTTGCCAAACACTATTTAGCTCAACTTGCTGCATGTTGCTTTGAATTTCCATCTATCTTGACTTCCATGATTTCAATCATCCCTGATAGGACGATAGGGCGAGACAGGTCAACTGTTACTTCTTTGTCAGCCAACAGAGACTTTAACAACATCAAGGCATCATCTTGCGAAATGCCAATTTCATGAGAAAATGTTTCACAGATTTCATTAAATTGCATAGTTCCGATCGTCAACAGACGTTTAGCCACATCTCTAAATTCATTCGGTGTTGATGGGTATTTCTTGCGTTTAGCGTCTGTAATCCATTGAATATTCTTGGACTTAATCTGATTAAGCTCCGATAGGTAAAATATGTGAAAAGGGACGCCAAGCAACTCCCACCACACCCGCTCTATATCTAGTTTTTCGGCTGTTCTTTTGTCAGACAGTTTTTCTCTTGGTTTAACACATACAGCTTCATACCAAACCCTTTGACCATCACTACAGGTTAAAAGGAAATCGGTGGTCATGATGACAGGATCTTTGGTGACAGGGTGTTTCGGGTGCTCAATACCAAGTGATTGAGCGATTTTTAATGAGAGGGAGAGAGGAAGCAAAGGAAACTGCTCCCGAATATCTATAACTGAATCAGAAAACTCAGCCAAGTAGAAAAAACACGACTCTTGTTCCGATAGGGTATGGTGACTTCGACCTGATTTTATTCCTTCAATCTTACCGCTATGACCATGAGATTTAACATCTTGAACTCTTATCCAAGGTGTATAACTGGCTCCCTCACCTAAACCATAACTCTGTTTCAAAGCTCGCTTGAAGTCAGCGAGCTTCTCAAGTTTTCTTCGTCCAGCCACAACATATACTCAATCCAATTCGATACAGTGTATTATAGCCTAGTGTACAAACTTTATTATTCCAAAATGCTCCTTTGTACAAACTTTATCGACAGTGTACAAACTTTATTGTTCCAAAACAGATTAAACCCACTGCCCCGCAACAAAGCCGCTCGACCAGCACCACTGAAAATTGTAGCCCCCTAGCCAACCAGTCACATCCATCACTTCACCAATAAAATAAAGCCCTTTAATGTCTTTGCATTCCATGGTTTTCGAGGATAAGTGATCAGTATCGACACCGCCGAGTGTCACTTCCGCGGTTCGGTAGCCTTCAGTGCCATTCGGGGCGATATCCCAATGCTCTAGGCGCTCCACAATCGCCGCAAGCTCCTTTTGATTGAACTGTTTTAGCGGTTTATCGACTAGCTCTTTACGTTCAATTAAGACTTCAACCAGACGCTTAGGCAGCACTTTGGCAAGCGTATTCTTGAGTGACTGATTTGGATGCTTCTCACGACTGCGTTCTAATAACTCAGCAACATCATCGTTTGGCACAAGATTGATCAACACCTTTTGTCCGGCCCGCCAGAATGAAGAAATCTGTAACACTGCTGGACCAGATAACCCACGATGTGTGAACAACAGGGCTTCTTTGAACATGGTGCCATCTTCAGCCGTAATTTCCGCAGGTACCGCGATACCAGATAACTCAGCAAAGTCTTCTTTGTCTTCTTTATGTAGAGTAAATGGTACAAGCCCTGCCGTAGTTGGGATAACTCGAAGACCAAATTGTTCCGCGACTTTATAACCAAATGGTGTCGCCCCCAGTTTTGGCATCGACAAACCACCTGTTGCGATAACTAAAGACTCACATTCGACAATCTCAGTACCAGCATGCAAACGAAAGCCTTCATCAATTTTTTCAATCGAATGAACATCGCATTGGTAACGCTGCTCGATGTTCGGCATGTCACACTCAGCTAACAACATCTTCACGATATCTTTGGCCGTAAATGCATCGACACAAAACAACTGGCCGTGATCACGCTCTTCGAACTCAATGCCATGTTTACACACCATCGAGATGAAATCCCAGTTAGTGTATTGGGAGAGCGCCGACTTAACAAAGTGCGGGTTTTGACACAAATAGTGATTAGCTGAAACGTCGTAGTTAGTGAAGTTACAACGACCACCGCCCGAGATAAGGATTTTACGTCCTGGCTTTTTAGCATGATCGAGCACCAAAACACGGCGGCCTCGCTTGCCTGCTTCTGCAGCACACATTAAACCTGCTGCGCCTGCGCCAATTACAACAACATCAAATTTCTTACTCATCGGTAGCTCTTAGACTGATTGGTATCGAATCAAAATAAAAAAGGATGTGCACATTGCACATCCTTGCTTTCTAGGCGCGACATTCTACCGACAAATACCGAAAGGGAAAAGCGCTTAAACTCTAAGCGCTCTGTATGTCCGCAAAATCTCAGACAGAACAACTTCTGGATTATTGACTCTTAGAGAATGAAGGCCGCAAGTAGCGTCACGCCGAGCAACGCAGTCGATAGAACAAACAATTCACGCACTCTTTCACACTTACCAGTAAAAATTTCATCGTGGTGATGATGATATTCTTTACTTTTAATGTAGTGATACAACCTCACCTGCTTGGTGACATTTCCATGAGTAGTAAAAAAACCATTACCATCAACTTGCTGATATAACAGCGGATGCGCTTCACGCATGATATAAATTAGAGAACGAAGAGCGGTGAGATACCGGACCATATTAACTCCAGTTACCACCATTAGCGCAAATAAGATTGTGTCTCCACTGATCATCTTTTCCTCCCTACATCTTCAACAATGCTCAAGAGAAAAAGACGATCAACACTTCGTCTTTACCCGCTACTTACAACGTCCCAAAACGCGTTTACGCAGCTGGAGCATCCATGATTGAAGATGAACCTTCTTTCGCCATTTGTGCTAGATCTTTGTCAATGAAGAACAACGCTTTACCGTCTTCACCTACCAGTTCGATCTTATCTAAAATCCCTTTAAACAACTTCTCTTCTTCGTGCTGTTCTGACACGTACCACTGTAGGAAGTTAAACGTTGAGTAGTCTTGGCTAGTAAATGCAACGTGCGCCAGTTTGTTGATTTTTTCCGTGATCATTTGCTCATGTTCAAATGTCTCGCGGAAAACGTCACCTAGGCTCGCAAAGTCATGCTTTGGCGCATCAATAGCGCCTAAGATTGGCATTGAGCCAGTTTCACTCACGTAAGTGAATAGGCGTTGCATGTGCTCCATTTCTTCTACGGCGTGAGCGCGTAAAAATTCAGCCGCACCTTCAAAACCTTTGTCTTCACACCAAGCACTCATTTGTAAGTATAGATTGGATGAGAAAAATTCTAGGTTAATTTGCTCATTCAATTGTTCGACCATAGTTTGAGACAGCATGTTAACTCCTATTATTGTGCATGCAATATACCCAAGTAACCTCGAAATAAGTGACGCTGCGAGAATAGCTTGGTCCGGCAGACACGGCGAAGTTTCACTTCAACTCTAGTCAGTAACACTACGCTTATTTCAGCATATCAAAGTCACTTGGGTATAACGCCACTATAACATGATTACTGAGACAAGACTTTGTACCTACGGCACCGATATGAGATCACTTCAGCAAATTTTTTTTGGGGTTGGTGCTAATCTAAAACTATGACCTTACAAGGAGATAGCAATATGAGTTACAAACACATACTTGTGGCAGTCGACCTTTCAGACGACAGTAAAGTGTTGATTAAGAAAGCCGTATCACTGGCTAAACCTCTGGATGCGAAAGTCTCTTTTATTCACATCGACGTGAACTACGCAGAACTCTACACCGGGCTTATCGATATCAATATGGCAGAAGCGCAACATCAAGCAATGGAAGCATCGCGCACACAATTGGCAAACTTCGCTGAATATGCGCAATACCCAATTGCCCATACTTTAGTCGGTAGTGGCGATTTGAGTAATGAGCTGTGCGATACCATTCAAGATTACAGTATTGATTTGGTGGTTTGTGGTCATCACCAAGATTTCTGGAGCAAGATTCTATCTTCGACTCGACAGCTGATTAACTGCTCACCAGTCGATATGCTGGTCGTACCGCTAAAAGACTGATTGGCGCAGCGATAAAACTTGGTTAGACTGCGGGCACATTTGTTGTTGATAAAGATTCTCATCCATGGCTTATCTATCCGCAGTTACCCTACTTTGGGCATTCTCATTTAGCCTGATCGGCGTTTACCTCGCCGGTCAGGTTGATTCTTGGTTCTCGGTGTTCATGCGCGTGGCACTGGCGAGCCTGGTTTTCATTCCCTTTTTGAAATTCCGTGGCGTTAGCAAACCCCTGATCGCGAAACTGATGACCGTCGGTGGCTTCCAGCTCGGCTTGATGTATTGCTTCTACTACCAATCTTTTTTGCTCCTTTCCGTGCCAGAAGTATTGCTGTTCACCGTATTCACACCCATTTACGTCACGCTAATCTATGACTTCTTGAAAGGTCGCTTTTCACCTTGGTACTTAGTTACCGCTGCAATAGCCGTATTTGGTGCCGCCTGGATTAAATTTGCAGGCATTAATGAAGATTTCCTACTGGGCTTTTTGGTCGTACAAGGAGCAAACCTCTGCTTTGCCATCGGTCAGGTGGGCTACAAATATATCATGGAGAGTGAACCCGTCGATTTGCCACAACACACCGTGTTTGGCTACTTCTACTTAGGTGCACTTTGTGTAGCAACCGTGGCTTTCGCGCTCATGGGTAACCTCGACAAACTACCTACCACTGCAACACAATGGGGCATTCTGACATACCTTGGGTTGATTGCTTCTGGTTTTGGTTACTTTGCTTGGAACAAAGGCGCGACTATGGTGAACGCAGGTGCACTGGCAGTAATGAACAATGCATTGGTTCCGGCGGGCTTGATTGTAAACATTGTGATTTGGAACCGCGATGTTGATGTCATGCGACTCGCCATTGGCGGTGCGATCATCATGCTATCCCTATGGATTAACGAAACCTGGGTGAAAAAGCGCGTAGAGATGAGCTACGCCAATAAGTAACGCAGCTAATCCTATAAACATTTCGACAATAAAAAACGCTCTCCGACTGGAGAGCGTTTTTTTATTTGATTAATGCACTTTGGCTTGTGAGATTGCGTTCATCAAAGCATTAGGTGGCGTTGGCAGCAACACTTCTAGTTTCGCATTACGCGCTTCCAGTTTACGCTGACGCTTAAGTAACTTTTGTTGTTTTTTCGCCACTTTTAGCAACTTCTTTTGCTGCTTATAGTGCTTTTTCAGTGCTTTTTTCGCTTTCTTGAGCGATTTTTTATCGGCCAAATCAAACAGTGCAGGAGCCGCCATCGACACTGGTGTCACCACTTTCGCGGCTTGTTTCTTCTCTTTCACTCGCTCGACCACACGTTTCACGATCGCCGCCTTTTCTGCGCTGTGTTTTGACGTGACGGAAATGGATTGCGCAGGCAGCGCTTCAGCTAACAAACCGCATGCTTGTTGCTCGTTTAACGGCTTGTCTTGGCATTTTTGTGGAGGAATTGCGGCTGGCTTACAAAGGGTATCTTTGGCCGATGAAGAGCGTGCGCAAGAACGACAAACGAATTTTGGTGCGACAACTAAACGATGGATATCACCAAGTTCTGCCGCGATCTGTTTGCGACTCATTTTACATAAACGTTTAGCCATTCTACTACTCCAGCTTCCCAGTTATCGACCGCATCACAACAAGTGAAATAATAATAATTCTTAGTTAGATATACAGTCAGGGAAGGGAATTAGCAAGAGAAAACTATCAATAGAGACGAGGAAAGAGAGGCTGAGTCACAGCACGACACACCGTACTGTGACAAGAAAAGTTGAGCCGTCAGGAAGTTATGCCATCGATGCTTTAACGTAGACATCGAAGCGATTTTTTTTCGTTTCAATCGCCATGGTCGGTTTTTTCTCGTTCAGCCAGTTAGCATAGTCTGGGCGTTTAACTACTACACGCTTTGTGGCTAACGCCATGGCTGGTTCTAGTAGGCCATCGGCGTCCAAATCAGCGCCAACCAACGATTGGAAAACGCGCATTTCTTTTTTCACGAGCGCCGACTTCTTTTTATTTTCTGGGTGCGGATACATCGGGTCAAGATACACCACATCTGGCTGGACAAAGTCTTTATCTTGCGCCAATTGTTCCAGCGCATCATGGCTAGAGGCATGGATTAGCGACATGCGCTCAGATACCCAGGTGCCGATTTCTGGGTCTTGTTTCGCTCGATCCAAGCCATCATCTAACAAAGCCGCGACGACTGGATGACGCTCGACCATCTGCACTTTACAACCTAGTGAGGCGAGCACAAACGCATCACGACCAAGACCTGCCGTGCCGTCTAACACGGTTGGCGTTGCCCCTTTGTTCAACCCCGCCGCTTTCGCAATTGCCTGACCTTTACCACCACCGAACTTGCGACGATGACCGACCGCACCACCAATCAAATCCACAAAGATTGCACCCAGCTTTGGCTCATCCACTTTACGTAGCTCCAAACGCTCGGTGGTTAGCACCAAAGCAAAATCGCTATCGTCAGTATGAGAAAGCCGCCAACGCGCAGCGAGTTCATCAAGATGAGATTGTTGAGACAGGTTTTCACAGATCAATTGCAGTTGCAAAAGGAGGCTCCAATAAAAATCGAGGTAACTGGCGCTGAGTGTATACCTAAGTTACCTATTAATGCTAGGTTGAGCTTGCTACGCAGAGGTTATACAACCGTCAGTTGCTCCACTAGCTCAGAAAGCGGCTTAGGATGACCAATACCGTAGCCTTGGCCGTAGTCCACACCGAGGTCTATCAAATGCTGCATGACCTGGTCATTTTCGACAAACTCCGCCACCGTCACTTTGCCTAGTTGTTTCGCCAAGTCATTGATTGAACGAACCATCACGCGGTCCATTTCATTTACGTTGATATCTTGCACGAAAAGACCATCAATTTTCACGATATCGACAGGAAGTTTCTTTAAGTAACCAAATGAAGACAATCCAGATCCGAAATCATCCAATGCAATCATGCAACCCAAAGCCTTTAGCTTGGTAAACAGCTCAATGGCTTGATCCAGATTGCTCATCGCCGCTGTCTCGGTGATTTCTAAGCAGATTTTTTCACACGGCAGAGTCGAACTTTCCAATCGCTCCAATAAGAAGTCAATAAACTCTTGATTCCCCATAGATTGACCTGAAAGGTTTATCGAACAGCGACCAAGCTGTTCAATCACCTCAGGACGCTGTTCAAACCACTCTAGCGTTTGAGTAATAACCTGCTTATCAATCCAATGGGCAATGTTGTAGCGCTCGGAAGCAGGGATAAACAGCGCAGGAGAAACATAATCACCGTACCCATTGCGAATACGCACCAAAATCTCAAAATACATTTGAGTCTCGTGCTTTTGTAAGCTTTTTATCGGTTGAGCAAACAGTTCTAAACGTTGATTCGACAATGCCTCATGCACCAAATTGACGCTCTGCATTTCCATCTGACGACGCTGCAACTCTTCGTTATCTAAGCTGAATAGATTATAGCGGTTACGGCCTTGCTCTTTAGCGGCGTGACAAGCAGAGTCTGCTTGAGCGTGCACCATTTGTGGCGTATCAGCGGTATGATCGATGATACGGATACCAATTGAGCAACTGATGAACAGGCGTGTGTCTTCCCAAATAAAGAGGTGTTCGCTTAGTGTCGAGATGATCAGTTTGGCAATATTGATGGCGCCATATTCGTCACAGTCTTTGAGTAACACCGCAAACTCATCGCCTCCCATTCGAGCCAAGATGGAATTGTACGGCAGAACGCCTTCCAGCATACTGGCGCAGAATTGAATCGCCGCATCACCTGCATCATGCCCAACCGTATCATTGAGGACTTTTAGCTGATCTAAGTCGAGGTACAGCATGGCGTGGACTCGACGATGGCTGTCCACTTCGCACAGTGCGGTCTTAAGCTCTAGTTCAAAATGGTTTCTGTTGTAAGTCCCCGTCAGTAAGTCATAGCGAGCTTGGTATTCCAATTTCTCGGAGAGCAGTTTGGTTTCGGTAATATCTTCGCCCACAATCAGCAGTTGCTCAGATTCACTCAGCGGACGAATATTCTCGCGCACCCAAACACGATGACCATTTGCATGACGATACTCGACTTCACGTCGCCAAACACCATGCACTTGCTGGTTGGGTTGCAATAACACTTGGCGAGGGAACAGCACTTTGTCATCAAAATAGAGCTCCCTCAGGCGATGTCCGAGCATGTCCATCGGTTTGTAGCCAAGAAGTAGTTGAGCAAATCGATTCACTTCTTGAATTCGGTTATTACTATCAAGCGTCACCATCATCACGGGCTGCTGCTCGTAATAGTTGCGTAGGGTTGACTCACGTTGGTAGAGCTTGTCCTCCATCAATTTACGACTGGTAATATCGCGCGCTTCAAACAAGTATTGCTTATGATTCCCTACTTGCTGAGAAAAAGGCTTGAGCGAAACTTCTAACACCAATGCGCCGTGTTCTTTACTCCAAATTTCAGCTTCAAACGTCGACACTTGATGGTGAGGCGCGTGGAAATACTCCTCTAGCAACGCTTGTGCTTTTTCACTCCAGTTGGGGTGAAACCAAAGTGGTCGGTCTAAGCGCAGTCCTTGGTGATAAAGTAAGGATTGAAGGTGATCGTTGCCCGATTTAAGCACACCGTTGGCATCCAAAATGCCCATATACTGCATGCTCTGATCGAAAATCGATTCTAGAATAGCCTGGCTTTCTCGCGCAGCGCTCTCACTGCGACGCATCCGCTGTAAATAATAACCCATCAGCAAAATGACCACCGACATCACCACAAACAGACTACCAAACAGGCGAATTTCCTTGGCAAAACGTTCAGAAAGCTTCATTGGCTTATTAAAAAATACCGCAGAAACCTCTTGTTCAGCCCCCAATCCCCAACGCGCTACCGCTTGGTAATCGAGCTTTATTTCAGAATCACTTTTTTTCACCTCAGGCAGAGGCTGATCAGGGTTATCCAAAACGAATTCAAGCATCTCTGCACTCTCAATACCATGCCGATAACCACTTTGAATAACCCCTCCAACTGCGCCATGACCCAAACCAATGTCATGCACCATAAACAGCGGCGCGTTTGAGACTTTGTTGACACCAACCCAGTCACGCTCGCTGCCTACCATACCTTGTTTATCTCGGTAATAGGTCCAGAACAAGACGACTTTATCGGAACTCAGTTTTGCGACTTGTTGTTTTAGATCGATGATGCTGTCTGGGACAAGTTGTACGATTTTGTCTCTATATTGCGGGAACTTGAGGACAAAATTGTCGATTTGATAACGCAACACCTCACCGGTCACCGAGTGGTCACTGACGATGAGAACTTGTGTGTAGTTCGGATGTAAGCGCTCAATAAGAGCGAGATTCGCTTCCAAATCGACATCTTCCATGACTCCGGTTGCATTCAGAGAACGATGTAAAGAAGGATGGTAGTTATTAATGCCGTTAAATATAACTGGGGTGTCTTTGATGATTGGGGCTAAACGCTGCATGAGTTCAAGTGCATTGTTATCGCTCACTAAAATGGCATCGAATCGCTCTTTGCGTAATTTCGTAAGATACAAGGATTTTAGTTGCGCAAAAAACTGCTCACTCTGGTTACGTTTCGAGTCTAGATAGAGCACACGCATGTCCAGCGCTCGATCGCCCAGCTGTTGCTCGATGCCTCGCTGTATGGAGTCCGTCCAGAAAAAACCCTGATGATAGGAGTGCACGACCAACACCTTCGGATCTGAGGCCGTAGCAAACGCGCTCCAACATAGCGCGGCAATAACCAGAAAACGCTGCACATTATCTCCATAGCTCGGAGTTAACCCGCAGTTACTCCTGCCAAACCTTGTGAATCCTATCCGCTATGAGTATAAAAGGGAGGTAAAACTCTATCCCTAACGGAAATCATAGTATGAATGCGAGCCTGCCGAAACTCGACGACCTTGACCGCGCAATATTAAAAACACTGATGGCTGACGCCAGAACGCCCTACGCAGAAATGGCAAAGCAGTTCGATGTCAGCCCTGCCACTATCCATGTGCGTATCGAGAAGATGAAGTCGGCGGACATCATCGAAGGAACGGAGGTGATCATCAATACTAAAAAGCTTGGCTACGATGTGTGCTGCTTTATTGGTATTAACCTCAATGCAGCTCGTGATTACCACTCCGCGTTAGAAAAACTCAACGCGCTCGACGAAGTCGTTGAAGCTTACTACACCACGGGCGCGTATAACATATTCGTCAAATTGATGTGCAAATCGATTGAAGAGCTGCAATTTGTACTGATCGACAAGCTGCAAGCCATTGATGAGGTTCAGTCCACGGAGACATTGATATCGTTGCAGAACCCGATCAACCGAAACGTAAATCCGTAAAATTTTTTATAAAAAATGTACAAAAAAGGCCAACCATTCGGTTGGCCTTGATGTTTTTTGCTCAATTTACGCCGCAATACCCGAATGGCGCAACAGTGCATCGATTTGTGGCTCGCGGCCACGGAAGCGCTTAAACAGCTCCATTGGCTCTTCACTGCCCCCCATTTCTAGGATGTTGTTCAGGAAGCTTAGACCCGTCTCTTTGTTGAAGATGCCTTCTTCTTCAAAGCGAGAATACGCGTCTGACGACAGCACTTCAGCCCATAGGTAGCTGTAGTAACCCGCACTGTAGCCACCAGCAAAAATATGGCCGAAGCTGTGTGAGAAACGCGCCCACTCAACCGCAGGAACTACCGCGACTTTCTCTTTCACTTTCGCCAGAGTTTCCAGTACACGCGCACCCACTTCTGGGTCATATTCAGTGTGAAGCGTGAAATCGAACAAGCCGAATTCTAGCTGACGCAAAATACCCATCGCAGATTGGAAGTTTTTCGCTGCGAGCATTTTGTCTAGCATCGCTTTCGGTAGCGGCTCACCAGTCTCATAGTGACCAGAAATGAACGCCAGAGCGTCCTCTTCCCAACACCAGTTTTCTAGGAACTGACTTGGTAGCTCAACCGCATCCCAAGGCACGCCATTAATACCTGAAACAGCACCTGTATCAACTTGCGTCAACATGTGGTGGATTCCATGACCAAACTCATGGAATAGCGTCACGACTTCATCGTGCGTGAACAGTGCTGGTTTGTCGCCTACAGGACGGTTGAAGTTACACGTTAGATACGCAACCGGCGTTTGCAGTTCACCAGATAACGTAATACGACGACCACGACAGTCATCCATCCACGCGCCGCCACGTTTGTGTTCACGAGCGTAGAGATCTAGGTAGAAACTGCCACGGAGTGTGCCTTCAGCATCAAAGATATCGAAAAAGCGCACAGATTCGTGCCAAGTGTCTACGCCTTCGCGCTCTTTTACTGTCATACCAAACACGCGGTTTAGCACTTCAAACAGACCGCTCACGACTTTTGACTCTGGGAAGTATGGGCGCAGTTCTTCATCCGAAATTTGGAACAGGTGCTGCTTTTGTTTCTCGCTGTAGTAAGCGATATCCCAAACGTTCAGCTCTTCAACACCAAACTCACTTTTCGCAAACTGACGTAACTCTTCGACTTCACGTTCACCTTGCGGTTTCGCACGTGTCGCTAGGTCATTCAGGAAGCCCAGCACTTGATCCGGCGTTTCAGCCATCTTTGTTGCTAACGACTTTTCACTGTAAGTATTGAAACCTAGCATACGTGAAATTTCATGGCGCAGTTTTAGCTGCTCAGTAATGATTTCTGAGTTATCCCATTTGCCTGCGTTTGGACCTCGATCAGAAGCGCGCGTCACGTACGCTTCGTACACTTCTTTACGCAACTCTTGGTTATCGCAGTACGTCATGACAGGTAGGTAAGATGGGATATCTAGCGTAATGAGGTAACCATCTAACTCTTTTGCTTCTGCGGCAGCTTTCGCTGCTGCCAGCGCCGATTCTGGCATACCTGCTAGGTCTTTCTCGTCTGTGATGTGCTTGGTCCAACCCATGGTGGCATCCAGCACATTGTTAGAGAATTTAGAGCTCAGCTCAGACATACGTTTGCTGATCTCGCCGTAACGGTGCTGCTCATCGGATGGCAAACCAATGCCTGATAACTCGAAATCACGCAGTGCATCAGTGATGGTTTTCTGCTGGGCACGAGTTAACGTTGCAAATTCTTCGCTCGCTTTGATGGTTTTGTACGCTTCGTACAACCCTTTGTGCTGACCAACCCAAGTGCCGTACTCTGACAAAATTGGTAGGCAACTTTCGTAAGCTTCACGTAGCTCTTCGCTGTTCACTACCGAGTTCATGTGACCCACTGGCGACCAGATGCGGCTTAAGCGATCATCCGCTTCTTCAATTGGCGCAATCACACTGTCCCAAGTTGGGTGAGCGTTGTCTTGTAGAACTTCATCGATTTTTGCTCGGCAGTCAGCAATCGCTTGCTCAACGGCAGGCTTGATGTGTTCTGGTTTAATTTGAGAAAACGGAGGTAGGTCCGTAAACGTCAGAAGAGGATTAGACATGAATAATTCCTTTTGTGTTTTGACTCTGTGATTGCCTGTCTATTTTGTGTAGATAGGCCAACTCAATGTACAGACGAGCCAGCAACATGGATTGGGGGAGCTCCGTTCCCTTTCTCTATGCCGCGATGACCATCATATAGTCAACCAGCGCTACTCTGTCCTTGAGTCTTGTTATACCTAAATGAAATTTCACACCCTTTTGAGTGCGAGAAACTCACCTAGTTCAATTCGATTACCAATAGTAAGTGTGGGTGACTTAAAGAAATTTCAATAGCGTCCCCTTATCAGAGGAACAGATTTGATTGGAAGTTCTACATCTTTAAGTTACTTGAGTATAATACCGCCATAGAGTGAAAATCACAGACCACACTCAGCCAAAGAGTGTTTCGAGAGTTTAATTTGTTAAGTTACCGCCACAGCTTCCACGCTGGCAACCATGCCGACGTGGTCAAACACATCGTTCAAAGCCTCATTCTTGATGCGCTGAAACAAAAAGATAAGCCATTCGTTTATCACGATACCCACTCGGGTGTGGGCCGTTACGATCTGACTCACGAATGGTCTGAAAAAACGGGCGAATACAAACAAGGCATCGCACGTATTTGGGATAACCCAAGCATTCCTGAAGACATCAAAAGCTACATCGATGCCATTAAAGTGCTCAACAATGGCGAGAAGCTGCGTTACTACCCAGGCTCACCACGTGTGGCGCGCGCGCAAATCCGCCCACAAGATCGCATGGTGCTGACCGAGTTGCACCCGGCCGATCACCCATTGTTAGAGCAAGAATTCCATCGTGATCGCCAAGTGAGCATCTTCAAAGAAGACGGATTCCAACGCCTCAAAGCAAGCTTACCGCCACAAGAGCGTCGTGGTTTGGTGCTGATTGACCCACCATACGAACTCGCGAAAGAGTACCGCGATGTGGTACGAGCGATTCATCAGAGCCATAAACGTTGGGCAACCGGTATCTACGCGATTTGGTACCCAGTGGTAAACCGCCACGACATCGAAGATATGATCGAAGGCTTGGAAGCACTGGGCATTCGTAAAATTCTGCAAATCGAGTTAGGTGTTGCACCAGATACCAACGAGCGCGGCATGACGGCATCCGGCATGATTGTGATTAACCCGCCCTGGAAACTGGAAAGCCAGATGAAAGAAATTCTGCCATTCCTGCAAGACGCGATCGCACCAGCAACTGGCCACTGGAAAGTGGACTGGATTGTGCCAGAGTAAGCACTTCAGTACTGATATCTTCAAGCGCAACGATATTCTCGTTGCGCTTTTTTATGCTCTCACCTTCTCCCTCCAATCGTGCTTATTCTTCTTTTTGTGCCTCTCATCGCTATTTGTCATAAGTATTGTCGCTTTTTCCCATTTAGGAATTAGTCGAATTCGATTTATGATAGTGGGATAACGGTGGCATTGAGTTCGGGCAAGGTCATCCCAATCTATCTATGTACCAGATAAAATTTATAAGCTCTTGGAGAAAGTAATGGCGACTCATTTTGACTATATCTGTATCGGTGGCGGCAGTGGCGGCATCGCATCTGCAAACCGTGCGGCGATGTACGGCGCGAAAGTTGCGCTAATCGAAGCTCAAGACCTTGGCGGTACCTGTGTAAACGTAGGTTGTGTACCGAAAAAAGTGATGTGGCATGGCGCGCAAATCGCAGAAGCGATGAACCTGTACGCAGAAGATTACGGTTTTGATGTCGACGTGAAAGGTTTCGACTGGAGCAAACTGGTTGAGAGCCGTCAGGCATACATCGGTCGTATTCACCAATCTTACGATCGCGTTCTAGGCAACAATAAAGTAAACGTGATTAAAGGCTTTGCTAAGTTTGTTGACGAAAAAACTGTCGAAGTAAACGGTGAACACTACACAGCAGATCACATCCTGATCGCGGTTGGTGGTCGTCCTACTATTCCAAACATTCCAGGCGCTGAATACGGCATCGATTCAAACGGCTTCTTCGACCTAGCAGAGCAACCAAAACGCGTTGCGGTTGTGGGCGCTGGCTACATCGCAGTTGAAATTGCTGGCGTACTGCACGCGCTAGGTACAGAAACGCACCTGTTCGTACGTAAAGAGTCACCACTGCGTAGCTTCGATCCAATGATCATCGATACGTTGGTTGAAGTGATGGACGCAGAAGGTCCAAAACTGCACACCCACTCTGTACCAAAAGAAGTGGTAAAAGAAGCCGATGGCAGCCTAACTCTGCACCTAGAAAACGGTGAAAGCCAAAACGTTGACCAACTGATTTGGGCAATCGGTCGTCACCCAGCGACAGACGCAATCAACCTAGCGTCAACCGGTGTGGCAACGAACGAAAAAGGCTACATCAAGGTAGACGAATACCAAGAAACCAACGTGAAAGGCATCTACTGTGTGGGTGACATCATGGAAGGCGGTATCGAACTAACACCAGTAGCAGTGAAAGCGGGTCGTCAACTTTCTGAGCGTCTTTTCAACAACAAACCAAACGCGAAGATGGACTACGATTTGGTACCAACTGTGGTATTTAGCCACCCACCAATCGGCACTATCGGTCTAACAACGCAAGAAGCAGAAGAGAAGTACGGCAAAGACAACATCAAAGTCTACACATCTGGCTTTACTGCGATGTACACCGCTGTTACTAAGCACCGTCAACCATGTAAGATGAAGCTTGTATGTGCGGGCGAAGAAGAAACGGTTGTTGGCCTACACGGCATCGGCTTCACGGTAGATGAAATGATCCAAGGCTTCGGCGTAGCAATGAAGATGGGCGCAACCAAAGCAGACTTCGACTCTGTTGTGGCTATCCACCCAACGGGCTCTGAAGAGTTCGTAACGATGCGTTAATTGCGCGCTAATCGCATTGCTGATTTCAGCGAATCATTTGAAAAGGTCATCTTAGGATGACCTTTTTTTGTTAGACCATGCTTAACTCGCATTCTCCAATAACGTGCGAATAAACTCGGCTTTGATAGCACTCTCCTGCTTACCGTCATGAATCAGACACAAGTCTGCACGCAGTGACTCTTTCAGCTTGATAAAACGAATCCCATGCCAATGATGCTGAGAAAACGTCGACGGCACCAACGTCACGGTATTGCTGTTTGCCACATACGCCATCAAGGTGCTTGGCTCCACCACTTGTTTGCCAAGATGGGGTGAAAAGCCTTCTTGCAGACAGGCATTGATGATGAAGTTTGCCGAGGCAGAATTCGCCAAACTCATAAACGCAAACTCACACGTCTTTAAATCTTGGAGCCGCAGCAAAGATTTGCTGGCTAACTCATGTTGCTCCGACACCGCCACCACAAACACATCTTTGCCCAAAGATACCGACTGATACGGATAAATGTTGAGTGCATCAGCAAAACGCACAATGCCCACATCGATTTTCTTCTCGCTAAGGTGCTTCTTTTGCGTCTCTGGGTTGAGGTCAAAAATGTCGGCGTGATAAGTGTCATGCTCAGCATGGAAGCGCTGTAACAGACGATCAAATCCGCCCCAAAATGCGCTACTTACCACACCAACTCGCAAAATGTTTCTCTGGTTCAACCCCACTTGCTGAACTTGATTGAGCGAGACATCCAAGGTCTGAAAAATCAGTTGGCATTTGGACTCCAACAATCGCCCGGCCTCCGTCAGCATGACGTTTCTTGAATCACGCTCAAACAGTTTGACGTTAAGCACCTCTTCCAACTCTTTGATGCGATTGCTCAACGGCGAATTGGTGATATTGAGGTTCTCGGCCGCCTTAGTGAAATGCTTGGTTTGTGCGACCTCGTAAAAGTAACGCAGCATCTTCAGCGTCACGCGCTCAAATGGTTCTGACTTCATGCATTGAGTCCTAGCGAATTTCATCATCCTCTTTTTAAGGATGATAGTAGCGAATAAAGCAAAGATAACCAGCGCAGAAAGTCACACAATAGAATCAACACACAACCAGAAGGTGACTAACATGAATCACGATCCAGTAATCGGTGCGCTACAAACCATTCGCGAACGCAAACCAAACTTCCAACCTAAAGCGGCGTTTATTTTAGGCTCTGGCTTGGGCGTATTGGCAGATGAACTACAAGACAAAGTGGTCATTCCATACGAAGAGCTCGAAGGCTTTCCGGTTAGCACCGTGCTAGGCCACTCTGGTGAGTTGGTACTTGGTACCATGGGTGGCGTAGACGTAGTGTGCATGAAAGGTCGCGGTCACTACTACGAACACGGCTCAATGAAGGTCATGACCACGCCCGTGCGCACCTTTAAAAAGCTGGGCTGTGAGTTTCTGCTCGTCACCAACGCGGCAGGCTCCCTTCGCCCTGAGCGTATTGATGTCGGTTCTCTGGTGGTATTTCATGACCACATCAACACCATGCCTGAATCGCCAATGATCGGTCCGAATGATGAAGAGTACGGCCCGAGGTTCTTCAGCCTCGCCAATGTCTACGACAAAGACCTGCGAGCAGAAGCGTTTGAAGTCGGCAAAGCCAATGGCATTCACCTCAATGAAGGCGTGTTTGTCTCTTACACAGGCCCCAACTTTGAGACCACAGCCGAAATCCGCATGATGCAAATCATCGGTGGTGATGTGGTGGGCATGTCGGTCGTGCCAGAAGTGATTTCTGCGGCGCATTGCGGCTTACCCGTATTGGCAGTGTGTGCGATCACCAACATGGCAGAAGGCTTGGGAGATGTAGAATTGTCTCACGCCCAAACATTGAAGTGCGCGAAGCTAGCCGAAGCAGATTTCATTCGCTTTATTAAGCGCTTTATGAAGCATCACTTCTAAAGCCGTTTCATTCCAAAAAGCAAAAGGGTCATCAAGTAACTTGATGACCCTTTTTCGTATCACGTTTTCTAACGTTCGGGGGTATTTCGGAGCCGTTTGTGCGTTTTACTTAACTGCGCGCACCAATTCAGCAATGCCTTCCCAATCGCCGTTGTCCATCATTGCGGTTGGCACCATCCAAGTACCGCCACAAGCCACAACCGATTTCAGCGCTAGGTAATCTTCCACGTTGGATGGGCTTACGCCACCTGTCGGCATGAATTCCACAGGGTAAACCGCCGTCAGTGCTTTCAGCATGTTTACGCCGCCTGATGGCTCAGCAGGGAAGAACTTCAACGTACGCAGACCCATTTCCATCGCTTGCTCAACCAAGCTTGGGTTGTTTACACCCGGTACGATAGTCACACCACGTTGCTGACAGTATTTCACTGTGGTTGGGTTGAAGCCTGGGCTAACGATAAAGTCCACGCCCGCTTCGATCGCGATATCCACTTGTTCTGTGGTCAGAACGGTGCCCGCGCCAATCAACAATTCTGGGTACGCTTCACGCATGATGCGAATCGACTCCGCCGCCGCTTCGGTGCGGAATGTCACTTCCGCACATGGTAAACCGTTTTCTACCAACACTTTTGCCAGTGGCAGAGCGTGTGCTACGTCGTTGATTGCGATAACTGGGACGATTTTGATATCTCTTAATCGTTGTTCAAGTGTTGTCATGGGGAACCTCTAAAGAATAAAGCTTAATGTTGCGACGATAATAAACGCGATACCGCCAAGTAACGTTTCCATTACCGTCCAAGTTTTTAATGTGGTTTTCTCATCCATCTCAAGCAAACGAGATACCAACCAGAAACCAGAGTCATTGAAGTGAGACAGTACCGTTGCACCACCCGCAATCGCGATTACGATAAAGCAAAGGTCTAGTTCACTCAAACCTGTTGATGCAGCCACAACTGGCGCGATAAGAGCTGCCGTAGTGGTTAGCGCTACCGTTGCCGAGCCTTGAGCAACACGCAGACAGGTTGAAATCACAAACGCCGCCACAATCACAGGCATACCTGTGTCTGTAAGAACGTCAGCCAGTGCATCACCGATACCACTTGAACGCAGTACGCCGCCAAACATGCCACCAGCACCCGTTACTAGGATAACGCCACAGATTGGAGCCAATGACTCACCACACAATTTTTCTAGTTTTGCCATGCCGTAGTCTTTGGCAAACACAGCCAGACAGACAATCAAAGTAATCAGCAACGCGACTGGAGTTTTACCTAGCATACGTAGGAACTCAACCAGTGCCGTTTTGCCATCAATCACACCCGCAACCGCCAGTGTGTTCAGTACCGTATCCAAACAGATTAGCAGGACTGGCAGCACAAGGATGGTCATAACCGTGCCAAATTTTGGTGCGTTGCGCTCATCCACCATCGCTTCGCCATTAAAGAAGGCTTTAGATAGTGGGATATCGAATTTTTTGCCCGCGTACAAACCAAATAGGTAAGCGCCAAGGTACCAAGTTGGAATAGCCACCAGAATACCCACCACCAATAACAGACCGATGTTTGCACCAAGGAATTCTGCCGCTGCAACCGGACCTGGGTGTGGTGGAACAAACGCGTGCATAACCGCAAAAGCACCAGCTGCAGGCAACGCGTATTTAATTGGTGAGCCACCAAAACGAGCCGCCACACTTAGGATGATTGGCATCATCACTACAAGGCCAGCATCGAAGAAGATTGGGAAGCCAAACAGTAATGAAGCGACGCCCAAAGCAAATGGTGCGCGCTCTTTACCAAAGCGACCAATCAAAGTGTCTGCCAGCACTTTCGCACCGCCAGTCACTTCAAGAATTTTACCGATCATCGCACCAAGACCAACCAGCAATGCCACGGAAGCCAGCGTGCCGCCGAAGCCGCCCATCATGGTCGATACGACTTTCTCTGAAGGAACGCCAGTGGCGATTGCCGTACCTAAACTCACCATAGTAAGGGAAGCAAAAGCATGGACTTTCAGTTTAATGATCAGAACGAGTAACGCTGCAATGGCAAGGCCTGCAATCGTCAGTAGGAACGTAGGATCTGGGGCTTGGGTTAATTGCTCCATAGGTTCACCTTTAAGAATTATTGTTTGTGTTATGGTTCACATTTATTTCAGTTACCGGTAACATGTTACCGATAACATGAATAAGATAAACCCATATTTTAAAGTGAATTCAAAAATTGAGATCACGCGCAAATTTGGTTATGAGGATAAGTTATGGCTGGTAGTAGTGTCATCGTTATGGGCGTTTGTGCTAGTGGTAAAAGCACAATTGGTGAGCATCTAGCGAAAAAGCTAGGGCGTAAATTCATTGATGGTGATGATCTTCATCCACGAGCGAACATTCAGAAAATGGCTTCGGGCCAGCCTCTGAACGATGATGATCGCAAGCCATGGCTAGAACGCATTCGTGATGCGGCGTACAGCCTAGAAAGCAAAAACGAACACGGCATCATTGTCTGTTCAGCACTGAAAAAGATTTACCGCGATCAGATCCGCGAAGGCAACAACAACGTGACCTTCCTGTTCCTTGATGGCGATATGGAGTTGATCCTTAATCGCATGCGTATGCGCAAAGGCCACTTCATGAAAGAAAACATGGTGAAGAGCCAATTCGAGACACTAGAGCGCCCAGACAACGAGCCTCAAACTCTGATCGTCAGTATCGACGGAGACATCAGCGACGTGGTGGAACGCTCTGCCGCTGAGCTAATCAAAATGCAAGCGATCGAGGTGGCGTAATGACTCACTCTGTTGTTCTTGAGGTCACACAACGTTTGACCGAGCGCAGCCGTGAAGCGCGCGCTGCCTTTCTTACTCGCACCGAAGTGCAAGCCGAAGCGGGCAAAGGCCGCGTTGGTTTATCTTGTGGTAACTTAGCCCATGCAGTCGCCGCTTCTTGCTCTTCTGAAAAGAAAAATATTCTCGATTTTACTCATGCCAATGTCGCGCTGATCAGCGCCTACAACGACATGTTGAGCGCCCACCAGCCGTACCAAGATTACCCAGTGCAAATCAAACAAGTGCTGGCGGACTACGGCCATACAGCGCAAGTCGCAGGTTGTGTGCCAGCGATGTGCGATGGGGTGACTCAAGGTCAAGCAGGCATGGATATGTCGCTGTTTTCACGTGACTTAATTGCGCAATCAACGGCGTTGTCTTTGAGCCACAATGTCTTTGATGCCACATTACTGCTTGGTATCTGTGACAAAATTGCCCCGGGGCAACTGATGGGCGCGCTGTCTTACGCGCACCTGCCGACTGCGTTTGTACCAGCGGGTCTGATGGCAACGGGCATCAGCAACGAAGAGAAAGTCGACGTGCGCCAAAAATACGCAGCGGGTGAAGTCGGCAAAGACGCTCTGCTGGATATGGAGTGTCGCGCTTACCATTCTGCGGGTACCTGTACGTTTTACGGCACCGCCAACACCAACCAGTTAGTGTTCGAAGCCATGGGCTTGATGCTGCCGGGCGCGGCGTTTATTCATCCCCATACCCAACTGCGTAAAGCGTTAACCGATCACGCCGCTCTGAAAATCGCCTCAATGACGGCGGGTTCTGCACACTTCCGTCCGCTGGCCGAGGTGGTCACAGAAAAGAGCTTGGTCAACGGCATCATCGCTCTACTTGCATCTGGCGGCAGCACCAATCACACCATTCATATGATCGCCGTGGCGCGTGCTGCTGGCATCTTGCTCACCTGGCAAGACATCAGCGATCTGTCGGATGTGGTTCCTTTATTAGCGCGCGTTTACCCGAACGGCCCAGCCGATATGAACGCGTTCCAAGACGCGGGGGGCGTGCCAGCGTTATTGCACCGCTTGAACCAATCCGAGCTTTTGCATCGCGATGTGAAACCCGTGTTTGGTGAATTTGAAGACCAAATGACGCTGCCGAGCCTTGTCGATGGCCAACTGACTTGGACACCGTGCCAAGGCAGCCAAGACGGTGACGTGATCGCCAAACCAGACGCCACATTCCAAAATACTGGCGGCACTCGCGTATTGACTGGCAACTTAGGCAAAGCCGTGGTGAAAGTGTCTGCGGTGAAAGAAGAGCAACGCGTGATTGTGGCACCAGCGATCGTATTCCAATGCCAACACGAAGTGGAGGCCGCGTACAAACGTGGCGACCTGAACAAAGACTGCATCGTTGTGGTCACACACAACGGCCCAGCGGCAAACGGCATGCCTGAACTGCACAAGCTGATGCCAATTTTAGGGAACGTGCAAAAAGCGGGCTTTAAAGTGGCGTTAGTGACTGACGGTCGTTTATCTGGTGCATCCGGTAAAATTCCGTCTGCGATTCACGTTTCTCCAGAAGCCATTCGTGGTGGCGCGATTGGTTTGGTGCGCAACGGTGATTTGATTCGCCTTGATTGCCAAACGGGCGAACTGAACAACTTAAGCGACACCACTGGTCGCGAGTTGATTCATTTCGATACCGAATCGACCCAACAAACTTGGGGACGAGGCTTGTTTAGCGTGATCCGCCAAAACGTATCGAGTGCAGAAGAAGGCGCAAGCTTTATTGTTTAAGGCGAGAAGAAAGACCTCGTCATTCCGACGAGCCTAGGCGAGATCAGGAATCTACTATCAACGTGTTGTGAAGCTAGAGAAAACTCCTCTGCCACTGCACTTTTTGTTGGTAGATTCTGAATCACGCTCGTCCCTCGCTGTTCAGAATGACGAGCTTTGGGATTAGCCTCAGTTCTTTCTAAAAAACGAATGAATCCGTCATTCCGACGAGCCTAAGCGAGATCAGGAATCTAATAGCAAAATGCGTGAAGCCAGAGAAAACTCCTCTGCCACAGCACTTTTTGTTGGTAGATTCTGAATCACACTCGTCCCTCGCTGTTCAGAATGACGAGTTTTTGAGATTGGCCACCGCTCTTTCTAAAAACGAATGAATCCGTAATTCCGACGAGTCTAAGCGAGATCAGGAATCTAATATCAATGAGCTGTGAAGCCAGAGAAAATCCCCTCTGCCACTGCACTTTTTGTTGGTAGATTCTGAATCACACTCGTTCCTCGCTATTCAGAATGGCAAGCTTTGGAGTTGGCCTCGGTTCTTTCTAGAAACGAATGAATCCGTCATTCCGACGAGCCTAAGCAAAATCAGGAATTTAATATCAGCGTGCAGTGAAGTCAGAGAAAACTCCTCTGCCACTGCACTTTTTGTTGGTAGATTCTGAATCACACTCGTTCCTCGCTATTCAGAATGGCAAGCTTTAGGATTGGTCACTGCTCTTTCTAAAAAAATGAATCCGTCATTCCGACGAGCCTAGGCGAGATCAGGAATCTACTATCAACGTGTTGTGAAGCTAGAGAAAACTCCTCTGCCACTGCACTTTTTGTTGGTAGATTCTGAATCACGCTCGTCCCTCGCTGTTCAGAATGACGAGCTTTGGGATTAGCCTCAGTTCTTTCTAAAAAACGAATGAATCCGTCATTCCGACGAGCCTAGGCGAGATCAGGAATCCACTATCAACGTGCTGTGAAGCCAGAAAAAACACTTCTGCCACAGCACTGTTTGTTGGTAGATTCTGAATCACGCTCATCCCTCGCTTTTCAAAATGGCAAGCTTTGGGATTGGCCTCAGTTCTTTCTAAAAAACGAATGAATCCGTCATTCCGACGAGCCTCAGCAGGATCAGGAATCTAATATCGACATGCTATGAAGTCAGAGAAAACACCTCTGCCACAGCACTTTTTGTTGGTAGATTCTGAATCACACTCGTCCCTCGCTGTTCAGAATGACGAGCTTTGAGATTGGCCACCGCTCTTTCTAAAAACGAATGAATCCGTCATTCCGACGAGCCTAGGCGAGATCAGGAATCTAATATCAACGTGCTGTGAAGCCAGAGAAAATCCCCTCTGCTACAGCACTTTTTGTTGGTAGATTCTGAATCTTGCTCGTCCTTCGCTGTTCAGAATGACAAGCTTTAGGATTGGTCACTGCTCTTTCTAAAAAAATGAATCCGTCGTTCCGACGAGCCTAGGCGAGATCAGGAATTTAATATCAACGTGCTGTGAAGCCAGAGAAACCCCCTCTACCACAGCACTTTTTGTTGGTAGATTCTGAATCACGAGCTTTAGGATTGGTCACTGCTCTTTCTAAAAAAATGAATCCGTCATTCCGACGAGCCTAGGCGAGATCAGGAATCTACTATCAACGTGTTGTGAAGCTAGAGAAAACTCCTCTGCCACAGCACTTTTTGTTGGTAGATTCTGAATCACACTCGTCCCTCGCTATTCAGAATGACGAGCTTTGAGATTGGCCACCGCTCTTTCTAAAAACGAATGAATCCGTCATTCCGACGAGCCTAGGCGAGATCAGGAATCTAATATCAACGTGCTGTGAAGCCAGAGAAAATCCCCTCTGCTACAGCACTTTTTGTTGGTAGATTCTGAATCACGCTCGTCTCTTGCTGTTCAAAATGACGAACTTTAGGATTGGCCTCTGTTCTTTTTAAAAATGAATGAGTCCGTCATTCCGACGAGCCTAGGCGAGATCAGGAATCTAATATCAAGGTGCTGTGAAGCCAGAGAAAACCCCTCTTCCACAGCACTTTTTGTTGGTAGATTCTGAATCACGCTCGTCTCTTGCTGCTCAGAATGACGATATCTAGCATTCAGTAAATTACATCAAGCGGTCTTCATCACTACGACGGCAGCAATCACCACAAAGATACCAAACCAGCCGATTGGTTTGAGTTTCTGCTTAAACAGCAAGGCTCCACCCACTGCGGTACCCAAGATACCGATCGCACCCCAAGAGGCATAAGCAATGGCTAAGTCGATCTCTTTCACCGCTTGTGCCAACAGCGTGAATGCTGTCAGTACCAACACAATCGCCGCAATGCCCCAGCTTTTATATTTAAAGCCTTTTGAGCGTGTCAGCGCCATATTGGCCATGATATCGACCAAGGCAGCCATCACGACAAATCCAAATGACATCGTAAAAAATTGACTCATGATTCGCACCTTGTACTAGTAGAAAATGAACGTTCTTTTGCCGGTTTATCGGCATTTTTCTTGGCGTTAGGTTGACCATGTGATTCCCCTAAGGTCACACACACAATGCCAACAACGGCTAACATCAAACCAAACAATTCTTGATGGTTTAAGTTGGCATCAAAGGCGATGATCGACACCACGGTGATCAACGAGATACCTAACCCTTCCCAAACAGCGTATGCCACACCTATCGATATTTTCTTCGCGGCAAACGCGAGAAAGTAGTAAGAGATTGCGATCAGCACATACATTACGATGTAGCCCCACCACCCGTGCCCTTGTCCGATAAGAGACATAGTGCTGGTGCCAGCCACTTCGGCAACGATGGCGAGCAATAAAAATAGACGTGCAACTAGCATGATTAATCCTCCATCAGAAATTAAAAAAATGCATAACGGAGAATGG
Organism: Vibrio sp. 1874; assembly: GCF_033344395.1. Lineage (NCBI taxonomy): Bacteria > Pseudomonadati > Pseudomonadota > Gammaproteobacteria > Vibrionales > Vibrionaceae > Vibrio > Vibrio sp. 1874. Next base: position 251,859 of record NZ_JAWPOR010000005.1, read on the forward strand.
TGAATGCCGCGTACCTGTATCGACATTCAAAAAGTTAAAAAGATAAAAATGAGCCACTTCTCCTGACTATTTGAGATAAGGTTAGCGCTGGGTAGGAAAAAGAGACAGGTAATTGAGATATTCATTTTTGAATATCTTAAGAAGTAAGTTGTCTATGTAATCACACAATATTGATAAGGTTAAAGCATCTACTCTCATTCAGCCGATGCCATAAAGTGACATCACTGCGTAAAAATCAGAGGCGTGTTGAGGGTTTGTCGCACCACTTTATGTAGGTGTCTGTGCAAAGGATGGTTGCGGTTGGTTTGAAGGAAACCGCCAGAGACAACAAACTGGCTAAACTCACGATTAACGGGTGGCATTGCGTAAGAGGCGAGTTCTGGCATCAACAATGCCGAGCTTTGACTGGCATACATAATCGCGTCGGTTTCTTGCAACATTTGGCAAGCCAAACGCAAATTATAGGACTTCAGTAACACTACTGGCTCATAACCCATGCGTCGATACTCGGACTCCACGGTACAAAGCGGTTTATATGACGCAGGCGCAGGCAAAGAGACGAGTGGTAGTTTGGACACCGTGTCCCAATCATTGCTGACTTTCGACAACGTTGGGTGGTTTTTGCGCGCCAAAATCACTCGTTTTTCAACGAATAACGGGCGCATGTAAATGTCTTTCGACAGCTCGGTCTCTTGGTCAAGAATGCAGTAATCGTGCTCGCCTTCTAACATTTCATCGTGCGAGTAAGTATTCCAGCTGGAAAAGGCAAAGTGCGCTTTGGGAAAGGCTCGATGACAACCAGTGAGCAGTCGCTGCCCTTGTTCATCCATCAAATAAGGGTCAGTTACAATCGCAATCTGCCCTTGGTATTGCAGTGGGTCGAACACTTCAAATTCTTGCACCACTTTTTCCAGTGGCGCAACCATATTGTCGAACTCGGCGGCGAGACGAATCGCCATGGGTGATGGCTCTACCCCATGTGCTTTACGCACAAAAAGCGGGTCATCAAACACTTGCTTCAACTTCATCACACCGCGGCTGGCGCTCGGTTGAGAAATGCCAAGCTGCATTGCGGCCAGCTTGATGCTGCGGTTTTCCACCACGGCTTTTAATAAACGCATTAAGTTGAGATCCAATGCATCCAGCTGATGTGCCATACCCTAACCTACCAATACCATTGATGAGCGAATACAAAGAGCAGTTAACAATTAGTTAAACACTCTCTCCCGACGTGATCTGATAACCCATATCGAAGACTTTTTCTTCTTGCGTTTCGCCTTTCAGGCGCGCAATTAATAGCTCTGCGCTCTTTACACCAATTTGGAAACGCGGCGTATCAACGCTGGTCAGTTTCGGACTGATGGTTTGACCGATATCCAGCGCGTTATAGCCCGCCACTGCCAATTGCTGTGGAACTTGAATGCCACGTTGCTGCGCACTCAGCATGGTGCCAATTGCGATGTCATCGTTGGTACAGAACACCCCATCGAGCGTTGGGTGCGTTTCCAGTGCACGTTCGAGCAAATCATGCGCTAAAGAAAAACTCGAATGATCACCAGTTAATACATGTTTAGGTTCTAGCCCTGCTTCTGTCATCGCGCGATCGTAACCTTGCATCCGCAATTTGGTTCGCGTATCCAGACGCGCGCCAAAATAGACGATTGTACGCTTCCCCGTATCTAGCATCTGCTTAACCACGGTGTACGACGCATCTTCATGATCGAGTCCAACCGCCATATCAATCGGCTCCGATGGCAGTTCCATGGTTTCGACCACCGGAATGCCCGCATTTTTGATCATCTGTAATGTACGCGGCGTGTGATGGCTTTCAGTTAGAATAAGCCCATCGACTTGATAAGAGAGTAATGACGCGATCTTGCGCTCTTCTTCAAGCTCATCGTAGCTAAAATGCGCTAAAAGCGTCTCATAGCCATTGGCTTTGGTCACCATCTCTATGCCCTGAACAAAGGAAGCAAAAATTTGGTTGGACAAAGACGGCAGTAAAATACCAATGGCTTTACTGGAGGACTTTGACAACATCGCCGGTGCACGGTTTTCGATGTAACCCATCTCTTCAATCGCAGTCGCAATCTTGGCCCGAGTCTTTTCTGCCACCGATTCAGGGTTACGCATATAGCGTGAAACGGTCATCTTCGTGACGCCAACCTGGTCTGCGACATCCTGCAATGTCGTACGAGTTTTCTTATTCTGTTGAGCCATAAATATGTGATTTATCAGTAATGTTACAAGTAACATTATGACGAATAGACTCTCTGCCGACAAGTTCAGTGAAAATAATTCGCAAAATGAGATGAATATCAGTGGTAGAGCGTATTAGCAAACGCATCACAAAGAAACGCCACTTAAATAGCGATAATATTTGAGACCGCAAAAAAGCCCCGAACTCGGGGCTTTCTTCTATATTTTGACCACAATATCTGAGTCGTTATTTCACGCACACCACGTTCAATAATGAGGTCCCGGTGAGCTGATTGGGCTCACGATCGGCGAACAAACCTTTCTTATCTTTGCCCCAATACGGCAGTTGCAGTGGCCATTGATTTTTTTCCATCACCCCAGACGCCCTCAGCGCTTTAAACTCTGCAGGGTTAGCTAAGCTCATACCCAGTTGCTGACATATTTTGTGCGAGTTTTCGTAGTTGAGGCGGTTCCACGGCTTACCATGTTCCATGTAAAACTGATTATGGTGATCGAGTAAATATGGGACCACGTACGTTTTGCCCTGTACTGAAGTTCTCAACCGAACTTCAATGTCATCATTTCCAGTGACAATTGGCTTCGCTTTGGTCTTAGCAACAGGCGTAGACGAAGAGCTATCACGTGAACTTTTTGCCTTGGTATCTGGCTTCTCTGCCCGCGCTTTAAAGGCGTCGGTATCAGATCGCACAGCAGGAACTGGCGCGGGTTTCGGGGTCACCGTCGGTGTTGGCTTAACCGAAGATGCGGCTGATTTCGACGATACAGTAGATTTAGGTGTAGGTGGTGTTACTGGTTGTTTCGTCCCTTTCCCAACCACTCGGATGAACGCCTCTTTGTAATTCGACAAGGTTTTGACTCCTCGTAAGTCATCCCTCGCATCAGACAATGCCTTGTAAGGTCCAATCAAACAGCGATAGCCTTTGGATTCAGGCTTCATCCATACGTCAGTCGTGATTTTACTATAGAGAGGCTTAGCTTTCGCGAGAGACATAGGCTTGGGTAGCAATCCGCATTGAATCCAGTAAAGGTAGTTGCCCCCCTGCGGCACTTTCTTTCCCCATACTCCGTTACCAATTGGGCACGTTTTCTCAAGCATCGGTAATTCTTTCTCGCTGGCTTGAGTGGCTTGGCAAAGGAACTCCTCCGCCGATACTGGGCTAGAAAACTGGGCGCATACCAGCAACAAGCCGAAAGCTAGGCTTGCTTGGAAGATACGAGATGGGTGTTGTGCCTTCTTCATTTCCATACACTTCACTCTAAATTAGTGGGTAAGGTCATTATGGCGGCAAAGCGCCAAAAAAATGTGAACAAAGAATAACTAGCAAAAAAAGAGCCGGAATTTGCATCCGGCTCTCAGTTTAGGAAGGAATTAAGCGAATTTACAACGCTTGGTGGGAAAATTCTTATCCTTTGTACAGTTTCGGGTTGAATACATCACGTAGCCAGTCGCCCAACAGGTTGATAACCAAAACCAATGTTACGAGCACGATGCCTGGGAAGGCAGTAATCCACCACGCACCTGAGAAGATGTAGTTAAAGCCGATGCTGATCAGCGCACCTAGTGACGGCTGATCAACAGGAAGACCCAAACCTAGGAATGACAGTGCCGCTTCCGACATGATCGCGTTCGCTACCTGTACCGTCGAGATAACCAAGATTGGCGATAGACAGTTTGGCAGAATGTGACGGAACATGATTCGCGGAGCTTTAAAGCCCATCACACGCGCCGCTTCGACGTATTCTTTCTTCTTCTCTGCCAATACCGAGGCACGAATTGTCCGTGCGTATTGCGGCCATTCAGCCACACCGATGATCACCACCAGCATCACCACTGCGTATTGGCTGTAAAAATCGCTGCCAAAGCTGGCTTTGAAAATGGCCGATACGATGATCGCCACCATCATGGTTGAGAACGATAGTTGAACATCGGCAAAGCGCATCAAGAAGCTATCGATACGACCACCGAAGTAACCCGCCGACAAACCAATGATGATACCCAGAATCAACTGAAGACCGACGGCTAAAAAGCCGATCGTCAAAGACAAACGAGAACCGTAAAGAATGGTCGATAAAATATCACGGCCTTGCTCATCAGTACCAAGAACAAAACGCTCATCGCCATCTTCCATCCACGAAGGTGGCAACTCAGAATCCATGATGTCGATAGACGTCAGATCGTACGGATCTGTTGGCGCAAGAATCGGTGCAGCCAATGCCAATACTAAGAACATCATAAAGACGGTAAAACTCGCCATCGCCACTTTGTCGCGTTTGAAGTAATACAGAAAATCTGACTCTTTGAAACGCTGCCACGCTGATGGAGCAGGAGCTGGTGTTAAATTTGATTGGCTCATGATTAAGCTCCTTTTCCAGTTAGGTTCACAGTTGGGTTGATGATGCCGTACAGCAAGTCAACGATGGTATTGGTTACCACGAAGATCAGACCAACAAAGATAACGTAGGCAGTGATCAGCGGTGTATCTACACGGTTGATTGCCTCTAGGAAAAGGAAGCCAGTGCCCGGCCATTGGAACACGGTTTCAGTAAGAATGGTGTAGGCCACCATGGTACCAATCTGCACACCACCTACTGTCAATACTGGCAGCATGGTGTTCTTAAGTGCATGTTGGTAATAAATCTTTTGTAAGTTCAAACCTTTTGCTTTGGCGAACTTAATGTATTCCGAACTCAGAACTTCCAGCATTTCTGAACGCACCAAGCGGATGAACAACGGCAACATGATAGACGCTAGCGCAATACAAGGTAGGATGAGGTGCTTGATACCATCAATGGTAAAGAAGCCAGATTCCCAACCGAGCACATTAGCGGTCTCGCCCCGCCCGTAGGAAGGCAGCCAACCGAGTTCTATAGAGAAGACATACATCAGCATGATTGCGGTTAAGAACACCGGAATCGAGATACCGACACTGCTCATCGCCATGACAAATTTGGTAAAAACACTCTTAGGATGAATCGCAGAGTACACCCCAAGCGGAATAGAGAAAACAATGATGATAAGCGTCGCGCCAAACACGAGCTCTAATGTAGCTACCAGCTTGTCGAGAATCACCTCAACCGCAGGTCGCTTGAAAAAATATGAGGTACCCAAATCACCTTGCAATGCATTACCCACAAAGCGCGTGTACTTTGTGATAAAGGGATCGTTCAGGCCCAAGTCGTCGCGTAGCGCTTGACGCTCCGATTCCGAAACCGACTGACCTACAAGCTCACGCAGCGGATCACCCAGGTTGTCCTGAATGGCAAACGCCACCAAACTGATCACAAACATCACTATCAGTGCCTGAAACAGGCGCTTGACCAGAAACGAAAACATTCCTTGCCCCTTAACTATCCATAGATCTCTAAATTAGAGAGAAAATTCAGTCTAAATAACCAACTCAATCCGACTGAAACAAAACTGAGTCGAGTGCTTTAAGTTGAGGAGGGAAATCCATCCCTCCTCAAAGTCGACTAACCGTGATTATTCAACCACTAGGTCACCGAAGTAAGGCATTACCATTGGGTTAACGATATCTGCCGCTTTCACGTTAGACTTCGCGCCCCATGCTTCACTTTGCCAGTGTAGCGGTACGAATGCTGCGTCGTTGTATAGTGTCGCTTCTACGCCCTTCAGCATTTCTGCACGTTTCGCAGGATCCGTCTCTACGTTCGCAGCTTCAACCACTTTGTCCATTTCTGGGTTTGAGTAGTAACCACAGTTGTACTGACCACGACCAGTTTCTTCGTTACGAGTCATGGTTAGGAACTCGTTGAAGTTCGCCGAATCTTCCGTATCTGAGTGCCAACCGATCATCAGCATGTCTGCCGCACACTTGTCGAACTCTGGCCAGTATTGCGCTTTTGGCATGGTCTTCAGATCAACCTTGATACCGATCTTAGACAACATTGCCGCCGCCGCTTGTGCTACTTTCGCATCATTCACGTAACGGTTGTTTGGTGCGATCATCGTTAGCGTCAGGCCGTTTTCGTAACCCGCTTCTTTCATCAGTTCTTTCGCTTTCTTCAAATCGTAGCGAGGAACCAGTTTGTCATCGTGACCTACGTAACCTGCCGGGCTTTGCTGACCAGCGGCCGTTGCGAAACCTTTCATGATTTTCTTCACGATACCTTCGTTATTGATTGCGTGAACAATCGCTTGGCGAACGCGAACGTCTTTCAATGCTTCGTTGCTGTTTTGGTTTAGTTGGAACGTGATGATACGAGTACCAGGTAGCGTAACTAGGTCGATGCCGTCAGCATCTTCAACGCGTTTGTGGTCGTTTGGCGCTACAGGGTGAATCATGTCAACACCGCCAGAAAGCAGCGCTGCTACACGAGTTGCGTCTTCTTTAATTGGCACAAGCGTTAGCTTATCAACGTTACCTTTCGACTCTTTGTCCCAGTAATCTTTAAAGCGTTCAAATTCCACTTTTACGCCCTGTTCACGAGAAGTCACAATGAATGGACCCGTGCCAGAAACGTTAGTCGATGCGAATGAATTACCGTGCTTCACTAGCTCAGACTTATCTTTGCCGTCCGCAGTTTTGCCAGTGTAGAACTTGCTGTCCATTGGGAAAATGTACGTTGCGGTTTGCAGCACTAGTGGGTAAGGACCTTTAGTTACAAGATCGAACGTGTTGTCGTCAACTTTGACGATTTTCTCGTACGGGTCGAAGATGTTTTTAAAGTCAGGAGAGCTTTGTAAACGCTGGAACGTCCACACGACGTCGTCAGCCGTTAGAGTATTGCCAGAATGGAATTTCACACCTTCACGCAGTTTGAAACGAACAGTCGTATCGTTAATACGTTCCCAGCTTTCCGCTAGGCGAGGCTCGAAATCCATTTTTTGAGTAAAGCGAACCAACGGATCAAATACCATGTGTGACATTTGCAGTGTGCCACCTGATAGCTGCTCATGTGGGTCAAGCGATACTGGGTCAGCTGCATAGCCAACTTTGATATCTGCTGCCATTGCGTTAAAGCTTAGGCCCGCAGCCATTAGCGCCACTGCTAATTTGCTTTTCATGGTTTTCATTTGCATAACTCCTTCATGCGGGGATACGGATCCCTTGTTGTTGTGTTTGCGTCTTTGTTATGACTAAAGGTTAGCCAAGCGAATTGCTTGGTTTATGCCGTTTCGATCTCTTCTCGCAAGCCTGTAAACTCCGGCATCAGAGAAATCAATTTTTTGCTGTATTCGTGTTGAGGTGCCGTGAATAACTGTTCTGTTGGTGCCACTTCTAAAAGTGTACCCATTTGCATCACACCTACTCGGTCACACATCTGACGAATAACAGGTAAATCGTGGCTGATAAACAACATAGTCAAGTTCAGCTCACTTTGCAGATCTTTCAGCAAGTTTAGAATTTGTGCCTGTACCGATACGTCCAGTGCTGAGGTCGGTTCATCACAAATCAAAAGTCGAGGACGAGTCGCCAACGCACGCGCAATAGAAATACGCTGACGCTGACCACCGGAGAATTCATGAGGATACTTTAGCCCAGCCATTCGACCCAAACCAACATGATCCAATAGGTCATTCACGATTTGGCGAGTTTCCGACTCGTTTTTCGTCAATTTATGAAAACGGATTGGCTCAGCAATAATATCAAATACCTTCATACGAGGGTTCATTGAAGTATACGGGTTTTGGAACACCATCTGCATTTGACGACGCATCGGGCGGCGCTCTTTCTCAGAGGTTAAAGCGGTCAGGTCAATGCCCTCGAATTTCACCTGACCAGAGTTAGGTTGGTATAAACCAGCAATCACACGTGCAATGGTCGATTTACCTGAACCAGACTCGCCCACCAAACCAAAGGTTTCGCCTTCGTGCACTTCAAAGCTCACATTATTAGATGCTTGCACGTATTCTCGGCGGCTCTCGAACAAAGAGTCTTTGGTCACAAAGCGAAGATTGACGTTCTTCACGTCCAAAAGCGGGCCAGCGTACTCACGCTCATCTTGGCTTTGTCCTAACCAGTGGTTCTTGATATCGAGTGGCTCCATTTCCGCCGCTTCTTCTATATAGCTTACTAACGGGAAACGATCTAGCTTTCTGTCTGAACGTGGTACCGCTGAAATTAGACTGCGAGTATAAGAGTGATCAGGATCGCCCAATACTTTGGCTGTTGGTCCAAACTCCACTAAGTCACCACGATACATTACCGCCACGCGATCGGTGACGTTGGAGACGACACCCATATCGTGAGTAACCAACATACAGCCGACATTGTTCTTGATACACAGCTCGCGGATCAAGTTGAGGATTTGGTCTTGGATAGAAACGTCTAACGCTGTAGTTGGTTCGTCCGCAATGATGAGATCAGGCTCACCAGCCAAAGCAATGGCAATGACAACACGCTGACGCATACCACCAGAGAATTGGTGCGGGTACTGTTTTAAGCGGTTTTCTGGTTGCGGAATACCAACCTGCTGCATAAGAGAAAGCGCGCGCTGATACGCCTCTTCATCAGAGACCTTCATGTTGGCGTGGATCGTCTCTTTCAGCTGTTGCTCAACAGTAAAAAGTGGATTGAGCGAGGTCATCGGATCTTGGAAAATAAAACCTATTTTCGAGCCGCGAACCTTACGCATCGCTTCTGGTGATAGGCCAGAAATTTTTTCTCCATCCAAGAAAACATCGCCGCTAGCAACGCGACCTGGAGGGCTAAGCAAATCAATAACGGCGTTACCAACGGTGGATTTACCCGCACCTGATTCGCCAACAACACCCACGATTTCACCACGTTCAATATGAAAAGAAAGTGACTTCACGGCAGCGTGAACGCCGTGTCGGGATGGGTATTCAATACGAAGGTTTTTCACTTCTAATAGTGACATTTCAGACCTCTACTGCCTTGTCTGTGGTATCGAATCATGCCAAAGGCACCATTCATCACCTGAATGAATCCGTTCAAATTCAGAATAATACTCTGAAATCTTAATGCGGAAATAATTTGGCAAAAATCACACAAAAAAGCAACAATTAAAGTATATTCCGCCGAAAAAACATTAAATAAACGCACAATTAGCGAATAAAAATGCATTAACAAGTATTTAACCATTTTCATATCACACTATTTTTGTGCGTCATGCACCAATAAAACTAGAAAAATGCTCTAAAAGCAAACATGAGCTAAACAAGATCATTAACCATATTATTCATGTGCATTTATTAACATTTAACAAACAATATCATATGCAAAAAGTGTTTTTTCAACATAAAAAACTATTAATAAAATAGTCGGCAAATACAAAAAGCCAAACTTAGGAAGAGAAAGGATAGGTCAAAACGTGAACAAAACAGCAAAACCACACAAATCCTGCTCCAATGCAGATTATGCGCCACTTAAGCGGTTTATTGACTAAGCAAAGGAAAGTACCGCTATCTTCATTCGTACGTCATAAGAAAACTCGCCGGTTTTAACCCTTTACGACACAATTGAGAGTGGGATAATAGATGAACAGTGTCAAAGCCAAGCCGTAAATAAAAGGAGCCCCTGTGCTTAAAGCGATTTTTTTTGATATGGACGAGACTTTATGTGCAACGTCACAAGCCGATAAAGTTGCAGGACAAGCGTTTACAACTTGGATTCATAAAACCTACCCACAAGTGACTGAGCCAAAAGCTTTTTTGCAGCGCTACTTACAGGGTGTATACAAAAAGCTGAATGCTGAGTTCCCTCACCTTGTTGCTCTGCTACCCGATGAAAATGCCTTCCGTTGTGGCCTGATCCAAAACATCTTGGCGGAGCAAGGCGTCAGCATCACTGCAAAAGAGGCTCAACAAGCTCAAGACTACTTTGACTCTGCACGTATGGGCGCGTTCACTTTCTTCCCTGGTGTAAAAGAAATGCTCAGCGACCTTCGTCAACATTACAAACTCGTCGTGATCACTAACGGCCCGATTTTTTCTCAACACCCTAAATTAAACGCGACACAAATGAGCAACTGGGTGGACCATATTATTGTGGGAGGAGAAGAGCCAGAAGAGAAACCTGCTACAAGTATTTTCCAAAAAGCGCTCGACTTGGTCGAAGTAAAACCAGAAGAGGCTCTACACGTGGGCGACTCTTTACCTGCTGACATTGCTGGCGCTAACAATATGGGCATTTTGAGTGTATGGGTGAATGCGACAGGCGCAAGCAACTCAACGGATATAACGCCAAGTTTTGAAATCCAAGAAACGGTAGAACTGAAAGAAATCCTTAAAACACTCGCCCAATAAAAGCAGCGGATTAGAAAACTACAAAACCCCAGACACTGCTCTGGGGTTTATTTTGTCAGCTCGAAAAGCATTTGGATCATAGGTGGTCAAAAGCCCCTAGAGCTGTACACTTTTGGGAAAAATTGAAATGGAATGCCGATTCTTTTCAGGAGAGATGCAAAAAAGCCCCAGTCTTTCGACTGAGGCTTTAAATAGTGGTCGGTGAAGAGGGATTCGAACCCCCGACCCTCTGGTCCCAAACCAGATGCGCTACCAAGCTGCGCTATTCACCGAACTGTATTTGCTGATTTTCTCAAATCAGACAGGACACTTCAACTAAGAAGTCACCTTAATTAATGGGGTGGCTAACGAGATTCGAACTCGCGACCACCGGAATCACAATCCAGGGCTCTACCAACTGAGCTATAGCCACCATCAATTTTTGCTGTTTACCGCTCTATTAGAGCCATAAACTAAATAGTGGTCGGTGAAGAGGGATTCGAACCCCCGACCCTCTGGTCCCAAACCAGATGCGCTACCAAGCTGCGCTATTCACCGACGATGTTTTATCTTGATTGAATCAAGATTGGGAGCAATGCTACCGCATTCAATCTAAAAAAGAAAGAATGGGGTGGCTAACGAGACTTGAACTCGCGACAACCGGAATCACAATCCGGGGCTCTACCAACTGAGCTATAGCCACCACTGATTTTTACCGATGTATCCTCCGAGGCAATGGTACGCCCGAAAGGATTCGAACCTTCGACCTTTGGCTCCGGAGGCCAACGCTCTATCCAACTGAGCTACGGGCGCATGCCCTATCGGCGGAGTGGAATAATACGGATATCACACTATGCCGTCTAGTACTTTTTTTACTTTTTTTATCGTTTGGTCTCTTTTTCGACAGTTATCTTCCGTTAAAGTGGATTTTTGATGTGATTCACGCCCTGTCATGGATAACTTGTTGTTTATTGCAACAAGTTATCGGGATATAATCACCCATTATTTACATTGATTTAACAGCTGCAACCAAGTTGTCTAATCATTCTATGCCATTCAGTGGAATTTAATGATTTCTCTGCTCGGCATTAATACTCTAACTATATAAATAGGTAAGTCACTTACCTCGGGAATGTGAAGTGGGTTTAATGGATATGTCTCGACAAATGATTAGCGTTTTGTTCGCTGCCTTAACGTTTTCTACGGCAGCTTTAGCTTCTGACATCAGCCAAACTGAATACGATGCGATCGCAGAACGCATCCAACCTGTCGGTGATGTTTATCTAGCGGGTTCTGAGCCAGTGAAAGAAGAGCCAACCGGTCCACGTGATGGCGCCACAGTTTATGGTACTTTTTGTATTGCTTGTCACGCATCTGGTGTAAACGGCGCACCTAAAACAGGTAATGCCGATGATTGGGCACCACGTATTGCACAAGGCAAAGATACGTTAGTGAAGCACGCATTAGAAGGCTTCAATGCGATGCCAGCCAAAGGAACCTGTATGGACTGTTCTGACGATGAAATCATCGCAGCAATTGACCACATGATTGAAGGTCTATAAGTAAAGACATCAACGAAAAAGGCTTGCCAGTTGGCAAGCCTTTTTGTTTTTAGTCAGTGAGAACAGGGTTACTTTACTTCTTAAACATTGCTCGAATATTGGCAATGTGTGCTTGACCTTTCGCCATACGCTCTTCTGCTGATACTGGCTTTTTGTTTACTTCCCATTCAACGTCATCAAATGGCAACTCATCCAAAAAGCGGCTTTGAGTCGGTTTGATCAACTCGCCGAACTGCCGACGCTCTTTGCACATAGTGAAAGTCAGTTCACGTTGCGCGCGAGTAATACCAACGTACATCAGGCGACGCTCTTCTTCCACGTTATCTTCATCAATACTGGTTTGGTGCGGTAAAATACCTTCTTCGGACCCAATTAAGTATACATATGGGAACTCAAGGCCTTTTGATGCGTGCAAGGTCATCAGTTGTACTGCATCACTGTCTTCATCTTCTTCACCGCGCTCCATCATGTCACGCAAGGTCAAACGTTGAACGACTTCTTTTAACGTTTTCTCTTCTTGATCGTAGTTGTCACCCTCTAGGTCCGCCACTATCCATGAATAAAGATCAGAAACGTTCTTCATTCGCATTTCAGCGGCTTTCGGACTTGCTGAAGTTTCGTATAGCCAATCTTCATAATGGATATCACGAACTAGCGAACGAACCGCTTCGACGGTATCACCACGCTCAGCTTGATCAGCAATCGCCACTAGCCATTGGGTGAAACGACGCAGGTTTTCTAGGCCACGTCCCGTTAGGTGCTGTTCGAGCCCCATTTCAAAGCTCGACTCAAACAGGCTCTTCCCTCGCATATTGGCATAACTGCCTAACTTCTCTAACGTTACTGGGCCAATTTCACGTCGTGGAGTATTCACAATGCGCAAAAATGCATTGTCGTCATCCGGATTAACCAAAACGCGCAAATACGCCATGATGTCTTTAATCTCTGCGCGCGCAAAAAACGAGGTGCCGCCAGAAATTTTATACGGTACACGGTTTTGCATCAGAGACTTTTCAATCAAACGTGATTGGTGGTTACCACGGTATAGAATCGCATAATCTTTATATTCGGTACGGTTTAGGAACTTATGCGCAATTAGTTCACCCGTTACGCGCTCTGCTTCATGCTCTTCATTTTTAGCCAACAACACTTTGAGTTTTTCACCGTCAGGAATTTCAGAGAACAAGGACTTCTCATAGACGTGAGGGTTGTTAGCTATCAAAATGTTGGCCGCACGCAGGATTCGACTCGTTGAACGGTAGTTTTGCTCTAGCTTAATCAAACGCAAATTTGGATAATCTTCACCCAGCAACACGAGGTTCTGAGGTTTCGCACCACGCCATGAATAAATAGACTGATCGTCATCCCCTACAACCGTCAATCGCCCACGTTCTCCGACAATTAATTTGACCAGCTCATACTGACTCGTGTTGGTATCTTGATACTCGTCAACCAGTAGGTAACGGATACGATTCTGCCAACGCTGACGAACATCTTCATGATTACGTAAGAGTAAAACGGGCATCAAAATTAGGTCATCAAAATCGAGCGCGTTATAGGCTTTCATTTGCTTTTGGTACATATCAAAACAGAACGCAAACAATTGTTGCTGTTCACCTTGCGCACGCGCTTTGGCTTGCTCTGGCGTCAACATGTCGTTTTTCCAGTTGGAAATACAACTCAGAAGCTGACGTAGCAGATCTTTATCACCATCAAGCTGCTTTTCGGTAAGTTCTTTGAGCAGCGCTAGCTGGTCTTGGTCATCAAACAGTGAGAAGCCCGCTTTCAACCCTAAATGCTTGTACTCACGCTTGATGATGTTCAATCCTAAAGTGTGGAATGTTGATACCATCAAACCTTTAGACTCACCTTTCCCTAACGTTTGACCTACACGCTCCTTCATTTCACGTGCTGCTTTGTTGGTAAACGTCACCGCAGCAATATTACGCGCTTTGTAACCACATTGCTGAACCAGATAAGCGATTTTATTGGTAATAACACGAGTTTTGCCCGAGCCAGCACCAGCTAGCACTAGGCATGGACCAGACACGTATTTCACGGCTTCATCTTGACTAGGGTTCAGCTTCATAGAAATTCTCTGCGGGTGATGAATGTGGCGCCTATGATAAAGGGGTGGCCTCGTGAAAGCTATGCTGATTTCTTGTAATTTTCACACCAATTAAGTGCAATATTCTGTTGCATAAATAGCGGGTATTTAAGCTATAATGAATGAACGTTCATTCACTAAAGGGTGACATTATGAAGGATAACCCTGCTGTAGATAAACGAGAACAAATCTTAGTCGCTGCTGAACAACTCATTGCTGAATCTGGCTTTCAAGGGCTTTCCATGCAAAAGCTCGCCAATGAGGCAGGTGTCGCAGCAGGGACGATTTACCGTTATTTCTCAGATAAAGAACATCTTTTAGAGGAACTACGCCTTAACGTTGCTAAGCGTGTTGCTACTGCGGTGCAACTAGGTGTTAGTGAAGAGATGCCTTTAAAACAGCGTTATCGAACCATGTGGCTCAATATTTGGAATCTAGCGAGCTCGAACTTAAGTGCGATCAGCAACCGAGTCCAATATGAGTCTTTACCCTGTTCAAATAGTAGCAAAGCTCGGGAACTTGAGAGACAAATGTTTGCCCAAGTAGATCTTCTTTTTAATCAGGGTAAAGACGAGGGAGTATTCAAGCTTCTCGATAACGAAGTACTTTCTGGATTAAGTTTTGAGGCAAGTGTTGCACTTGCTCGGAAACACGCTTTGGGATTTTATCAACTGGATAAGACGGCATTAGAGGCCGCTATTGAAGCCAGTTGGGATGCAATTATTAAACACTAACTTGGAGTTCTTAATAGAATGAAAAAGTGGATTTTGATGCTATCAATTGTTTTATTACTTTTTGGTAGCGTTGTTACATACAGACTAATTGATATCAAAGACAAAATGGAGCAGTTTGCCAATCGCCCTGAACCAGCATTCCCAGTAACCGTAACTGAAGTGCAAGCGGTGGATTGGGTACCAGTCATCGAGGAAATTGGTTTTATCGAGCCAAATCAAGGCGTGACGGTAGCGAACGAAACGAGCGGTGTTATCGATAAAATCGCATTTGATTCCGGTACTCAAGTCAAAGCAGGTCAGCCACTAGTACTGCTTGACTCTGACGTTGAGAAAGCGAATTTAAAGAGCTCGCAAGCCAAGTTGCCAGCAGCAGAAGCGAAATACAAACGCTACCAAGGGCTATTTAAAAAAGGCTCTATTTCTAAAGAAGCGTATGACGAAGCAGAAGCGAACTACTTCTCCTTAAAAGCGGACATTGAAAGCTTGAAAGCGACCATCGACCGACGCGAAATCAAAGCGCCATTTGATGGTGTAGTAGGTATTCGTAACGTGTACCTCGGTCAGTACCTACAAGCGGGTACCGATATTGTTCGCCTGGAAGACACCAGCGTGATGCGTTTACGCTTTACCGTGCCGCAAACCGATATTTCACGTATCAATATCGACCAAGAAGTGGATATCTTCGTGGATGCCTACCCAGAACAGCCTTTCAAAGGTTCAATTTCTGCGATTGAGCCTGCGGTTAACGTACAAAGTGGTTTGATTCAAGTTCAAGCGGATATCCCTAACAGTGACGGTAAACTGCGTAGTGGTATGTTCGCGCGTGCAAACATCATTCTGCCTAAGTTAGAAAATCAGGTCACTCTACCTCAAACCGCGATCACATTTACGCTATATGGCGACAATGTTTACATCGTAACAGAAGAAGATGGCGAAAAACGCGTTAAGCAGCATGTGGTAAAAGTTGGCGAACGCTCTAAAGATATCGCACACATTCTAGAAGGCGTGAAGCCAGGTGATGTGGTAGTGACATCGGGTCAAGTCCGTTTGAGTAACCATGCGAAAGTAAGCATTGTCGAAAGCGATGCAACTACCCCACCTGCTGAAACACCAATGCTTTAAGTTGGAGGCATCATGCGCTTTACAGATGTTTTTATAAAACGTCCAGTTTTAGCGGTATCGATCAGCTTTTTGATTGCATTGCTTGGTTTGCAAGCGGTGTTCAAAATGCAAGTTCGTGAGTACCCTGAAATGACGAATACGGTGGTCACCGTGACCACCAGTTACTACGGTGCAAGTGCCAACTTGATCCAAGGCTTTATTACTCAGCCATTGGAGCAAGCGGTGGCGCAAGCCGATAATATTGATTACATGACTTCGCAATCGGTACTAGGTAAATCAACCATTACTGTCAACATGAAGTTGAATACTGACCCGAATGCAGCATTGGCTGATATCTTAGCGAAAACGAACTCAGTACGTTCTCAGCTTCCAAAAGAAGCCGAAGATCCAACCGTAACCATGTCGACAGGTTCGACAACGGCGGTACTGTACATCGGCTTTACGAGTGACGAGTTATCTTCAAGCCAGATCACTGACTACCTTGAGCGTGTAATCAACCCGCAGTTGTTCACTGTAAACGGTGTATCCAAAGTTGACCTGTATGGTGGTATGAAGTACGCACTGCGCGTATGGCTAGATCCTGCCAAAATGGGCGCTTTGAAGTTGACCGCTACGGATGTGATGAGCGTTCTTAACGCCAACAACTACCAATCTGCAACCGGTCAAGCGACGGGTGAGTTCGTACTTTATAACGGTAGCGCAGATACTCAGGTATCAAACGTTGCTGAACTTGAAGCATTGGTCGTGAAAACTGGTGAAGGGGATGTCATCCGTCTAGGTGATATCGCTAAAGTAACGCTGGAGAAGAGTCACGACGTTTATCGCGCAAGTGCAAACGGTCAAGAAGCCGTGGTTGCGGCGATCAACGCAGCACCAAGCGCTAACCCAATCAACATTGCAGCAGACGTACTTGAACTGTTGCCTCAGCTTGAGCGCAACCTACCAAGTAACATCAAAATGAACGTGATGTACGACTCAACTATCGCCATCAACGAATCGATTCACGAAGTAGTGAAAACGATTCTTGAAGCAGCGGTCATCGTACTTGTGGTTATCACACTGTTCCTAGGTTCATTCCGCGCGGTAATCATTCCTATCGTGACCATTCCACTTTCATTGATTGGTGTGGCAATGGTGATGCAGGCAATGGGTTTCTCTTGGAACTTGATGACGCTACTGGCGATGGTGCTTGCCATCGGTCTGGTGGTGGATGACGCGATCGTTGTACTAGAAAACGTTGACCGTCACATCAAAGAAGGGGAATCGCCATTCCGAGCTGCAATTATTGGTACGCGTGAAATTGCGGTTCCAGTTATCGCGATGACATTGACGCTAGGTGCAGTGTACGCGCCGATCGCATTGATGGGTGGTATCACCGGTTCATTGTTCAAAGAGTTCGCTTTGACACTGGCAGGTTCAGTATTCGTATCCGGCATCATCGCTTTGACACTATCACCAATGATGTGTTCGAAGATGCTGAAGGCGAACGAGAAGCCAAGCAAGTTTGAGCAAAAAGTTCACCATGTACTTGATGGCATGACTAATCGCTACGCAAGCATGTTAAAAGCAATAATGGCTAGCCGACCAGTGGTGATCGTGTTTGCGATAATTGTATTCGCAAGTTTACCAGTCCTATTCAAGTTTATTCCTAGCGAGCTAGCTCCATCTGAAGATAAAGGTGTTGTAGTACTCATAGGGACCGCACCATCAAATTCGAATTTGGACTACATCCAAAACACCATGGATGATGTGAATAAGATTCTCTCTGATCAACCAGAAGTGGAATACGCTCAGGTATTTAACGGTGTACCGGATTCTAATCAAGCGTTTGGTTTAGCTACACTCAAACCATGGGGCGAACGAGAAGCGAGCCAAGCAGAAATCAAACAGCGTGTTGGTGGGCTTGTTTCGAGCATTCCGGGAATGTCTATTGCTGCCTACGAAATGCCGGAGCTACCAGGTGCTGGTTCAGGCCTTCCTGTACAGTTCGTAATTACAACGCCAAACAACTTTGAAAGTTTGTTTACCGTTGCAAATGACATTCTGTCGGAAGTAGCAAGCAGTCCAATGTTTGTCTATTCCGATCTGGATCTGAAATATGATTCTGCAACGATGAAGATCAAGATCGATAAAGACAAAGCAGGTGCCTACGGTGTGACTATGCAAGACATTGGTATCACCCTCAGCACCATGATGGCAGATGGTTATGTAAACCGTATCGACCTAAATGGCCGCTCTTATGAGGTAATTCCTCAGGTTGAGCGTAAATGGCGTCTAAACCCAGAATCGATGAAGAACTACTATGTACGCTCTGTGGATGGTAAAGCGGTTCCATTAGGTAGTCTGATTACCATTGATGTGGTGGCTGAGCCTCGCTCTTTGCCACACTTCAACCAGCTAAACTCAGCAACTGTGGGTGCTGTTACAGGCCCTGGTGTTTCGATGGGGGATGCAGTTAATTGGTTTGAAAATATTGCACAAACCAAACTGCCTGCAGGGTATAACCATGATTACATGGGCGAATCTCGTCAGTTTGTAACGGAAGGTAGTGCCTTGTATGCAACCTTCGGTCTTGCACTTGCGATCATCTTCCTCGTTCTGGCGATTCAATTTGAATCACTCCGCGATCCTATTGTCATCATGGTATCTGTACCTCTGGCAATATGTGGTGCCTTGATCGCATTGGCCTGGGGTACGGCCTCGATGAACATATACTCGCAGGTTGGTTTGATCACGCTGGTCGGCCTAATAACCAAGCACGGTATCTTGATCTGTGAAGTCGCCAAGGAAGAGCAGTTACATAATAAACTGTCTCGTATTGATGCGGTGATGGAAGCTGCGAAAGTGCGTCTTCGCCCTATCCTAATGACCACTGCAGCGATGATCGCAGGTCTGATCCCACTGATGTACGCAACAGGTGCAGGTGCCGCGCAACGTTTCAGTATCGGTATCGTCATCGTTGCTGGCCTTGCAATCGGTACACTGTTCACACTATTCGTGCTACCTGTGATTTACAGCTACCTAGCTGAAAAACACAAACCTCTGCCAGTATTTGTTGAAGACAAAGACTTGGAGAAGTTAGCGCGAGTTGACGAAGCGAAAGCAGCTCATCGTGAATTAGCGGATAACAGATAAGCTATTAAGGCATTCAAAAAGGTCACTTCGGTGGCCTTTTTTATTGCCGCTCTCTTTTTTGCCATCTAAATGGCGACTTTCACGTATCATTTACTTAAAATGAGGACAAATCAAAAGGAGTTTTAGCCACTATGTTTGACCCAAAGAAATTAGAGCAAATTGCTAAACAGATTCACGACTCAATGCCTCAACCTGTAAAAGAGTTGGGCTCTGATGTCGATCAGAAAGTTCGTCAAGTAATCCAAGGCCAGCTAAACAAGCTAGATGTTGTAAGTCGCGAAGAGTTTGATGTTCAAACTCAAGTTTTACTACGTACACGTCAAAAGCTAACAGAAATGGAACAGAAGTTGGCGCAACTTGAAGAAAAGCTTGCTGAAAAATAAGTATCAAAGCGCTCCTCACAAAGGAGCGTTTTTCTTATCGGCGCGCAGATAAATCGGCTAAAAACAAAAAGGCTTGGTCAACGGCGACCAAGCCTTTTGATTAGATGTTGTGTTTTATTTTGTATTTATCACTCCAGTCTGGCCAGAGTTCATTTAATATTTTCTCTACTTTGAAGCAAAGAAAATTAGCCACCAACCGCGATGCGCTTCATATCTGTCATATAACCACGTAGTTCTTCACCGATGTACTCTACAGGGTGGTTACGGATTGTTTCATTCACAGCGATAAGAGTCGCGTTATCCACTTGGTTAGACGTTTCACCTAAACCTTTACCAATTACGTCAGTATTTACGGCTGGCATAAACTTCTCACGTAGAAGCGGCGTTGCTACGTTAGCGAACAGGTAGTTACCGTATTCAGCCGTATCAGAGATAACCACGTTCATCTCGTATAAACGCTTACGTGCGATAGTGTTTGCGATAAGTGGCAGCTCGTGTAGAGACTCGTAGTAAGCAGACTCATCGATGATGCCAGAAGCGGTCATCGCTTCAAATGCTAGCTCAACACCCGCACGAACCATAGCAACCATCAGGATACCGTTATCGAAGTACTCCTGCTCAGAAATTTCTACGTCAGTTTCTGGGTAGTTTTCGAAAGCAGTTTCACCCGTTTCTGCACGCCAGCCTAGTAGGTTTGCATCGTCGTTTGCCCAGTCAGCCATCATCGTGCTAGAGAAGTGACCTGTGATGATGTCATCCATGTGCTTGTTGTATAGCGGACGCATCAGCTCTTTTAGCTCTTCAGAAAGTTCAAATGCTTTTACTTTCGCAGGGTTAGTTAAGCGATCCATCATATGAGTGATACCACCAAACTTCAGAGCTTCCGTGATCGTTTCCCAGCCGTATTGAAGAAGCTTGCCTGCGTAGCCAGGATCGATACCATCAGCAATCATCTTCTCGTAACACACGATAGAGCCAGCCTGTAGCATGCCACAAAGGATAGTTTGCTCACCCATTAGGTCAGATTTCACCTCAGCAACGAAAGAAGACTCTAGACAGCCTGCACGGTGACCACCGGTTGCTGCAGCCCAAGCTTTCGCGATATCCCAACCTTCACCTTTTGGGTCGTTCTCTGGGTGAACAGCGATAAGAGTCGGTACACCGAAACCACGCTTGTATTCTTCACGAACTTCCGTACCTGGACATTTAGGTGCAACCATTACTACCGTTAGGTCTTTACGGATTTGCATGCCTTCTTCAACAACGTTGAAACCATGAGAGTAACCCAGTGCTGCGCCTTCTTTCATTAACGGCATTACCGTCTCAACAACGTTTGTGTGCTGCTTATCTGGAGTAAGGTTTACTACTAGATCAGCTTGTGGAATTAGCGTTTCGTAGCTACCTACCTCAAAACCGTTGTCTTTTGCGTTTTTGAATGACTGGCGTTGCTCATCAATCGCGGCTTGGCGAAGCGCATAAGCAACGTCTAGACCAGAGTCGCGCATGTTCAGACCTTGGTTAAGACCTTGAGCACCACAACCTACAATGACTACTTTCTTACCTTTCAGATAATCCGCTTCTGAAGCGAACTCACTGCGGTCCATAAAACGACAACGACCTAATTGGTCCAACTGCTCGCGCAAGTTTAGGGTATTGAAATAATTAGCCATCTGGGTGCTCCTTTGAGATTCTTCCATTGAGGTCAGTAATTGCCTTACCGAATAACTTCATACTAAAACAGACATGAGATTGCTTAAAGTGATATATTCACAATTAATTATTGCAATTTATGCAACATGGAAATGAAAATTTAATGAATATCAAAAGCCTGCAACTTTTCATTCATCTCTGTGAGAGTAAAAGTTTCGCCAAGACCGCAGCGGCAATGCATATTAGCCCTTCAGCCTTAAGCCGACAGATACAAAAATTAGAGGAGGAAACCAGCCAACAATTGTTTTTACGCGACAACCGTAGCGTTGATTTAACTATCCAAGGTAAAAAGCTAGTCCCAGTCGCCTTAAAGATTCTTGGCGAATGGCAGCAGTATCAGAGTCACCTGAAGGGAACCGAGGATGAATTGAAAGGAGAAATCCGTCTCTTTTGTTCTGTTACTGCAAGCTACAGCCATCTTCCGGAGCTAATATCTGACTTTCGTATTCAGAACCCTTTCATTGAATTCAAACTATCAACCGGCGATCCAGCTCAAGCGATCGACAAAATACTAGCAGATGAAGCCGATATTGCCATATCAGCCAAGTCAGAACAGATGTCAAATAAAATCGCATTTGAAACGATCAGTGAAATCCCACTTTCTGTCATCGTACCTGTTGGGGTTAGTGCGTTTGCTGAAGAGCTACAAAAAGAAAAACCAGACTGGTCGGTCATTCCATTCATACTCCCAGAAGCAGGAACGGCAAGAGACAGGGCCAATAGTTGGCTCAAACAAATGAAAATAAAGCCAAAGATTTACGCACAAACTTCCGGACATGAAGCCATCGTAAGTATGGTTGCATTGGGGTGTGGAGTAGGTATCGCACCTGATGTTGTAATCAATAACAGTCCGGTAAGAGAAAAGATAAATCGTTTAAAAGTCTTACCAATTAAACCTTTTAAACTTGGTGTTTGCTGCAACAAAACTCAGCTGGAAAATCCGCTTGTTAAAGCCTTTTGGAAGGTTGCAGAGAGCAAGTATATCGCACCTTAGATGAACACTTTTTAGGTATAAAGTGAGCTAATTTTAAAACTCTATAGATGCAAAAAAGCCCGCTCTTTCGAGCGGGCTTCTTAAATTTAAAGCCTGGCGATGTCCTACTCTCACATGGGGAAGCCCCACACTACCATCGGCGCTATTTCGTTTCACTTCTGA
>NZ_JAWPOR010000060.1:0-1688 GCF_033344395.1 Vibrio sp. 1874
GATTGCAATACGAACCATTGCGCTTTCTCTCCTTCTCTGGATAACGAGGCTTCTCGTTCTCTTTCGTTTCGCTGAATCTTTTTAAACTAACAACATACTGTGTTAACCACAAGCACGTTCATTGGGCTTAAGCGAACTCTTTTACGACACGTTGTAAGATCGGCACGTTAGCTTCAGGGAAGGTGTAATCCCCTAATTCACCAACTGCGACCCAGCGCCCTTCTTGACCTTCTCGACCATAAGGTTCGTTCTCGAACTGAGAGACGGTAATAAAATCAAATTTTAGTGACTTATCTGGGTAATCGTATTCAAGGTGTTCAAACGGTGCTTGTTCAATCACTCGAATCCCCACTTCCTCTTCAAGCTCACGAACCATCGCTTGTTCAACTGTTTCTCCTAGCTCGACTTTACCGCCCGGAAACTCCCAAAAACCACCTTTATGTTTATCATCAGGACGTTTAGTAATAAAGATTTGCGACTTATCTTGATTGAAAATGATCGCTGCAACAATGTGAATTCTTTTCATGGATATTTACCTAGGATCTATCGATACAAAAAGAGCCGCCTAAGCGACTCTTTCTTATTAAGTTATCAAGTTAGATTAATTGATCTGACCGTGACACTGCTTGTATTTCTTGCCACTACCACATGGACAAGGTTCGTTTCGACCTACTTTACGCTCATCACGAACAACAGGTTGATTTGAACCCTCAGACTCTTCACCATCAGCCAACTGATTTTCCGCAGCTGCATGCTGAGCCTGCGCACGACGAGCAGCTTCTTCTGCTTGTGCACGACGTTGCTCTTCCATACGCTCAACTTCTTCTTGCTGTTGAACGCGGACACGAGACAGAACAGTAATAACGTCAGTCTTTAGCGCTTCAAGTAAACCTTCAAACAATTCAAACGATTCACGTTTGTACTCTTGTTTCGGGTTCTTTTGTGCGTAGCCACGTAGGTGGATACCTTGACGCAGATGATCCATCGCCGCCAGATGCTCTTTCCAAAGCGTATCGAGTGTTTGAAGCATCACTGATTTTTCGAAGTTACGAAGCACTTGTGCACCCACAACTTCTTCTTTCGCTTTGTATACTTCAACGGCTAGGCTGATAATCTTCTCGCGCAGCGCTTCTTCGTACAGTTTGTCGTCTTCCTCAAGCCATTGCTTGATTGGCGCGTCTAGATCGAAATCTGCTTTCAAACGTTCTTGAAGACCTTCCACATCCCACATGTCTTCTAGAGATTGTGGTGGAATGTATTCGTCGATGATCGCTGTGAGCACATCTTCACGGTTTTGTTCAATCATGTCGCTGATATCGTCAACGTTCATGAGCTCATCACGCAGTTCGTAAACCACTTTACGTTGATCGTTCGCCACGTCATCGTATTCAAGAAGCTGTTTACGGATGTCGAAGTTGCGACCTTCCACTTTGCGTTGTGCTTTTTCAATAGAACGAGACAACATCTTAGATTCGATTGCTTCGCCTTCTTCCATACCGCTTTGAATCAAGCTTGCCATACGATCTGAAGTGAAGATACGCAGTAGTGAGTCTTCCATCGATAGGTAGAAACGAGATGAACCCGCATCACCTTGACGACCAGAACGGCCACGTAACTGGTTATCGATACGACGAGATTCATGACGCTCAGTACCGATGATGTGCAGACCACCAGCATCTAAAACTTGA
>NZ_JAWPOR010000061.1:0-1683 GCF_033344395.1 Vibrio sp. 1874
GTTCATGTGCCAAGGCCAATTGCTGCGAGAGCTGTGAAATCTGGATTGACATATCAGGCCGATTTATTGAGTGAGCGCATTCCTAACGCAAGAGACCTGGTCAGTATCTTGCAGGAAAAACCGTTACCGGAAGGAATGTATCAAAAAATAGGGCAAGAAATTGCCAAAATGCACAACGCTGGCGTTAATCACACAGACCTGAATATCCACAACATCTTGATCGATGACAAAGATAAAGTGTGGATTATTGATTTTGATAAGTGCCGCAAACAAGAGCACGGCGACTGGAAAAAGCAAAACTTAGAAAGGCTTCTTCGCTCATTCAAAAAAGAACTGCTCAAACGCCAAATCATTTGGCAAGCGTCCGATTTTGATCATGTACAAAAAAGTTATACTGAAAATACGTAAAGTGAGCGTTTTGTCAGTCATGCGTGAGACAATCCAATAGCGCATTTCGGTACACCCACTAAAAGTACCCATTAAAGTAGGTAACATTTGCAATGAAAATACTAGTAACAGGCGGGGCAGGCTTCATTGGCTCAGCTGTCGTTCGACACATTATTCGTGACACCCAAGATAGCGTCGTGAATTTAGACAAGCTCACCTACGCAGGAAACTTGGAGTCGTTGGTGGATGTTGCGGACAGTGACCGTTATTACTTCGAGCAAGTGGATATCTGTGACCGAACTGAACTAGACCGCGTGTTTTCAGAGCATCAACCCGATATGGTGATGCATTTAGCGGCTGAGTCGCATGTCGATCGCTCTATTGATGGTCCTGCTGCTTTTATTGAGACCAACGTCATGGGCACTTACCATCTTCTTGAAGCGGCGCGTCAATATTGGTCAAGCCTTGAGGAAGCGAACAAATCGGCGTTTCGTTTTCATCATATTTCTACGGATGAAGTGTATGGCGATTTAGAGGGTACGGATGATTTATTCACCGAAACCACCTCATACGCTCCAAGCAGCCCATACTCGGCGTCTAAAGCGTCGAGCGATCACCTTGTACGCGCTTGGCAGCGTACTTATGGTCTCCCAACACTCGTAACCAATTGCTCAAACAACTATGGTCCGTACCATTTCCCAGAGAAGTTGATCCCACTGATGATTCTGAATGCCCTCGATGGCAAGCCTTTACCTGTGTATGGTGATGGCATGCAAATCCGAGATTGGCTGTTTGTGGAAGACCATGCTCGTGCGCTTTACAAAGTCGTGACGGAAGGTGAAATCGGTGAGACCTACAACATCGGTGGCCATAACGAAAAAGCCAACATCGAAGTAGTGAAAACCATTTGTGCTTTGCTTGAAGAGCTGCGACCAGACAAGCCGGCAGGTGTTGAGTCTTATGAATCTTTGATCACTTATGTCAAAGATCGCCCAGGTCATGATGTGCGCTACGCAATTGATGCGACCAAGATTGCTCAAGAGCTTAACTGGACGCCGGAAGAAACCTTTGAAAGCGGCATTCGTAAAACCGTGGAATGGTACCTAAACAACCCGCAATGGTGGCAACGCGTGCTTGATGGTTCATACAGTTTAGAGCGATTAGGAGCGGGCGAATAATGAAAGGCATTATTTTAGCAGGTGGCTCGGGCACTCGCCTTTACCCTATTACACGCGGAGTCTCTAAGCAGTTACTGCCGGTTTATGACAAACCAATGATTTACTACCCGTTGTCAGT
>NZ_JAWPOR010000062.1:0-1678 GCF_033344395.1 Vibrio sp. 1874
ATTGATCCCGTGATGCACTCGGTGGTGAGACGGCGTGTTGAATACCCACTCCAGTGGGCCAAGTGAACGAATCGACTGCGTGTGCACAAAGAACTGCAAACCTAGATTCAACAACACCACGAATACTACCCATTTAGGGTCAAAACCAATAATAACCAAAGGTAGCCAGAACAGCCACATCCCCGCCAATGGGTACATCAAGCTTTGGCGAAACGCCGTACTAAAATTCATTCTTTCTGAACTGTGATGCACCACATGTGCCGCCCACATCCAACGAATACGATGGCTAGCACGGTGGAACCAGTAATAGAAAAAGTCTTGCAGCAACATAAGAAGCAAGAAGGCCGATACACTCATTTCGATATCAAATAATCGCCAATCAAACATCCACAAGTAGAAATGCGCAATCAGCAACCCCGTTAAAATATCAGCAGCTTGATGTAATCCCGCCAACACAAAGTTACACGCCACTTCCGGCAAATAATATTGTGCGCTGTCAGGCAGTTTACCTCGACGCTGTCCCAAACCGTATTCCGCGGCGATGCAGAGAAAAAAGATAGGAGCCAAAGCCATAAGCAAGAGCTCCGGTCGTTCCATGATTTGTGACCAATCCATTGTCTTATCTACCATTTTGCGTAGTGATCTTCCGTTAAACCCACAACACCGTCGAGTTCGTGCTTACTGCCATTGCCATCCACAACAAACCCTGAAAAGTGGCCGATATATTGACGAAAGTTACTTTTCAAAAACCAGAAGTTCTTTTTCTCAGAACGTTGATTGATAGGCTCAAACACTAAGTCTACGCAACCATCTTGGGAGGTGATGCGCCAATCAGTACGTGGATTCTGACGTGAAAATTGAAACTGCACCGGATTAAGCAAATGCCTTCCACCATCCACCCACAGTACATTTTCACAAAACCCGGTTTCGTTTACGCCAGCGGCGAGGTTGAGACCCAAGCTTTTGTCGCCGTCTTTATGGTTGACACTCGCCCAGCGCCAGCTCGTTTCCCTTCGCATGTAACCCGCCGAGAAATCATAACCCGCAGCAACCTGTGACAGATCTTGCTCTTCACCCAGAATAAATAGATTCCCTGTTACCGTCAGCGCGTTGTGTTTTTGCGTATACGTCCATCCGGAGTAACCCGTTGGCGTAGAGAGCATAAGAGGCAAACTTTGTGGCTGTGGATGCAGTGTAATGTTGGCGTTCACGGAAGGCGTCACAAACTGAACATGCCACTGCCCCTCCTCAATGGAGAACTGAATTGTATTGTTCGCGAGATGTGCTTTGCTCAACCAGCTCGATGGTTGAGTCTGATAACCAAGCTGACAAGGTTTAAGCCATTGCTGCTCGGTGAGTGCATTGCGCTTAATATCGAACAAATAACAAAATCCGGAGGCCAAATAGCGAATATCGGCAATAGCAATCCCGACGACATAGTCAGAGGTCACGAGAGACACGAACTGGAACTGCTTGTAATCGAAATGTTTTCGCCACTTCGATACAGGATTGTCCATCTCATTGAGATATTGAAATGACTCTAAATCGAGTGATCTTGGAATCGCCGACAAGTGCCCAAAAACCGGCATACCATCTTGCTGAATAAATGATTCCAAAGGCTTAATTACGTCCATGATTCTGACTTGGCTAATCATACATGGATCGATATTAACATTAA
>NZ_JAWPOR010000063.1:0-1666 GCF_033344395.1 Vibrio sp. 1874
TTTGCGGTGGCTTATGTGATTAAGGCGCTGTGCGGTAGCTTTTGTATTGCGTTACTCACACCTTAGCAAGGCGTTAGCTGTCCTATTTTAGAAAGGAGTACATAGTATTGGAAGAGTTGAGGTATTTGTCGAGAATATACTACCAAAACACAGTAAGCTTCTCTTACTTTGAAGCAAGAGGAATCCTGTATTTAATAGTCGCTTTGATTCTTTTTTTGTTAAGTGCGTATTTTCAAATTGCTTTAAGAATCGATTTATTGTCGATACTTCTAATGATCTTTGCTGGGTTATTGTTAGCGAAAGCCAGGAGGCGTTATGACAGAAACCTAATACGCCACTTATCTAACTTCACGCTTCTAAACAGTGATAACGTTGATCATCACAAAGCTGTATACCTCCAAACTTTAGTTTCTCACATTGGATCATCTTTATTTGATGCGATGAAAGATCTAAAGGAAATCAGAGAAATTGCTAAGAGTGAGCATGGGTTATCTAGTAGGTCAGAATGGTCTCGATTTTGTAACTTTATTTATAATCCTGATTCAAAGAATCGAATTCTAAGTTTGGTTATTTATCTTATTAGCTTAGTTGCCTTAATCGTAGTGCCTCGTTCTGATAATGACAGTGGATTTTATCACTTAATCAGCCATCTATCTTTTAGTGAAGCATGGGGATACTTGATGTTCGCTGCATTTTTCATTGTTCTTGGTTACGTTGTCTTAGTTTTACCTGTGATGTATTTATATAAATTCGGTGTTGTGCCTATGCTCTTAAAAACGTCTTCGGTAGATGCTCTCTCTAGGTTCTTTATATCGGAGCTTGCTAAATCGCGTACCTGGACAATCGAGTGCAACGGAGCAGCTAACAAACAGTTCAAGAGGGATTCAGCACGCATGGCATTTTTGTCATGCGTTAGGTTTAGTGATTAAGGCGTGATGCGGTAACGTCGGTGTTGCGTGCTTCACCCCTTAACTGGGCGTTATATTTTTTGAGGGGCTATGAAGAAACAATTAGCGTTAATTTTTTCATCAGCTACAACTATATTGAGTGCAGTCTGGTTGTGGAAAGAGGGCGGTTATGAACCAGCAATTGTTTTAATTGGTGGTGTTGGTGGTTTGATTCTTTCCTTGTACCCCACTAAGGATGAAAATTCTGATAAGTTTCCAGCCCCGACACATATAGAGCATGAAGTTTTAGATGAACTCTATATACACATCTTGCATGTTGAAGGAACTATTAATAAGAGTTTTCTTGATCGACGACTTTGGAATGAACTTCAAGACAACTTAGATCAACTAAAGCGTTTTTATCATAAAAATAAGATTAAGTTCCCTGATACATTAGATCAAAAGGTGCTTGAGGTTATTATGATTGGGCGGAACGTGATGAGTTCGGAAATTAATCAATCTATACCAACAGAGCTAGCAAGTGCTTATCGTAGTTCAAAAGACAATGTTATCGCTGAAATTCGGTTACTAAAAGGTATCGAGCACTAAAATATAACAAACTGTTTAAGAGTGATTCGCAACGCGTGGCATTTTTACTATGCGTTAGGTTTAGTGGTTAAGGTGGTATGCGGCGGCTTCGGTATTGCGTTGCTCACACCTTAACAGGGCGTTAGGTTTCTCCACGGGAAACATCGAATACAAGGATTTTGGGTCATGGA
>NZ_JAWPOR010000064.1:0-1659 GCF_033344395.1 Vibrio sp. 1874
GTACCAACCTACTGCAAACTTTGACGAGTATTGGGCACTACTCAGTGCACAAATTAAGTAGAGATTATGAGTAAAGACAAATACACGCAGCCCGAGTTTTCTCTTTCCCTTCTCCATCCTCGTAACTGGGGAGTTTGGCTTGGGTTTGGTCTACTGGCTATCATCGTCAATATTCTTCCTTATCGCCTATTACTGTCTTTGGGGCGTTCACTTGGCAAGCTAGGCATGCGCTATGGCAAAAAGCGCGTGCATATCGCGAAGCGCAACCTTGAGCTGGCATTCCCCGCGAAAACGCCAGAAGAAGTGCAACATATCGTGGAAGAAAACTTCAAGAATACCGGGATGGCACTGATCGAAACCGGTATTACATGGTTTTGGCCTACATGGCGCTTCAAAACGCTCATTGTCGAGAAAGACATCCACGCTCTAAAAGAAAAAGGCGCGGAAGGGAAAGGCGTATTGTTGTGTTGTGTGCACGCTCTTAACTTAGAAATTACCGCGCGAGCTTTTGCTGTTTTAGGTGTTGCGGGTTATGGCGCATTTCGTCCTCACAACAACCCAGCGTACAACTTCATCCAATATTGGGGGCGCACGCACAACGGCAACAAACTGATTGATCGCAAAGATGTGAAAAAGATGATTCGTGTACTGCGCAGCGGCGAGCGTTTGTTCTACTTACCTGACCACGATTACGGCCGCAATAAATCGGTCTTCGTGCCGTTTTTTGCCATTGATGACGCTTGTACAACAACCGGCACCAGCATTTTAGCCTACACATCAAAATGCGCGATCATTCCAGGTTCTGGTTTCCGCAATGACGAAGGCAAATACGAAATCATCGCTGATAAGTGCATTGAAGCCGATTACCCACAAAAAGATGAAGTGGCTGCGGCGGCTTATATGAACAAGTACGTGGAAGAAGTGATTTTACGAGCACCTGAGCAATGGATGTGGCTACACAAACGCTACAAAACCATGCAAGATGAAAACGAGCCCAAAGGCATTCGCTACAAATAAATCGCAAAAGAAAGGGTATCCGATTGGATACCTTTTTTATTGAATTCGAAAAGTGGGAAATTAGATGCCGTATTCGGCGCGGTATGCTTTCACCGCTTCAAGATGCTCGGTCGCGTTACCTTTTTCTTCAAGGTAAGTGATTAGGTCACCCAAACTCACGATAGAAATCACCGCACAACCGAAGTCGCGCTCAACTTCCTGAATCGCAGAAAGTTCGCCTTTGCCTTTCTCTTGGCGGTCGATAGCCACTAATACGCCAGCCAGATCTGCACCATTCGCCTTGATGATTTCCATCGATTCACGAATCGCGGTACCCGCTGTAATCACGTCATCCACCAGCATGATACGACCTTCTAAAGCAGAACCTACCAGATTACCGCCTTCGCCGTGATTTTTTGCTTCTTTACGGTTGAAACAGTAAGGCGTGTCGATATCGTGGTGATCCGCAAGTGCTACTGCTGTTGTAGTCGCGATTGGGATACCTTTGTACGCAGGGCCGAATAGAACATCGAATTCGATACCAGAATCCGCAAGTGCTGCCGCGTAAAAACGACCAAGACGCGCTAGGTCACGGCCTGTATTGAAAAGACCAGCGTTAAAGAAGTACGGGCTTTTACGGCCAGATTTCAAAGTAAACTCACC
>NZ_JAWPOR010000065.1:0-1645 GCF_033344395.1 Vibrio sp. 1874
GGCAGGCGCTCGATGCCCTGCGCCTCAAGTGTTCTGTGGTCAATGCGGGCGTCGTGGCCAGCCCGCTCTAATGCCCGGTTGGCATGGTCGGCCCATGCCTCGCGGGTCTGCTCAAGCCATGCCTTGGGCTTCAGGCTCTCGGACTTCTGCGCCCCGCCCCGCTCTGGCTGTTTGGCGTTGTACCGCTTGAACCACTGGTCAGCCGGGCGCTCGATACCGTCGTTCTTCCGCTCAGAGATCATCAAGTGGCAATGGGGGTTCTCACCTTTACCGGCATGAATGGCCAGCGTATACGGCAGGCGCTCGCCCTCGGTCAGATGCCGGGCGAATTCGTCCACCAGCTCCCGCTGCTGATCTAGGGTCAGTTCGACCGGCAGGGCAAACTCAACCTCTTTGAACAGCCGCCCATTGGCGCGTTCATACAGGTCGGCAGCATCCCAGTAGTCGGCGGGGCGCTCGGCCCACTCGGGCAGGTGGCCGGACTGAGTGTGCAGCACCTCGTCACGGTCGCGGGAGTAACGGCCCTCCCGCTGGATGTAATCGGCTTTCGCCTTGGCCGACTGGCCGCCGTTCCGGCTGCCGGTCTTGGCCGTAAGGTGATAGATGGCCATAGGGGTTTAGCTCCATGCAATGGCCCTCGGAGAGCGCACAGCCCCAAAGGGGTGCCCGCAGGGCAGTTTCTCGAAGAGAAACCGGTAAGTGCGCCCTCCCGTTAGAATGACGGTCGGGGTTTGCGGTGTCTGTGCTCCGATGATAGCATGATGGCAAGCACATAACCAAGGGGAATGTCAACATGGCAAAAGCAGCGGAACGGCTCGCCAAGCTGGAAGAGCAACGGGCACGGATCAACGCCAAGATCCAGCGGGTCAGGGCACGGGAGCAGCAGCAAAAGCGCAAGGAGGACACCCGGCGCAAGGTGCTGGTAGGCGCGTGGATACTCGGCAAAGTCGAAAGCGGCGAGTGGCCAGAACAGCGCTTGCTCGATGGGCTGGACAGCTACCTAGAGCGCGACCATGACCGGGCGCTGTTCGGACTGCCACCCAAGCAGGAATAGCAGCCACAGGAGCATGGCCAGCCGGAGCCGCAAGAGGGGCAAGGGTGAGCTTCTACCGGCTGACACCTGCCGAGATCGAAGCCCTGCAGCAAGAGATGCGAGAGGCGGGCGCGACCATCAAGGCGGAGATAGCCAAGCGCAAGGTGGCCAGCATGGCCCCTGCGGGGCTTCACACGCGCCCCCGCCCTGCGGGCAGGGGTAAAGGCCGCTAAAGCGGCTAAAGGCGTCTGCGGCTTCCTGTGGCGTCTGTGCATGGGGTTTGGGTTTGCGGGCCTTGGCCCGCCTTTTCCCTACCGCGGAGCGGTGGGGGCGGTGTGTAGCCTAGCGCAGCGGATAGATCAGTTATCCGGCCTCTGGCCGGGCATTTTGGGCAAGGGCAAACAGCGCCCCACTAGGGCGCTGTTAACCGCGCCTAGTGGATTATTCTTAGATAATCATGGATGGATTTTTTCAGCACCCCGCCAGCCCCCGCCCCTGCTGGGTTTGCAGGTTTGGGGGCGTGACAGTTATTGCCGGGGTTCGTGACAGTGATGGCGGGGGGGCGTGACAGTTATTGCAGGGGGGCGTGACAGTTATTGCAGCTTTTCAAGA
>NZ_JAWPOR010000066.1:0-1621 GCF_033344395.1 Vibrio sp. 1874
CTTTGGCTGACAAAGTGGCTCGCACTGATGCGAACGTGATGATCTTAGGCCCAAGCGGTTCAGGTAAAGAAGTGATGTCGCGTTACATTCACAAAGCATCAAACCGTAAAGACGGCCCATTCGTTGCGATTAACTGTGCGGCGATTCCTGACAATATGCTGGAAGCGACGCTATTCGGTTACGAAAAAGGTGCATTCACTGGAGCTGTTCAGGCGTGTCCGGGTAAGTTCGAACAAGCGCAAGGCGGCACAATCTTACTTGATGAAATCAGCGAGATGGACTTAAACCTGCAAGCGAAGTTGTTGCGTGTTTTGCAAGAGCGCGAAGTTGAGCGTCTTGGTAGCCGTAAGAGCATCAAGCTAGATGTTCGTGTGTTAGCGACCAGTAACCGTGATCTCAAACAGTATGTGTCGGAGGGTAATTTCCGTGAAGACTTGTACTACCGCCTGAATGTGTTCCCAATCGCATGGCCAGCGCTGAATGAGCGAAAAGGGGACATCGCGCCACTTGCGAAGCATCTTGCCGAGCGTCACTGTAGCAAAATGGGTATGCCTGTTCCTCAGTTCTCGCCAGTTGCAGTGGAAAAACTATTGCAGTACCCATGGCCAGGTAATGTTCGAGAGCTGGATAACGTTGTACAACGCGCGCTGATTTTGAGTGAAAACGGCGATATCGGTGCAGAGCACATCTTGTTAGAAGGCGTGGATTGGCAAGATGCCAACAGCTTGCAATACGTTGTGCAAAGTGCGGAAACATTGGTCCCTGATGTCAAGCCTGTTGCTCAAGCTGAATCCGTCAACCGCGTTAACACTGGCGGCGAGGGGTTGGGTGGCGAGCTGCGCGATCAAGAGTACGCGATCATTCTAGAAACCTTGGTGGAATGTAATGGCCGACGCAAAGAAATGGCAGAGAAATTGGGCATAAGCCCACGTACTCTGCGCTACAAACTTGCCAAAATGCGTGACGCGGGTATAGATATTCCGAGTTAGGTTTCACACGCGTAGCCATAAGACAAAAGTGTGAGTAAACTATACTGCTGGCGTCTTATGGCACATAAATTGCTGTGTCAATATTTAGTTTAAATAGATAGTCAAACTTTTGGCTCAGAGGTGATAATGAAAGTTGATGGTATTCAGGCCGAAATGCGCGCCATGATGGTTGAAGCGACCAACACCACCCCGACAGGAACGGGTGCGAAAGAGGGTGCAGATTTCAATGATCTCCTAACCAAAGCCATCACTAACGTAAACTCACTTCAAAAATCATCTGGCGATCTACAAACGCGTTTTGATCGTGGTGATGCCGATGTTTCCTTATCTGACGTCATGATTGCTCGTAACAAATCCAGTGTTGCTTTTGAAGCCACTGTTCAAATCCGCAATAAGCTCGTTGAGGCCTACAAAGACCTCATGAACATGCCAGTGTAATTTAGGTAATAAGTGTGGCAGACAAGTCTACAGATTTAACCGTCACTGATGGCGGCTCAGATGGCGCACTGGTTTCTAGCTCCGATATGGATGTGGAAAGCCAAAATCCAGATTTAGAAGAGCGCAGTGCATCAAAATTCGATATGGCCGTGGGCGACCTCGATTTGCTTCGACAGGTCGTGCTTGTGCTATCG
>NZ_JAWPOR010000067.1:0-1615 GCF_033344395.1 Vibrio sp. 1874
AATGACCGTCGAGGATGCTCGCACCTTCTTCGATCCTGTTCCTGCGATTGCCCGCAAGCTGCAAACTCTAATGGACGTTGGTCTGTCTTACATTCGTTTAGGTCAAGCGGCAACCACATTATCAGGCGGCGAAGCGCAGCGAGTGAAATTGGCAAGAGAGCTATCCAAGCGTGATACGGGTAAAACCTTGTACATTCTGGATGAGCCAACAACTGGTCTGCACTTCCATGATATTCAGCAGCTATTGACCGTACTTCATCGCCTGCGCGATCACGGGAATACCGTTGTGGTTATCGAGCATAACTTGGACGTCATCAAAACAGCAGACTGGATCATCGACTTAGGACCAGAAGGCGGACAAGGCGGCGGAGAGATCATTGCCCAGGGAACACCAGAAGATGTGTCTCAGATCGAAGGTTCGCACACAGCTCGATTCCTTAAGCCTATGTTGAAATAGAAAAAACGGGTAAAGTACAAAGACCAGCCAATGCTGGTCTTTTTTCATTCAAAACAACGCAATATATATGGCTACTATACATGTAAGTGGAACCAAACTTTCTCCTGAAAAAGTACAAGTTCCTCTCAATCGCAAGTTTCTCATCGCCTTGGCCGTTCTGTTTTTACTGGCCATGCACTTTTTTATGCCCAATCCAGGTGGATCAGGGTTAGCCTTATCCTTCAACGCAACAACGTGGATTGCATTTAGCTTTGCGTTAGGTATCGGTTGCTATCAGCTCGCGAGTAACCGCATTTTACGCTATTCAAAGCTAACCATCGGGTTACTGATCAGCGCGATCATCATGACGTTGCCAGTATTCTACCCCAATGCGGACAGCACTCTGGCAGCGAACAAACTTATCGGCCTGTGGAGTGGTTTCCTGTTTTTTGTTGTCTTACAGCAATTTCATTTCAGTAATAAGCATCGCCAACGGTTACTTTGGTTCATCGTACTGGCTGTCGTGATTGAAGCTCTATTTGGTCTGACGCAATATCTTTTTCTAAAACCAGGGAATCCTTTCGGCTACGACACGATTGCTAACCGTCCGTACGGGATCTTTCAGCAACCGAATGTGATGGCTAGCTTTCTCGCTACTGGATTAGTCATTGCCAGTTACCTTCTAGCTCGTCAACCCTATAAGTATTCACGTAAGCTAAGCGACGTTTACCTTTTGTATGCCGTACCTGTTGTTACCTTGCCGTTGATTGTCGCGTTAGCTTCGCGCACAGGATGGCTAGCGACCATCATCGGTTTGTTGTTAGTGATTCCGTATATGTATCGCTTTGCAACCAAAGGCCGCTTTATTCGCTGGATCGCAGCTTTGGTTACGGGCTTGGTGCTCTCGTTCGTTGTAATGAGCATTGCATTCCCGGACGGAAGTGGACTGGCGACAGAGAAAGTGAATATGGAATCGCCTCGAGCGTACACTTTCCCTCAAACCTTGGATATGGTGATCGAGAAACCGTTCACTGGCTACGGTTACGGTAAGTTTGAATCTGAGTACATGCTGTACACCGCGCGCCAGCATGCGCTGAATGAGAACTATCCTGCAGGCTTGCCATCGATGGATCATCCACACAATGAAATGTTGTACTGGGGCGTAGAAGGTGGGCTTCT
>NZ_JAWPOR010000068.1:0-1590 GCF_033344395.1 Vibrio sp. 1874
AACACCGACCAGCGCGCTTGGGTTAAACACTGCGTTCGCTGGTATTGCGATTAATGCGCCAAACCTAAAGGGAACCATGGGCAATCAACAAGCGTTACCGCTGTATAAAGTTGAACCTCGTTACCCAAGTAAAGCATTAAAACGCAAGGTTGAAGGCTATGTGATCATGCGCTTTACGATTGACACGACAGGTCGTCCAAAAGACATTGAAGTGATCGATGCAGAGCCAAAGCGTATGTTTGAAAAAGAAGCCATTAGCGCGTTGAAGAAGTGGAAATACCAACCCAAAGTTGAAAATGGTGTGTCGATTGAGCAGTTCGGACAAACCGCAAAAGTGGAGTTCAAATTAGGCAAATGATGAAGAAATTCTTAATCACAACGCTGCTTAGTTTGACCGCAGCCAGTGCGATAGCTCAAGAGCTTAGCCAGTACACCGCATCTAGAGTGCAGCGTGCGCACAGCTTAGCTCAAGAAGAGATGCTTAAAGAAGCGATCTCAACTCTCGAATCGTTAGATCTATCGCGTGGCTACGATCAAGCGTTTGTTGCTCGTATGCTTGGTATTTTTTATTGGCAGAATGAGCAAGTTAAGCCTGCTATCAAGCAACTGGATTTCGCGGTAAGCAGCGGTTTATTGCAAGACGAGCAAGCGTGGCAAACACGTAAAATGCTAGCGGATATTTTGTTGAACGAACAACAGTTTGCTAAAGCCTTGCCGCACTATTACGAGTTGAGTAAAGCTGTACCTAAAAACCAGAAAGCTCATGAAGTTTGGCTGCGCATCGCACAATCGCATTACCAGTTGAGCCAATGGAATAAAGTGTTATCAGCGATGGGTCGCTACGAGAAGTTTGGTCAGCCAGATGAACTCGGTCCATTGTCGATTAAGCTTTCGTCTGAACTGGAACTCAAAAAGTGGCAGCCTGCTATTGTCACCATCAAACGTTTGATTGCAATAGAGCCTGAACGGGTGGAGTGGTGGCGTCAGCTCGTCGCTTTGCATTTACGTGTTGATGACAGCAAACGCGCACTAGATTCAATGGCTTTAGCCAAGCTACAAGGTGTCGCGCTCAGTCAAGATGATTTTAAACTGCTGGCACAGCTTTATGCGAAACGTGGAATCCCGGAGCGTGCTGCTTTAATTATGGAGCAGTTGGAAGACCTTAACGTCGATAGCCAGTTAAAAGCTCAGCAGGCGACCTATTGGCAGATGGCAAAAGAGTGGGATAAATCCATCGATAGTTGGCGAATTGCCGCGAAGTTGGATTCTAAATACTACTGGAACTACTCTCAGCTACTTGTTCAACAAGGCCATTACCAACAAGCATTGGCTGCTTTGGATAAGGTAAAAGGTCGCAATGCTGACGTCGCGCTCATCAAAACCAGAGCCTACTACAAGTTGAATCGATTGGATGACGCATTGGCGAATGCGAAACGTGCGAATGAAATCAAACCGTCGAATCAAGCCAAGAGTTGGGTGAAATACTTAACCCAACGGCGTAAAGCGGAAGCAACACAAAGCTCTTAGCGCAGAACAAATGAAAAGACCCGAAGTCATTCTCGGGTCTTTTTTGTTTTTGAGCCTTGTATT
>NZ_JAWPOR010000069.1:0-1570 GCF_033344395.1 Vibrio sp. 1874
AATCTTACGCACCTTACAAAAGCCAACGACACCAAGGAGTCAGCGCCATGTCGAAAAGGACCCCACCAGAGATTCTCTCTTGTCAGACGGTCGCACGATCAAAACTGTTTGCTGTGGAAGCCCTCGACCTTCGCTTCTCCAAGGGCGAGCATCGCACTTATGAGCGTATGAAGCCAAGTGGTCGCGATGCCGTAATGGTTGTACCGATAACCGAGCAGGGCGATTTACTGTTGGTACGTGAATACGCTGCTGGTACAGAGCGTTACGAACTGGGTTTTCCTAAAGGTCTTATCGATCCCGGTGAAACGCCACATCAGGCCGCTGACCGCGAACTAAAAGAAGAAATTGGTTTTGGTTGTAAGGAACTCACCCCGTTAAAACAAGTGATCCTTGCTCCTTCTTATTTTTCGAGCAAGATGACGCTGTTTCTAGGTCAATCGCTGTACCCTGAAAAGCAAGAAGGCGACGAACCAGAGCCGTTAGAAATTGTGCGCTGGCCACTCGCACAAGCCGAAGAGCTATTAACGCATTTGGACTTCTGTGAAGCACGAAGCATCACGGCGTTAATGTTGGCACTGAAACACTTACCAAACACCACTCACAACAACAATCAATAACGGTGTAAACCGACAAATATTGTGAGTAAGGACTATCACCTATGCCAATGACAAAAGATCTATCTCACCTGCTTCCTCAAGTTATCGAAATTGCCCGCAGTGCGGGACAAATGATTCTCGATATCTACGAGAAAAAGCAATATGAAGCGTACACCAAAAGTGATGAAACACCGGTCACAAGCGCCGATATTGCCGCGCACAAACTCATCACTGAACGTTTGAGTGAACTGACACCAGACATCCCCGTGTTGTCTGAAGAAGCCGCCGACATCAGCTTAGAGCAGCGCGCACAATGGCAGCGTTATTGGTTGGTCGACCCATTAGATGGCACACAAGAATTCATCGCACGCAGTGGCGACTTTGCGACCATCATTGCATTAATTGACAACAACAAGCCAGCGATGGGCGTGGTGTATGGGCCTGTTTCTGGCGTCACGTATTACGCATACAGCGGCAAAGGTGCGTGGAAAATCCCAGACATGTCTGAAAGCGTGAAAATCCACACGCACAAACATGAACAAGCAGGACAAAACATTGCCATTGCTATCAGCCGTCGCCAAGACATTAATCGTATCACCAGCCGCATGAGCAGCGCTTGGAACTACGACTTAATTCCTCTCGGTTCTGCAGCACTAAAAGCGTGTTTGGTGGCGGAAGGAGCGGTCGATTGCTATTTACGTTTGGGCCCTACTGGCGAATGGGATACAGCAGCAACGCAATGCATCGTGGAAGAAGCCGGCGGACGCATTCTCAGCACTCACCTCGAACCTTTGTCTTACAACGAACGGGAAACGCTAGAGAACCCGAACTTTATCGTGCTGGGCGATACGGATTTGCCTTGGGATGACATCCTGCAACGCAAAGATTAAGTACTTATACTTGCGTAACTCAACTTGTATCATTAGGCCGTGAATTCCGTTCACGGCCTTTTCTTTTTCCGCATGAGCAGCTTT
>NZ_JAWPOR010000006.1:0-221744 GCF_033344395.1 Vibrio sp. 1874
TCCCTTCTGTTTGGATGTGCAAGCAAAGAAGAAATCGTTCCTGATGTGCCGCCTTCGGAACTGTATGCAGACGCACAGATTTCTCTTCAAAGTGGTAATTGGCTTTCTGCAATTGAGAAACTGGAAGCATTAGACTCACGTTACCCATTCGGTGCCTACTCAGAACAGGTGCAGCTTGACCTAATCTATGCGTACTACAAAAACGACGACCTTGCTTTGGGCTTGGCAACCATTTCTCGCTTTATGCGTTTAAACCCAACCCATGAAAAGATGGATTGGGTGCTGTACATGCGAGGTCTAAGCCACATGGCGCAAGATCGTAACTTTATGCATGATTTATTCAGCGTAGATCGAAGCGATCGCGATCCTGAACCGGTAAAAAAAGCGTTTGATGACTTCAAAAAACTACTTCAACGCTACCCGAATAGCCCATATGCAGAAGATTCACAAAAACGTATGGTTGCGCTGAAAAACCGTCTAGCGAACTATGATTTAGCGACTGCTGACTTCTACCTTCGCCGTGAAGCTTGGGTCGCTGCTATTAATCGCAGCCAAGAGCTACAAAAAGCGTATCCAGACACAGAAGCTGCACGTAAGTCACTGACTATCCAGCTAGAGGCCTACAAGCAACTTGGTTTGGAAGACGCCGTAGCAAGAACTGAAAAGCTTATAGAGCTCAACCCTGTGAAGTAATTGAACTTGCTTTAAACTGAACCGCCACCGTTTTTACCGTGGCGGTTTTTTATTACTCTCAATAGTATATTCAGCCCTTTCTTGATGATCTTCCTAGCTCCACATATGCTTAAAGTTCTCCTCCCCCTTTATAAAAAGGATGTGAACGTGACGATATCTAAGCTTTGCGCAGTTATGCTGCTCCTATTGTCTGCTTCCGTTTACGCACTGCAAATCTCGCCGCTCAAACAGCCTCCTTATACCGGAGACCTCGATGTCATCAAGGAGAAGAATGTACTGCGCGTCTTAGTTTCTGCTGATTTAGGCTTTTACTACATTGAGGGCGGCACACCAAAAGGCATAGGCGCGGAATTGCTGGCGCATTTCGAAAAAGACCTTCGTAAACTCAAACCAAAGCTTAACGTACAAATTATTCCTGTTGCCCGCGACCAGCTACTGCCAGCCTTAGAAAACGGTTCAGGTGACTTAGTTGTCGCCAACCTGACTATTACCGACACGCGCAAACAGAAAGTGGAGTTCAGTTCACCCATCCTCACTGGTATTCAAGAGTGGGTAGTGACAAACAAAAGCACACCAACGATGACGAAAATCGAACAATTGAGCGGCAAAGAGATTTGGGTGCGCGCCAGTTCTAGCTACTTTGAAAGCATTCAGACACTAAATAAGAAACTAAACAAAAAAGGCTTACCGCCTGTTATCGTGCACTTTATTGAAGAAACACTTCAAGATTATGAGCTGGTCGGAATGCTCAACAATGGTTACGTCAAAGCCATTGTTCTCGATAGCCATAAAGCCAAGCTTTGGCTGAAAGTGATGGATGATATTCGGGTGCACAAAAAAATCCCTATCCGCAAAAATGGCAAAATTGCTTGGGCAATGCGAGAAAATAGTCCCAAATTAAAAGCCGTCGTGAATAAGTTCATCCAGAAGTCTCGCTCTGGGACACTACTCGGTAACGTTATTTACGGCAAATACATCGATAACACGGG
This sequence comes from Vibrio sp. 1874, assembly GCF_033344395.1. NCBI lineage: Bacteria > Pseudomonadati > Pseudomonadota > Gammaproteobacteria > Vibrionales > Vibrionaceae > Vibrio > Vibrio sp. 1874. The sequence goes on from NZ_JAWPOR010000006.1 coordinate 1,683, forward strand.
ATGGTTGAACAGAGCTCTTAACCCTAAGAAAATTGCTCAACTAGAAAAACTCGCGGCGCTATTTTCACGCTATGGTGAGAAATACGATATCGACTATTTACTGATCGCTGCAATCGCTTACAAGGAATCAGGATTTAATAACGACCTAGTTGGAAGCCGAGGTGCCGTTGGCATAATGCAAGTCCTACCCAGCACCGCTCAAGATCCGAATATCAATATCAAAAATGTTCGACAATTAGAAAACAACATTCATGCTGGAGTGAAATACTTAGCTTTTTTGCGTAAGCAGTACTTCAGTGATCCTGATATTACTGCACAAAATAAACTCTACTTTACATTGGCGGCTTACAATGCGGGCCCCGGCAATGTAGAGCGTATTCGTAAGCGTGCAGCCCAACAAGGTTACGATCCTAATGTTTGGTTTAATAACGTGGAAGTCGTTATGCGGAAAAGTTTAAGCTCAACGGTTGGGTACGTCACAAGCATTAATCGCTACTACATAATATACAAACAACTAGAAAGTTTGGACCAAGTCAAAAGTTTAGAAGGGGTTTCACTAGCCCCAAAAGACCCCATTTTCATGATACCGCTACGAAAAGTCAGCCAAATGCCAGACAGTAAAAAGCCGCTTGTACAGCAAGCGGCTTTTTAAATGGATTCATTGGAGAGACTCAGTGATCGTCATCACACCTTACGTGTAGTTAAATTTTAACCACCTCAAATATTAGGCCGTAAAACTTCCCTAAAAACGAGGCCGTTTTCAGCTGAGTACTCTATCCAATCTACGGATTTACTAACCGATAACAAGCAATTTCACGATAAATCTCAGAAGTTCTTGAGTGAGATCACATTCATTTTTCATCATAAAAAACCCGAGCAAAATAATGATCTGAATCACATTTTTTTATGCTTAAAGCGGTAATCTGAACTCAACCCATGAGGGATGCAACAGAGGAAAAACACTTATGACAATGAATATCACTGGCAAAAACATCGAAATCACCTCTGCAATCCGAGCTCATATTGAGAGCAAATTTAAAAAACTGGAGAAATGGCAAGTAGACCTAATTGGTTGCCAAGCAACTTTCAGTGAGGAACCAAACAAACAGAAAAAATTCGAAGCGGTTATCAAAGTTCCTAAAGGCCAGCTCATTGCCTCAGCAACTCACGAAGATCTTTACGCAGCTATCAACGAAGTGGAGCAAAAACTAGAACGACAATTGAACAAGCTGACCCACAAACCTGAAGCTCGACGTGCAAGTAAGCCTGAGCTAGTGGAAGAAGAAGAGTAAACTGAACAGATTGAGGAAATAGCGCCGAAAGGCGCTATTTTTTTGCTTGACGCTCTCCCCAGCCTTGCTTATTGTGTTTAAACACTCATAAATTAAGCACTATTTATGCATTTAACCTCACTGTTTATTTTTGACTTCTTTTTCCTCCCATAGTTGGAGGGGCGAACTCGTTTGTGAAAGAAAAGTCAAAAACAAACAGAAAGCCTCCCAAATCGGGAGGCTTTTTTATAAGGAAAGAATTGATGACTGACCAACCTATTTCCCTCGAAGAAATTCGTTTACGCTTGAATGAGTTGGATGACCAACTTCTCAGCTTATTGTCTGAGCGCCGTAAACTCAGCATTGAAGTAGCCAAAAGCAAAGTACAAACCTCAAAGCCTGTTCGCGACGCCGTCCGTGAACAGCAATTATTGGTCAAGCTGATTTCTAATGGCCAAGATAAATACGAACTTGACGCGCAGTACATCACCAAACTTTTCCATACCATCATTGAAGACTCAGTTCTGCTTCAACAAAGTTATCTGCAAAATCTCGTTAACCCACAGCAAAGCCGTAAGCCACTTGCTCGCGTCGCTTTTTTAGGAGCCAAAGGCTCTTATTCGCACTTGGCAAGTCGCGAATACTTCAGTCGTAAAAATACGGAGCTTATCGAGCTCAACTGCGAGCACTTTAAAGAAGTGACTCAAACGGTTGAATCTGGCCATGCTGATTATGGCGTTCTGCCAATCGAAAACACCAGCTCTGGCTCTATTAATGAAGTGTATGACTTACTACAACACACGACGCTTTACATCGTTGGAGAGCTAACTCAACCAATCGAACACTGCTTGGTTGCGAAAAAAGACATTCGTCTGGAAGATATTAAAACGCTGTATTCTCACCCTCAGCCACACCAACAGTGCAGTGAGTTTTTAAGCCGTATGAAAGGGGTAAAGCTGGAATCCTGCGCGAGCACAGCAGATGCAATGCAGAAAGTCCAAGAGATGGATCGTGATGATGTGGCTGCAATTGGTAATGCATCAAGCGGTAAGCTATATGGCTTGCAAGCAATTCAAGGCAACATCGCAAACCAAACCGAAAACCATACTCGCTTTATCGTGGTTGCTCGTAAACCGGTTGAAGTTTCTACTCAGATTCCAGCAAAAACCACATTGATCATGTCGACCTCCCAAGAGGCAGGCTCATTGGTTGAAACACTATTAGTGCTGCAACGTTACGGCATCAATATGACCAAGCTGGAATCACGCCCAATTATGGGGAACCCGTGGGAAGAGATGTTCTACGTAGACTTGACATCACATCTTGCTTCGACAGAAATGCAACAGGCACTTGAAGAGCTAACAAAAATCACTAAGCACTTGAAAGTATTAGGCTGTTACCCGAGTGAGAACGTAAAGCCTACGCAAGTAAAATTGAGTTAATAGACACCAGTGAGTAAAAAGATCATGGCAACCCAAAAAGTCGTAATCGCATCGCTAAACCCAGCCAAAATTAATGCAGTTCAAAGTGCATTTCGTAATGCATTTCCGCATCAAGAGTTCAACTTCGTTGGCATCAGTGTACCGAGTGAGGTCGCAGATCAGCCCATGACGAATGAAGAAACTCATCGTGGTGCGCTAAACCGCGTTAAAAACGCAAAAGTAGAGATGCCAAACGCGGATTACTATGTCGGTCTCGAAGCGGGAATTGAAGCAAACGTGACGTTTGCTTGGATGGTGGTTGAGTCAGAGACTCACCGCGGTGAATCTCGTTCTGCAAGCTTAATGTTGCCGCCAAAAGTCTTGGAAAAACTCAAGGATGCGAATGAGTTGGGAGATGTAATGGACAAAGTGTTTGGTACTGATAACATCAAACAGAAAGGTGGCGCTATTAGCCTACTAACCCAAAACCAGCTAACTCGAAGCTCGGTCTATCACCAAGCCTTGATTCTGGCTTTGATTCCATTCACAAACCCTGAGCACTTTCCTTCAAATTTATAACACTCAGCCTATTCTCTAGATACGCAAAAGGGCGGATATTTCCGCCCTTTGTAATACGTTATCTTAGTCAATTGTAACACCAAGGCCTAAAAGCAAATTGGATATACTGTCTACTTAGATACCGCAACTTGTTCTAACAAGACTTTCAACTTGTCTTTTTCTTCATCAGATTTCGACTTTAGTTCGTTAGAGCCACGAGTAATGGTGGCAATGCCCACACCAAGCATCTGACTGATCTGACGTTGAGATAATTCTCCTTTAAGAAGTTCGTTAATTATATTAACGCGTGATATTAATGACTCTCTCTCATCACGTGACATCAGCATAGTTAACAGCATGTCATCTTGCTGGGTGCCCATACTTGTTCGAATTAGCTCAATAATCTGTTGCCAGTCTTTGTACTCGGGTTCGTGCGACATCAAGTTACCTCACTCAATACTTGGTATTGATCTCATGTTGATTCAAGAACGCGCCATCGATACCCAAAAGATCACGATAGTATGTTTCAAACATCAAGATGTTTTGCACATAACCGCGCGTCTCTTTAAATGGAATTGCCTCAATAAAGGCATAAGCATCCACTTTTCCTTGGGTACGCTCTCGCCACGTTTTTACTCTGTTAGGACCTGCATTATAAGCAGCAAGAGCAAAAATACGATTATTATCGTAATCCTCTAATAAACCTTGCAAATAATGGCTACCAATTTCGATATTTTTTCCTACATTGTAGAGATCCTGCGTACCTTGATAACTCAACTTATATTTACGTGCCGTGTACTTCGCCGTCGCAGGCATGATCTGCATAAGACCACGAGCGCCAACTGGAGAGCGGGCTTCAACATCTAACGCACTTTCCTGTCGAGCGAGAGACATCATCGTGACGGGATCAATGTTGTGCTTTTTCGCATAAAAGTTAAACCACCAGCGGTGTGCTATTGGGAACCTAAGTTCGATATTATCCCACATCTGCGCTTGAATACTCGCGGTCACCGTTAGGTTATGCCAACGTTTAAATGATGCATAAGCCGCCAACATCGCCTTTTCATCTTTCCCTACGCGGCGCAGTAAGTGTGCCCATTCACTCTTCGCTGCTGCGATTTTATCCGTCGCGATCAACTCTTCGATACGAGCTAACGAGTCTTGATAGGGTTGAACAACTTTCTTATCCAACTTAACCGTATGCGTTGGGTATTTGATTGATTGCCCGATTGCATTGGCGGCAGCCACACTGTAGAAGTTTCGTTGCCCAAGCAGAGTTGCTAAACGCTGTTTCCCCGCGATGTCATCACCTAACGCTATTTCACTTCTTCCAAGCCAATATTGCCAGCGTAGCGTGGCTTGTTCTTCTTTATTTAGAACAGCAATCCACTCTTGTACGCCTTTCCAATCTGCATTTTGAATCGCTAAGCGGATGCGCGTTTCAATCAACGGTAAGTACTGACTGGTTTTCGTTTTATCATCGCGCCATTTAGCTAATGACTCAGACTCCGTACGAGTCAATCGAAATGCAATATAGTCGGCAAGTTCTTGCGCTTTTTCTGGAGAAAACTTCTGTCCTTTAATGACAGCATCGTACGCACCTTGTGCTTGGCTAGTGTTCATGCGAGCCAACTTTTCTAACGCATATTCACTTTGCGCTCGATTAAAATCATTCGCAGGTTTTTTCTTCGCGAATTCCGCAACACTTGAAGGATTATCAAATAACGCTTTCATTTCTTTGGCTTGTTGCTTTGCCTGCGCTGATTTAGGCAGTTTGAGCAAGTAACTCATCAAACCGCCATTACGAGCATCAAACGCCAGTAACATACGCTGTAGAATCAGTTCATCGGTACGCTCACCCGCCTTGTCCCATGCCGCAAATAATGGGTCACACTCATCAGCAATGCTGATGCCACGTAACCACATATGTTCAGCCCCTTTAAATGCCGCGACTTTCTTGCCTTGCTTTAACTGGGCGACGTAGAAAATACATTGGTAACGCTCACCACTAGGAATGACTTTTTGAAACTCAGTAATAGTTTTCCAATCTTTTTGCTTATAAAGATGATTGAGGTATGGAGCGCGAACTCGACGAGAAAATGGAAAAGACTCGTGCTCAGAAATAAACTCGTTTACCTGTTGTGGTGACTTTTCCGGTAACTGTCTAATAAAAGTGCGGTAATCCACATAAGGCGTTAGTGGATAGTCAGAAATTTTAGGACGAATCGAAAGGTATCCATCGATGTCATTTTTATCTAATAAATCTTGAGCTTGCTCATATACTTCGCGCTGCTTTTCCAAACTCAGCGCGGCATTAGCACTCAAACTCATAGCACACAACGCGGCGGCGCAGCATACGTTTTTAGCCAATTCAGATACGTTGAATCTCATTTGTGTCATTTTCCCCAGACATATACTGCCCTAAAGCCTAGTTTTGTTAGAGTTCATGTGATGTTAAGGCAATTTTCACACATGCATCTATTTACACAGAATGCAGATGTCCATGTAAAGCAACTTAGTGTATTAAAAATTGTACTCGTCAAACTTTTAAGACGATGGAGACAAAGCGTTTCTAACTCGCATAGAAAACACTTCGTCATTCTTAACGAATAACAAAAGTGTATACCCTAACCGTGTAAGTTTCCGGTCAGCTCAAAATAAGAAATCCATTCGTTAGGGAAATTCTTGCAATGCGGTAACAAAAACAAAGCAGTTGGTATAAAATGATGGGTTTGAATGACAGTTAATTTAGGAACGATCGGCAATGGCTGAATACGTATATACCATGTCGCGGGTGAGCAAAATTGTGCCACCTAAGCGTCAAATTCTTAAAGACATCTCTCTGAGCTTCTTCCCTGGTGCGAAAATCGGTGTTTTAGGTCTGAACGGTGCAGGTAAATCCACACTGCTACGTATCATGGCAGGTATCGACACGGATATCGACGGTGAAGCGCGTCCACAACCTGGTCTAAACGTAGGTTACCTACCTCAGGAACCAGTATTAGACGAATCAAAAACCGTTCGTGAAGTTGTTGAAGAAGCGGTTGCTGACGTTGCTGACGCTCTGAAACGTTTGGACGCAGTCTACGCAGCTTACGCTGAACCAGATGCAGACTTCGACGCACTTGCAAAAGAGCAAGGCGAGCTAGAAGCCCTTATCCAAGCGAAAGATGGTCATAACCTAGAAAATGCGCTTGAGCGTGCAGCAAACGCACTACGTTTACCTGAATGGGACCAAAAAATTGCGCACCTATCAGGTGGTGAACGCCGCCGTGTGGCTATTTGTCGCTTGCTACTTTCTAAGCCAGACATGCTATTGCTTGATGAACCTACCAACCACCTAGATGCAGAATCAGTTGCTTGGCTAGAGCGCTTCTTAGTGGATTACACAGGTACCGTAGTGGCCATCACCCACGACCGTTACTTCCTAGATAACGCTGCGGGCTGGATCTTAGAACTGGACCGTGGTGAAGGTATCCCATGGGAAGGCAACTACACCTCATGGCTGGAGCAAAAAGACGCTCGTCTACAACAAGAAGCCTCCCAAGAGAGTGCTCGCCAAAAGACTATCGAGAAAGAGCTTGAGTGGGTACGTAAAAACCCTAAAGGTCGTCAAGCGAAGTCAAAAGCACGTATGGCTCGCTTTGAAGAACTGCAAAGCTCTGATCACCAAAAACGTAATGAAACCAATGAACTGTTTATCCCACCAGGTGAGCGTCTAGGTGATAAGGTTATTGAAGTGAAGAACCTGACCAAGTCATTTGACGGTCGTGTTCTGATTGATGACCTGTCATTCAGCATCCCTAAAGGTGCGATTGTTGGTATCATCGGTGCGAACGGCGCAGGTAAATCGACGCTATTCAAGATGTTAAGTGGTACTGAACAACCAGACTCGGGCACAATTGAGATGGGCGATACAGTAAAACTGGCATCGGTCGATCAGTTCCGTGACAGCATGGACGATTCTAAAACCGTATTCCAAGAGATCTCTGAAGGTGCTGATATCATTAAGATCAACAACTTCGAAATCCCAGCTCGCGCATACTGTTCACGCTTTAACTTTAAAGGCAGTGACCAACAAAAGATTATTGGTGAACTATCGGGTGGTGAGCGTAACCGTGTCCACCTTGCGAAGCTGCTTAAAGCGGGCGGTAACGTGTTGCTACTCGACGAACCAACCAACGACCTTGACGTTGAAACACTGCGTGCTCTAGAAGAAGCATTACTAGAGTTCCCTGGTTGTGCAATGGTTATCTCGCACGACCGTTGGTTCCTTGACCGTATCGCAACCCACATCATTGACTACCGTGACGAAGGCCAAGTTAACTTCTACGAAGGTAACTACACAGAGTACATGGATTGGTTGAAGAAAACATTGGGTCCTGAAGCCGCAGAACCACACCGTATCAAATACAAGCGCATTGCGAAGTAATCGCAACCCACAAAGTTTGATTGTAATTTGTACAAAGGCCGCTATCATAGCGGCCTTTGTTTTCTTTGTTATAAAAAGAGCTCATTAGCCCGTCTCGTTCGTTAAGAACATGACATAGCACTTACGTCACTCTGTAGCGATCTCGACACTTTTCAAACAACAATCGAACATTTTTTGTTCGTATTGATATACTATTCAATTCTGTTTGACGACCTGACGAGAATATTCATATGACAGAGAGACGACGCTTTTCACGTATTCTCCATCAAGCTCCAGCTAAGATAGAACAACGTGACTTGGCAATTGAAGCTAGGATTCAAGATCTTTCCTAGCATGGTTTACTCATGAAAGTGGAAGAGACTGAGGCTTTGGATCCAACCCTTCCAGTCCATGTGACTTTTTCATTTGATCAATCCGAACAAGTGATTACGTTAAAAGCGCAAATTGTGAATGTCTCTAAGTGTGAGATTAGGTTGAAGATCGCTAAGATAGACATCGAAAGCATTAGCCAACTAAAACGATTTATAGAATTGAATGTAGGCAATAACGACCTTCTGAATCGAGAGTTAGAGCACCTCTCAGGTTTTTAGGAGAAAAATAAATGAACGCCTATTTAAGTAACAATAACTATGTCTAAAAAAATCATCATGCAGATCCCGACGAAAGACGGCGATCAGCAGTTCTATTTGGGCCGCAGTTCGGTCCTAGCAGTATTTGCTTCAGTATTGGCATTACCCGCCGTCGTTGGTGGCGCGTGGTACCTTAATCAGCAGCAGATGCACAATAAAGACGAACTAACACAAATCATCGCCAAACTGGAAAGTGAAAAGGCCGAAGTGACGGCTCTTTACGAAGAGCAGCTTGATACCAATCATTCACTTTCCCAGTCTTTGACTGACAAAAACAATCAAATTCAGCTATTGGGCAAACGGGTATTCGACGTTGAATCGGTTTTAGGTCTCGCAGACGAAGAGTTGATGATCGATGAGAACAGCATGGGGTTAGAGGAGCGAATTGACGCAGCCGCTATCGATTCTGCTGTTCGAGCGACGATGTTCCGTTTGATACCAAATGACAGTCCAGTCACATACCAACGTATTTCTTCTTCTTACGGCAGTCGTATTAATCCGATTTCAGGTAAGAGGCATGTTCATACTGGTATCGATCTGACTTGTAAAAGAGGAGAAGAGATCCTGGCACCGGCTGACGGTGTGGTGGAAACCGTTCGCCCGAGCAATCGTGGTTATGGTAACTATGTCACCATTCGTCACTCATTTGGCTTTATGAGCTCTTTTGCTCATCTACAACGCTTCAAAGTGAAAAGCGGTCAGTTTGTTAGTAAAGGCGACATCATTGCTCAATGCGGTAACTCTGGCAACTCCACAGGGCCACACTTGCACTATGAAGTACGCTTCCTCGGACGAGCACTCAACCCTCAATACTTAATGGAGTGGACGCCAGAAAACTTCAATGACGTCTTTGAAAAAGAGAAAAAAGTGAAATGGGGACCTTTGGTTCAATTGATTGATAACGTTGTACGTCTACAAGTCAATTTAACCAATTCACCCTATCGCGATACCAGTATCAACACAGTATCAAGTGAAGATACGAGTAATACTGCGACGAACTGATTTGTCCATCAACACGAAAAAGAGCAGCTTACGCTGCTCTTTTTGTTTCGGACTCTGCACGGCTAAATGACCCGTGATTAGCCGCGATGAATATTATCATTCGCCTGTTTGAGTAAGTTTTGGCTCTCATTCATAAATTGTTGAGAATAAGTACCAAACCAATCACTCACCTGCTTAAAGCTTTCGATGAATCGCGCTTTGTCTCTGCTATCCAGAATCGCTACCGCATCACCTAAACGCTGATGGAATCGCTTGATCATATCGATATTCTCTTGAGAAGAGAAAATGATATCACCGTACAAGTTCGGATCCTGACCAAACAGTCGTCCCACCATCGCCAATTCAAGGCGGTAGATTGGCGAGCTTAACTTCAACAACTGATCGATGTTCGGGTTCTCTTTGCTTAGGTGCATACCGTAAGCAAACGACGTGAAGTGGCGCAACGCCTGAATCAACGTCATGCCATGATCGTGCTCTTGTGCATCGATTTGGCACAAGCTTGCGCCCCAAATTCCAAACTGTTGCAATAGCCATTGGTAATGCTCGTGACCACGACCATCACAGTACACAATAACCTGCTTGGCAAGGCTCGGAACATCTGGGCCAAACATTGGGTGTAAACCAACTACAGGACCTTGGTGCACATTCAACATTGCTTGCAGAGGCTTCGACTTGATAGAAGTCAGGTCACACAGAATACAGTCTTGCGGCAAGTTCCCCAGTTTTTCGATCACCCCTTCCGTTAGATGAATCGGCACCGTGACCACGACTAAACCCGCGTTGTCTAGAATCTCATCCGCATGATCCCAGTCTTTACTGCCGAGAACTTTGACCTGGTAGCCCGACAATTTGAACATACGCCCAAACAGGCCACCCAATTGACCATTACCACCAATAATAACAACTGAGCGTAAATCAGGGTTCAAACACTTAAAACCGGAATCTTTCTCGCTGGCATAAGACTCACGCATTGTTCGACGCAGAATATCTTCAATAAGCTGTGGAGGAATTCCCATTTTTTCAGCTTCAGCGCGACGAGAAGCTAACATCGCCGCTTCGCGGTCTGGAGCATAAATTGGCAAACCATGTTCGCTTTTTACTTCCCCAACTTTCTCTACGAGCGCTAAACGCTGAGCCAATAGCTCCAACATTTGCTTGTCGACTGCATCAATCTGATCGCGTAATGCGTTAAGTTCAACTGCCATTGATGTTCCTTAAATCCTGTATTAATTAGCCTTTAGACGATTTTCTAAGAAAGGCACTAGCTCTTCATGTGCATGACGTAATAGTGCCTCAGTTGAATCCCAATTGATACATGCGTCAGTGATAGATACACCGTATTTCATCTCTTCAAGAGCTAAGTCAGAAGATTGATTTCCTTCATTGATATGGCTTTCAATCATAAGACCGATAATAGATTTATTGCCTTCACGGATTTGATGAATCACATCCTCCGCGACTAATGGCTGGCGACGGTAATCTTTACGTGAGTTGGCGTGACTGCAATCCACCATTAATGAAGCATCAAGACCAGATTTCGCCATCTCTTGCTCACACTCAGTGACGGATACCGAATCGTAGTTAGTTTGCTTGCCGCCACGTAAGATCACATGTCCATTAGCATTGCCCTGGGTGGTTAATAGTGCGACTTGTCCCTCACGATTAATTCCCATAAAACGGTGGCTAGAGGACGCAGCTTGCATCGCGTTAATTGCGGTTGCCAAACTGCCATCCGTGCCATTCTTAAAACCGATTGGCATAGACAGGCCGCTTGCCATTTCACGGTGAGTTTGTGACTCCGTCGTACGAGCACCGATGGCTGCCCAGCTAAAAGTATCCGCCAAGTATTGTGGGCTAATTGGGTCTAGAGCCTCAGTCGCGAGCGGGATTTCCATCTCTGCCAGCTCCACCAGAAGTTCGCGTCCAACATGCAGACCGTGTTCAATATCGAAACTGCCGTCTAGGTGTGGGTCATTGATCAGGCCTTTCCAGCCGACCGTGGTGCGCGGCTTCTCAAAGTAAACACGCATAACAATATACAGTTGGTCACTTAGTTGTTCAGAGAGTGCTTTAAGGCGCTTTGCGTAATCCTTCGCCGCTTCTACGTCGTGGATAGAACATGGACCGCATACAACAAGCAGGCGGTGATCCTTCTTGTGAATAATATTAGCGATAGTTTGACGAGACTCTTGAATAAAGCGACGTGCTTTTTCACTCAAAGGAAGCTTGGTTTTTAGTTCCTCCGGAGTAATAAGAACCTGTTCTTCGATAATATTAATATTGCTCAACTCACTTTTCTGCATAACTCTAACCTGTATATTTATTTTTACACCCAACCAAACCCTTGGTGAGACAACTAAGCTTTAACGACAAGATAACAGGCTAAAAAAGAAAAACAAGCGTACATAATAAAAAACATTTAGTGTAAAATAAAGTTTACAGCTAAATAAAAAGCCAAAGCATAATTAACTTTGGCTTCTCATCGCCGTTTTGAATCTTTTACAAGAGGTTTAGCTAGTCAAGCGTTTCATCGCTTCACTCGCCGCTTTCCACTCTTGAGATAGCTTAAGTTCGCTTGGAGAAAATGACTGTTTTTTCAGTAATGCATCCGCGAGTGGCACGGTTGAAACCGGTAAGTTGTCTAATACTTCAACGTGCGCTTCTCGTTTATTACACATTAACAACATATCGCAGCCAGCTCTCAATGCTTGAGCACCTCGCTCGGCTGGGCTGCCCATAATCGCAGCGCCTTCCATGGTCAAGTCATCCGAAAAAACCAAACCTTTAAAACCCAATTGCTGACGCAGAACCTGTTTTAACCAGTATTCAGAACCGCTGGCTGGTTGAGCATCATAATGTGGGAAAATCACGTGAGCAGGCATCATGGCATCTAAAATACCGGCATCAATTTGCGCTTTGAAGATCGCCATATCTTGTTCAAAAATATCACTGCGCTCGTCGTATGGTGTTTCTAGATGTGAGTCTGCAATCACGCCACCATGTCCAGGGAAGTGTTTGCCTGTCGTTGCCATGCCAACACTCTTCATTCCTTGCATATAAGCAGTGCTATAGCGAAGAATGGTATCGGCATCTTCACCGAATGCACGGTTACCGATCGCTTTACATTGATGGCCTTGGTCAAGTACCGGGGCAAAGCTTAAATCAATATCATGGGCAATCAGCTCTGCTGCCATTAACCAACCGCCCATACGAGCAAGCTCTTCACCATTTTGATGTTTAGCGTACTCATCAGCAGCAGGAATTAATGAGAAACCTTCACTAAAGCGCTGCACTCGGCCGCCTTCTTGATCCACACCGATCAAAAACGGGCGCTTAGCCGCCTTTCGGATGGATTGAGTAAGTGCTTGAAGCTGTTCGCTATCATGATAGTTGCGAGCAAATAGAATTAAGCCACCAACCGTAGGATGCTCCAAGATTTCTTTGTCTTCAGCGGTCAGTTCATACCCCGCAACGTCAACCCATAACGGTCCCATGTTTTCTCCTCAAAATCGGCTGAATATCTCGTATTCGATGAGGTTATTCGCTTCAGATTTGCTTTACAATAAGTGAATGAAGAATTGACGAGATCGGCTATGAAATTTAACGAACTGTACATTGGTGTGATGTCTGGAACGAGTATGGATGGTGTTGATACCGCTCTAGTTGAAATAAGCGATGAGCACGTTCGCCTGATTGCGCACGACGACTACCCAATGCCCGCAGCGCTAAAAGACATGCTGTTATCTGTTTGTACCGGTCAAGGAACAAATTTAAAAACCATAGGTGAACTTGACCACCAGCTCGGCCACCTATTTGCAGATGCCGTGTTACAGCTGCTCAATAAGTCTGGTTACGTCGCAGAGCAAATTCGTGCGATTGGTAATCACGGTCAAACAGTGTTCCATCAGCCTACCGGAAACTTGCCGTTTACCACTCAATTGGGCGATGCCAACATTATCGCGGTCAAGACAGGCATTGATACGGTAGCGGATTTTCGTCGTAAAGACATGGCGCTAGGTGGACAAGGTGCCCCACTCGTCCCTGCTTTCCATAAATGCATTTTTGCGATGCAGGATTCCACAACTGTGGTGCTTAACATTGGAGGCATTGCCAATATCTCGGTACTGCATCCAGAACAACCAGTCATTGGCTATGACACAGGCCCGGGCAATATGTTGATGGACGCATGGTGTGCGCTGCATACTGGGCAAAGCTTCGACGAAGATGCACAATTTGCACTTAAAGGAACGGTAAACGCTACTTTGTTGACTCAATTACTCAAAGAAGCTTACCTCGCCATGCCAGCCCCTAAAAGTACCGGACGAGAACTGTTCAATATTGACTGGCTGCATCAACAACTGGCCCATCACAATTTACCAATCGAAGACGTACAACGTACACTTTGCGAGTATTCTGCAATTACCATTGCCAACGAAGTCGACAAGTTTTCTCATGGCATCACACCTCAACTATTGGTCTGTGGCGGTGGAGCAAGAAACCCACTTTTGATGCAGCGACTAGCTAAGTTATTGCCACAATGGAGCGTTGCGACAACGGCAGAAAAAGGCGTTGATGGCGACTACATGGAAGCAATGGCGTTTGCTTGGCTTGCGCAGCGCCATATTCACGGCCTCCCTAGCAACTTACCGGAAGTTACGGGGGCAAGTCGTCTCGCTTCACTGGGTGTACTCTATTCAAAAAATTAAGGGCAATAGATCCTAAACAAAAAGGCTTAATTCATTATGACGAACGATGCACTTATCGCAGCTTTATCCCATCTGGTATCTGAAGGGCGAAATCCAGACACCATGGACATCGACTTGCTGCCTTCTCTCGATATTGTTCAACGCATCAACCAACAGGACAAACTCGTTCCTCTTGCCGTTGAAAAAGTATTGCCTGAGATCGCTGAAGCCGTTGATAAGATCACGGAAGCATTTAAGGTCGGAGGTCGGTTGTTTTACATCGGTGCGGGTACCAGTGGTCGACTTGGCGTTTTGGACGCTTCAGAATGCCCACCAACTTTTGGCACAGATCCAGAGATGGTCGTTGGTATTATTGCCGGTGGAAAAGAGGCAATGTTCCGTGCAAAAGAAGGGGCGGAGGACGACCCAGCATTGGGCGAGCAAGATCTTAAAGAGAATACGCTAACACAACGCGATGTCGTCGTTGGTATTGCGGCAAGTGGACGAACACCTTACGTGATTGGTGGCTTAGAGTATGCGAACGAGCTTGGTGCCACCACTGTAGCACTATCTTGTAACCCTGACTCTCCGATTGCAGATATTGCTGATATTGCGATTAGCCCCGTTGTTGGACCTGAAGCGTTAACGGGATCCACTCGCTTAAAATCAGGGACGGCACAAAAACTCGTACTAAACATGCTCACTACCGCAAGCATGATTCGCCTGGGCAAAAGTTATCAGAACTTAATGGTAGATGTGAAAGCGACGAATGCAAAGCTAGTTGCAAGAGCGGCTCGTATTGTTATGCAAGCAACAGATTGTACTAACCAAGAGGCTAAAACGGCGCTCAAAGAAACGGACTACGACGCCAAGTTAGCGATTTTGATGATTTTAACCGGGCTGGATAGAGAAAGCGCGACTGAGCAACTGAACGCCAAGCAAGGATATTTAAGAAAAGTCGTGATCGCGCAAACTAATCAATCTTAATCAATAAAGCGCCTCACTTATTTAAAAGTCAGGCGCCTTTTATGGCTTAATTTAGTAGTTCAATCGTTCAATGTGAGTAATACCGACTTTACCTTCAAGGTCACTGAACATATGAACCATTGCTGGGTATGGTTGTGCTCCAGGGTAGACAACTTCTGCATTACAGAAAAACGCATAGTTTTGTCCGGCTACGACTTGAGTAGCCACAACCAAAGGGGAGTATTTGACACCGACAAACCCCTCGATACCTTTAGCAAATACTTCTTTATTCTCTGCTGTGAGTTCATGAAATGGACTCCAGCCACCAGCCATTTGCGTTGACATAATGTGATTCCTTTTTTTGCTGTGCTCACTATCAAGCAATATGAACATAGTTTAATAAGGAAGATTTTGCCACATTTATGTGATGCAGACAGTGTAACAACGGCTTTATTGACTATTAATTTGAGTATTCATTCCAACCACGTTGCCATTCCATGCGGAATTTTTGCGCTTGCTCAGTACCTTCACAAACCCCTTCGTAATACTGACCAGATAACCCCATTTGATACGCAAAAGCAGGATTACAGTACTCACGTAAACCTTCTAAATAACCTTGGTCGTAGTCACTTTGCTTAACACTACCCAACTCACGAAGCTCGCTCATCGTGCGCGATGTGTGTCCGGTTATGCCATCTTGATATCCGATCTGATGCCAATCTCCCGACTTGGCAAGATCTGCTGTCGTTGCTGTGCATCCTGCAAGTAAAGCCAGTGCCAGACCTACCGTTACCTTTTTCATGGTTCTTCCTTAAGTAATTGTTTTCAAAAATAAGCTTACCACTAATTATTGGCGCTTGCCGCTGAGCTTGCAGATTTAACCACTGATGACTCAAATCAGCCGCTCAAGACTGTCATCAACCTTTCGCCATTTTTAAAAACCGCTCAAGCAGCATATCGACCACTCAGTGCTCTATTCGACCACTCATCTACTAACCGAATGCATTTAACACAAGTGACGCATAACATGCATCCTGAGATTAAAAAATTACCCTACCCAACTAAGACCAAGGACAATTGCTATGATGTGGTTTCTAACCTGTGTCGCAGCCCTAATCGGCGGATACTTCATCTACGGCGCTTTCGTCGAGAAGATTTTCGGCATCAATGAAAAACGCCAAACGCCAGCTCACACCAAATCGGACGGTGTTGACTTCGTTCCAATGTCAACAAAGAAAGTTTACCTAGTTCAACTACTTAACATCGCAGGTGTTGGTCCAATTTTTGGCCCGATCATGGGGGCACTATACGGTCCTGCGGCGATGCTTTGGATTGTAGTCGGTTGTATTTTTGCTGGTGCAGTACACGATTACTTCTCAGGCATGCTTTCAGTGCGTAACGGCGGTGCATCTGTACCTACCATTACAGGTCGCTACCTAGGTAATGGCGCAAAACACTTTATGAATATTTTTGCCATTGTCCTATTACTTCTAGTTGGCGTAGTGTTCGTTTCAGCCCCTGCTGGCATGATTACTAACCTCATCAATGATCAAACAAGCTTGAGCGTAAGCATGACTACAATGGTTATTGCTATATTTGCTTACTACATCATTGCGACGATTGTTCCTGTCGATAAAATCATTGGTCGTTTCTACCCACTGTTTGGCGCCCTACTTATCTTTATGTCTGTTGGCCTAATGACAGCCGTTGCTTTCTCTAGCGAACACACAGTAATGGGTGACTTCCAAGTTTCGGACATGTTCTCTAACCTCAACCCAAATGACATGCCGTTATGGCCTGCATTGTTCATCACTATCGCATGTGGCGCTATCTCTGGCTTCCACGCAACTCAGTCTCCACTGATGGCGCGTTGTATGGAAAATGAGAAAAACGGTCGCTTCGTATTCTACGGTGCAATGATTGGTGAAGGTGTTATCGCGCTAATTTGGTGTGCTATCGCTCTGTCTTTCTTCGGCTCTCTAGACGCTCTATCCGAAGCTGTGAAAAACGGTGGTCCTGGTAACGTGGTATACAGCGCATCATTTGGTCTGCTAGGTGTGTTCGGTGGTATCCTTGCGTTCCTGGGGGTGGTTATCCTACCAATTACGTCTGGCGATACAGCGTTCCGTTCAAGCCGCTTGATCCTTGCTGAATACTTCAACATGGAACAAAAAACGCTACGTAACCGTCTACTGATGGCACTTCCACTGTTCGTTATCGGCGGTATCTTAACTCAAGTAGACTTCGGCATTATCTGGCGCTACTTCGGTTTTGCAAACCAAACAACAGCGGTAATGATGCTTTGGACTGCGTCCGCTTACCTACTGCGTCACAACAAGCTGCACTGGATTACCACTATCCCAGCTATCTTCATGACCACGGTATGTGTCACGTTCATCTTAAACAACAGCTCGCTAGGTTTTGGTCTGCCAATGCAACTATCAACTATCGTAGGTATTGTGTTTGCCCTAGCTGTGACAGGTTACGTTATCAAAACCTCTAAGGGTAAAGGTGAAACTGAACTGGCTGACGAAGAGAAACCACAAGCCGTATCAGAAACAGCGTAATACTCGTCACATCTGAGTGACTAAGATAGGAGCCTGCCAATTGCAGGCTCTTTTTGTTTTATACCCAAGTCACTTTAAGACTCAGAAAGCACAGCGCAGCATCATTTACTTAGCTGTTCTTATCTATCTGAGCCAAGCATCTTGAGGTTACTTAGGTATACAATAACAACATTGATTCTAGGTTAGGTTCACTATGGAACTGGTCATCTCCCTTTTACAACAGATGTGTGTGTACTTAGTTTTGGCTTACATGCTAAGTAAAACGCCAATCATCTTACCTTTGCTGAGTATTTCTTCGCGCTTAAGCCACCGCCTAATTTGTTACGTACTCTTCTCTGGCTTTTGTATTCTCGGCACCTATTTCGGTCTGCACATCAACGATGCTATTGCCAATACTCGTGCGATCGGCGCAGTTATGGGCGGGCTGTTTGGTGGACCTGTTGTAGGTTTCGCCGTCGGATTTACTGGTGGCATCCATCGATACTCTCTTGGTGGTTTTACCGACCTAGCCTGTGCAATTTCAACCACCGCCGAGGGCGTAATTGGTGGTTTGCTCCACGTTTACCTTATCAAGCGAAATAAAGGTGCATTGCTGTTTAATCCAAGCGTTGTATTCAGCGTCACGTTTGTTGCAGAAGTGGTGCAAATGATTTTGCTGCTCGCCGTCGCGAAACCTTTTGATCAAGCCTATGAACTGGTGTCCGCTATTGCAGCGCCTATGATCATCGCGAACTCATTTGGTGCGGCGTTGTTCATGAGTATCCTGCAAGACAGAAAAGCAATCTTTGAAAAGTTTTCTGCGACGTTTTCGCGTCGAGCGCTCACCATTGCTGATCGCTCAGTGGGAATTCTAAGCAACGGCTTCAACACCGAAAACGCAGAGAAAATCGCACGTATTATTTACGAAGAAACCAAAGTGGGCGCTGTCGCGATTACTGACCAAGAAAAAATCTTAGCGTTTGTGGGCATTGGCGATGATCACCATAAACCAAACACGCCGATTTCATCGCAAAGCACATTAGACTCCATGGAGAAAAACGACATCATTTATCTTGATGGCGCGGAGCGTCCATACCAATGCTCCATTGCAAAAGATTGCAAGCTCGGATCTGCGCTGATCATCCCACTGCGTGCAGGGAAAGAGGTCATTGGTACCATAAAGCTGTATGAACCGAAGCGTAAATTGTTCTCGACGGCCAACATGTCGATGGCGGAAGGAATAGCCCAGCTTCTATCTAGCCAAATCCTTTATGGCGATTACCAACAACAACAAGCCTTACTCGCCCAAGCAGAAATAAAATTGCTTCACGCTCAGGTGAATCCACACTTTTTGTTTAATGCACTCAATACTATTAGTGCGATTACTCGTCGTGACCCTGACAAAGCGCGCGAGCTAATCCAAAATCTATCGCACTTCTTCCGCAGCAATTTAAAGCAGAACATTAATACCGTGACGCTAAAGGAAGAGCTTGCACATGTGAACTCGTACTTGAGCATCGAAAAAGCGCGTTTTACGGACCGCTTAGAGGTTGAAATCGATATTCAACCTGAATTGCTGGACATCAAATTACCAAGCTTTACACTCCAGCCTTTGGTTGAGAACGCCATTAAGCATGGCATTTCAAACATGCTTGAAGGTGGTAAAGTTCATATATACAGCGAAGCACACCCACAAGGTCACTTGATTACCGTCGAAGACAACGCAGGCAGTTTTGAACCGCCAAAAGAAAACCACTCAGGGCTAGGTTTAGAAATTGTCGACAAACGTCTCACTAATCAATTTGGACGTGATGCAGCGCTAAAAATTACGTGCGAGCCACATCAATTTACTAAAATGAGCTTTATCATTCCCCCAAAATCATAAAAGCACGCTGAAGCAATAAAGGTAATGTTGGATGTTAACCGCACTCGTCATTGATGATGAACAGTTTGCTCGTGAAGAGCTAGCAGAGTTACTGGATGAAACAGGCCAAGTTGAGGTCGTGGGCGATGCCTCAAACGCAATCCTTGGCCTAAAAAAAATCAATGAACTCAAGCCTGATGTGGTGTTTCTCGATATCCAAATGCCTCAAGTCACGGGGATTGAATTACTTGGGATGCTTGATCCAGAAACCATGCCTTATGTGGTTTTTGTCACGGCTTATGATCAGTATGCGATTCAAGCATTTGAAGACAATGCCTTTGATTACTTGCTCAAACCTGTCGACCCATGCCGGTTAACTAAAACGGTCAAACGACTAAACAAAGTCATTAGCCAATCCGCCCTAACGCAACAACTGTCTGCTATTACACCTGACACGTTGGATCAGATACCGTGCATCGGACACAACCGCATCGTTATCATGGCCACCGACACGGTGGAATGTGCTTACAGTGATATCAGCGGCGTGCATGTACGCTCCACCAGCCAAACCGCGAGCACCCAACTGACATTAAAAACGTTGGAAGAGAAAACCCCTCTAGTCCGCTGCCATCGTCAATACTTAGTCAGTATTAAAGCGATTAGCGAAATCAAGTTACTGGAAAATGGGTTAGCGGAAATCATCACCAAAACAGGCTTTGAGATACCAGTAAGCCGCCGCTACTTAAAGGTGCTCAAAGAGATGCTCGGCATTAGCCACTAACACAAAAACTTCACACATCATCGCTGAGTTTCCGCTAGCGTATAAATAGGACGCTCTGAAAAGACGAGGCGATGATGTATAAAGTTTTATTCATATGTAAGCACAACGCTGGACGAAGCGTCCTCGCGGAGTCAATCGCAACCAATATCCTGCCAGCAGATTTTAGTGTCACCAGTGGAGGCTCACATCCCACAGGCAAGGTGCACCCAGTGGTGCAAAAATATTTAGATGACCACCAACTCCCCATTCCGCATATCCACACGCATTCATGGGAGGAGCGAACTCAGTTTCTTCCCGACATCGTTATTATTCTCTGTGATTCTTTACATCAAGAAACCGCTCCTCAGTGGCTTGCAGGTGGTGTTCGAGTAAACTGGCAAGTTGATGCTTTTCCGACCTATGGTTCTGATGAAGACATGTACGCACATTGCGAAAAGGTTGCTCAATCGCTTGAGCGAAGAATCACGAAGATGTCTGATATGATTATCGATGGTTTAGGAAAAGACCAAATTCGTGATTACCTAAATGAGTTAAGAGAGATGTAAAAAAGGCGACCCACAGGTCGCCTTTTGAATATTCGATAAATAGAGACTAATTCACTTGCTTGATTTGAAGTTCTTTAGGTACTTCAAAGAACATATTCTCTTCACGGCCAAGTACTTCATCAACCGCTTCGGCACCAACGAGTTCTTTGATTCGCTCTAGAATCTGATTAACGAGCTCTTCCGGAGCAGATGCTCCCGCAGTCACGCCGACCTTTGTTTTGCCTTCGAACCACTCAGGTTTGATATCTTCCGGACAGTCGGTTAAGTAGCCAGGTGTCCCTAGCTTTTCAGCTAGCTCTTTAAGACGTGTAGAGTTTGATGAGTTTTTAGAACCCACCACAACCATCACATCTACGTCACCAGCTAATTCACGTACGGCATCTTGGCGGTTTTGTGTCGCATAACAGATATCGTCTTTACGTGGACCTTGGATATCTGGGAACACGCGGCGTAGCTCTTCGATAACATCGGCAGTTTCATCGACAGAAAGCGTCGTTTGGCTTACGTAATGAAGATCGGATGGATCTTTCACAATCGCCTTCAGTTTCTCAACATCGGCTGGAGTTTCAACCAAGTACATACCACCGGTTTCACTGGCGTATTGCCCCATCGTACCTTCGACTTCAGGGTGACCTGCGTGACCAATCAGAACCACTTCCATATTACGACGGCTCGCACGCGCCACTTCCATATGCACTTTGGTTACTAAAGGGCACGTTGCGTCAAATACGGTCAAATCACGCTGCTTGGCTTCCTGACGAACTGCCTGCGATACACCATGAGCAGAGAAAATCACAATGTTGTTGTCTGGCACTTCGTGCAGTTCTTCAACGAAGATAGCACCACGCTGTTTTAGACCTTCAACCACAAAACGGTTATGCACCACTTCATGTCGAACATAGATAGGTGGCTGATACATCTCTAGCGCACGCTCTACGATGCTAATCGCGCGGTCAACACCAGCACAGAAACCACGTGGGTTAGCTAACAGGATTTTCATTTCATTGCTCATGGAAGTTATCTTTTATTTGGTTCGCTATTCTACTGACAAAATTTCAACTTCGAAAGTCACGTCTTGTCCCGCTAGAGGATGGTTGAAGTCCACAGTGACTGAATCGCCTGCAATCTCTGTAATAATGCCCGGGATTTCCATGCCATCAGGGCCACTGAAGGCCATGATTGTACCAACTTCCACTTCTGCATCACCTACAAATTTAGTGCGATCCATATAGTGAATATGATCAGGGTTTGGCATACCAAAAGCGTCCGCCGCTTTTAGTTCAATTGCCTTTTGTTCGCCTACTTGTAAGCCTAGTAGGCATTGCTCAAAGTTCTCACTCAAGCTGCCATCGCCCATAACAAACTTCGCTGGTTTACCCATGTTATGAGTACTATCTGCAACCGATCCGTCTTTCATTTTAATCGTAAAGTGAAGGGTTACTACCGATTCATTGGTTATTGTTGTCACGTTAATGCTTCCTTGTTCTTGGGTTATTACGCTGTCAGCTTGGTCTTTTTATACATTGATATGCTGATTGGCGCTCCAACATAATAAAAAGCGTCGCTCGAATCAACGGACGACGCTTAGGGTTATTCGATATACCGCAAAAGATTACTTGTCAGCGTCTTTTTTACGGAAGCCATCCAGAATAATCATTGCCGCACCAATACAGATCGCCATGTCAGCAAGGTTGAATGCTGGCCAGTGGTAGTTACCCCAGAAGAAGTCTAGGTAATCAACAACAAAGCCATGAACGACGCGGTCAAACACGTTGCCCACTGCACCACCAATAATCAGTGCATAAGCAATGTTGTTCCATTTTTCTTTTGCTGGAAGCTTGCTCATCCAGTAGGTCAAAAGACCCGTCACAACAAACGCGATACCTGTAAATAACCAACGCTGCCAACCGGCTTGATCGCTCAAGAAGCTGAATGCAGCACCGTAGTTATGAACATAAAGTAGGTTGAAGAATGGCAACACCTCAATTCGGTTTGCCCATCCGTAGCCCATGTTGTCCATCACCACCAATTTGATGCCAATATCTGCAATAAATACCAGAATTGCTAACCACAGCCAGCGAACTCCAGATTGCTTTAACGTCAGTGCTTTTTCACTCATTACTTTACCTACAAACAGCCCCAGTAAATACTGGGGCTGTTAATTTTAAAAAAAGTTCAGTCGTTCTAGGCAATTACGCGAATTTACGTACTTCACCTTCGCCGTCTACGTTAGACACACAACGACCACAGATCTTCTCGTGACCTTCAATTGTGCCTACGTCTGGCGTGTGGTGCCAACAACGGTCACACTTCTCGCCTTCAGCTGCTGCTACTTCTACAAACAAGCCTTCGATATCTGTGGCTTGTGCTGCATCCGTCTTCTCACCTAGAGGCTTAACTTTCGCCGCAGAGGTTAGTAGAACAAAGCGCAGTTCATCTTCAAGTTTGTTGATCTTCGCCGCTAGTGCGTCATCAGCAAACAGAGTCACTTCAGCTTGTAGTGCACCACCAATGGTTTTCTCTTTACGCGCATCTTCTAGAAGTTTGTTTACCGCACCACGAACCGCTTGGATCTCAGACCAGAATTCGTTGTTCAGCTCTTCACCTTCAGCAAGACCGAATAGACCGTCGAACCACTCACCAGTGAATACGAACTTGTCGCGTTGACCTGGCATTTCGTTCCAGATTTCATCTGCAGTGAACGACATGATTGGCGCCATCCAACGAACTAGCGCTTCTACGATGTAGTAAAGTGCAGTCTGACAGCTACGTTGAGCGTTGCCGCCACGTTTTGCTGTGTACTGACGGTCTTTAATTACGTCTAAGTAGAAAGAGCCCATTTCGATTGAACAGAATTGCATTAGACGCTGAGTTACACCGTGTGTGTTGTACTCTTCGTATGCTTTAACAATCTCTTCTTGTGCTGCTAGTGCACGACCAACCGCCCAGCGATCTAGCGCAACCATCTCTTCAACAGGAACGATGTCTGTTTCAGGGTTGAAGCCGCTCAAGTTAGCTAGGAAGAAACGCGCTGTGTTACGGATACGACGGTACGCATCTGCGCTGCGTTTTAGGATTTCATCAGAAACCGCAACTTCACCAGTGTAGTCTGTAGAAGCAACCCATAGACGAAGAATGTCAGCACCTAGCTTGTTGGTTACGTCTTTTGGCGCAACCACGTTACCGATAGATTTAGACATCTTACGACCCTGACCGTCAACCACGAAACCGTGTGTCAGTACTTGTTTGTAAGGTGCTTCGTCTTTCATCGCAATAGATGAAATTAAAGAAGATTGGAACCAACCGCGGTGTTGGTCAGAACCTTCTAGGTATAGGTCTGCACTGTTGCCGTTGTACTCTTCACGAGCATCAACAACAGAGAAGTGAGTGACACCTGAATCGAACCATACGTCTAGCGTATCTAGCACTTTTTCGTATTGGTCAGCGTCAGCACCTAGTAGTTCAGCGGCATCTACATCCCACCATGCTTGGATGCCTTTCTCTTCAACCAGCTTAGCGACTTTCTCGATCAGCTCTAGCGTGTTTGGATGAAGTTCTGCTGTTTCTTTATGAACAAACAGAGCAATTGGCACACCCCAAGTACGTTGACGAGAGATACACCACTCAGGGCGACCTTCGATCATACCTTCGATGCGGCTTTGACCCCACTCAGGCATCCACTCTACATTCTTGATTGACTCTAATGCTTTAGCACGTAGGCCAGCTTGGTCCATAGAAACGAACCATTGAGGTGTAGCACGGAAGATGATTGGGGTCTTATGACGCCAACAGTGTGGGTAGCTGTGCTCGTAAGCGTGGTGGTGTAGTAGTGCACCTTTTTCTTTTAGTACTTCTACTACTGCATCGTTCGCTTTAAATACGTGCTGACCAGCAAATAGCTCTGTATCTGGTAGGTAAACACCGTTTGAGCCAACTGGGTTTGCTACTTCTAGGTTGTACTTGTTACCAACCGCGAAGTCTTCTTGACCGTGACCAGGAGCAGTGTGAACAACACCAGTACCTGAATCAGTCGTAACGTGATCACCAAGGATCGCCGGTACAGTGAAATCGTAGAATGGGTGTTGGAATTGAGAAAGCTCTAGGTCCGCACCTTTAGCAAAGCCAAGGTTGTGGAAGTGCTCGATACCCGCACGATCCATTACGTCTTTCGCTAGCTCAGCAGCAACGATGATACGCTCAGCGTTGTCGCCTTCTGTTTGGATAAGCACGTACTCTAGATCATCACGTAGACATACTGCGCGGTTTGCAGGCAGTGTCCAAGGTGTTGTTGTCCAGATAACGATAGATACGTCACCGTGACCTTCATGACCTTCTGTCAGTTCAAATTTAGATAGCAGTGCCGCTTCGTCAGCCGCTTTAAAACGAACGTCGATAGATGGCGATACTTTATCTTTGTATTCTACTTCCGCTTCAGCAAGAGCAGAACCACAGTCTGTACACCAGTGAACAGGTTTGAAACCTTTTAGAAGGTGACCATTGCTTGCAATCTTACCAAGAGCACGAATAATGTTCGCTTCAGTTGCGAAATCCATAGTGCGGTATGGCTTGTCCCACTCACCCATGATGCCAAGACGTTTGAAGCTCTCTTTCTGACCTTCAACCTGACCTGCTGCGTATTCACGACATTTCTCGCGGAATTCCGCTGCTGTCACTTTTTGGCCTGGCTTACCTACTTTCTTCTCTACCATTAATTCGATTGGTAGACCGTGGCAGTCCCAGCCTGGGATGTAAGGTGCGTCAAAACCTGAAAGTGTTTTGGATTTAATAATAATGTCTTTAAGAATCTTGTTTAGTGCGTGACCAATATGAATGTCACCATTTGCGTAAGGAGGGCCATCGTGCAATACGAATGACTTTTTGCCTTTCTTAGCTTTACGGATTTCACCGTAAAGATCTTCTTTGTACCAACGCTTAAGCATTTCTGGCTCACGATTGGCCAGGTTGCCGCGCATTGGAAACCCTGTTTCAGGTAAGTTCAGGGTATCTTTATACTCACTCATCGATTCTTAATTCCGTTATATTGGGCGAAAATTAGACATTATGTTGAACGGTGGAATAAACCGCTCAACGCTTAAGCTGACGCAGCCACACCCTTGCTGCTTCAGCATCCAATTCAATTTGTTGTTTAAGTGCTTCAAACGACTCAAACTTTTGCTCATCTCGAAGTTTATGCAAAAGTTCCACTTCTAGTTGCTTGCCATATAAATTGGCATGAAAGTCGAATAAGTGCACTTCTAACTGTTGGCGAACACCATTGACGGTTGGTCTTTGACCAATATTAGCAACACCACCAACTGGCTTATTTCCTAAGCCAAGCGCTTGAACAACATAGACTCCGGAAACCGGAGAAACACAGCGTTTCAAAGGAATATTTGCAGTAGGGAACCCAATGGTTCGACCTAGCTTTCTTCCATGAGAAACACGACCGCTGATGCTGTAGTTTCTTCCCAGCATCTGTTGCGCGGAATGCAAATCGTCACGCGCCAGCGCTTGACGGATAGCCGTACTGCTGACACGTAATTGTTGTAAACAAAAGCTCTGGGTACTTACGACATCAAAGCCGTATTTTTCCCCTGCTTCCTGCAGCATTGCAAAGTTACCTGTACGGCCTTTGCCAAAGCAGAAATCATCACCAACGACAAGAAACTTAACACCCAAACGCTCGACCAACAAGTCACGGATAAACTCTTCCGCGGTTAAACTTGCAAAATGGCGATTGAAATTGACACACAGTAAGCGGTCAATATCGAGCTTACTCAATTGCACGAACTTATCGCGTAATCGCGTCAACCTTGCAGGTGCCTTGTCTTTGGCAAACAGCTCCATCGGCTGAGGTTCAAAGGTCATCACAACAGAAGGCAAGGATAGCCTGTCCGCTTGCTCAGACACTTGCTGCAATACTTGTTGATGGCCTTTATGGACACCATCGAAATTGCCAATAGTCAGCACACAACCATGATGTCGCGGGTTGATATTGTGAATGCCTCTAATCAGTTCCATTGGATACTGCTTTCTGCCTCTGTTTTACTTTACACTGTGTGAAACTGACGGATTATATACTAATCACCCTCAGTCTGTCCCAGCTTTTAGGTCTTTTAAACGCGCACCAGTTAAAAATAGAACCACTAGGTAAACTACGGCTCCTAAACCGATCAACATCCCTAGCACCGCGCTTCGGTGAGCAAAGCTCCAGCCCAGCCATACTGACATATCTTCCAGTTGCCATAAGATTGCCGCCACCATCGCCGCGCCAGCAATAGCTAAACGTATAATAAAGAAGACGGTTCGCTTAGTGATTTGGTATACCTCTGCGATGTGCAGGCCACGATACAGCAGTGCCATATTCACAAATGCCGATAGTGCCGTCGCGATAGCCAAGCCAACGTAGCCATAGAAGTACGCAAAAATTGCATTAAATACCATGTTGGTCACCATCGCAATGATGCCGTATTTCACTGGCGTTTTAGTGTCTTGACGCGAGTAATAACCCGGAGCGAGCACTTTAATCAGCATAAAGTTCAACAAGCCTGAAGCGTAAGCAAAGAGTGACAATGATGCTTGATGTACGTCTTGTGGCGAAAACTCACCTCGCATGAATAACACCATCAACATAGGTTTTGCCAGTACCATCAAACCAAGCATTGCAGGAAGGCCAAGTAAGATCACCATGCGCACCCCCCAGTCCATGGTTTGTGCGAATCCTTCATTTTGTGCGTCAACATGTTTGCGTGATAATGCTGGTAAAATCACCGTTGCAATAGCAATACCAAACAGACCTAACGGGAATTCCAACAAGCGATCTGAATAGTACAACCAACTGATCGAACCGGTTTGCAGAAAGCTGGCAATAAAAGTATCAAACAACAAATTGATTTGGCTTACCGACACACCGAACAAAGCAGGAATCATTAAGGTTCGGATCTTCACCACGCCCGGATCGCGCCAGCCCCATTTCGGCTTAACCATAACCCCCGCTTTAATAAGGAAAGGGATTTGAAATAAGAACTGAACCAAACCACCAAGGAAAACACCGATGGCAAGGCCAATCTCTGGCTGTGACATCTGCGGCGAGATAAACCATGCTGCCAAAATGATCATTACGTTGAGGAAGACGGGAGTAAACGAAGAAACCGCAAACTTACCTAGTGTATTGAGAATGGCTCCCGATAGGGCAACAAAAGTGATGAACCATAAATAAGGAAAGGTAATCTTGAGCATCACGCTAGCAAGTTCGAACTTCTCAGCCGCGGGACCACCATGCATCCAGTCTAGGAACCAACCAAAACCAAACAGTGCAGTCACCACTCCGGAACCTAGAACACCTAAGATGGTAACAATTGAGACTATCACCCCTAATGTACCCGCCGCACGAGCAATGAGCTCCCGAGTTTTATCCATGTCGCCTTGAGCATGGCTTTCCGTTAAAACAGGTACAAACGCTTGGGAAAAAGCACCTTCAGCAAACAAACGTCGTAAAAAATTAGGAATTTTATTGGCGAAGAAAAAGACGTCTGCGCTTGCTCCTGCCCCCATTAAATTTGCCACTACAACATCACGAACTAGGCCAAGAACGCGGGAAATAAATGTCATAGCACTGACGATCATGCCAGACTTGAGTAGTCGTTTACTCACTGTAACCTCGGAATATCACCATAAGACAGCTAACCCTATACTGTTTCTCTGACAGGTGCTGCAAATAGACGTCAAAAATCTATCCGCGGGTTGTAAGGAATAAGTGTGCCTTTCGCGGATAATTATTAGCATTGGTATAAAAATGCTGTTAGAATCCCCGCCATCTTAACCGCGATAACCTCTCTTACCAAAAT
Source organism: Vibrio sp. 1874 (assembly GCF_033344395.1). Classification (NCBI taxonomy): domain Bacteria; kingdom Pseudomonadati; phylum Pseudomonadota; class Gammaproteobacteria; order Vibrionales; family Vibrionaceae; genus Vibrio; species Vibrio sp. 1874. The sequence continues at coordinate 30,230 of NZ_JAWPOR010000006.1, forward strand.
TTGTTTTGGCTTAGATCGGTTTTTGCACAAATCATTTGACATTTAAGCGCAAATGAGGGATATTCCTCGCCCTTAAATTGTCACAGAACTAAGTTTTTGGGAGTTAGACCCTTGGCAAATAGTAAATCTGCTAAGAAGCGCGCTATCCAAGCTGAGAAACGTCGTCAGCACAATGCTAGCCGTCGCTCAATGATGCGTACTTACATGAAGAAAACTGTTGCTGCTATCGAAGCAGGCGACAAAGAAGCTGCAACTGCTGCATTCGCTGTAGTTACACCTATCCTAGACCGCATGGCAACTAAAGGCCTTATTCACAAGAATAAAGCAGCTCGCCATAAGTCTCGTTTCGCTGCACAAATCAAAGCTCTTTAATAGAGTCCTGATTTTACAGTGAAGAAAAAACCGACCTTGTGTCGGTTTTTTTATATCTACAAAGTTTTCTTAATAAAAAAAGCTGGCAATGCCAGCTTTTCTTTTTCTGAATGTCCCATTTAAAGACATCAGCTTATTCATTACCCATATAACGCTCAAACTAGAAAGCACTAATAAAACACTTGAGAACAAAGCAAATTGGTCGATGAGTAGTACCCTATCATCAAAAGTTTAACGCCACTCTCAAATATTCCAACAAGTTAGATTCACACTCTAAGATGAGCAGTATATTAGGACTATTTAATTAATGTTGAGCACTCTCAGCACAATAAAGACTATGCAGTGTTTTTATTAACGCTTTCACTTCATCACTCTTTAATGTGTAGTACACCGTCTGTGCTTCTTTCCTTGTCGTGACTAACTCATCACGGCGAAGCCAAGCAAGATGCTGAGATAATGCCGACTGGCTTAGCTCTAACTTTGCACACAGCTCTCCCACGGACAGCTCTTGGTTATGCAGCATACAAAGGATTTGTAGGCGTCTCTCGTTTGCCATCGCTTTGAGCAACACGACGGCTTTTGCGGAGTTCTGCTCCATTTCTTGTAGATTCATGTGTTGGACCTCTAGCTACAACTTACTTATTCCAACCCTGGCCAGCTTGTTGTGTTGCACTGATTTATATATCTAAGAAAATCAAGATACACTTCCAGAGTCTTCATTATTAGAACCTCTAATTTAGTTGTTAGTGATACACCAATATTATCCACCAAGGATTTTAATTGGTGCGCCATCAATAATTAATAGTTTTGCTCACTAAAACAAGTATCTTGCTTACTTAGATATTATTTAGAATTATATTTTTATTGATAGTAATCTATTTATTTACGCAACGATACGGGTTTACTCAAACATTTGACTGAAATCAGCATCACAAACATTTTTTACCGCGGGGTGTTGGATCATTCGTTCCGCAAAAATCACGTAGTACTCTTCTTTTAGCCCATCGACATGGCCAATTAGCTGTAAATTTCGGTCGTCTTCAATCTCCGACATGTATACGGTCGGTGCCAAGAAAATCACATCATCGTGGTACCGAGCAAAAGCTTTCATCAACGCAACATCATCAAACTCCCCCAGCACATTGGGTTGAAGACCTTGACGATCAAACCATTGAATAACTTTACGCCCCATAGCCGTTCGGCTCGCGGGAATCAGAAGTTTTTTTTGTTCCAAGATCTCAGGGAATCGCACATTTTCAATTTCAGAAGAAGCAAAAAAGCTCATGCTACTTTCACCTAACTTTTTGCTATAAAGGCCAGGACTTTGAGTAGAATCAACGGGACAATCCGAAAGGATCATATCTAGCTTGTGCTGAGAAAGGCGTTCAAGTAGCAGTTCGTGGGTCGATTCATAACAGCGTAAATGAATACTGTTATCTTCCGGGACGGTCGTCATCAGTACTTTACTGACCAAGCGTTTAGATAATGCATCGGCTACACCAACTTCAAATAGAATGTTCGAGTGCTGGCTGTAATTGACGATATCTAACATCTCATAGCTCAAACCGAACATCCGGTCGGCGTACTTAAACACAAGCTGACCTAACTCAGTGGGCTCAACTGTACGACCATTGCGCTTGGTTAACTTTCCTTTCATGCGCTCTTCAAGCGCTTTAATCTGTCCTGTCACGGTTTGCGGTGTCAGGAAGAGCGCGTCAGCCGCCTTAGTTACAGAGCCCTGTTTGCACACCATCCAGAAATAATAGAGATGGTTGTAGTTTAGATGTGACATGATCGAGTCCCGAAAAGAAAGTGATACTTTTTATACCAAATGTGACAGAGACAAACAATAAACTCGACAAAACCATACAATACCTTACAAAAGCATAAGTTTTACCGAAAGTATAAAGTCAACACTGTCATAAAAGTTGAACTGAGGCGCATTTTCTCTACAAAAAAAACTCAAAAACCAAACAAAACTAAATCAAAATTTAACCATTAAAATCAACAAGTTAAAAATTAATTTTCTTCCTCTTTTACGCCATTATCAAAAAGAACAATAAAAATCTCTCACAGCAAGAAATCTGTAATATTACTGAAATATTTGTTCTCTAACATCGCCCGCAGATTCAACTACAGACCGAAAAATGAACTGAAAGGTCAACGGAGAAAATTATGATGAACCAAGCTACTTCAACAGTGGCACCAATTTCGAGCACAGCTCGTTGGTTACGCTGGGCTAACTTGGCATTCATGTTATATCTGCTTCTTCTAGCAGTATCTATGGTTGGTAGTGGCTTTAAATGGGCAACTGGCGATCAAGCTAAGGTGCTATTTGAATTTGCCGCACACCCAGTTGCAGGTCTAATGATCGGCTTGGTGGCAACAGCCTTAATTCAGTCTTCAAGTACTGTAACGTCTATTATTGTAGGCTTGGTTGCAGGTGGCTTACCTGTAGAAACCGCTATCCCTATGGTGATGGGTGCTAACATTGGTACCACAGTGACCAATACGCTTGTGTCTCTTGGCCACGTGCGCTGTAAAGAAGAGTTCAAACGTGCATTTGCAAGTGCAACCATTCATGACTTCTTCAACTTGCTTGCTGTCGCTATTTTCCTTCCGTTGGAAATGATGTTCGGCATTTTAGAGAAAGTTTCTCACTGGCTTGTTTCTCCACTGCTTGCTACTGGTGATATGAGCATTAAAGGCTTCAACTTTATTAAACCAATTACAAAGCCAGTCGTAGGCGCAATTAAAGAGCCACTTTCTACCTTCGGTGATACTGTTGGCGGCGTCATGCTTATTGCTTTGGGTATTGCGACTATCTTCGTTGCAATCACAGTGATGGGTAAATTGATGAAGAGCCTAATGGTTGGTCGCGCACGTGAAATTTTGAAAAACGCCATCGGTCGTGGTCCTATTCACGGCATCGTATCAGGCTCAATCGTGACCGTTCTAGTACAATCTTCCTCAACCACGACAAGTTTAATGGTTCCGTTGGTTGGTACTGGCGTGTTGAAAGTACGAGATATCTACCCTTTCACTCTGGGTGCTAACATTGGTACTTGTATTACGGCACTACTAGCAGCGACAGCGGTATCTGGAGAGTTCGCAGTATTCGCACTACAAATCGCTCTAGTCCACTTAGTATTTAACATCATGGCGACGCTGTTTATCTTTGGAATTCCATTCCTACGTGAGATTCCGGTTAAAGGCGCTGAGATGATTTCTGAAATGGCTATTAAGAATAAAGCAGTTGTTGGTGGTTACCTAATGTCAGTATTCGTTATTCTACCAGGTGCAATTCTAGCCCTAACAACGTAACAACAACGACATACCATCGCTTATTGTTTAGGCTCCACATCGTGGAGCCTTTTTTATGATAATTAAACTGTTCAAATCGATTGTCCGGTGATAATTTGAGCCACATCAGCATGCTTATGCTGAGCTATCTCATTTGGAGTCGACAACATGACGCAGCTTAATGACGCTATTTCTGATCAGCTACTCGCAATAGACGAAAACCTAACCCAACTGGTTGCTGATATTGATATCCTCAGTAGCGTGAATCCTCTTAATTATGCTCAAGAAAGAGAACGTTTCATTAAAAACAAATATTCTCAAGAGCCTAATTTTCAATATTCAATTACTAACGTAGATACCCACAGCGCAAAGCGACGTCTATATGAGCTACCTCTAGAAAACATTCAAGACACCCAACTGCAGAGGCTGTACGCGGATGTAATTCAGTCTTATGCAGATAAACTGGATCAAGTGAATACCATAGGTACGCAAGAGTTTCTTTATAACTCCTTACGCTATTATGGGGAACCGAGCGCCAAAGATATTGCCAACGCCCATTTCATATTGCACCTTCCTACAGAAGAAGAAAAAGAACCTCAGCACAATAGCCGTGCAATAGCACGTTTCATGCAAAATTTTGCTCAACGCAATGGGTATGAATGTGAAATACAGGTGTTGGACGGGATGTTAGCAAACGCACTAGTTTCAGGATCTAGAGTCAAAATTAACCACGCGGCGTACATCACCACTGATGAGCTGGAGGCTCTTGCACATCATGAAATGGGAGTACATCTCCTAACTACGCTTAACGGTCGTCAACAACCGCTAAAAGTCCTGAGCTTAGGTTGTCCTGCCAATACCAACACTCAAGAAGGGCTGGCTATATTATGTGAGTATCTGTCAGGACATTTCAGTATCAAGCGCCTAAGAACCTTAGCCTTACGAGTTCTGGCAGTAGAGTCGATGATCAAGGATCGCGATTTCCGCCATACGTTCATGCTATTAAAAGAACAGTATAAAGCTTCTGATCTTCAAGCATTTACAACGACTGCCCGAGTCTATCGAGGTGGAGGTTTAACGAAGGATTACTTGTATCTTAGAGGATTCCGAGAGGTGCTCAATGCCTATGATAGATTGGGCGATGACTTTTCACTATTGTTGTGCGGGAAAACAGAGCTGAAGTACTTTGAGCTTATCCGTTCATTAGTGAGTAAAGAAATATTCACTCAACCTAAGTTTATTAGCCCGGCACTGTCCACACCGATGCAGACCAACCCAATTCACCGTTATATTGTCAGTGCACTAAAATAATACCTTCTAAGTACAAAAAAGAAAAAAGCTCCATTCGGAGCTTTTTCTATATCTTGAAGAACGATACTCGTTACACTGAGAATGGGTAACGAATAGGATCGTGATGCTCGTACCCTTCAACCCAAAAGTCATCCAGTGTGACCCATGTTTCCAAATCTTCTAGAGATTTAATCTCTGGGTTGATATGGAACGTCGGCGCTTTTAATGGCTCACGTTTCAACTGAACATCGCGCATCAGTTCAAGCTGATCTTCATAAATGTGAGCATTCACAATCTTATGAAATGCCTGACCAGGTTTCTTGCCCGTAATTTGCGCCATAATCACCAAGAACACGTAAACTTGAACCATATTGAAGTTTAAGCCAAGCGGTACATCACACGAACGCTGAGTACTATTCAGGTAAAGCGTATCATCCAGCAATGAAAAATGGTGACTGTACATACAAGGACGCAAGCACCCCATGTGGAACTCACCCGGATTGTAGAAGTTCAAGATTTCACCGCGGTCATCAACACCACGCGTTAAGTCATCCACTATCTTACGTAGCTGGTCAACATGACCACCATCAGGTTTCGCCCAGGCGCGCCCTTGAACCCCATAGACACGGCCCATGTCGTCTTCACCTTTACGGTATGGGTTATTCAACCAGGCATCATTTAGGTTGGCATTGGCATCCCAGGTTTTCGTGCCCAGCTTACGAAAATCTTCCGCATTATCGTAACCACGAATATACCCTAATAGTTCTGCAACGGCCGCTTTCCAAAAACTTTTACGTGTGGTGACCAACGGAAATTGATTGTTCGCAACATCGTAGGTTAAATCCGCGTTGATTACGGTCAGGCAGCGCTTGCCTGTACGCTCATTTTCAACCCAAACACCTTGGTCAACGATGCGTTGACACAAATCTAAATACTGTTTCACACCAATACCTTACTTCGTCTTTTGTGGTAATTCGTCTTTGTAATGACCACGTTTGTATGCCCAAACCATCATGAGGACACCGATAACCACCATTGGCAGGGATAAAATCTGTCCCATGGAAATAAAGCCACCGAATAAACCCAAATGAGCGTCTGGTTCGCGCACGTATTCTACTAGGAAACGGAAGGTTCCGTAACCCGCAAGAAAGAGTCCTGAAACAGAACCTAGAGGACGAGGTTTCTTGATGAACCAATTCAAAATGAAGAAAAGGACGATACCTTCAAGCGCCATTTCATAAAGTTGCGATGGATGACGTGGCAGTGGACCGCCATTTGGGAAAACGATCGCCCAAGGCACATCCGTTACTCGGCCCCACAACTCGCTGTTCATGAAGTTACCTAAACGCCCCATACCCAAACCAAATGGCACAAGCGGCGCGATAAAGTCAGCAACACCGAAGAAAGTTCGCCCGTTTTTGTGTGCATACCAGAACATCGCGGTAATCACACCCAGTAAGCCCCCGTGGAAAGACATACCACCGGTCCACACTTTAAATAGATACAAAGGGTCAGCCAGGAAGAGCTCAAAATTGTAGAAAAGCACGTAGCCTACACGGCCACCAATCACCACGCCAAGGAAGCCTGCGAACAACAAATCAGAAACCTGCTCTCGTGTCCAACCACTTCCAGGCTTATCCGCACGTCGGTTCGCTAACCATAGAGCAAACATAAAGCCCACAAGGTACATCAAACCGTACCAACGAACCGAAACAGGACCAATAGAGATTAAAACCGGATCAATATTGGGAAATTCAATATATCCCTGAGACATAAATCATTCTCTTCTTATCACAACAAAATAAATATACCCAAGTAACCTCTAGATGCTTGGTTCAGCGAGAATGACTTGGGTACAAACTTAGAGCAGCATGGTCGCTGCAACAAACATTAAGAACACCGCGAATATCTTTTTTAATACCGCAGTTGGAAGGTTAGTTGCCAGCTTCGCACCCACTTTTGTTGTGAGCATCGAGGCCATAGCAATCGCTAATAAAGCGGGAAGATAAACATAGCCAATACTGTATGAAGGTAAGCCTTCCACTTTATAGCCATGTAAGATGAAGCCGATCATACCAGAAATGGCAATCACGCAACCACAAACGGAGGATGAGCCCACCGCTTTACGCATCTCTATCCCATGTTTATTTAAAAATGGTACCGACAGTGAGCCACCACCAATACCAGCAAGGCTTGATACGACACCAATTCCCGTGCCGTAAACTACAGTCACAGGGCTGCTCGGCATAGGTTTACTGCTCGTAACTTTAATGGAACGAAACATTTGTACTGACAGGCAAAGAACAATGACACCAAACACTTTCGGCAAATAGTGTGTAGGGATCCACTCAGCAATATTGGCACCAACAAAGCCACCAATGACCACACCAGGCATCAACCATTTTACGACAAACATATCGACATTGCCGAGCTTAAGGTGATTCATCGCCGATGAGCCAGACGTGACAATAATACTCGCTAACGAAGTGGCTAAGGCCATGTGCATACTCATTTCTGGAGAGATCCCAGCAAGAGGAAGCAAATACAACAAGGCAGGAACAACAATCAAACCACCACCGATACCGAGTAACCCCGCCATCACACCCACAAAAGCGCCTAGCGCCAACAATAACAAAAATAAAGAGACGGTCACGATTTCCTACTTTTTACCTGCACGGATAAAGCCCGCAAAGCCCTGTTGAATGAAGAAGTCATGCATCATTTGATGAATGTCCTCCCCATAGGACTTTGTCATTGCTTGCTCCGCTAATTTTTCTAATTCTTCTTGTTGACTATGACGAATCAAATATTTCACCTTAGCCACGTTGGAGGTGTTCATACTCAAACTGGTATACCCTAACCCAAGTAAGAGAAGAGCGCCAAATGGATCACCCGCTAGCTCACCACAAATACACACGGGCACCTGATATTTATCACACACCTCATGGATTTGCTTAAGCGCTAACAGTACCGCAGGATGCATAGATTCATAGACATCCGCTACGCGCGAATTGTTCCTATCTACCGCTAATAAATACTGAGTTAAATCGTTTGTCCCGACAGAAACAAAATCAACACGGTGAGCAATCGTTGGCAACAGATACACCATCGATGGTACTTCAATCATGACCCCAATTTGTGGGAATTGAATTCTATCATCAAGCAAAACGGCTTCGCTGTGAGCTTGATTAATCAAGCTAATGGCATCGTCTAGCTCTTTTACCCCTGACACCATTGGCAATAAGATACTTAAGTTTCCGCTTTCTGCACTCGCTCTTAACATTGCACGCAGCTGGATCAAGAAAATGTCTGGATGATCCAATGTAAAACGAATGCCACGCCAGCCTAGAAACGGATTATCTTCTTCGATGGGCAAATACGGCAAAGGTTTGTCACCACCAATATCCAAAGTACGCATCACTACTCGTTGATTCGGATAGCTGTTAAGTATTGCTTGGTATTGATGATACTGCTCATCTTCCGAAGGAAAGTGATGCTGAAGTAAAAATGCAATCTCAGTTCGGTACAACCCAACACCATCAACACCTGTGTTGATGGCAATATTACTGTCTGCACTGAGTCCCGCATTCAGCATAATTTCGATATGGTGATTATCTTGCGTAACCGCAGGGAGTGCGAGGTCCTTGTTTACCATGGCAAACAGTTCAGACTCTTCGCTTACTAAGCTGCGATACTCTCGCAACAACTGGCGGTTTGGCTCTAAGAAGATCTCACCCGTATAGCCGTCGACTATCCCGAGTTTGCCATTCACCACATCCGGATTAATGTTGGCGCCCATGACTGCAGGGACCCCAAGAGCTCGAGATAAAATGGCAGCGTGAGAGTTTGCGCCTCCCTCTAATGATACGACGGCTAACAAAAACTCTTTAGGTACAGAAGCGAGCAAGGTGGCAGTGAGTTCGTTCGCCACCAAAATAATGGGACGATCAATTGCAGAATTTTCTTGCTCACTGTTGTGCAGAAAATAGAGCAGCCTTTGCCCTAACTCTCGGATATCTTGCGCTCTTTCACGCATGTATACATCCGACATTCTTGCAAATCGATTCGAGTATGACTCTACAACTTGGCGTAACGCCCAGTCTGCCCTATCTCCTTTTTCAATCTGCTTCTTCAAATCACCGCGAAGCATCGGATCATTCAGTAAGTGAGTAAACAGATCGAAGATCGCCAGCGCATCTTTGTTGATTTCACTGTCCAGCTTTTTCCGCATACGGCGAAAGTCATTTAACGCTCGCTCTATGGCCACCAGTAATGTCTCGTGCTCGCGTTCCTTATCTAACGTGGACGAAGGGAAAACATCCGATAAACTCGGCTGGGTATTGTCGAACCAAAACTCTCCAATCGCGACACCAGTAGACGCAGGCAAACCTTTTAATACCGTGGGTTTAGATGCTAACTGCCAATGCCCAAGATTCTGCGCATGTGCAATGAGCACCGCTAACTGAGCGGATAAGGTAACAAGAAACGATTCTTCCATTTCACTAAACAAGCGCGGCGTTTTTTGTTGGATCACCAACACACCTAAAACTTGTTTACGATGAATGATTGGAGTAGCTAAAAAAGAGTGGTAAATCTGTTCGCCGAGTTGAGGAAAGAATTTGAACTCGGGGTGTTTTGAGGCTTCGGCAAGGTTAAGGGGTTCAGCGCTTCGTTTTACCAACCCAACCAAGCCTTCATTGAAGTTGATATGAATACTATCACCTTCAAAAATAAGGCCTTGAGTTGCCATTAACTCAAGGCGCTGCATTTCTTCATTAGCAAGATAGATAGTACAGCACTCAGTACTAAGGGCAGCACAAGTCTCTTTCACCAATATATCGAGTGCCAGATGCACATCATCGACCCTGGAGACTTTCTCAACTATTTCCCTTAGCTGACTGAGCATGATTATCCTCTACGTTGCTTTTTTCTTTTCCCTTTCGCTTTTCTCTCTCGAAAAGGCATGGCTAAGGATGCAAATTCTTTCATCGCTCGTCGATAAACATCTCGCTTGAAAGAAACAACTTGCCTAACTGGATACCAGTAACTTACCCAGCGCCAACCATCAAATTCAGGGGATTTTCCGCGTTGCATATTAATGCGAGACTCATCGCATTCTAATCTCAGCAGAAACCATTTCTGTTTTTGGCCGATACAAACAGGCTTGGAGTCCCAACGCACCAATCGCTTTGGTAGCTTATATCTTAACCAATGACGACTTGTTGCAATGATCTTAACGTCTTTTTTCGTTAAACCGACTTCTTCGTATAACTCCCTGAACATGGCTTGTTCAGGGGTTTCACCTTCGTCAATCCCACCTTGTGGAAATTGCCATGAGTGTTGCCCGTATCGTTTAGCCCAGAAGACCTGACCATGGTTATTACATATCACAATACCAACATTAAGTCGGTAACCATCGCCATCTATCACTGGCTAACCTCTATGAATAAATTTTTTATTACCGTGATTTTTCCACATATCCCCATTACTAGCAAACTTACTGATGTGATATGAGCAAGATTTATTACCTTTTCACCATTTTTGGATATCTTTTAATCAAACCATACCTTATCAACACAAGAGTGAGACATTGCCCACATTTATTCACCTTTTCTGTGAATAACTTTGTGAAGAATTCAATTCAAATGAGTAATTCAGTTCAATCCCATCAAAAGCAAAACAGATGAAGAAACAAAAAAACAAACATAAAACATTGATAAAAAAGTATTTATTTTTAAAAACAACGATAATTCGATCTTCAGTTTCTTGATGATCTTTTCACCAAACTCAGATCGGTCAAAGATCCACCAACAGGCTATTTATCCACACTCACCTGCTATTCGTTTAGATGATTACAACAAAATCAACCCCAAAAATGCATTTTAACCCCTGTTTATTCATACAGACCCCGCCAGGATCTTATCAATACCTCCTCCACCTGTGGATAAGTTATGAATTGATCGTTCTTACACCGCCTCGGTGAAATCTTAAACAGTAGATTTGGTCGGAGTTTGATAAACTATATTTTTTGTAATACCACCTTGTAACTATGAAACCAGAACCACAAACAGAAGCAGAGCTATTGGAACGAGCGCATGATATGGCAGGACTCTGTTTTGCTGAGTTGGCCGCCGAGGCGAATATGATTGTTCCTGAAAACTTAAAACGTGATAAAGGTTGGGTGGGTCAATTACTCGAATGGCACTTGGGCGCTCCAGCTGGCAGTAAACCTCAACAAGATTTCGCAAAACTAGGGATCGAGTTGAAAAGTATTCCGATCAGTTACTCTGGCAAACCTTTAGAAACAACCTTTGTTTCTGTGGCGCCCCTCACTGGTGTTCATGGTCTTACATGGGAAACAAGTCATGTTCGAAACAAGCTATCTCGTGTCCTTTGGGTACCCGTAGAAGGAGAACGAGAAATCCCACTCCCTGAAAGACGTGTGGGCAGTCCACTCATTTGGTCACCAGATGAAGAAGAAGAACGGATTTTGCGAAATGACTGGGAAGAGTTAATGGAGATGATCGTCTTGGGAAGATTTGATCAAATTTCCGCCAGACACGGAGAAGCGCTGCATCTTCGCCCTAAAGCCGCAAATGCAAAAGCGCTCACCGAAGCATATAACTCAAATGGTAAGCCGATGAAAACTCTGCCCCGAGGCTTTTACCTTAGAACACAGTTTACTGAACAGATCTTACTCAAGCACTACATTAACACTCAACCAGAATAAAACTATATCAGCTATTTAGTGCGTCACGAGCGATAACTCAATATCGCAGTATGAGGCTGCCTCTTCAGTGCCACATTCGTCATACGCATTGCGCAGCCTTAAATACGCTTTATCGACCCCTAGCCTCAATAGTTCTTCTTTTACTAAGTCTAGAGAGCCAAAATGTATCGGGTCTTCACCGTCTTTAATCGGCTCAAGTTGATGCTTGTACTCCACAGCTAAAAGATAGTCAGAGACATCAGAACACCCAATCACAAATACTTTGGGAGTTTTATAAGTATCTTTATGTGGACCATGTAGCCACATGTCCAATTGATGCTTCTGCATAACATACCTCCTTCACACGATCATTTAAGTGTAGTTAGGCTAACTGTAGCTTTCGAGTTTGCTCTTCCTTTATACGTAAATCATTTGCGATTGCGGCTACAAATCCCCTATATTGGAGTCACTTATTTAGTCGGTAACTCTTCAAGGACGTGATATGCAATACACAAAACTACCGCACTCATCACTTGAGATCAGTAAAATCTGCCTCGGCACTATGACGTTTGGCGAGCAAAACACAGAAAAGGACGCCTTTGAACAGCTCGACTTTGCCCTCGATCATGGGGTGAACTTCATCGATACCGCAGAGATGTACCCTGTACCGCCAAACTCGGAAACACAAGGGCTCACCGAGCAATACATCGGTAATTGGTTAGCAAAAAGCGGCAAAAGAGAGAAAGTAGTACTGGCAACAAAAGTGGCAGGCCCTCGCAATGTTCCTCACATCAGAGACAACATGAGCCTTAATCGTCGCCACATCCATACAGCAATTGATGACAGCCTTAATCGTCTACAAACCGATTATGTCGATTTGTACCAACTACATTGGCCGCAGCGTCAAACCAACTGCTTTGGTCAACTCAACTACCCATACCCTGACAAACAAGAAGAAGTCACGTTAATTGAAACGTTGGAAGCGCTTACTGAATTAGTGAATGCAGGTAAAGTGCGCTATATCGGCGTATCCAACGAGACGCCGTGGGGTGTGATGTCGCTATTGCGTTTGGCAGAAAAACACGATTTGCCAAGAATTGTCTCCATTCAAAACCCATATAACTTATTGAACCGCAGCTTCGAAGTTGGCTTGTCTGAAATCAGCCATTACGAAGGCGTTCAGTTACTTGCCTACTCTCCTTTGGCATTTGGCTGCCTGAGTGGTAAATACCTAAACGGGGCAAAACCTGAAGGCGCTCGATGCACTAAGTGGGAGCGTTTTGCGCGCTACTTCACTCCGCAAGGTGTTAAAGCGACCGAAGCTTACGTCAATTTAGCTCAAGAGCATGGTCTAACCCCTGCACAAATGGCGCTCGCGTTTGTCAATCAGCGTCCATTTGTTGCTTCTAACATTATCGGAGCAACAAACCTAGACCAATTAAAAGCCAATATCGACAGTATTGATTTGCAACTTAGCGACGAACTACTTACTGAAATTCAAGCAATAGGTACAACTTACTCGAATCCTTGCCCTTAACAGTACCACCTTCAAACGAAAACAGCTGATCTTCAAGATCAGCTGTTTATCCAATGAAGTCATACTTCATATAAAAAGTTAAGCGTGTTGAATGACTCGTTAGCAACTCAGTCAGCCCAACACGCTAACGATTACGTCATTATTCGCGACGTTAAGACTCGACGAAGGTGACGAACTCGACGTTCAACTTTTACTGCATCCGGAACATTGGCACGTGTAGAACGACCATCGCGATCTAAACCAATATCCCTCAATAGATGAACATTCGTCCATGGAATATCATGAGCAGTTCGGCGTATGGTACGCTGCCATTGCTTTTCTTCGCGTTTAAGGTCTGCTTTCAATAGCAAAGTGGCCAATTGTAAGTAAATAGAGTGACGCATAATATTTTCTCCGATTATCGATGTATTCGACTGGGAAAAATAGTGCGTAAAATGAACAGAAATATTCTGTTGATACTAAGCCGCTACTTTCCCGCAGCCTAGTAATAAATATGATAGGTTACGGATTAATTTTTATCTTGTGAGCCAGTGGTATTGGTATCATCCGATTTAAGGGTTATCGGAGCGATAGGCATACGATCAGCGCAAGCAGTGGTGTTAACAACGTAATGTTTCATCTTGCGCCTCCTAGCTAAAAATTAATCCGTTTATGAAAGGTATAACTCATTGAGTTACGGTTAAATTGTAAGCTTTGATGAATATATATCAAACATTTTTTGCCTTTTTGATTAAAAACAAATCAATACACCGCAATTTAGTTTCATATACTTTTATGTATAACATATTCACCTGAGGAATATATAAATTTGCGGATTTTATAAATCAAACCAAACAAAAATAAAAAGAGCGGCTCTGTGGCCACTCTCTTTTATTGTATTTATTCGCCTATTTAACACAGGGAAAGGCCAACTACATGGCTTGTTCGGAAATCAAGTTATGTTTATTAAGTAGTCGATACATGGTTGCACGCGAAACTCCGAGCTCTTTCGCCGCATTTGAAACTTGACCAGAATGAGATTCCAAAACAACCAGCAACGCATCACGTTCACTCTTCTCTCGGATTGATTTCAAGCTGCGCTTTGAGTCATTACGTTGAGGTAAATCTAAGTGATGCTCTTCAATCATTACGCTGTCGGACATTAATACCGCTCGCTTCACTTGGTTCATCAGCTCACGCACATTTCCAGGCCAGAAATAACGTGTCAGTGCCTTGAATGCATCCTCAGAAAAGCTTTTTGCTTGCGAGTTGTACTCTTTTGAGAACTCTTGTAAGTAGAAACGAGCCAGCAATGCGATGTCACTCGCACGTTCTTTCAAGCTAGGGACATTGATGCGCAGAACGTTGATGTAATGGTAAAGCTCTTCATTGAAGTCACCGTCAATCAAAGCTTTTTCAACATCCGACGAGTTAGCAGCAAGAATACGCACGTTAACCGCTTTTACGCCATCTTTGGTATCAATGGTGCCTTCTTGCAAGAATCTCAGCAGATTCATTTGCTGCTCTTTTGAAATGGTAAGAATGTCATTAAACAACACGGTGCCACCATCTGCTTGTTCAAGCAGGCATGCTTCCATATCTTCATCGGCGTTAATACCAAATACTTCAGCTTGGAAACGTTGTTCATTGAGTGCGCGACAGTTAATTGCCATAAACGGTTTATGAGAGCGTGAAGAGACTTTATGGATGGCCCTAGCAACCGCCTCTTTACCAGTCCCACTTTCCCCAGAAATCAGAATGCTGACGTCCGTTGGACCAATGCGCTTCACTTGATCGCGTAAACGTTTCATCGGGATAGATTCACCGATCAAACCCATATCTAAACTGCTACCAAAACTAGGCCAAACTTTTTTCTCCAATTTAAGCATGCCAAGCTGGTGACCTATTGTGCTTAATAACTGTGCATCTGGGATCGGCGCTGTGAAAAAATCGATACAAAAGTTAACAATGAACTGGCATATGGTGTCAGTGCCAAGCTGAGATTCACGAATAAACGCTAACCAACGTACGTGTTTGTGAGAGCTGACTAAGTTCGCCAAACCATTCAAGCTGAACTCGTCATGGCTGAGATCAACAATACCGATACATGGACCAATATCTTCTAACAGCGTATTAGCTTTGCGTAAGTCACCTACTTGATGACACTTCCAGCCCACTTGCTCCAGTACCGATAACCAAGGCTCATAAGTACCGCCAACTACCACAAGCGATCCCGGGATGGAATCCATCTTAAACTGCCCAGCCATTCTCTAACCCTTTTTCATTGTTAATAGAAATTTTGTGCCACAAACTTATCTTTGCGAGCGGGTAACATTATCGAGACTCCGCCCCCTCACGTCTGTCTCAGTATTAAGACTATGCAATAGATTGAGATTTGGCGAATGTTTATTTGCATATCCCATTAAAAGGCAAGTGCAACAACTTGAATTACCTTAACTAAAAGGCAAAAAAAAACCACCCGAAGGTGGTTTTTTTACTCATCCTATCGAATTACGCTTGCGGGCGCATTGCAGGGAATAAGATCACGTCACGGATAGTGTGCGTGTTAGTCAGTAGCATAACCAAACGGTCGATACCGATACCTTGGCCTGCTGTTGGCGGTAGGCCGTGCTCTAGAGCAGTGATGTAGTCTGCATCGTAGAACATTGCTTCGTCGTCACCAGACTCTTTCGCTTCAACCTGTGCTTTAAAGCGTGCATCTTGGTCTTCAGCATCGTTAAGCTCTGAGAAACCGTTCGCTACTTCACGGCCACCGATAAAGAACTCAAAGCGGTCTGTAAAGAACGGGTTATCGTCGCTACGACGAGCTAGTGGAGAAATATCTGCTGGGTAACCAGTGATGAACGTAGGCTGCATTAGCTTAGGTTCTGCTGTTTCACCAAAGATCTCTTCAAGAAGCTGACCACATGTCCAGAAAGGTTCTACTTCAACGTGAACAGATTTCGCGATAGAAACCATTAGATCACGGTTTTGTAGGTCTTCTTCTGTTAGCGCTTGGATTTGCGCGTGGTCTGGGTTGTAGTGCTTGATTGCTTCGAACATGCTCATACGAGTGTAAGTACCACCAAACTCAACCGTTTCATCACCGTAAGGCATTGACGTTGAACCTAGAACTTCTTGCGCCACTGAGCTTAGTAGTTCTTCAGTTAGGTCCATCAGATCTTTGTAGTCTGCGTACGCCATGTAGAATTCCATCATTGTGAATTCTGGGTTGTGGCGTGGAGAAAGGCCTTCGTTACGGAAGTTACGGTTGATTTCGAATACGCGATCAAAACCACCAACAACTAGACGCTTCAGGTATAGCTCTGGCGCGATACGTAGGTACATTGGCATGTCTAGTGCGTTGTGGTGCGTGATAAATGGACGCGCACTCGCACCGCCAGGGATAACGTGCATCATTGGCGTTTCAACTTCCATGAACTGCTTAGAGATCATGAAGTTGCGGATTGCAGACATTACTTTAGAACGTACTACAAACGCTTGACGAGAGTCTTCGTTAACGATCAGGTCAACGTAACGTTGGCGATAACGCATCTCTTGGTCAGTTAGACCGTGGAACTTCTCTGGAAGTGGACGTAGTGCTTTGGTTAGCAACTCGTACTCTTCCATGTTCACGTATAGGTCACCTTTACCAGACTTATGAAGTGCACCTTTAACACCGATGATGTCACCGATATCTAGACCTTGGTATTTTTCTTTAAGTACTTTTTGAACCGCTTTGTCAGCATAAGCTTGGATACGGCCAGAAGTTTCTTGAATTACCAAGAATGGACCACGTTTAGCCATGATACGGCCTGCGATTGCTACTACGTGGTTAAGCTCTTCTAGCTCTTCCTTCGTCTTTTCACCGAACTCTTTCTGAAGGTCGCCCGCTAGTGCGTCACGACGGAAGTCGTTTGGATGGCCGTTCGCTTTGCAGCTCTTTCGGATTGCATCCAGTTTAGCGCGGCGTTCAGCAATCAGCTTATTTTCTTCTAGTACAGTTTCGTTTTGAACAGCATCAGTCATTTTCGATGTATCCTGTTTTTGTCGGTGAAAAGCTTTATAGACCTGATTTCAGGCTAGCTTCAATAAATTTGTCCAGATCGCCATCAAGAACCGCTTGAGTATTACGGTTTTCAATGCCCGTACGGAGGTCCTTAATACGTGAGTCATCCAATACGTAAGAACGGATCTGGCTACCCCAGCCAATGTCAGACTTAGCGTCTTCATTAGCTTGTTTTTCCGCATTTTGCTTTTGCAATTCAAGCTCAAATAGCTTCGCTCGAAGCTGTTTCATTGCCTGATCTTTGTTCTTATGTTGAGAACGGTCATTCTGACACTGAACCACTGTGTTCGTAGGTACGTGCGTAATACGTACCGCAGATTCTGTGGTGTTTACGTGCTGACCACCTGCGCCTGACGCACGGTAAACGTCAATGCGTAGGTCGGAAGGATTAATGTCGATGTCGATGTTTTCATCAATCTCTGGATAGATGAACGCAGAAGCAAATGACGTATGGCGACGACCGCCTGAATCGAACGGAGATTTACGAACAAGACGATGAACGCCCGTTTCAGTGCGTAACCAACCGTACGCATACTCACCAGAGATGCGAACTGTTGCCGACTTAAGACCCGCGACTTCACCTTCAGAGACTTCAATCACTTCAGCTTTGAAGCCCTTCGCTTCTGCCCAACGTAGGTACATACGCAGCAGCATGTTAGTCCAGTCTTGTGCTTCTGTACCACCAGAGCCAGCTTGCAAATCGATGTAACAATCAGAGCTATCGTGGTCGCCAGAGAACATACGACGGAATTCAAGCTTTTCTAGCTTCTCTTCCAACTCAGCAAGTTCTGGTTCAATTTCGTCAAATGTTTCTTGATCTTCTTCTTCTACAGCCAGCTCAAGAAGACCTTCTACATCTTCCACACCTTGCTCTAGTTGATCAATGGTTTCAACAACCGCTTCTAGTGATGCACGCTCTTTACCCAGTGCTTGCGCACGCTCAGGTTCGTTCCATACATCTGGTTGTTCAAGTTCTGCGTTGACTTCTTCTAGACGCTCTTTCTTCGCGTCATAGTCAAAGATACCCCCTCAGGACATTTGTGCGCTGAGACACGTCCTGCAGACGGTTTTTAATTGGATTGATTTCAAACATGTTTACTCAACATTTTAGAATAGAATTTAACCGAGAAATTCTACTGAAAAATGTGACCGAGATACAGGAAAATTTCGGATGAGAAATCAGATTGCGGTGAGAGAGAGCACGGTCATAAAATTTTACACCCACTTCGGGGCAACCGTACTCTATAAGAAAGGTTAATCTAGGTATTACTTAGCTTCGATATGATCGATCATCAATTGCAATGATTGATTACCACGAAATTCATTCACATCCAGCTTATACGCGAGACGTACTGTTTTAACCGATGCATCTGGCCATCGGCGTAGATCAACATTGAATGCAATGCCGTCGATCATCACATTGGTAGGGTGACCTTTATAAAGCGGCTCTAACATCAATTTAAGATGCTTCTCACCCACCAGCTTTTGATGCAGTACTTTAAACTCACCATCAAAGATTGGCTCTGGGAAAGCTTGTCCAAAAGGGCCACCCGATCGCAGCTGTTCAGCAACATGCATAGAGAACTCTTCCGGCTTAAGTTCACCATCTGACATGATCACGCCTTTTAGCGCCGCTTCATCGAGTTCCTTTTTTACCACTTCATCAAACAAACGACTGAAACGCTCAAAATCCTGCTCTTTAATCGTTAAGCCTGCTGCCATGGCGTGTCCACCAAACTTGATGATCAAACCCGGGTTTTGCGTGTCGATGAAATCCAACGCATCGCGCATGTGTAGCCCCGGAATAGAACGACACGAGCCTTTAATCGTCCCTTCTCCGCCATCAGCAAATGCAATGACTGGACGGTGAAACTTCTCTTTAATACGCGAAGCCAAAATACCAATCACACCTTGATGCCAATCACGTTGGAACAAGGCTAGGCCATAAGGAAGCTCATTGCCTTCACCAAACTGAAGGCGCTCACAGAAAGCCATCGCTTCTTGCTTCATGCCTTCTTCAATCTCTTTACGTGTTTGGTTCAAGCCATCCAATTCACTTGCCATGCGACGAGCAGCGTGGATGTTGTTACACATCAGCAGTTCAACACCGAAAGACATGTCATCAAGACGACCTGCAGCATTAATACGTGGACCTAAAGCAAAGCCAAAATCGGACGCAACTAAACGACGCGCATCGCGCTTCGCGACCTCAATTAACGCTTGGATGCCGGGACGCGCTTTGCCCGCACGAATACGTTGCAAACCTTGGTGTACAAGAATGCGGTTGTTTTCATCCAATGGAACGACGTCGGCGACGGTACCCAGTGCAACAAGGTCAATCAGTTCCATCAACTTGGGCTCTTGCATCCCCTGTTCTGCAAACCAATTGTGTTTTCGCATATGAACGCATAGTGCCATCATGAGATAAAACGCGACCCCCACACCCGCAAGCGCTTTAGATGGAAAGCTACAGCTCTCAAGGTTTGGGTTCACCATTGCATCCACATCAGGCAACACTTGTCCTGGCAAGTGGTGATCGGTAACAAGCACAGTAATGCCATTTTCTTTTGCGTAACGCACGCCTTCGATTGATGAGACGCCGTTATCCACCGTCATGATCATCTCAGCGCCAAGCTCTAAGGCTTGGTCAACGACTTCTGGACTTAACCCATAACCGTCTTCAAAACGATTTGGCACTAGGTAATCCACATTGTGACTACCAAGCATACGCAGCGCGAGTACTGATAATGCTGAGCTTGTCGCACCATCAGCGTCAAAATCACCGACAACGATGATGCGTTTTTGTTCTTTTATCCCCTGAAACAAAAGATCGACAGCTTGCTCAATCCCCCCGAGTTTTTGATATGAATGCAACCCACGGGCCGACGTTTCTAATTGTGAAAGATCCGTTATCCCACGGTTGATGTAGATACGTTTAAGAATCGGAGGAATGGAATCAGGAAGAAGGGAAAGATCAGGTTCAGGACGTCGTTGAATTTCTATCATGCTTAAAAGAGCCGACAACTTTGCCGACTCTGCTCCTAATGGATTATAGTTGCTTTAAACGTTTCAATAGCTCTGCAGGTGGTAGGTAGCCACCAACCATTTCGCCATTCGGTAAGAAGATTGCTGGCGTACCAGAAATACCCAATTGGCGACCTAGATTGTAATGCGCCTGGATGGTTTCTTTACACTGTTTCAGGTCTTTCGCAGGGTTATCAAATGTACGATTCACTTTCGCGTTGTGCATTGCCGACGCCGGATCTTCAGCACACCAAATCGTTGCCATTTGTTCTGCCACAGGGCCAGTTGCACCTTGGCGAGGGTAAGCCATGTAACGCACTGTAATACCTAGATCATTATAGCCTTGCATTTGGCTATGCAGACGCACACAGTAACCACATGTGATATCGGTGAATACGGTCACAACGTACTTTTCATCGTCGGCTTTGTATTCGATCATGCTATCGGAGAACTGCGCAATTTTCTCGGCGTTAAGCGGCGCTTGACGCTCTGCTATGACATCTTTGTAACTGCCATCATCATTAATGGCATAAAGCGTACCGGCGATAAAATGGCTACCATCATTTGAAGCAAACAGGATCCCGCCATTGGTTTGAATTTCCAATAAGCCAGCGACGTCTGATGGTTGAATATCAACGATAGATAAACCAAGCTTTGAGAACTTAGTTTTTAATGCTGCTTCATCAAAGCCGCTTTGTGCAGCTGGCGCCACTTGTTGCGCAGGAGTCTCCGTTTGAGCCTGACTTTCTTCTGCACCACAAGCGGTAACAAAAAATGGTAAAGTCAGCAGAGTTAGTCGGCGTAATACGCTCATGAAATTCACCTTAATGTAAAATCGTTTTTCCAAGAGGACATGGATGAATCTAACCATTGTTATGCTCTTGGGTGGTGTTGACTGTGGATCTGCTTCAATCGTTCAGTCGCCACGTGAGTATAAATTTGCGTGGTCGATAAGTCACTATGTCCTAAAAGCATCTGTACGACCCTGAGATCTGCGCCATAGTTCAATAAATGCGTGGCAAAGGCATGACGCAGTACGTGCGGCGACAGCTGATCAGTATCAATCCCTGCTATCAAAGCATAGTATTTAATACGGTGCCAAAACGTCTGACGAGTCATCTGTCTTGCGCGTTTACTAGGAAAAACAATATCAGATGATGTATCACCAAGTAACGCAGGGCGCCCTTGTTGAATGAACGTCTCGATCCAATCGACCGCGTTTTCCCCCATAGGAACCAGGCGTTCTTTACCACCTTTACCAGTCACGCGCACCACCCCTTGGCGCAAGCTAACATTTTCCATGGTCAAACTGACGAGCTCTGTCACACGCAACCCTGTCGCGTAGAGTAGCTCTAGCATCGCTTTATCGCGCAATTCTATAGGGTCATTCGGGTCTGGCGCTTCGAGCAACGCGTCCACTTGCTCTTCACTAATATCTTTGGGTAAACGTTGTGGCAGTTTAGGGCTAACCAAGAGCGCACTCGGGTCATCAGCGCGCACCTTCTCACGATGCAGGTATTGAAATAAACGACGAATAGCCGACAACATACGCGCACGGGACGTCTGTTTGTAATCTAAGTCTACAAGGTGGCTTTGATATTCTTGCAAGCCAGACAAACTGATAAAATCAAGACGGTATCGATGTTTTTCCATCCACACGAGCAGCTTCATTAAATCGTTTCGGTAGGAAGCCAACGTGTTCTCTGATAGACCACGCTCCATCCACATCGCATCTAAGAATTGCTCAACAAGCGAAAAATCTTGTTGATTGACAGGCTGTTGTGCCGTCATGAATGCTTCCTTATCTGTTTATATTTACAGTATTTAGATTAAAGCACCTGCCAATCCAATACCATAAAAAATCATCCCACATAGGATATTCGCTGCAATCTTCCTCAATTTATGGTTAGAATCTTCCACAACAGCAACACAAATAACGACGAATATAATGAAAATCGGACTCTTTTACGGCTCAACGACCTGCTACACCGAAATGGCAGCAGAGAAAATTCGTACCCTTATTGGTGAAGACCTTGTCGACATTCACAATGTGAAAGAGACACCGTTATCACTAATGGCGGACTACGACTTATTACTCCTTGGCATCTCAACTTGGGATTTTGGTGAAATTCAAGAAGATTGGAACGCGATTTGGCAAGACATCGCGACCACGCCACTGAAAGGCAAAGTTGTAGCGCTGTTTGGCCTGGGTGACCAAGAAGGTTACGGAGAGTGGTATTTAGATGCGATGGGCTTACTTCACGATGAATTACAAGCCACAGGCGCAACCTTTATCGGTTACTGGCCAAATGAAGGCTACGAATTTGAAGCATCGAAAGCACTGATCGAAGATGGCAGCAAGTTTGTTGGACTTGCGTTAGATGAAGACTCACAGTACGAACTGAGTGATGAACGCATCGAAAAATGGTGTGAACAAGTTCTTGTGGAATTCCACGACACGCTTTAATAGCGCAAACACGTAATCATTAAAAAGTAAAAAGCCCGATGAAGTAATTCATCGGGCTTTTTATTATCTTGATAACGCGAAGTGATTACGCGGTTTCTTGTGCTAATTCTGGGCGAGGTTTCGCGATGAAGAACATGCACACGATAGCCGCAAATGTTGGAAGCACCCAACCCATGCCGACTTCGAATAGTGGCAACATGTTAAACGCAGAAACATCAATACCCGATACTTTTGCCGCATCAACCAACGCAAACAACAGAGATACAAGCAGTACCGCGCGGTAAGCAAAGCGTGGATTCGGCAGTTTGCTGCGCACAAATGTTAGTGCAACCAACGCAATCGCCACAGGGTACAGCGCAAACAATACTGGCACTGACAGAGAAATCAGCTGCGCAAGACCAACGTTTGCAACCAATGCACAAACAGAACCATTAATCAGTACCCATTGCTTGTATGACAGTGGTGTTTTCGAGCTGAAGAAATCTGAACACGCAGAAATCAAGCCAATCGCGGTTGTCAGACACGCTAGCAATACGATGACAGACAGAACGATTTGACCGTATGGACCAAACAACGCTTGAACGTATTGGCTAAGCACTAGGCCACCATTATCAGCACCAGCAGCAACAGTTGCACTCGTCGCACCTAAGTAAAATAGTGAGATGTAAACAAACGCAAGACCAGCAGCAGCAATACAACCTGCATAGATCAGATATTTAGTAGTTGCAGAGCGCTCAGTAATGCCTTTGCCGCGCAGTGCATCAACCATCAGCATACCAAACATCAATGACGCGAACGTATCCATTGTGTTGTAGCCTTCTAAGAAGCCTTTGGTCAGAGGCTGCGTTAGGTATTCACCGTGCGCGCCAATCATATCGCCCTGAGGATCAAGGAAGACAGCGACAGCAAGAATGATCAAACCAACAAACAATGCTGGTGTCAGTACTTTACCGATAAGATCGATCAAACGGCCTTGGAACCATGAGAACATCATCGCTGCGATAAAGAAGATCACTGAGAACGCTGTCAGATGCGTTTGTGACGCCTCAAGGAAGAAAGGTTTCACCGCCATCTCGTAAGCCACTAGGCCAGTACGAGGCGCTGCAAACGCTGGACCAATGATGATGAAAATCAGTGCAGCCATAAGAACTGCCGCTTTTTTCGGAAGATCTTGCGTCAAGTGATCCCAAGAACCACCAGCAACAGCAATAGCAACGATAGTAATAAGAGGTAGACCTACCGCTGTTAGCAAGAAACCAAACATAGCTGGCATTAAGTTTTCACCCGCTAACTGACCCGCTAGAGGTGGAAAGATAATATTGCCCGCACCTAAAAAGAACGCAAATAGCATAAAGCCTACTGCGATAATATCTGTTAGTTTTAACGTCTGCTTCACAGATAACCCTTGTCTTTTAATTAATGAATGTTGTGTATGCTTAGACCACTTTTTGTATACCTAAAGTCAATAAGTACACGTGGTTCAATCTATAAAATTTTCGCCGCATAATGACGAAAGACTCATCATTTGGCAACCTTTAAGAAAAAAACACCATATTAATTTAGTTTTCAAACTTAAAAGCAGTGGATATAACCAGATCCAAATAACAGACCAGTTCTTTATCTCGATCAATTAACAATACAATTTAATAACCAACAAAACAACAATCTATACAATTAATAAACAATAGAGCAATCCACTTAATTATTGAGCAAATATAAAACAATCATGAAGAACAAAAAACTGAAAACTAAAGGCTTCAATTTTAAGCAATTTTGTATTGAGGGCGGCGAGAGTGGTATGCCAGTCAGCACAGACGGGGTAATGCTTGGTGCTTGGATTCAAAGCCCTAACGACGCTAAAATTCTCGATATTGGCACTGGCACTGGCCTGCTTGCCCTGATGTGTGCTCAACGCTTTACGGAAGCTCAAATAACTGCGGTCGATATCGAATTAACAGCCGTTGCTGCCGCGCAAAAAAATATGGCCCAGTCTCCTTGGTCAGATCGTGTAAGTGTGCATCACACCGACATACTGCACTTTACGCCGACACATTCATTCCAACGCATCATTTGTAACCCGCCCTACTTCAACAGCGGCGAGCAATCGAAACACAGTCAACGTGCAACCGCGAGGCACACTGATACGCTAGGCCATAACGCATTGCTACAGCGTTGCTATCATTTGCTTGATGACGAAGGGAGAGCTAGTTTTGTGTTGCCAATCACCGAAGGCGAGCAGTTCATTGAGCTAGCATTAAACCAAGGTTGGTATCTATCGAGGATCTGTCGTGTGCAACCATCAGAAAAGAAACCAGTACACCGATTGTTATTTGAACTGTCAAAACGACCTTGCGATTTGCAGACGTCACATTTAATTATCCGTTCAAATGACGGCTATAGTGATGATTTCATCCAGTTAACCCGCGAGTTTTATCTTAAGATGTGAAATAACATGTGATCCTTATCACCAATCACTTTATAATGTGCGACCTTTTTGTATTCTATGCTGTTGTGGCGAACCATTAACCAAGCTTTGCTTGTGGAGAACTCATTGTGATCAGAACCTTTGCTGAACTTGATCTAGACCAAAACCTACTTGAAGCCATTGAAGAGATGGGTTACGAACGCCCAACAAAAATTCAGGCAGAAGCGATTCCACAAGCGTTGGACGGTCGTGACATTCTAGCGTCAGCGCCAACAGGAACTGGTAAAACGGCCGCCTTCGTCCTGCCAGCATTGCAATACTTGCAAGACTTCCCTCGTCGTAAGCCTGGGCCTGCGCGTATTTTGATCCTAACGCCTACTCGCGAACTGGCGATGCAAATTGCCGATCAAGCACGTGCTTTGGCAAAAAATACCAAACTCAACATTTTCACCATCACTGGTGGTGTTCAGTACCAAGAGCACGCCGACATCCTTGCAACAACACAAGACATTGTGGTTGCGACACCTGGCCGTTTAAAAGAATACATTGATGCAGAACGTTTTGATTGTCGTGCAATCGAATGGTTAATCCTTGATGAAGCAGACCGTATGCTAGATATGGGTTTTGCTCCTACTGTCGATCGCCTATCTAACGAATGTCGCTGGCGTAAGCAAACCCTTCTGTTCTCAGCAACGTTAGAAGGGAAAGGCGTAGAAGGCTTTACCGCTAATCTGTTGAATGACCCAGCAGAAATTGATGCAAAATCACCGCTGCGTGAGCGTAAGAAAATTGCTCAGTGGTATCACCGAGCTGATGATGCTGAACACAAACTAGAATTACTAAAACACATTATTACTCAGCAAGCTGAGCGCACTATCGTCTTTTTAAAGACTCGTGAGCGTTTGGCTGAGCTACGAGCGCAGCTTGAAAGTGCACAGATTCCATGTTCTTGGATTCAAGGTGAAATGCCGCAAGATCGTCGTAACAATGCAATTTCTCGCTTCCGCGATGGAACTGTGAACGTTCTGCTCGCGACGGACGTTGCTGCGCGTGGTATCGATCTTCCGGATGTATCACACGTTATCAACTACGACATGCCGCGCACGGCTGATGTTTACCTTCACCGTATCGGCCGTACGGCTCGCGCGGGTAAAAAAGGTAACGCTATCTCAATCGTAGAAGCACACGACCAACCAATGATGGATCGCGTTGCGCGCTACGTGAAGGAAGACATCAAAGAGCGTTTCGTGAAAGAGATGCGTCCTAAACACAAAAAGCCTGTGTTTAAGAAGAAAAAGAAAAAAGACGACAAGAAAAAAGTAGCGAAAAAGAAAACCGCTAAGAAGAAGTAACCTTGTTGGGGCGAAGTAGCTCAAGCTAAAAAATAACAAAGGGTTGGCAATGCCAACCCTTTTTCGTTTGTGCTGATAGAGATTAACGTAAACTACGTCTCAATCAGCTTTATTTTTGCTCTTCGCGTTTAAATACTAACTCTGTTGGCGTCGATTCATCTTCCACAAAGTAGTAACCCGCCGTATCAAACTTAGTCAGGTCTGCCACGCTCTCAACACGGTTTTCAATGATGTAACGCGCCATCATACCGCGCGCTTTCTTCGCGTAAAAACTGATGACCTTGTATTGACCATTCTTACAATCTTTGAAAACTGGCGTGATCACTTGCGCATCTAAATTCTTTGGCTTAACCGCTTTAAAGTATTCATTTGATGCAAGGTTGATAAGGATATTATCACCTTGAGCAGAAATCGCTTCGTTAAGCTTGTCCGTAATAACATTGCCCCAAAACTGGTACAAGTTCGTACCTTTGTCGTTTGCAAGCTTGGTACCCATTTCAAGACGGTATGGCTGCATCAAATCAAGTGGTTTTAGTAAACCATAAAGACCCGATAGCATACGCAGATGATCTTGAGCATATTCGAAGTCCGCTTCAGATAAACTTTCGGCGTCTAGCCCTGTGTAAACGTCACCTTTAAATGCAAGAATGGCTTGTCGTGAGTTTTCAGTGGTAAACGTTTCACTCCACTCTTGGAATCGACCCACATTTAAATCGGCAATCTTGTCGCTCACTTTCATTAAAGAGGCAACATCAGCAGGAGTCAGTTTGCGGCAAACATCGATAAGCTCTTTTGAGTATTCGACCAACTCAGGTTGAGTAAATTTTTCTGTCGCTAACGGAGACTCGTAATCAAGAGTCTTCGCTGGAGAAACTACGATAAGCATGACTTTCCCTTCTCTAATTTTGTTTTTAATAGGGTACAAAAAAAGCCATGCATTGTCTGCATGGCTTTTTACATCGTACTAATAGCTTTCAACTATGAGTGATAGCTCACTTAGTCTTTTTTATCGTTGTACCAAATGCCTTCTTCAAGCTGAGATTTCAGCTCTGGGAAATCATTCGCATCAAATGTTGGCACTTTGCCTTCACCAAGCTGGCGGTTGTAATCTTTGGCCAGTTTAATCACGATGCCAGATAGCAAGATGATCGCCACCAAGTTGACTATCGCCATCAGACCCATAGAGACATCAGCAAGCGACCATACGACTGGTAACGAAGCTAGTGCACCAAACATCACCATACCAAGAACAATAACGCGGAAAATGCTTAAGCCCGCTTTATGATTGTGCTCTAGGAAGATTAAGTTCGTTTCAGCATACGAGTAGTTTGCAATGATTGAAGTAAACGCAAAGAAGAAGATTGCCACAGCAACAAAGATGCCGCCCCAATCGCCAACTTGTGAGCTCAATGCACGCTGAGTTAGCTCGATACCCGTCACTTCTGTTGCTTGACCGACATACTCACCAGACATCAGGATGATAGCCACTGTTGCAGAACAGATAACGATCGTATCCATGAACACGCCTAGCATCTGTACGTAACCTTGAGACGCTGGGTGTGGTGGGTAAGGTGTTGCTGAAGCTGCCGCGTTAGGTGCAGAACCCATACCTGCTTCATTCGAGAATAGACCGCGCTTGATACCGTTAATCATTGCCTGTGCAATTGCGTAGCCAAGACCACCTGCTGCTGCTTCTTGCAGACCAAATGCACTCTTAAAGATAAGCATCAATACATCAGGTAATTTCTCTAGGTTAGAGAACATGATGAACAGCGCTAGGGCTAGATAAAGTAGTGCCATGATCGGAACGATCATCTCAGCAACTCTTGCGATACGCTTGATGCCACCGAAAATAACAATTGCAGACAGTAAAACAACGGCAATACCGACATACAGGTTATTCCAACCAAATGCGTTGCTCATTGCATTGGCAATTGAGTTAGCTTGTACGGCGTTGAATACCAAACCAAAAGCGATGATTAGGAAAACTGAGAACAACACGCCCATCCAACGCATGCCCAGGCCTTTTTCCATGTAGTAGGCAGGGCCACCACGGTAGTTGCCATCATCATCTTTGGTTTTGTATAACTGCGCCAGTGTGCTCTCAGCAAACGATGTTGCCATACCAAGCATTGCAATCAGCCACATCCAGAAGATCGCACCAGGACCACCCGCAGTCAATGCAACTGCAACGCCCGCCATGTTACCTGTACCAACACGTGCAGCAAGACTAGTACAAAGCGCTTGGAAAGAGGAAATACCAGCTTTGTCTGCTTTACGGCTGTTCTTAAGAACAGAGAACATGTGGCCGAAATGGCGGAACTGAATGAACCCTAATCGAACGGTGAAGTAAATACCAACACCAACAAGAAGATAAACCAGAATCGAGCCCCAGAGGAGATCGTTCATCAAATTGATTAAGTCTGTCATGTGTACCTCAAAGTGAGTTGCGCCAGTCTATGCGTCCTAGCCATCCACCAAATTGCCTGCTAAGTGTCAAAGTGTGCTTAGCTTTTTAAGTAATGTTTATGGGCAATCTAGAATCGTAAACGTCGCTTCATGCATCCATTTTACGTACCAGCGTATTTTTTGACGGGCGGATAATGCAACCTAGGAGCGCAAAAATCAATATGCAACAACAAGAATAACATTGTTATTTTTCACTATAAAGTCACCAAAAAATAACATAAATAGAAGACTTAACACTCAAACTGCGCAACATTTCAATTACCAAACACCAACATAAATAATTATTCTTCATTAAATGGAATGGTAAACCGTATAAACAAGAACAAGCTAGTATTCACAAGGTGTTACATAAATTTACGCTAGTGACTTACCATCTAATTGAACACTATTTCATCAAACTGATTTTATGCAACTTTAACCTTTGCGCAGTGCACCCATTCATCAAATCGAATTAACATAGAAAATCTCTCTATTTAATCGTTTTCTTGAGATCGTTTGTGCATTTTTTATCCACATCGTTGCAATAAAAAGTGTGATTTTGAGAATATTTTTGCACGAAAATGTCATGCTACCGACACAAATGCGAAATATATCATGGTTATTCTCACGGCTATTGTGGTACTAAAAAAAACTCCACAAGGACTGGTTACAACAGTTTAGCTTAAGAAAGGTAAAGGTGGCTTATGGAAGGCTTTCAACTAGATGACATTTTTAATCTGGATACTACCTCAACAACCAAATCTCGTGCCAAACCAGTAAAGCGAAAGTGGCGTGAAATAGAAGAGATGAACGACAGACGCAATTTGCTTAAAGAGCTGCGCGAACTTGATGTCTGTACCGATTATAACTTGGAAGACATTAAACTCTAATTCAAACAAAAGGCACCTTACAGGTGCCTTTTGTTTTTTGTTTACAGTGACCGTAAACACCGTGAGTTTATGTACCAAGGTTTAAGTATGAATACCATTATTACTCAATGAGAATCTTCCGTACTTTTTGCCGAGAAATATGTACACTAAATTTTCGGTTGATTCCCAATAAATAAGAAATGTATCTCACAAACCCGAGAGACGGCTTTCGCTCGCTCAGGTTTCATCATTCAGTCTTAAACATATTCAGTATCACTTTGACGAACACGTTCGGCCAACTGCTTATAACGATCAGCAATCGTGTCACCAAACACAGGATCATCCTCACTGACGCTCCATAAGCTCTCGACATGCTGCCAATCTTCTGTGGTAAATAACTCTTCAATGAGAGGCAAAATTTTTCGCTCTTCTAGCTCCAAGTGGTGCCTTTGCGATTCTATGAAATCTTCTAGGTGAGCGACAAACATGTCTTGTGGCACAACAGCATCCTGAAGGATCATCTCTATCACGGATGAAAACTCTCTGGTTTTACTCGCTAACTCTAGATGTTCTTTCTCTAAATTTTCCATGGTTTGTTGCTTACCATAGTGTTCAAGAAAGTGGTGATAGAGGATATCTTCTTTCGGGTGGTGTACTTTCTCCGAATGATTAGAGAGGTAATCAACAATCTCGCTTACTAACGCATAGTTGATTACACGTTCTTTTTTTATCTCATTAAGCTTATGGCGCAGTATCGCCAACAGACGAACCATATAACCATGTTCGCGTCGAATTCTTTCGATCATCATAGCGTCTCTCCTTAACACCTACTTTTAGTAAGTGTACATGAGAAATTTACTATCAGCCTCGAGCGTGCTCAAAAAAACAGCGATCATACCATCCATGATCGCTGTCTCTTCATTTATACCGTTAATGGCAAATGCCAGTTAATTGGTGCTTTTTCTTGTGATGTAAGCAACTGGTTTGCTTGAGAGAAATGCTTACAACCGAAAAAGCCTCGATGTGCAGAAAGTGGCGATGGGTGTGGGGCAGCTAACACATGGTGCTTATTGCGATCGATAAAACGACCTTTCTTCTGCGCGTGTGACCCCCACAGCAAGAACACTACACCTTCTTGATGCTGATTAATGGCTTCAATCACTCGATCAGTAAACGTTTCCCAACCTGTCTTTGAATGTGAATGCGCTTTACCTTGCTCCACCGTTAATACCGTATTGAGTAACAATACGCCTTGTTCAGCCCAGCTTTGCAAAAAACCATGCTGAGGGATTTGGAAACCTTCAATATCTTGCGCCAGCTCTTTATACATATTAACCAGTGACGGTGGCGTTTTAATGCCAGGAAATACAGAGAAACACAGGCCATGCGCCTGATTTGGGCCGTGGTATGGGTCTTGTCCTAGAATCACGACCTTAACGTCTTTGAACTCGGTAAAACGAAACGCGTTAAAGACATCTTTTGCGGGAGGAAAAATAGCTTTGCCTGCGGCGCGTTCGGCTTCAACAAAATTCAAGGTGTCTACAAAGTAGCTCTGCTTTTTCTCTTCGCCGATCACATCGTGCCAAGTGGGTGACTGATTCATGGAAAGTTCCTGTCCTAAATTTTGCTTCTATTCTAACGAGCGAAACTCAAACAAACAAAAACTTACCACGAACTTGAGACAAGTAATAAAAGACTAATGCTTCTGTGGCGTTCGAAAATGCCCCTGTCCGGTAATGTGACGATTAGGCATCGGTAAGCGAAGCACGCGACGAGTGAAAGCATAAGGAGTAAAAGAGAGTGGTCGAGACATGTTGGCATCCTTCTTTGCTAATTCAGAGATTGATGTTCAATGACTAAGAAAGAAAGGTGCCAACTTTGTGGTTACGCCATTAACTGGCAATGGCCGCTAAATGGAATTGACGCAACGTGTTGATCTCTTGCTGCCAAATATCTGGATCAATTGTTTCCAAAATCAGAGGGATACCATCAAAACGAGGGTCTTTCGCGATGTACTCAAAGCAATCCCACCCGATCTCTCCTTTACCTAGCGAATGGTGGCGATCTACTTTGCTGGCAAACTCTACTTTTGAATCATTTAGATGCATTGCTCTTAAATAGTGCATACCTACGATACGGTCGAACTCTGCAAAGGTGCGCTCGCAATCTTCTTTTGTACGTAAGTCATAACCAGCCGTAAAGGTATGGCAGGTATCAATACAAACGCCGACACGATCTTTATCTTCCACTTGCTCGATGATTTCAGCAAGGTGCTCAAACTTCCAGCCTAAGTTAGTGCCTTGACCTGCCGTATTCTCGATAACAGCGATCACATTCGGCACCGCTTTATGCGCAAGATTGATCGACTCGGCGATCGTCGCGAGGCACTCCTGTTCAGAGACTTTCTTTAGGTGACTACCCGGATGGAAGTTAAGCAAAGTCAGCCCCAACTGATTACAACGCTCCATTTCATCAATAAATGCCGCGCGGGATTTATTCAGCTTTTCTTCTTCCGGCGCACCCAAGTTAATCAGATAAGAATCATGGGGAAGAATATGTTCTGCTCCGAAACCCAGCATTTTACAGTTCGCTTTAAACGCACTGATGGTTTTTGCTTCTAAAGGCTTCGCCACCCACTGGCGTTGGTTTTTTGTAAATAGTGCGAATGCATTCGCGCCAATTTCACGAGCTCTCAACGGAGCTTGATCGACCCCACCAGCAGCAGAGACATGTGCACCAATGAGTTTATTCCCAAGCTTGTTTTTCATGTTTGTCATTTAATCACTTTAGACTTTCAGTATTGCTACCTAAATACAGATAGTTGCGTTAACCAGTTTAAATTTTAATCTCAATTTGGAGTAAATTTACAACAAAACAAGTTATTAAATATTTTTTATATTATCAAATAAATTGTAATTAGTTTGTTTTCAAAGGTTTTATTGATTTAACTCAATAAAATCACCTTAATAAAAATAATGTTTTTGGTTGTTTCTTGACTTAAATCAATATTAAAATAGTGGATATTAGCTATATAATACTCAGCTCAACGAAAATTCGAAAATTAACACCAATAATCACCACGTAAGTGGTCTAGGAGATAGTGATGATCCAAGGTATCCAAATTACAAAAGCGGCAAACGACGACCTACTAAACTCTATCTGGCTATTAGATAGCGAAAAAAATGAAGCTCGTTGTGTTGCTGCAACTGCTGGCTACGAAGCAGACCAAGTTATCGCAATCAGCGACCTAGGTGAATACGAAAGCCGTGAAGTTGCAATCGAAACTGCTCCTCGTATCGAAGGCGGCCAACACCTAAACGTGAACGTGCTTAAACGCGAAACACTAGAAGATGCAGTTGCACACCCAGAGAAATACCCACAACTAACTATTCGTGTTTCTGGTTACGCAGTACGTTTTAACTCGCTAACTCCAGAGCAACAACGTGATGTAATCGCTCGTACTTTTACTGAGACTCTATAATCTCTCAGTAAACTAGCTCGCTAGAATTTAAAAAGCTTGGTCAGCAATGACCAAGCTTTTTTGTTTCAGAATCCTTCTAACCCCTTTCTATAATGGAAAGCAACTCGCCTCTAAGGTGCATTTCTTTGCGAAGGATCTTTCTGAAACGCTTGCGCTACAGAGGTTGGATCAAGCCTATCTCTTTGCAGTGACGCCCCTTCTGCCCACCAAATCAATTGATGCATAGTGCGATTCATATAGTTGTCCCACTGCGTCTGCTCCGACTCATCCGCAGCAACGCCCTGTTCATCAAAGACTTCTTGCGCTTTCGGAATGTGGATCATCGCAGAGACAGGTAGACATCCAAGTTCAGATAAGAAGGTACGCATCGACACTGCAGCACGAGCGCCACCCCATTGCCCTGCAGAGTAGGTCACGATAGCACTCGGCTTGTAAGAAAACAGCGAACTGCCGAAATGGTTAAGCATGTTCGCCAAGGCAGGACTCATCGAATGGTTATATTCCGGGCTAACCATCACATACCCATCCGCATGTTTGATTTTGTCTGCTAGCTCACTTAGGTGCTGCGGAACTTTAGAGCGGTGATAAGCAAACTCGGGCTTAAACACATCACCAAAGTCGTAATTCAAAGGGTCGATGATTTCGACCGTATGTTGCGAATGTTGACTCGCGATGAGTTTTTCACACGCTTTACTGACTCGCATTCCTAAACGGGCTGGTCGTGGTGGCGTGCTGTCTCTCACTGAGCCAAGAAAAATCAAAAAATGCATGCTTCTCTTTCCATCTCATTTAGTTAAGTTCGTTTCTCAATCATAAAGAGAGTCAAAACTTACCAACAATAAAAAAGGTGAATGATTACTCATTCACCTCTCGTTATTTCTGTTTTTGATACTTACTATACTTTGAAGCTTACTGCACGCGGCGCAGTACTTGTTTCAATGCGTCAAAGTCTGCGTCGAGCTCTTCCGATAGCAGCTCCATCGCAGCGTGCTTCGCTAGTGGCGCAGGAAGCTCGATATCGGATTCTAGAATATCATCCACGACTTCTTTGAACTTCGCAGGGTGAGCAGTACATAGGAACAGACCGGTTTCACCGTCTTGCAATTGTTCTTCAAGCACTCGGTAAGCAATCGCACCATGCGGTTCGCATAGGTAGCCTAGAGCATGTAAATCTTTCACTGACTGTGCGCTTTGCTCATCAGATACTGCGCCTTTACCTAACGTCTCCAAGCCCCACTCTTTCACGCGGCACAGCTCTTCAATACGAGGCCAGTTGTTTGGTTGGCTCACGTCCATCGCGTTCGATGTTGTTGCGACTGTTGGTTTTGGCTCCCACTTACCTGTTTCTAGGTAGCGAGGAACAGTGTCATTGGCATTAGTTGCCGCGATAAAGCGTTTGATAGGCAAGCCCAGCGCTTTTGCCAGTAGACCAGCAGTTAGGTTACCAAAGTTACCACTTGGTACTGATACCACTAGGTTTTCACGCTCTTGCTTGCTCATTTGCGCAGCTGCTTCAAAGTAGTAACAGATTTGCGCCATCAAACGGCTGATGTTGATTGAGTTTGCAGAGTTCAGACCGATCTCTTCACGCAGTGCAGAATCATCAAAAGCTTGCTTAACCAGTGCCTGACACGCATCGAAGTCTCCATCGATCGCGACAGTATGGATGTTCTTACCAAGCGTACAGAATAGCTTCTCTTGCAGTGGGCTGATCTTACCTTTCGGGTAAAGAATCACAACGTTGATGTCTTCCATACCGTAGAAAGCATGCGCAACGGCTGCGCCAGTATCGCCGGAAGTTGCAGTCAGAATAGTGATCTTGCCGCCGTCCGAAACCGCAGCAAGAGATTGCGCCATAAAGCGACCACCAAAGTCTTTAAATGCAAGCGTTGGACCATGGAACAGTTCCAGAGCGTAAACACCGTCTTTGACCTGATTAATTGGCGCAGGGAATTGGAATGCAGCATCAACAAGAGCATTCACTTGCTCCTCTGTAAGTTCATCTCCAATTAACGCCGATAGAATCTTAGTGCTACGAGAGACAAAGTCTTCTGCAAGCAGCGCATCGATATCTTCAAATTTTGGTAATTCCGATGGGAAAAATAGGCCTTGATTGCGACCTAACCCTTGGCGAACGGCTTGGCCAAAGGAAACTTGTTCATCATTTTCTTTTATATTGTAAAGCTTCATAGCTCACTTCCTGTTACTTTCGAACCCTGCTTATCTAGACGACAAACGTGGACGAATCCTTCTTCGTTTTGTACGTAGTTTTGTTCTAACCAGCGAGCAACTCGCTCAGCGACATCTTTCTCTTTGCAAATACTGAACAGTGTCGGACCACTGCCAGAAATACCGGTTGCCAATGCACCCGCAGACGCTGCGTATTGACGTGCATTCGCAAAACCTGGAAGCAGTTTCTCACGATACGGTTCTGCGATCACGTCTTTGATCATTTTTGCAGCAAGTTCTGGCTGACCAGAATGACACGCATGAATAAAGCCCGCAAGGTGGCGACCATGAGCGATGATATCTTGTCGGCGGTATTGAGATGGTAGGATCTCACGCGCTTCCGCCGTTGATACCTTGATACCCGGATACGCCATCACCCAGTACCAATCATCAAAGCAAGGCACTTCTTGACTGATGATACCCAACTCTTCAAGCATCAGTTGCACACCACCAAGGTAACATGGCGCAACGTTGTCGTAGTGAATACCACCAGAGATCTTGCCTTCCATCTCTCCCATCAGCGCTAGTAATTCTGTCTCGTTAAGTGGCTGTCCATGGAATCGGTTCAATGCATCTAATGCAGCAACGATAGAACATGCACTTGAGCCTAAACCAGAGCCAATTGGCATGTTCTTTTCTAGCGTCATCTCAAGTGGTTTTAGCTCAACGCCTTTTTTGTCTAACTCACGAGCAAACACAAGCCAACAGTCGTAAACGATGTTCTCTTTTGGTTCAGTTGGCAATTTCTCAACAAAATCACCCGCCGTTTTAAGGCTGAACGGATCAGCCCCAGATTTCACCAATACACGGTCACCCAATAGTGTACCATCCACTGGAGACACGGCAGCCCCCAGCACATCAAAGCCAACGCTTACATTACCAATTGATGCTGGGGCATAAACCACTACATCCATATCACTTGAACTCATTATTGTTATACCCCTAGTTTCCAACCTAAAGTACGCATCACGTCAGAAAATACACCCGCAGCCGTTACTTCGGTGCCTGCACCATAGCCACGTAACACTAGTGGGATTGGCTGATAGTAACGGCTGTAAAATGCCAGTGCGTTTTCACCGTCCTTGATTTTATACATTGGATCGTTTTCATCCACCGCTGCGATGCTTACTGTGCACTTGCCCTCATTAATCTCACCAACGTAGCGCAGTACTTTGCCTTCTTCTGCTGCCTTTGCAGATAATTCTTTAAAGTAAGCGTCTGCTTCAGGTAAACGCGCCATAAATTCATCAACGCTACCAGAATCATCAAAACCTGGTGGCAGTGCTTGATCAACCACAACGTCTTCTAGTTCTAGAGACATGCCTGCTTCACGAGCCAGGATCAGAAGCTTACGCGCAACATCCATACCAGAAAGGTCATCACGAGGATCCGGTTCAGTAAAACCATTTTCTTTTGCGATATTAGTTGCTTCACTTAGGCTCATACCTTCATCTAACTTACCGAAGATGTATGACAGAGAGCCAGAAAGAATACCGCTGAAGCGCTCTAGCTCATCACCCGCTGAGATTAGGTTTTGCAGGTTTTCGATTACCGGTAGACCCGCCCCCACAGTTGTTTCGTACATCAGCTTGCGACGAGAGCTGCGCGCAACATCGCGAAGCTGATGGTAGTAAGCCATGCTTGCTGTATTTGCTTTTTTATTTGGTGTAACGACATGGAAACCAGCAGCTAGGAAATCAGCGTATTGATTCGCAATATCTTCACTTGATGTACAGTCAACCAATACTGGGTTGATGATGTGGTTACGTTGAACCAAAGAAATCAAACGCGCTAGGCTGAACTCTTCTGTCGCTGCCGACATACGATCACGCCAATGATCGAGTGGCAGACCTTCACTATCAAGCAGAAGACCTTTGCTGTTTGCCAAGCCACACACGCGAATAACGATGCCTTTTTCCGCAAGCTTCGCCTGTTGACGCTCGATCTGATCCACCAGCTCACCACCAACGCCACCAATACCAACCACGAATACGTCTAAGAAGTGCTTAGAGTTGAATAGGTTTTCGTGACACGCTTTGATCGCTTCAGAGATTTTATCTTCAGGAATCACGGCTGAGATAGCACGCTCAGATGAGCCCTGTGCGATGGCTACAATGTTTACGTTCACTTCAGCAAGAGATGAGAAGAAGCGAGATGCAACACCGCGCGATGTACGCATGCCGTCACCAACCAACGTTATGATTGAAACATTATCAATAAACTCGACCGGCTCTAATAAGCTATCTTTCAGTTCCAACTCAAACGCATCGGCCAGTACTTGTTGCGCTTTTGCTTTATCTTCTGCCTCAATACAGAAGCTAATGCTGTACTCAGAAGAAGACTGAGTAATAAGAACAATAGACACACCAGCGGAAGACATTGCGCCAAATACGCGGCTTGCCATGCCAACCATACCCTTCATACCTGGGCCGGAGACGTTAACCATAGTTAGGTCGTTTAGCGTCGTGATACCTTTGATCGCCAGATTGTCTTCACCAGTGTCTTGCCCAATCAAAGTTCCTGCACCTTGTGGGTTAAAGCTGTTTTTGATCAGACATGGGATGTGGAACTGTGCGATTGGGGCGATGGTTTTCGGGTGCAGAACGGAAGCACCGAAGTAAGAAAGCTCCATCGCTTCTTGATAGCTAAGAGATTTAAGTAGGCGAGCATCTTCGACTAAGCGAGGGTCACAGTTGTACACACCATCTACGTCTGTCCAGATCTCACAGCAATCTGCGCGCAGACACGCCGCAAGAACCGCCGCCGAATAATCAGAGCCATTGCGACCAAGTGTTACCAATTCACCTTTCTCGTTACCTGCGGTAAAGCCAGGCATGATATTCACATGGCCCAGAGGAAGAGGGTTTTGGCGGAAGTTTTGCGTTGAAACATCTACATCGACCATGGCTTCAAGGTGATCACCTTTTGCGTATAGGTATTCAACTGGGTCGATAAGATGTGCAGGCTGGCCTTTGGCTTCTAACACCGCTTTCATCAATTGAATCGAAACGCGTTCGCCTTTGCTAATAATACGTGCATTAACATTGTTTGGGCACATGCCAAGAAGATTGATGCCATGAACGAATTGGCGTAATTGAGAGAGAGAAGTTTTCACTTGGTTATCGAAAGCTGAACCATCGATATTGGGTAGTACTGCTTGGACTTGAGTGAAGAGCGTTTTAAACGACTCCTCCAACTCTTTGATTTGTAGTTCTGCTTCACCATTGCGCAATGCGCCTTCAATGACCGCAACCAATTTGTTTGTTGTTTTACCAGGAGCGGAAAGAACAACCGCCACTTCTTCTTGTTGAGCGTTATTGGCAATAATGTCTGCCGCTCTCAAAAAGCGATCTGCATCAGCTAGTGATGATCCGCCAAACTTCAATACTCGCATCCCTTCCTCCGGTATATCTTCTTAAATTTGTCTAAATTCTGGATAAAAAAGCATAAAAAAAGGCCTGTATCTTGTTGGATACAGGCCTTTTTTGTGAATTTCTTTCGCTCAGCAGCCTGCCCCAACATGTGTCGTGTCGGTAATAATAATGGTCGTGGTCATTACTACTAGGCTGTTAGATGGCATAAATAAATATTCAACGTTAATTGTGTTTGCTTAACTCTACGTTTACCGAGTTTCTGATACATAGTCAACAAAAAATTGTTTGTTTTTCCATCTTTCAGAGAATTCTGCTAAGCAATGTCATTGATATTTATAGTTAATTACACATTATTGATCATTTAAAAATCTACAGTTAGTTTTTGTAAAGGACTTAACCATCATCACCAGTTCGGTTTTTTATCTAATAACTAGTCTGATCTTTGCCATAAAACGTACGATCAAATAATTCGAGAGGGTTGTGACACATAACAACAACTTAACTGTGACTTATGTTCATAGGATCGAATTATTTAGAAAATAGGTGAGCTAGCTTTCATATTCTATGCTTTAATAGTGAGAAGCTTTGGGCGCATACTAATAAAAAAGTTGACACAAGGAGTGGTGAACATGAAAAGAGGGCTTTTTCTGTTGCTGTTTTTTGTGCCTGGTGTTTGTCTAGCAAACGAGCTTCCGCCGCTTCCAGGTAAAACATCCCCTTCTCCTCATAAACTATTCATTTCCAGCGACAGTTATCAGTCTGACAGTTTTGATGTTTGGAATATCGATACGGGTTACGCTTACGAACTTTTTGATTCGGTAGACGTTTATGTCGGTGCGCGAGTCAATAACTCTCCTACCAAAAATCAAAGTGGTTTTTTGAGTGGGATCAGCTATCACTTTAATGATCGTGTCACGCTGAAAAGTACAGTTCGCTCTTACAAGAACGAAACAGCGGAAGGTATTCGCCAAGACGACAGTAGCCTCGCGGCTGAAGTATCAAGTCGCGTAAAAATTACCGATAAACTGGATCTTCACGCGACTCTTGATTACCAAGATTGGCAACAAGGCTTTGAGGTTGGTTTAGGCTTTCGTTTTTAGAAGTCCAGCTTTTGCTTAGAAATCAACACACCGTTCCAGTCCGCGTAAACGTAGTGCTTAGGTTGAACGATTTGGTTTTGCATCGTTAAGGTTACGTTTACCTCTCCTATCCCGCGTTTCTCTGTTTTAAACGGGTTAGTTCCAAGAGCTTGAACGCCAATGTCCATTTGAGATATTTGTGCTACGTCGCGTATTGCACCATAGACAATGATACCTTCCCACCCATTTTCTATTCCGAGTATCGCTAATTGATCGCCGAGTAATGCTCTCTGACACGATCCATGTCCGTCAACAATCAATACTTTACCCGTTCCATCTTCGCCCAGTACTTCACGCACTTTCGAGTTATCGTGATAGCAGCGCACCGTAACGATTTCACCGTAAAAAGCGCTACGTTGACCAAAGTTCTGCAATGGTAAAGTAAGCAAGCTCACTTGGTCTTCAAATTGGTCACAAATATCGGGTGTAATGTCTCTCATATTTCCTCCGTGAATTTTCTCACCCAAGCGGTGCTTCAGTGAGCAGTATCCTTTTCTATACCTTCTATACGAGCCGAGGTTTAATGGAGCCTAACGTATGAAAAACTTTCGGCTGCGAGCACGCAATAAGATAAAGTTGGTCATTAATGACGTAATAAATCGCGTTTTGTTGAAAGTCACTCGCCAATTCAACGGCTACCTCTGGCGACAACTCGACGGCAAAGCTTTCCTCATACCATGTAAAAGCGCTATCACCTACCGTGACAGGCGCGTAATTAACGTGCTGTAGCTGTTTTTCTAACGCGTGATTGTTTATGCTGTTCTCTTCTTTGGACCTCAAGTTACTGTATGGGTTCCAAGCGGTTATCACAGCATAGTTTGAAACACGCCACTCGGCTT
The DNA here is from genome assembly GCF_033344395.1 of Vibrio sp. 1874. Classification (NCBI taxonomy): domain Bacteria; kingdom Pseudomonadati; phylum Pseudomonadota; class Gammaproteobacteria; order Vibrionales; family Vibrionaceae; genus Vibrio; species Vibrio sp. 1874. Next base: position 71,136 of record NZ_JAWPOR010000006.1, read on the forward strand.
CGAATCTGAAAAAAGATTCTGAATAAGCATTCCATAACGATGCGTCTATGTTCTTATTACTTTTTTCTATCATAAGTCTTAAACGATTAATAACAGTTACATTTCATCAATTGATATAAATCAACAAACTGAATGGAATTAACATTTGAGCATTGTTAGCATGCTGTTAACAATATAAAATCCGCTCAATATCTTAGGGTGTTTACGTTTCAGGCCCCACTGAAAGCAGGAAATGAAAGGTAAACAAGCCCTTTAGAATAAACGTCGCCATTGGATACTGGTGAGTTGGCAAAATTCCATGGAGGGCGGATAACTGAAAGAAGTGTTTTTTTGATCAACTTGATTTATTATCAAAATCACATTACCTGTATGTTATATTTTTGCCTAGAATTTATTCTATTAGCACAATTTTGTCACAAATTTAGGTACCGCCAATGCAAACCCCGCAGATTCTTATCGTTGAAGATGAGCAAGTAACTCGTAACACTCTTAAGAGTATTTTTGAAGCAGAGGGATACGCTGTTTTTGAAGCCAGTGACGGTGAAGAGATGCACCAAGTGTTGTCTGATAACTCAGTCAACTTGGTTATTATGGACATTAATCTTCCAGGCAAGAATGGCCTTCTACTAGCGCGTGAATTACGCGAGCAAGCGAACATTGCTTTAATGTTCCTGACAGGCCGTGACAATGAAGTAGACAAGATCCTAGGTCTTGAGATTGGTGCAGATGACTACATCACTAAACCATTCAACCCACGTGAACTAACTATTCGTGCACGTAACCTACTTAGTCGCTCAATGAGCTCTAACGCGGTGCAAGAAGAGAAGCGCTCGGTAGAAAAGTATGAATTCAACGGTTGGGTACTAGACATCAACAGCCGCTCTCTAGTAAGCCCTGCTGGTGATAGCTACAAGCTACCTCGCTCTGAGTTCCGCGCATTACTGCACTTCTGTGAGAACCCGGGTAAGATTCAAACTCGTGCAGATCTTCTTAAGAAGATGACTGGTCGTGAACTTAAGCCACACGACCGTACTGTAGACGTAACGATTCGTCGTATCCGTAAGCACTTTGAGTCTGTTTCAGGTACGCCAGAAATCATCGCCACTATCCACGGCGAAGGTTACCGCTTCTGTGGCGATCTAGAAGACTAGATTTAACCGCTAATATGCAAAGGGCTTGCTCATTGAGCAAGCCCTTTTTGTTTTAGGTCTAACGACTAATGCAACATCATTGCGGTTAATAAACCTTGTTAATCTTCACGTACTTTTCGACTAACCAACGCTGTTTACCCGCATCGTCTAGAAGCACTGCGATATCAACCGATTTTTCTGTGTTCACATCAATGTGAGACGAGAACGCCACCTCCCATCGGCTTTCACTGTGCGTTCGAGTATCTAAAGACGCACTGTCCACCAACCACTCTTTTTGCCCCTGTTTAATAATAAGAGCTTCTGCCGTTAGATTTGCAGGAAGTAACTGATCTCCTTCGAGGTAAAGTGCACCTTGAATACTTTGCTCTTCCACGTCCCCAATATTCGGCATGAGGTTCACCCATAAATTACTTTTGAGCTCAACATTAACCTCATTAATCGTAATCTGACTGTTTTGTTGCCAATTCACATTTGGAACGGAACTACAGCCTGCCATCAATGCCATGGCTAATGCCAATGGTGCGATTCTTTTCATGTTATTTCCTTTGTTCCAACCAACTTTTGAGGACTTGAATATCGTTTTGGTATTCATTTTTGATCTCTTCAACCCAGTCTGAAATGTTTTCCCACCATGCTGGCATATCGGGCGATTGCGCTTTTTGCGCCACACTTTGGATACGTTTCAGGCCAATTGAACCTGCAGCACCTTTGATTTTATGCGCTTCAGAAACAATCCCATCTTGATCTTTCGCTGTCATGTTCGAATCTAAGACATCGATATAGTCTGGCATCATATCTTCAAACATTTTTATGCTGTCGTAGACAGGTTTTGCACCAACAATGTCGACGTAAGACTCTAACATATCCATATCGAGCAAATGTGTCTCAATCACAGGAGAAGGCACTGGCTCTTCCACTGTTTCGGGACCGCTCACCACTTCCTTAGGTTGTTCTAACTGGTGAGCGAAGAATTTATCAATCACTGACTGAATAGCATTCACTGCCAGCGGCTTACTGATCGCATCATCCATGCCGTTATCTAAGTATTCACGACGATCTTTCATTACATTAGCAGTTAAGGCGACCAATGGAGGAAGATTGTTATAATGCTTGCGGTAATAATTGGCGACATCAAAGCCCGTCATATCAGGCAGTTGGATATCCAACAACGCTAAGTCGTATTTTTCTGGCACAAAGTTCACTAACGCTTCTTGGCCCGTCATTGCCACGGTGACAGAGTGCCCTAGGCTCTCTAGTAACGATTTAGCCACAGTTACGTTAAGCTCGATGTCTTCGACCATAAATATGTTGAGGCGCACATTGTCGCGTTTCGCATCAATGACTGGCTCAGCTAGTTCAACAATCGGAACGTGGATCGATACAGTAAAAGTGCTACCAAAGCCTTCCTCACTGGTAACCGTAATGTCACCATCCATCATATTGATCAGTTGCTTAGATACCGCCAAACCAATACCTGTACCGACCGCATGCAGGTTGTCCTTGCCTGATTTCACTTGGTAGTACATCGCAAAGATCTTATCTAGCTCTTCGTCTGGAATACCAATACCTGTGTCTTCCACTTCCATAATAATGGTCGCAAAATCGTCTTCGACATCCGCGCTCACTGTCATCACAACGCCACCTTCTTTGGTGAACTTCATTGCGTTGCTGACCAAGTTCCAAATCACCTGACGTAGACGGGTTGCATCCACTTCAATTGCTTTTGGCAAGTCGCTTAAACGTTCTAAGTCAAAGCGTAACCCTTTTTGTTCCGCCATCAGAGCAGAGATACTCTCAATCTCTGCGACGAAGTCTTCGAAGTTAAGTGGCGCAGGTAATAGTTCTAACTTACGGCGATCAAATTTATCCATATCGATAATATCGTTGAAGATGTTACCTAGCGTAATCGCACTCACATTGATGGTCTGCATGTGTTTACGCTGCTCTTCTGTCAACGGACTATCTAGAAGCATACGACTTAAGCCTACAATGCCATTCAGCGGCGTTCGCAGCTCATGACTGATGGTTGAGATAAAGGTAGTTTTGTCGCGGCTTGCTTTCTCTAACGACTCTTCATGGCGCTTACGTTCAGTGATATCACGACCGAACCCAACGAGACCAAGGTGGCGGCCATCTTTGCTGTAAAATGGCACTTTACGAAGCTCAAAGTAATGCTTGCGACCATCTGGGTATTCGAGCCATTGCTCGTAAGTAATCGCTTGATTATCGGCAAAAACCTTTTGGTCAGTATCAACGATATGCTCGGCGATTTCTTTGCTATACACATCCCAAGGGCTTAATCCGACTAACTGGTGCTCTTTCTTGCCCGTTAGCTCTTCCATCGCGCGGTTACAGCCAGAGAAAACACCATCCGCATTGCGGTAGTAAATTAAGTCTGGTGAGGCATCAATAAATGAACGCAGTAATGCGGTACGTTCTGCCAACTCTAATTGAGTACGTTCGCGTTGGAACACCTCATTTTCGAGGTCTTGCATCGCCTCTTCACGTGCTTCTTCCGCTTTAATACGCTCTTCAATTTCTTGGTTAAGCTTTTCAATGTTTTGTTGAAGTTGGTAATTCAGCTCTTGATCTCGCGAACGCATGTCCTTCAGTTTGGACACCAGCTTAGTTAAACGCTGGCGAGACTCTTCTAGTTGATCGACAACCACAGAGAGGAAGTAAACCGCCCAAGGGGTGATCAATAGACCAAAAAACACCGAACGGACAATGTCGATATCATCTACTCGCCCTTTAAGAGCTAAAGTAATCCCTACCTGCACCACAACAGCTAATGCCACCAGCGCAAGGGCTAGCAAAATAGAGAAGCGAACAATCCCCAGTTTGACTAGCAAGTCGACATAATACTGGGCGAGATTTTTCATGGGTTTCATTAACTACTCCATGGTGGTGGCTAGATAGCGCCATTCGATGATGAAAAACAGGTAAATGCACTCGACCTAACGCAATTTAGGTCTGTTTGATTAGTGAAAAACACACGGTGCGATCTGCGCTTGTGACACGAGATAGAAAGATAAACCAACGAGCACACAGGCTTCTGTAATTTTAACGTGTTTAATACGGTGATTTAAACAATCAGCTATCAACTTAGAGCAAGCGGTCACAAAGCGTTAGCAAGAACTGGGGTGAATACAGGTGCGATTACGTCCATCAGCTTTAGCTTGATATAACGCACTGTCAGCCATAGCGATGCCCATTTCGGGTTCATCACCATGCTGAGGAATGTAAGAGACCAGACCGATACTGACGGTAAGGCGTTCAGATGCTTCTGAACTGTCGTGTTCCATATCAAGCTGTAGAATTTTCTCATGAATACGCTGTGCTACGTTGCGCGCACCTTCCGTGGTGGTATTCGGCAAGATAAAACCAAACTCCTCGCCACCATAACGCGCAACACAATCCGAAGAACGATTGATGACTTGTGTAAACACGGTAGCAACACTGACTAACGCTTCATCACCTTGTTGGTGACCGTAACAGTCGTTGTAATCTTTGAAAAAGTCGATGTCACATAACATGATGGTGAGCGGCAGCTTTTCTCTAGCATGGTGGTACCACAATACCTGCAGTTGTTCATCGAAACGGCGTCGGTTCGATACTTGAGTTAAGCTATCCATAAAGCTCAATTTTTCTAACTCTAGGTTGGCTTTTTCCAACTTTTGTTCTGCAAGATAACGCTCAGAAATATCACGCGCCATGATCAGCACACCATTCGTTCCTGATGCTTTATCTTTAAAAGGCGATTTCACCACATCAAACCACGTACTTTTACCATCACTACTCACGACTTTATCTATGTATCGAACTGGCTCTAACTGGCGTAATGCTTCTAAGTCACTGTCTGCTAAGCGCGCGTACATCTCTTTAGGAATCACGTCTTGGAGGCGCTTACCTATCAAATCAGAAATTTTTGAAATTCCTAACGCCTTAACAAAAGGCTGATTACACGCTTGATAGACCATGTTCTCATTGAAAATACCAATAGAGTCCGGACTGGCATCCAGAATCGTTTGTAAGATAGTATCTCTTTGCGCTAGCGCCACCTCTGTATCTTTGCGACGCTCCATTTCATCTCGCAGATTCTGTTGCATCTTGTGCCATTCAGTCACGTCATGACTAATAGACAGCGTACCGATAAGCTCACCACTCGGCGAAACAAGAGAGTTTTGATTGACTTCCAGTAAGCAACTTCGACCTTGTGGATCCGTTGTCCATTTACGTTCGCTTTTTCTGGTCATCTCACCCAAGGTCTTGGATGCGCAAGCTTCTTCCCTTCGCCCTTGCCAGAATTGATCAAATGCTCGATTGGTCGTTAACAGATTGCCTTGGCGGTCTTGGGTACAAATCAGCTCTGAAAGTGAGTCTAATGCCGAACGTGCGATGATTAATTGTGCAAGTTCTTGTTGCTGCTCTTGGTGAGTGGCTTGATATGGCTGAGCATAAAGAATCCAAACTCGATGATTGCGCAATAAACTCTTTCTGCCTGACAGCTCCACTTTAATAGATTCACTATCAGATAGTCGCCAGTCAAAAGCCTGCTGACGAAAATGACGACTAGAGAAGCGATCGAGAAACTGCTCAAGCTCATGAATATCGAATAAAGCAGGATACAAATACCCCGTTCCCAAAGAGCGAATGCCTAATAACTGCATCGCAGCCTGGTTAGATAGCAAGAGCTGAGCATGGCTAGTGTCCACCACTATGACTGGATAGGGAGAATCCGTTACTAGTTGCTTAAGTGACGTCTGAAAGTGCAAATAGATCAGTGCTAACGCGCACACGCCTGCGATTAACAACAAGACGACATAGCCATAACCGCCTTGACCACCCCAAAGCCAATTGAGTAACTGATCCATCGTTTAAACCTTCAAAGAACACTGGTTAAAATATATCAGTTATTTATTGAGCGATCTGCTATTAATTCCGGTTTAGTATAGATAAAGGTATTCCCCGTAAGACTCCCTTGAGCACCATGAGCACTGAGATCTCGACCAATTTCCGTCATCGCTAGCCAACGGTTTTCACACCACAGAGGCGATAATAACGTGGGCCTCCTGGCTGCTGATGAAACGCGATGATAAATCACATCTGGTGGTGTCATACGAATCATTTCACTGGCGATCGCAACATATTCTTCTAATTCAGGGGCTTCTAGCTTTCCAGCACGCCAAGCTTTCGCCATGGTGCTACCTTCGACAATATGCAAGCCATGTAACTTGATGCCATCCGTTCCCACGGCCAACACTTTTTGCAGCGTTTCAATATTTTCGGCGCGGGTTTCTTTGGGTAAACCCACAATTAAGTGAGTACAAACCTTGATTCCGAGTGTTCGAGCACGCTTAGTGATTTCGGCATAACACTCAAAGTCATGACCACGATTGATACGTTTGAGGGTGTCGTTGTTGGCGGTTTGAAGACCTAGTTCTAGCCAAATTTCATAACCTTGCTGTACATAGCCCGACAGTAAATCCAATACCGCATCAGGGACGCAATCAGGACGCGTCCCCACACAAAGACCAACCATGTCTGCAGCCTTTAGTGCTTCCTCATACATGTTTTTGAGAACTTGTACTTCTGCATAGGTACTGGTGTAGGCCTGAAAATAAGCGAGATACTTCTTCGCTCTGTGAATTTCACCTGCGCGATCTTTTAACTGTTCGTGAATGCTTTTTATCTGGACTTCTTCATCTGCAAACGAAGCCACATTGCAAAATGTACATCCTCCCCGCCCAATCGTGCCATCGCGGTTAGGGCAACTAAATCCACCGTGCAATGTTAACTTATGAACCTTTTCACCGTATCGACGCTGAAGATCTTGGCCGATTGTATTGACCAACTCATGTAACTGCATAAATTCTCACCAACAATAAATCGTAATCAATCTCACTACGATCTGTGTAAATAAATTACATCCCTGCAAGAAAAAACACACAATATTAATCAATTCAAACACCCATCATGCAGGTCAAAATCAATAAACTTGCATAATTAAAGACAAAAATCGTTCATGTTGCGTAAATGTTAAACTAAAAATGCATAATTAAACGAAAAAATTGGGTCACAACGCCGACTTTTTCATTGCATTCTGAAGTGACAAAATTGTAGGATACTTACACAACCCCGTTATTTTTGTGACTTTTATTACAAAGCACACTGCGGGATTTGTCGGTGTTATCCCACTCCTACCTATATAAATCACTAGATAGTGATAATAAATAAAGGGATACCACCAAGGATTGTTTTTCTCGCAAAACTTTTCCTGCGAGATACGGAAAGGAATCAAGACCGGTCAACCTAGATCGGTGGCGATAATAAATATAAAGGACAAGACGTATTCAATAGTCTAGGTAGTATTTGCTGCCCGGTACTTTTGCGTCGACATTGAACTGGAAGGATGTATCTATGGTAGATAGAGAGCAAAATCCACAGGGTCTGTACACTCCGGAACTGGAGCATGACGCTTGTGGTATCGGTTTTGTTGCTCACCTTAAAAACCGTAAATCTCATGAAGTAGTGACTCAAGCATTGGATATGCTGGCTCGCATGGAACACCGTGGTGGTCAAGGTTGTGACCCATGCAGCGGTGACGGTGCGGGTATCTTGTTACAAAAACCTCATGAATTCCTATTAGAAGAAGCCGTTAAGCTAGGCATTAAACTGCCTTCGTTTGAAAAGTATGGTGTTGGTGTCGTTCTTTTCCCGAAAGACGAATACAAACGCGAACAATGCCGTGACATTCTAGAACGCAACGCACAGCGTCTAGACCTTGAAGTTATCGGCTACCGCGTATTACCAACCGACAACTCCATGATTGGTGCCGACCCTCTAAGCACAGAGCCTCAATTTGAGCATGTGTTTATCTCCGGCGGCCCTGGCATCACGCCTGAAGAGCTAGAACGCAAACTGTACGTACTTCGTAATTACACCGTACGCGTTTGCCTAGAAAGCGTTTCGAACATTGGTGACGACTTCTACATTAACTCCATGTCTTACAAGACATTAGTGTACAAAGGTCAGTTAACGACTGAGCAAGTACCTCAGTACTTCCTCGATCTGCAAAACCCGACCATGGTGACTGCACTGGCACTGGTACACTCTCGTTTCTCTACCAACACCTTCCCGAAATGGCGTCTTGCACAGCCTTTCCGTTACATTGCCCACAACGGCGAAATCAATACAGTTCGCGGTAACTTGAACTGGATGAAAGCCCGTGAAGCAATCCTAGAATCAGACCTGTTCACTCAGGCTGAAATCGACATGCTTCTTCCAATCTGTCAGGAAGGCAGCTCGGATTCATCTAACTTCGATATGGCACTTGAGCTCCTAGTTCTTTCTGGTCGCAGCCTGCCACACGCATTGATGATGATGATCCCGGAAGCATGGCAAGAAAACAAAAACATGGATCCTAAACGTCGCGCGTTCTATCAGTACCACGCGAACATCATGGAACCATGGGATGGTCCTGCTTCAGTATGTTTTACTGATGGTGTTCAAGTTGGTGCGACACTAGACCGTAACGGTTTGCGCCCTTCTCGCTACACAGTGACCAAAGATAACTTCCTAGTGATGGCATCTGAATCTGGTGTTGTGGATATTGAACCAGAGAACGTAGAGTTCCGTGGTCGTCTACAACCGGGTCGTATCTTCGTTGCAGACCTAGAGCAAGGTCGCATCATCTCCGATGAAGAAGTGAAAGACACCATCGCAACGGCACAGCCTTACGAGAAATGGGTAGAAGAAAACCTACTGAGCTTGAAGAAGCTGCCAGATGCGAGCAACCAGTTCAGCCAACCTAAGCCAGAACACCTTCTACACCGCCAACAAGCGTTTGGCGTAAGCACTGAAGAAGTGAACGAAATCATCGTTCCAATGGCGAATGACGCGAAAGAGCCATTATCAGCAATGGGTGCCGACTGGCCTCTTGCGGTTCTATCTCATCAGTCTCAACATCTTTCTAACTACTTCAAGCAGCTGTTCGCACAGGTAACCAACCCACCGATCGACCCGATCCGTGAGCGTATGGTTATGTCGCTGAACACTTACTTGGGTAAAGACCAAAACCTTCTGACTGAAACACCACTTCACTGTCAGAAAGTCGAATTAGAATCGCCGGTTCTGGCGAACTCAGAGCTTGAAAAACTGCGTGCGATCGATAACGAGCACCTACAAGCGAAAACGTTGGATATCGTATTCCAAGCTAGTGAAGATCAAGGCAAACTTGAGCGTGCATTAAAACGTATCTGCCAATACGCAGAAGACGCGGTTATCGATGGTTACTCAATCATCCTACTCACTGACCGCGCAGTGAATTCAAACCACGCGGCGATCCCAGCAATGCTGGCAGTTGGCGCAGTGCACCACCACTTGATCCGTAAAGGTCTACGTGCGAAGTGTGACATCGTGGTTGAAACTGGTGACGCGCGTGAAACGCACCACTTTGCAACGCTACTTGGTTACGGTGCGAATGCGGTTAACCCTTACCTAGTGATTGAAACCATCATTGAACTTCAACGTACGAAGAAGTTGGATCCAGAAGCGAACCCTCGTGATCTGTTCAACAACTACCGTAAAGCGATCAATGGCGGTCTTCTGAAGATCTTCTCGAAGATGGGTATCTCAACGCTACAGTCGTACCATGGTGCGCAAATCTTCGAAGCCTTGGGCATCCATAAATCCGTGGTAGACAAATACTTCACAGGTACAGTTTCTCGTATCCAAGGTCTAACCCTTGATGATATCGCCAAAGAAGTGCTGATCCGTCACCGCATCGGTTACCCACAACGCGAAATCCCAATTCAAATGCTGGATGTTGGTGGTGTTTACCAATGGAAACAGCGTGGTGAGAAGCACCTATTCAACCCAGAAACCATTTCTCTACTGCAAGAGTCTACGCGCAACAAGAACTACGATCAGTTCAAGCAGTACGCGACAGCCGTAGATAAACAAGGTGACAACGCAGTAACTCTGCGTAGCCAGCTAGAATTCATTAAGAACCCAGCAGGTTCTATCTCTATCGACGAAGTCGAACCAATTGAAAGCATCGTGAAACGCTTCGCGACGGGCGCTATGTCATTCGGTTCTATTTCTTACGAAGCACACTCCACACTGGCAGTTGCGATGAACCGTCTTGGCGCGAAATCGAACTCTGGTGAAGGTGGTGAAGACCCAATGCGTTTCGAGCGCAAAGAGAACGGCGATTGGGAACGCTCTGCAATCAAGCAGGTGGCTTCAGGTCGTTTCGGCGTAACCTCTTACTACCTAACTAACGCTGAAGAGCTGCAAATCAAAATGGCTCAAGGTGCGAAGCCAGGTGAAGGTGGTCAGCTACCAGGCGATAAAGTAGATGACTGGATCGGTGCAACGCGTCACTCGACTCCGGGCGTTGGCCTTATCTCTCCACCACCACACCACGATATCTACTCAATCGAAGATTTGGCTCAGCTTATCTACGACTTGAAGAACGCGAACCGCGCAGGCCGTGTAAACGTGAAGCTGGTATCAGAAGCAGGCGTAGGTACGATCGCTTCTGGTGTAGCGAAAGCGAAAGCGGACGTTGTACTAATAGCAGGTTTCGACGGTGGCACTGGTGCATCCCCAATGTCTTCAATCCGTCATACCGGTCTTCCTTGGGAACTTGGTTTGGCAGAAACGCACCAAACGCTACTGAAGAACGGTCTACGTAACCGTATCGTGGTTCAAGCGGATGGTCAGATGAAGACACCTCGCGACCTAGCAGTGGCAACACTACTTGGTGCAGAAGAATGGGGCGTGGCAACCGCAGCCTTGGTGGTTGAAGGTTGTATCATGATGCGTAAGTGTCATAAGAACACCTGTCCTGTTGGTATCGCGACTCAAAACAAGACGCTTCGTGAGCGCTTTGATGGTCGCGTAGAAGACGTCGTAACCTTCTTCCAATACATGGCACAAGGTCTGCGTGAAATCATGGCCGAACTTGGCTTCCGCACTATCGATGAGATGGTCGGTCAAGGTCAGAAACTGAAGATTCGCCAAGACGTTTCTCACTGGAAATACAAGAACCTAGATCTGTCTCCTGTTCTCCACGTTGAGCAACCACGTGAAGCTGATGGTGTATTCAACCAAGCTCAGCAGAACCACAACCTAGAAGAAGTGCTAGACCGTAAGCTGATTCAAGCAGCGATTCCTGCACTCGAGAAAGGCGAAGCGGTGAATGCCGAGTTCCCTATCGTCAACACGGACCGCTCTGCAGGTACCATGTTGTCGAACGAAATCTCGAAAGTGTACAAAGATGCCGGTCTACCTCAGCCAATGAACGTGAAGTTCAAAGGCTCTGCGGGTCAGTCATTCGGTGCATTCCTAGCTAAGGGCGTGAAGTTCGAAGTGGAAGGTGATGCGAACGACTACTGGGGTAAAGGCTTATCTGGCGGTACGTTAGTACTTTACCCAGATGCGAAATCAAGCATTGTCGCGGAAGACAACATCGTGGTGGGTAACGTATGTTTCTACGGTGCAACTTCGGGTGAGTCTTTCATTCGCGGTATGGCTGGTGAACGTTTCTGTGTTCGTAACTCAGGCGCGAAAGTAGTAGTAGAAGGCGTCGGTGACCACGGTTGTGAATACATGACTGGCGGTGCAGCAATTATCCTTGGTTCAACAGGTCGTAACTTTGCCGCAGGTATGAGTGGCGGCGTGGCATACGTATGGGATAAATCAGGTGACTTTGAGTCGAAACTGAACCCAGAGCTAGTAGACCTAGATCCAATCGAGCAAGAAGACAGAGATCTATTACTCGACATGCTAACTAAGCATGTTCAATTCACAGGAAGTGAAGTCGCTCAGTCTTTCCTAAACAATTTTGAAGCTAGCCTAGCCTCTATGGCTAAGGTAATGCCGCGTGACTACAAAGCAGTTCTTCAAAAACGCAAAGCTGAAGCACTGTCTCAAGGAAACGAAACTCAAGTGGAGGCCGTATAATGGGTAAGCCTACTGGATTTTTAGAGCATGGTCGCGAACTACCACAGAAGATTGACCCAGCTGAACGCATCAAGAACAACAAAGAGTTCGTTCTGAACGAGGAGTTTGGTGACAAGATCAATACTCAAGCTTCTCGTTGTATGGATTGTGGCGTGCCGTTTTGTCATAACGGCTGCCCTATCGGTAACATCATCCCAGAATTTAACGATGCGGTTTATCGTGATAGCTGGGAAGAAGCTTGGAACATCCTAAGCTCGACGAACAACTTCCCAGAGTTTACTGGTCGTGTTTGCCCTGCTCCATGTGAAAGTGCTTGTGTTCTTGGTATCAACCAAGACCCAATCACTATCTGTAATATCGAAAAAACTATCGTAGAAACGGCGTATCGTGAAGGGTACGCCAAACCAAAAACGCCACGTTCTCGCACTGGTAAAACGGTGGCGATCATTGGCTCTGGACCTGCTGGTCTTGCGGCTGCTGAGCAGCTAAACAGCGCAGGCCATACCGTGACAGTATTCGAGCGAGACGAGAAAGTGGGCGGTCTGCTACGTTTTGGTATCCCAGACTTTAAACTGAGCATGGAAGTCATTGATCGCAAGATCAATCTAATGGCAGAAGCTGGCATTGAGTTTAAAGTAAACCAACACGTCGGTGTTGATGTAAATGCTCAACAATTGCGTCAAGAGTTCGATGTGGTTCTACTAACCGGTGGCTCAACGGTTCCACGTGATTTGCCCGTTCCGGGTCGTGAACTAAAAGGCGTTCACTTCGCGATGGAATTCCTAGGTCAAAACAACCGTCGCGCCAATAACATGGACCTGAAAACGGAAGAAATTCACGCTGCGGGTAAACATGTTGTGGTTATCGGTGGTGGTGATACGGGTTCAGACTGTGTGGGAACATCAAACCGTCACGGCGCAGCAAGTGTAACTCAAGTGGAAATCATGCCGATTCCACCAGAAAAGCGTCCTGCCAATATGCCTTGGCCTCAATATCCAATGATCCTACGTACTTCGACATCTCATGAAGAAGGCGTTGATCGCCACTGGAACATCCTAACTAAAGAGTTCATCGGTAACGACAAAGGTGAAGTTACCGGTCTTCGTTTGGCTGATATCGTTTGGGAAGAGGCGAAACCTGGCGAGCGTCCAGGCTTTAAAGAAGTTGAAGGCAGCGAGCGAGTGATTCCGTGTGATATGGCATTTCTAGCGATGGGCTTCCTACACCCAGAACCAACAGGTGTACTTGCTCAACTGGATATCGCGCTAGATGATCGCGGTAACGTAGCAACTCAAGATTTTGCTACTAACCAAGAAGGCGTATTTGCTGCTGGTGATATGCGAACAGGCCAATCTCTGGTTGTTCGTTGTATCAACGAAGGCCGTGAATGTGCCCGTGCTATCGATGATTACCTAATGGGTGGAACAAACCTAGAAGCAAAAGCAGATTCACTGATGCTTTCTGCTTAACGAAGCAGTCATGCTTCGCTCTTTCAATTGCCTAATAGCCATCAGCAATATCGATGGCTATCGGTGAAGAAAGAAAACAATTCCTTCCAATCTTTCTATTTTGACCAGCATTTTATGCTGGTCTTTTTTATCTCCCACAGAATCAAATGTTACTTTTTTGTAACAATCAATTTTCTATCTATTTGAAATTATTAAACTATTTTAGCTTATTAAATGGTAAATCGTATATTCACGTGATGATCCACTAATAACTTGACCTTTTTTACAATAAGCTATAGCTTGTGAAGTTGATGAAAATAAAACACTCAAAAAATGTTAAATATTTCACAACTTTTACTGAATAATTATACATAAAGCTATAAAGATGACGCATAGTTAGTCATCGATATCAACGTAAGCAGTGTTGATATATCTGTCGGGATGACGGATAAGCAAAGGGAGAATTGCAATGGCTCTTTATGATCCAAGTCTTGAGAAAGACAACTGTGGATTTGGCTTGATCGCGCATATGGAAGGCGAACAAAGCCACAAGCTGGTACGTACAGCAATTTCTGCACTTGACCGCATGACTCACCGTGGTGGTATCGCCGCCGATGGTAAAACTGGTGATGGTTGTGGTCTTCTATTACAAAAGCCCGATTCCTATTTACGTCTTATTGCCGAAGAAAATGGTTTCAACCTTGGCAAGCAATACGCCGTAGGGATGATTTTCTTCAACCAAGATCCAGTCAAAGCTCAACTCGCTAAAGACATCGTCAACAAAGAACTGGCGCAAGAGACGCTAACTGTGGCTGGTTGGCGTGAAGTACCAACTAATTCAGAAGTACTCGGTCCAATTGCGGCCAACTCGCTTCCAAATATTCAGCAAGTCTTTATCTCTGCACCGGCAGGTTGGCGCGAGCGTGACATTGAACGTCGTCTCTACATCGCACGCCGTCGCATCGAGAAACAAATCACCGAAGATCCGGATTTCTACATCTGTAGCTTGTCGACTCAAGTTTTGGTGTACAAAGGCCTATGCATGCCTGCGGACTTACCGCGCTTTTATCTTGATCTTGCCGATCTACGTATGGAATCTGCTATCTGTCTGTTCCACCAGCGTTTTTCTACCAACACTCAACCGCGTTGGCCATTAGCTCAACCGTTCCGCTACCTTGCTCATAATGGTGAGATCAATACCATTGAAGGTAACCGACAATGGGCACGCGCTCGTGCTTATAAGTTCTCGTCACCACTGCTGCCTGACCTACAAACTGCAGCACCGTTTGTGAACGAGACAGGCTCAGACTCGTCTAGCTTAGATAATATGCTAGATCTCTTCTTAGCTGGCGGCATGGATATCTTCCGTGCCATGCGTATGCTCGTACCGCCAGCATGGCAAAACCACCCGGATATGGATCCGGATTTGCGTGCGTTTTACGATTTCAACTCCAAACACATGGAACCATGGGATGGCCCAGCAGGTATCGTACTGTCCGATGGTCGTTATGCTGCTTGTAACCTAGACCGAAACGGTCTACGTCCTGCGCGTTATGTAATTACCAAAGACAAGCTGATCACTCTGGCATCTGAGGTAGGGATTTGGAATTACGCCCCAGATGAAGTTGCCAAAAAAGGTCGTGTAGGTCCGGGGGAATTGCTCGTCATCGACACTCGTAAAGGTAAGCTTTGGCAATCTAGCGAGATCGATAATGATCTGAAATCTCGTCACCCTTATCGCGAATGGATGGAGAACAACGTTCGCAAACTAACGCCGTTCTCTCAGCTGCCTGAAGATCAAGTAGGTGAGCGTAGCTTTGATGAAGACTTGCTTAAGACTTATCAAAAGCAGTTTGCCATGAGCAATGAAGAAGTCGATCAAGTATTGCGTGTCCTAGGTGATATGGGGCAAGAAGCCGTCGGTTCGATGGGTGATGACACCCCGATGGCGGTTCTTTCTTCGAAAGAGCGCTTGGTGACTGATTACTTCCGTCAGAAGTTCGCGCAGGTCACCAACCCACCAATCGATCCACTGCGTGAGAAACACGTCATGTCGCTGGCGACCAGCATCGGTCAGGAA
This sequence comes from Vibrio sp. 1874, assembly GCF_033344395.1. NCBI lineage: Bacteria > Pseudomonadati > Pseudomonadota > Gammaproteobacteria > Vibrionales > Vibrionaceae > Vibrio > Vibrio sp. 1874. The sequence goes on from NZ_JAWPOR010000006.1 coordinate 86,786, forward strand.
ATGAATGTCTTCTGTGAAACCGATGGCCACGCGCATCGTGTAACCTTTGATTCTCCAGTACTGCTCTATTCAGACATGCAGCAACTACTAGAGCTGAGTGACGATCACTACCGTAATACCATTCTCGATATCAATTACGACCCACAACAAAAAGATCTTAAACAAGCCATTAATGATCTGTGTGAGCAAGCAGAGCAAGTCGTTCGTGAAGGCACGGTTTTAGTGGTGCTTTCGGACAGAGCCTTGGTCAAAGGTAAGTTGCCAATTCCGGCAGCAATGGCAGTCGGCGCCGTTCAAACTCGTCTGATTGACGCGAACTTGCGTTGCGATGCCAACATTGTTGTCGAAACCGCAACAGCCCGTGATCCACACCAATTTGCCGTCTTGCTTGGTTTTGGTGCCACTGCGGTTTACCCATACCTTGCTTATGAAGCGTTAGGTAAACTGATTGATGATAAAGCGCTAGAGAAAGACTACCGCGATGTGATGCAAAACTACCAATACGGCATCAACAAAGGCCTGTACAAGATCATGTCGAAAATGGGGATCTCAACCATCGCCTCTTACCGCTGCTCACAACTATTTGAAGCAGTTGGCTTGAGCCAAGATGTGGTCGATCTGTGTTTTAAAGGCGTCACAACTCGAATTGAAGGCGCGAATTTTGACGACTTCCAGCAAGATCTTACAAACTTATCTCGTAAAGCATGGGCGAAACGCAAATCGATTGATCATGGCGGCTTGTTAAAGTACGTCCATGGAGGTGAGTATCATGCTTACAACCCGGATGTTGTCGGCACGCTGCAACAGGCCGTTAAATCTGGCGAAAGTAACGACTATCAGAGCTTTGCTAAGCAGGTAAACCAACGCCCTGTTGCCATGCTGCGTGACTTAATGTCGCTGAAAAAATCAGACTCACCGCTGCCACTTGAGCAAATAGAACCACGCACTGAACTGTTCAAACGCTTTGACTCAGCGGCAATGTCCATTGGCGCACTTAGCCCAGAAGCGCATGAAGCACTTGCAACGGCGATGAACCGTCTTGGTGGTTACTCTAACTCGGGTGAAGGCGGTGAAGATCCTCGCCGTTTCGGTACTGAGCGTAACTCACGTATCAAACAGATTGCTTCTGGCCGATTTGGTGTAACGCCGCATTACCTGACTAATGCGGATGTACTGCAAATCAAGGTGGCACAAGGTGCGAAACCGGGTGAAGGTGGACAGCTACCAGGACACAAAGTCACCGCAGAAATCGCAAAACTGCGTTATTCGGTACAAGGCGTGACTCTGATCTCCCCTCCTCCGCATCACGATATCTATTCGATTGAAGATTTGGCCCAGCTGATCTTCGACCTTAAACAAGTCAACCCGAATGCGCTGGTTTCGGTAAAACTCGTCTCCGAGCCAGGTGTCGGCACCATCGCAACGGGTGTAGCCAAGGCTTACGCTGATCTTATTACCATTTCGGGTTACGACGGTGGTACCGCAGCAAGCCCATTAACTTCGGTAAAATACGCTGGTAGCCCTTGGGAGTTGGGGTTGGCAGAGACACAACAAGCTCTGGTTGCTAATGGTCTGCGTCATAAGATCCGCCTACAGGTAGACGGTGGTCTAAAGACTGGTTTAGACGTAGTTAAAGCCGCAATTTTAGGTGCAGAAAGCTTCGGTTTTGGTACTGCGCCAATGGTCGCTATGGGTTGTAAGTTCCTACGAATTTGTCACCTCAACAACTGTGCAACTGGGGTTGCGACTCAAGACGAGACACTGCGTAAAGAATACTTCAAAGGTCTACCAGAAATGGTGATGAATTACTTCATCGGCCTGGCAGACGAAGTGCGCGGATTACTCGCCGAACTTGGCGTTGAAAAGCTGACGGACTTGATTGGTCGTACCGATTTACTTGAGGCAGTAGAGGGATTTACAGCGAAACAGACCAAGCTGGATCTATCCAATATTCTAGAAGCTCCAGTATCACCTGAGGGCCATCCGCTATTTTGGACAGAGCCAAACAAACCGTTTGATAAAGCTGAGCTCAACCAAAAGATCGTTGATGATGCCATGCATGCGGTCGAAAACAGTCAATCGGCAAGTTTCTTCTACAATGTCATCAACACTGATCGTTCTGTTGGTGCACGCTTATCTGGCGAAATAGCAAAACGCTATGGCAACCAAGGGTTGGCGGCTTCCCCTATCAAAATCTATCTTGACGGCACCGCAGGCCAGTCCTTTGGTGTTTGGAACGCAGGTGGTGTAGAGCTTTACCTCACGGGCGATGCGAACGACTACGTGGGCAAAGGCATGGCGGGTGGTAAAGTGGTTATCAAACCTCACCTTGGCACTGCATTTAAGTGTAATGAAGCAACCATCATTGGTAACACCTGTCTGTACGGCGCGACCGGCGGTAAACTATTTGCAGCCGGTAAAGCAGGTGAGCGTTTCGGCGTACGAAACTCAGGTACGATAGCCGTCATTGAAGGTGCTGGCGATAACGCTTGTGAGTACATGACTGGCGGTATTGTTGCCATTCTTGGTGCGACAGGTGTGAACTTTGGCGCGGGTATGACTGGAGGCTTTGCCTATGTTCTGGATGAGAACCAAAGCTTTGAAGGTCGAGTTAATACTGAGTCTGTCGAAGCCATCTCATTGTCCGATCTTTACATCCACCAAGAACATTTGCGTGGCCTAATTGCGGAACACCTTGAAGAAACAGGGTCGAGTCATGCTGAAAATATTTTGGCGAACTTTGATGAATGGATTCCAAAGTTCTATTTGGTGAAACCACAAGCGGCAGATCTTCGCACGCTACTTGGTCACCAGAGCCGCAGTGCCGCAGAGCTGCGTGTTCAAGCACAGTAATCATGGAGGATGTTTGAATCATGAGCCAGAACGTTTATCAATTTATCGATGTGCAGCGTGTAGATCCTGCGAAAAAGCCTATCAAAGTTCGTAAGATCGAGTTCGTTGAAATCTATGAACCGTTCACTAAACAACAGGCGACTGCACAAGCGGATCGCTGCTTAGATTGTGGCAACCCATATTGTGAATGGAAATGCCCAGTCCACAACTACATCCCTCAATGGTTAAAACTTGCCAATGAAGGTCGTATTCTTGAAGCGGTTGAACTATCGCATCAAACCAACAGCCTACCGGAAGTATGTGGGCGCGTTTGTCCTCAAGACCGCCTATGTGAAGGTTCATGCACGCTTAATGATGACTTTGGTGCCGTCACCATCGGTAACATAGAAAAGTACATTACCGACAAAGCGTTTGAAATGGGCTGGAAGCCAGATATGTCCAATGTGGAGTGGACCGATAAAAAGGTCGCAATCATTGGAGCAGGCCCAGCTGGCTTGGCTGCCGCGGATATCCTAGTGCGCAATGGCGTTAAGCCAGTCGTGTTTGACCGCTACCCTGAAATTGGAGGCCTTCTGACCTTCGGTATTCCTTCCTTCAAGCTTGAAAAAGGCGTGATGGAAAACCGCCGCCGTGTGTTCACTGAAATGGGCGTCGAGTTCCGCATGAACATGGAAGTAGGCAAAGATGTCCAAATGCAAGAGCTACTTGATGAATACGATGCTGTTTTCTTGGGCGTTGGCACCTATAAATACATGCGTGCAGGTCTAGATAATGAAGATGCGCCGGGTGTGTATGACGCGCTGCCATTTTTAGTTTCGAACACCTACAAAGTCATGGGTCTTGAGAGTAACCAACCCTTTATCGATATGGCAGGAAAGAAAGTCGTCGTACTGGGTGGTGGTGATACCGCAATGGACTGCGTTCGTACCTCAATTCGCCAAGGTGCCTCCAACGTAGTTTGTGCTTATCGTCGTGATGAGGCCAACATGCCAGGCTCTCGTCGCGAGGTAAAAAACGCAAAGGAAGAAGGCGTGAAGTTCATGTTCAACCTTCAGCCTTTGGGAGTTGAAGTGGATGCGTCAGGCAAAGTCTCGGGGGTCAAAGTGGTGAAAACCGCACTTGGTGAACCTGATGAAGCGGGTCGCCGACGTCCAGAGCCCGTTGAAGGCAGCGAGCACGTTCTACCAGCAGACGTTGTTATCATGGCGTTTGGTTTCCAGCCGCACAAAATGGACTGGTTAGCACCGTTTGATGTCGATTTGGATCAATGGGGTCGTATCAAAGCCCCAGCGAAGCAAGAGTTCCAGTTCCAGACCAGCAACGAAAAGATCTTCGCGGGTGGCGATGCGGTACGAGGTTCTGATCTTGTCGTAACCGCAATTGATGAAGGACGAAAAGCGGCAGAAGGCATTCTCGATTACCTCGAAGTTTAATCACTGTTAACGTCTCAAAAAGGATCCTACTATTGGATCCTTTTTTCTTTTATTACATATAATTAAATTCCTATGATAAGGGATAAAACCAATGAAAAAAGCCGCTCTCCTTTCCATTACTTTGCTCGGCTTAACCGCTTGTAGCCAAGGAGTCAAAACCATGACGGATCGTTCTCAATCACCTTGTGGTGACAAACCAAACTGCGTCTCCACCCAAGACACGCGAGAAAAATACAACCTAACGCCATTCATCTTAGTGGATTCAGCGAACATCGACGCTATTGAGCAAGTTGCGCTTGAACTGCCAGGCGCGAAAACCGCGGTGAAAGAAAGCAACTACCTTCGTATCGAGTGCACATCTAAAATCATGCGCTTCGTGGATGACCTCGAACTAAAAATAGCAGGAGACCAACTGATTGTGCGCTCGGAATCTCGTGTGGGCTACTCTGACTTTGGCGTAAACAGAAAGCGCGCCGATCAATTACGACAAAAGCTCACTCAAGCTAAGCTCATCAAATAGAAAACTGCCAACGGGGAGTGCTATACTCTCGGCCAACTAAAATATTTACCTAAAGAGAGTGTTATGAAAGTTGGTATCATCGGTGCGATGGAACAAGAAGTGACCATCCTGAAGCAAGCAATTACAAACTGCAAAACTGTAAATAAAGCAGGTTGTACGTTTTTCTCTGGTCAAATTAACGATGTCGAAGTCGTCGTACTACAATCGGGCATCGGTAAAGTTGCAGCGGCAGTGGGCACGACAATCCTTCTTGATGAATACCAACCAGACGTTGTGATTAACACAGGCTCTGCTGGCGGTTTCGATTCAAGCTTAAACCTTGGCGATGTAGTTATCTCTACAGAAGTTCGTCATCACGATGCAGACGTAACCGCTTTTGGTTATGAAATTGGCCAAATGGCCGGTCAACCAGCTGCATTCAAAGCGGATGACAAGCTAATGGACTTAGCCGAAAAAGCCCTAGCACAAATGGAAAACACTCATGCGGTTCGCGGCCTAATTTGTACTGGCGATGCGTTTGTTTGTACTGCTGAGCGTCAAGAGTTTATTCGTAAACACTTCCCGTCAGTTATCGCTGTAGAAATGGAAGCATCTGCTATCGCTCAAACTTGTCATCAATTCAACACTCCGTTTGTTGTTGTGCGTGCAATCTCTGATGTCGCTGATAAAGAATCACCAATGAGCTTTGATGAGTTCCTACCTCTAGCAGCAAAAAGCTCTTCCGAAATGGTATTCAAAATGCTGGAACTCATTAAGTAAACGACTCATTCATGGAAGAAGTTTTTCAGTCATTTTATGCCAACGGTGCGCTCCTTATAATGTGGGGCGCACTGATCTTGCACCTTCTAGTGCCAATCCCCCATTCAGCGCACCCCATCACTTTATGGCGAAAGCTAGCAGAACAGCTAGCCAACAAAGTGAACAATAATCACAATTACTCACAGAGTGTAATCTCAGGCAGTCTTGCATTAGGCTTGATGCTGTTTCCTTGCTTGATATTACTGATTGCAGTAAAGCCATTTGTTTGGCAAATCCCTTTATATGAACTGGTTCTATTGATCATTGCGCTAGACTGGCGCAACAGCGAAACGTTAACGAAACAGCTCGTCACAAGTATCTCTTCGGAAGACAAAGCCCAATGTCGAGCATTACTGCAACCATATCTTAATCGCGACACTGGTAGCCTCTCGATCGTTGGCATAGGTAAAGCTGGCTCAGAAACCCTGATTATGGGATACAGCCGCAACGTGATCGGCGTGCTATTTTGGTACGCACTAACAGGTGGTATTGGTGCGTTAATGTATCGACTCACAACAGAATTAGCGCGAGTGTGGTCCCCTAGCCGACGCCAATATTTGCCCTTTGGTAAACCTGTGATTCAACTGGTTGCTACTCTGGATATTATTCCACTTCGTCTCTTTGCCATACTTTTAGCTGCCGGAAAGAATACAAGTAATGTGCTCTCTGGAATACAACAGCAAGCGAAGTCTTGGCCCTTACCAGGACCTAGCTGGGTGTTATGTACTATCGGACACAAACTACAACTGTCTTTATGCGGCCCTGCTATCTATCAAGGTGTGCGTGCAGAGCGCGCAAAAATCGGTGGGCGCATTGCGCCATCGGCTATTCACCTTTCACAAATACATACGCTGCTCGTTTGGCGCGTCCTGGCTTGGATCGCAATCCAAAGTTTGCTTTTAGGAATAATTTATCAAGGATTATGATGAATAAATTATGCTTCGCATTAACGCTGTTTGTTTCGACAGCGACCTTCGCTCAACCCGCTCAACGCATTATAAGTTTAGCTCCACATGCCACCGAAATTGCCTTTGCAGCAGGGCTAGGAGAGCAGCTTGTTGCTGTCAGCGAAATGAGCGATTATCCAGAACAGGCAAAGCAGCTAGAAAGAGTCTCAAATTATCAAGGAATTAAATTAGAGCGCATTATTGCTCTTCAGCCGGACTTAGTGATTGCTTGGCCAGCCGGAAACCCCGCTAAAGAGTTGGAGAAAATTAAACAGTTCGGTATTCCTATCTATTACTCCACTACAGGTTCATTAGAAGATATCGCCAATAATATTGAGCAACTCAGCCAATACAGCGAAACTCCACAAGTAGGAAAAAAGGCCGCTGAAGATTTTAGAACGCAGCTGAGTACACTAAAAGAACAGTACAACACGAACGAGAAAGTTAGTTACTTTTATCAGTTGAGTGAAAAGCCTATCATCACTGTCGCTGGAAAGAACTGGCCAAGTGAAGTCTTTACTTTTTGCGGTGGTGAGAACATTTTCGCCGCATCCAGCGCGCCTTATCCTCAAGTTAGCATCGAGCAAGTCATTACTCGCCAGCCAGAGGTTATTTTTACTTCTCGTCACGCAATGAGTAACGATGGTATGTGGGCTGAGTGGAGTAATGAGCTTCTTGCTCTTAAAAACAAACACATCTGGTCCCTAAACTCTGATTGGATTAACCGTCCGACACCACGCACATTGAACGCGATCAAGGAAGTGTGTGAGCACTTTAAAAGCGTTCGTCAAAAACGCTAACGATTTCGTGGCAAATACCGTACAATTTCCGCCCATTTTTTCTCACACTATTTAAAGGTACTAAGTAACATGGACTCCATGCTGCTTTATATGATCGATTTGTTCGGTACCGCTGTTTTCGCTATCTCTGGCGTATTACTGGCGGGCCGTTTAAAAATGGATCCATTCGGCGTTATCGTGCTCGGCAGTGTGACTGCTATAGGTGGCGGAACAATCCGAGACATGGCGCTTGGTGCCACTCCCGTATTTTGGATAACAGATACGACTTACTTATGGGTGATATTTGTTACGTGTCTACTAACCATGCTTGTTATTCGAAGACCCAAGCGACTCTCATGGTGGGTATTACCCGTTTGTGATGCCATCGGTCTCGCTGTATTTGTGGGAATAGGAGTAGAAAAGGCACTCGCCTACAATGCATCTGGGATGGTCGCGGTGATAATGGGGGTTATTACTGGCTGTGGCGGTGGCATTATACGAGACGTGCTGGCTCGCGAAGTTCCTATGGTATTAAGAAGTGAAGTCTATGCTACGGCATGTATTATTGGCGGCATCTTCCATACGATGGCGGTAAACATGGGTTATGACCACTCAACGGCTTTACTCGCTGGTGTAATCTCAACGCTCATTATACGTCTCGGTGCGATTCGTTGGCATCTATCCCTGCCAACTTTCGCCATTAACCGTTAAACACCAACAACATCACTCATTATGGAGTCGACCAAGTGTCGGCTCCTCTCATTTATGCTCATTTGATTCGCCAATTCTTGGGCAATTCGCTAAATTATCTCAACCATTCCTAACTTTCATTAATCATTATGTTGCTTGAAGGTATTGAAACGTTACTTGTCCTCAGTAAAGAAAAAACCATGAGCCGCACAGGCAGTCAACTCTATATTAGTCAATCTGCCGTGAGTAAACGTATTTCAAATCTAGAGAAGAAGTTAGGAAAAAAATTGATAGAGCCAAATGGTCGGCACATAAAGCTGACCTCCGATGGCCTTGCCCTCATAAACACAATAGAACCCACGTTCAATGAGTTAAGAGGAAAAATCCACGATCAACAACAAATAGAAGATACTTCTTTAATCAAAATGGACTGCTCTGAAACCTTAGTGGCGGGATACCTCAGCATGATCATGGCAGAACACTTTGCCCATGATCAGTACATACGAATATCGACCAATCATACGCCACGCATTATTGAGAATGTGAAATCAGGCAAAGCAACATTGGGATTTTGCGCTGGCTATCTACCACCTCATCATGGATTAATGAGCCTTCACCTCGCCGACGAACCTTTCTCAATTGTCAGTCGACATTCACTTTCACAACTACCTAAAGCTATTTTGACCAATGACCTAACTAACCCTGCCAACACATATCAACAAGCTATTTTATCCAAACACGGAATCGAACCTTTGATGGAAATGGATTCGTATACTGCGGCAGCACAACTGGCTTTGGGAGGTATGGCTCCCGCTTTAATCCCTAAATCTATCCTAACGACACTTAATATCACATCTAAGTTCTGCTATGACTTTGAAGAGCTAGATCAGTTAGTTCGACCAATACATATCTGCTTACGTCACAGCACATATCGTAGCGAACGAGTTAAAGCACTGACAGAATCCATTGCTGATGTTGTTGCCAAAGAAGTTTCGTTGCCATAAGCATCGACATCACTATAACTAGAGGACGAATCCATTTTTGTCCTTTACTTACCACGACCTTCGCTCCTAACTGAGCACCAAGAAAACCGCCAACAGCCATGGTTAAGCCAAGCTTCCACACGGGCAACCCAGCGAAGATAAAAAAGAGTAGTGCCGCAATGTTTGACGTGAAATTGAGAATTTTGGTTCTAGCAGTGGCTTCGACCAAAGAAAAGTGACCTAGTGCAACAAAACAAACAGTAAAAATAGATCCAGTCCCAGGGCCAAAAAAGCCATCATAGAAACCGATCCCGCCACCAATGCATAGCGCAAACATCGCTTCAGATAACTTTGGTTCTCCATCGATTTTTCGCGTACTTGGCGCGAGTAAAAAATAGAGGGAAATGGCTATCAAAAGAACAGGGATCAAACTGGTGAGTATGCTAGCATCAATAAACTGAACAGCCTCGGCACCGATCGCTGCACCAATAAAAGTACAGAGTATCGCGAAACGCATTTCCTTTAGGCTGACAATACCGTTACGCACGAAATACCAGCTAGCAGAGAAACTGCCAAACGAACTTTGTAACTTATTGGTTGCTAGAGCTTGAGTCGGACTTAACCCCGCAGCCAAAAGCGCAGGGAGTGTAATGAGCCCTCCCCCACCAGCCATCGCATCAATAAAGCCTGCGGCAGTCGCAACCAAAAATAAGGCCAACAAAATCTCAACCGTGATTTCCACTACACTTCCTTTTTGAAGAGGTATCAAAGAGGAAGAAACGGTAGCACTTATTCACAAAACTACCAATGGAAAGTCAAGACACCAATCTATTCCTAATTTTCATCAGTTAATAAATCTAGAGAATGATACATTAAAAATATCAATTACATCCAAATATAGAGCCTCACCTCAAGAGCCTCTTAATATTTTGATAGAAAAAGAAAATGCTGTCTTAATAGGAAATATTTAATCTGATAAAAAACGAAAATAATGGAAGCCTTACTGACTCGGCCATCAATAAAAGAACAGCAATTACGCTTAAAAATCGAACAGATAGTGAATATTAATCAGCTATTCAGCGTTATTGACGCTAAACCAGAGACTAGCGGTGCGGGTGTAATTTATATTGATAACAAATTCACCGTTGTACGCTTAAGAGACTTTAAATCCACATGCCATATCAATCCTACCTTTATCATTCTACGAGAACCGATAAAATTACAATCATCTCAAGAATTTGCAAAAAAAATAAAACAGGAAGAGTCAAAATCAAGATTCAATCAAGAGCTTCTATCAGCGAGCATTAGCTGTATTGGTGCAGCGATTGGCTGGATTGGGGTAGTTGGTTCGGGGCTAACAATACCAGTAAGTGGTCCTGTGGGCGTAACTATGTCCTATATCTCACACGCCGCTACTGTTGCTGCCACAGCTCAATGTGCTATTGGAGTAGCAAGAACCCGTATGGTATCTAAATCACCAGACAAATTATCGGATATAGACAGTAATGAGTGGTATCAAAATACAACTAAAGCTTTAGATTACATCTCCTTAGCTGGAGCGGGCGCTAGTGGATATCAAACGATAAAAATGGTTCAATCTCTTAAGCAAACCACTAAGAAAGGCGTTCCCGAGATTCTAAAAGGCTTAAACAGACAAGAAAGAACAAGATTAACTAAAGAAATCATCCGTAAAAACCTTCCGAGCATTTCGAATAAAGCTCGTAAACAGCTAATGTTGTCAGGAGAAATTCCTAAGAGGTATTCACAAGCAACAATATCCGCATCCATTTCTCATCAGCTTCTAGATGCAATTGGAGGCTCAATTAGCATAGTAGGAAGCGGTTATTCGGGAGAGTTAAGAAATCTTGCTATTGGAATCTATGAGGAATTGAAAGTTGAATACTAAATCAATTAGCATAGCAAACATCTCACTAAGTATATGTTTATACTTGGCATTGACTATTGGTCTGGCTATTAGCTTAAGCATTTGGAATGACTGGTTTTCTTTCACTCAACACATTGCTCTAGATACTTACCTCCTTACATTGGGAGCTATTACGGTTGTTGTTGTATGCATTCCAAACATTCTGACAATAAGCAAAGGATTAAGTGTTGCTGCAAAAATAAACTTACTTACTATCTCTTTTATCATTCTCACTTGCAGCATTAATTTTGTTGTAGCAAATGGTAGTACTATTTCTTCATCTTTGGGTACATTGCTTGCCATCATTAGCTTAATGATCTTCAAAAGCGAAGCATACCAATCGTTCCTAGCACACTTTAATGCTCTTCATTTTAGAAAAACCTCGATATAAAAAAGCCCGCTCAAATGAGCGGGCAATGAGGTTGTCATGTAAGCCCTGATTAATGAGCTTACTGATTTTTATCTGTTACGCGTCTAGACTCGCTTTCACTTTAGCGTGTAACTCTTGAACCGAAGTTACTGACGCTTTTGCGTCTGCAGTATGAGACATACATGTAGCGAACGCTGCATTCAGTGTCGTTGTGTAGTTCACTTTTTCTGCCAGTGCACCACGGCGTAGAACTTTCGAATCTTCAATCGCTTGACGACCAGCAGCCGTGTTTACGATGTAGGTGTATTCGTTGTTCTTGATGCGGTCAAGAATGTGTGGACGACCTTCGTGTACTTTGTTTACCAAACGTGGGTTAATACCCGCTTCGCCCAGAATTACAGCTGTACCGTGTGTCGCATCCAACTGGTAACCCAGTTTCACTAACTTAGAAGCTAGGTCAACAACACGCTCTTTATCACCTTCACGTACAGACAGTAGCGCACGACCACCTTCAGGATAAACCGCACCACAACCTAGCTCTGCTTTCGCGTAAGCTTCTGCGAACGTTGCACCCACACCCATTACTTCACCTGTTGAGCGCATTTCAGGGCCCAATAGAGGGTCAACACCAGGGAATTTGTTGAACGGCAGAACCACTTCTTTCACTGAGTAGTAAGGAGGGATAATCTCTTTAGTAAAGCCTTGTGACTCTAGAGATTGACCCGCCATTACACGTGCAGCGATTTTCGCTAGAGGAGCGCCTGTCGCTTTCGATACGAATGGTACCGTACGAGCAGCACGAGGGTTCACTTCAATTAGATAAACGTCGTTATCTTTCACAGCAAACTGCGTGTTCATCAAACCGCGCACACCGAGTTCGAATGCTAACTTCTCAACTTGCTCACGCATCTTGTCTTGAATTTCCTGACTTAGCGTGTATGCAGGCAGTGAACATGCAGAGTCACCAGAGTGAACACCCGCTTGTTCGATGTGCTCCATGATACCGCCGATAACGACGCGTTCACCGTCACAGATAGCATCAATATCAACTTCGGTTGCATCATCCAAGAAACGGTCTAGCAGAACTGGAGACTCGTTCGATACGCTTACTGCTTCGTTGAAGTAGCGACGCAGGTCTTGCTCGTCGTACACGATTTCCATCGCACGACCACCGAGTACATAAGATGGACGAACAACTAATGGGAAGCCAATTTCTTTCGATTTCTCAACCGCTTGCTCCATCGTTGTTACTGTCGCGTTTTCTGGCTGAAGTAGACCTAAACGGTCAACAGCGGCTTGGAAGCGTTCACGGTCTTCCGCACGGTCGATAGCATCTGGGCTAGTACCAATGATTGGCACACCAGCCGCTTCTAGAGCACGAGCCAGTTTAAGTGGCGTTTGACCACCGTACTGAACAATCACACCTTTTGGTTTTTCAACGCGAGCGATAGACAGTACATCTTCCAGAGTTACTGGCTCGAAGTACAGACGATCAGACGTATCGTAGTCAGTAGATACCGTTTCTGGGTTACAGTTAACCATAATGGTTTCGTAACCGTCTTCACGCAGCGCAAGTGATGCATGAACACAACAGTAATCGAATTCGATACCTTGGCCGATACGGTTTGGACCGCCACCAAGAACCATGATCTTATCTTTGTCTGTTGGGTTTGCTTCACATTCTTCATCGTAAGATGAGTACATGTAAGCCGTGTCAGAAGAAAACTCTGCTGCACATGTATCCACACGTTTGTAAACCGGATGAATATCAAACTGCTCACGAGCACGGCGAATTTCACTTTCAGCGACACCAAGCAATTTAGACAAGCGCGCATCAGAGAAGCCTTTGCGTTTCATCTTACGAAGCACTTCTTTGGTCAAACCTGCGTAGCCGCCAGCCTTGACTTGCTCTTCGAGTTTTACAATTTCTTCGATTTGAACCAGAAACCAGCGGTCGATTTGAGTCAAGTTGAACACACCGTCGACTGACATACCCGCTCGGAATGCATCGGCGATGTACCAGATACGCTCTGCACCTGCTTCTTTAAGTTCGTGACGAATCTTAGTCAGTGCATCTGGTGCTTCAAGATCGACCATCTCATCAAAACCAGTTGCGCCAACTTCTAGGCCACGCAGTGCTTTGTGAAGAGATTCTTGTTGGTTACGACCAATCGCCATTACCTCACCAACCGATTTCATCTGAGTTGTCAGACGGTCGTTTGCACCAGCAAATTTCTCGAAGTTAAAGCGAGGAATTTTAGTTACGACGTAGTCGATAGTTGGTTCGAATGATGCTGGTGTTGCACCACCTGTGATGTCGTTTTGTAGTTCGTCTAGCGTAAAGCCAACAGCCAGTTTCGCGGCAATTTTCGCGATTGGGAAGCCTGTTGCTTTTGATGCTAGCGCAGAAGAGCGAGATACACGCGGGTTCATCTCGATGATGACCATACGACCATCTTTCGGGTTGATACCAAACTGTACGTTTGAACCACCTGTTTCAACACCAATCTCACGTAGAACGGCTAGCGATGCATTACGCATAAGCTGGTATTCTTTGTCAGTCAGTGTTTGTGCTGGAGCCACCGTGATTGAGTCACCCGTATGGATGCCCATTGGGTCAAAGTTCTCGATTGAACATACGATGATACAGTTGTCCGCTTTGTCACGAACGACTTCCATTTCGTACTCTTTCCAACCGATTAGTGACTCATCGATAAGAAGTTCGTTGGTCGGAGATAAGTCCAGACCGCGACGACAGATTTCTTCAAACTCTTCTTTGTTGTACGCGATACCACCACCAGTGCCACCCATGGTGAACGATGGACGAATGATACAAGGGAAGCCAACCATATCTAAAACTTTGTAAGCTTCTTCCATGCTCTTCGCTGTATCTGCGCGAGGACACTCAAGGCCGATAGACTTCATCGCTTTATCAAAACGAGAACGGTCTTCCGCTTTGTCGATTGCATCAGCCGTTGCACCAATCATCTCTACGCCAAACTCTGCGAGAACGCCGTGCTTCTCTAAATCTAACGCACAGTTAAGTGCTGTCTGACCACCCATAGTTGGCAGAACTGCATCAGGACGTTCTTTCTCGATGATCTTGCGTACAACTTCCCACTGAATCGGCTCGATGTAAGTCGCATCTGCCATCTCTGGGTCAGTCATAATCGTTGCTGGATTAGAGTTAACTAGGATAACTCGGTAGCCTTCTTCGCGAAGAGCTTTACACGCTTGTGCGCCAGAGTAGTCAAACTCACATGCCTGACCGATAACAATCGGACCAGCACCAAGAATTAGAATACTTTGAATGTCAGTACGTTTTGGCATTATCTACTACTCCGAATTAAGCGCTGTGTTTTTTGATTAGTTCGATAAAGTGGTCAAATAGCGGTGCCGCGTCATGTGGACCAGGGCTCGCTTCTGGGTGACCTTGGAAGCTAAATGCTGGCTTGTCTGTGCGGTGGATACCTTGCAAAGAGCCATCAAATAGCGATACGTGAGTAGCACGTAAGTTTTCCGGTAATGTTGCTTCATCTGCCGCAAAGCCGTGGTTTTGCGAGGTAATCATCACAACGTTACGCTCTAAATCTTTTACTGGGTGGTTTGCACCGTGGTGACCAAACTTCATTTTCACCGTTTGCGCACCTGATGCTAGCGCCAGAATTTGGTGACCTAGACAAATACCAAAAATTGGTAGGCCTTTTTCTAGGAACACTTTGGTTGCTTCAATCGCGTAAGTACATGGTTCTGGGTCACCAGGGCCGTTCGATAAGAATACGCCATCTGGATTTAGTGCCAGAACTTCTTCCGCTGACGTTTCTGCAGGTACAACCGTTAAGCGGCAGCCGCGGTCAACCAACATTCGTAAGATGTTGCGTTTTGCGCCGAAGTCGTAAGCGACAACGTGGTATGGCAGCTCGCTGTCATCTTTCGCCTCTGGAAGTCCACCTTCAAGCGTCCACGAACCTTGCTTCCATTGATACGCTTCTTTTGTTGTAACTTCTTTCGCAAGGTCCATTCCTTTTAAGCCTGGGAATTCTTTTGCTTTCGCTAGTGCCAAAGCTTCGTCTAGGTTGTTGCCCGCAACAATACAGCCGTTTTGAGCACCTTTTTCACGCAGGATACGAGTGAGCTTACGAGTATCGATATCAGCGATGCCAACGATATTTTGAGACTTAAGATAATCAGAGAGGGATTGTTCGTTACGGAAGTTAGAAGCGATTAGAGGAAGATCGCGAATCACAAGGCCTTGTGCATGAATGGAAGAGGATTCTTCATCTTCGGAAGTGGTTCCGGTATTGCCAATATGAGGATAAGTGAGAGTGACGATTTGCTGAGAATAGGAAGGATCAGTGAGGATTTCTTGATACCCCGTCATCGAGGTATTAAAAACGACTTCACCAACGGAAAGACCATCTGCCCCTATGGACACTCCGCGGAACACTGTCCCATCTTCTAGGACCAACAGTGCTAATTTACCCAAGACAACCTCCAGAATAAAAATGCAAAAAAAATAAATCAAACTGCAAACATGCCTTCCTTTACCTATAAAATCTACATAAATAGGTATTTCAGACAAATTGGCGGTATTCTAAAGTTGGACTCGAAACCTGTCAACCTACAATCAAAAATAAATGATTAATTTCTAGCGAGTAAGGTCATTTTGAATCAGTAAGGCCCAAAAAGATAACTTTTACATGCTATTACATAGAGAGGCATAGAGGTTTAATGAATTTTACAAATTTAAACTTTTTAGAGATCACAAAAAAGTATGAGTTTTTCACGCAAACGTTCACCCAACAAAAAAGACATTAGTTTTTAGACATCAAAACCCAAAACACCCACAAAACAACCAAAACAACAACAAAAGTAAGCGCCAAAATACTTTCTGTTAGAATCATTTCATTTACAACTAATTCTATAGATATAAAAAAGCCGGCTACCGCCGGCGAATAATTATGTATTTAGAGTTCATTCAATCCCAAAACATCTGTCATGGTATAAAAGCCCGCTGGTTTGGCACTCAACCAAACAGCGGCCTTGACGGCGCCATTAGCAAACGTCATACGATCGGTCGCTTTGTGCGTTATCTCCACTCGTTCCCCGATATCAGCAAACATGGCTGTGTGCTCACCGACAATATCGCCAGCGCGAATTGTAGCAAAGCCGATCTCATCTTTAGTACGTTCACCTGTGATACCTTCTCGCGCATAGACAGCTACATCATTCAGCTTGTTGCCCATCGCACCAGCAATGGCTTCGCCCATCCCGATAGCGGTACCAGAAGGAGCATCAACTTTATGACGATGATGTGCTTCGACAATCTCAACATCACAGTAGTCGCCCATCACTTTGGCTGCTTTCTCAAGAAGCTTAAATACTAGGTTCACACCAACAGAGTAGTTAGGAGCCATGACAACAGGCACTTGCTTAGCGGCTTCGTCAATCAGTTCACGCTCTGCATCACTGAAACCAGTCGTCCCAATCACAATACTCTTTCCATGCTTCTTACACAGTTCAAGATTCGCCAACGTACTTACTGGGGCAGTAAAATCGATGATTACATCAAAATTATCGACGTCTTTAGCAAGATCATCCGTTAAGAACACATCGAATTTGCCTTCACCACAAAGTTCACCGATATCGACACCGACAAGTGAGGACTCAGGTCGTTCTGATCCCGCGCTCACTGTCGCCTCTGGGTTAAGGTGTGAAGCTTTAACCAAATTACGGCCCATTCGGCCTGCTGCTCCTGCGATTGCAATACGAACCATTGCGCTTTCTCTCCTTCTCTGGATAACGAGGTTTGCTCTCGTTCTCTCGTTTCGCTTAATCTGTTTAAACTAACAACATACCGTGGTTACCACAAGCAAGTTCATCAGGCTTAAGCGAACTCTTTTACGACACGCTCCAAGATAGGCACGTTCGCTTCAGGAAAGGCATAGTTACCCAATTCTCTTATCTCAACCCAGCGACCTTCTTGACCTTCTCGGCCGTAAGGCTCATTACTGAACTTAGATACCGTAATAAAATCAAACTTAAGTGATTTGTCTGGATAGTCATATTCCAAATGCTCGAAAAGGGCTTGCTCAGTAACTTCAATTCCTACCTCTTCTTCAAGTTCTCTTGCTAGAGCATGTTCAATACTTTCTCCTGACTCGACTTTCCCGCCGGGAAACTCCCAAAACCCGCCTTTATGCTTGTCGTCTGGACGCTTTGTAATAAAAATTTTTGATTTGTCTTGGTTAAAAATAATAGCCGCGACTATGTGAATTCTTTTCATAGGGGTTCCTAACTCTCAAGCCGTTACACTTCAACGGTCTTTGCATCTCTAAAACTATCCGATGCTATCAAAACTTATGAAATTCGACAGCCACAGAATTTGCTTAAAAAAAGAGCCGCCTAGGCGACTCTTTAAAAAATTATCTGACTAATACGTTAGTCGATTTTGCCGTGGCACTGTTTATACTTCTTACCACTACCACAAGGGCAAGGCTCATTGCGACCTACTTTACGTTCATCACGTACCATTGGCTGACTTGAACCTTCTTCAGATTCTTCACCTTCAGAAAGAGGGTTTTGTGCTGCTGCGTGTTGCGCTTGAGCACGACGAGCGGCCTCTTCAGCTTGCGCACGACGTTGCTCTTCCATACGTTCAACTTCTTCTTGTTGCTGAACTCGAACGCGAGATAGAACAGTAATCACATCAGTTTTCAGCGCTTCTAGTAGACCTTCAAACAGTTCAAACGATTCACGCTTGTATTCCTGTTTCGGGTTCTTCTGCGCATAGCCGCGTAAGTGAATACCCTGACGCAAGTGATCCATTGCTGCCAAGTGCTCTTTCCAAAGCGTATCCAGAGTTTGAAGCATAACCGATTTCTCGAAGTTACGAAGCACTTGCGCACCCACCACTTCCTCTTTCTCTTTGTACACTTCAACGGCTAGATTGATGATCTTCTCGCGTAGCGCCTCTTCGTAAAGCTTATCGTCTTCTTCAAGCCATTGCTTCACTGGCGCATCAAGATCGAAGTCTGCTTTCAAGCGCTCTTGCAGACCTTCAACGTCCCACATATCTTCTAGTGATTGTGGTGGGATGTACTCATCAATAACCGCCGTTAGCACATCTTCACGGTTTTGCTCGATCATACCGCTGATGTCTTCAACGTTCATCAATTCGTCGCGCAGCTCGTAGACAACCTTACGCTGATCGTTCGCCACATCATCGTATTCTAGTAGCTGCTTACGGATATCAAAGTTACGACCTTCCACTTTGCGCTGTGCTTTTTCAATTGAGCGAGAAAGCATTTTCGATTCAATTGCTTCACCTTCTTCCATACCACTTTGGATAAGGCTCGCCATACGATCAGAAGTGAAAATACGTAACAAAGAGTCTTCCATAGATAGGTAGAAGCGAGATGAACCTGCATCTCCTTGACGACCAGAACGACCACGTAGCTGGTTATCAATACGGCGAGATTCGTGGCGCTCAGTACCAATGATGTGTAGACCACCAGCATCTAGTACTTGTTCATGTACCACTTTCCACTCTGCTTTAATCGCATCGATTTGTTCTTGAGTTGGGTTCTCCAAAGCTTCCACTTTTGATTGCCAACTACCGCCAAGCACAATGTCCGTACCACGACCGGCCATGTTGGTCGCGATAGTTACCGCACCAGGCATACCCGCTTCAGCGACAATTTCCGCTTCCTTCTCATGGAATTTTGCATTCAATACGTTGTGTTTGATCTTAGCCTTCTTCAATGCGTTAGAAAGAAGTTCTGATTTTTCAATCGATACGGTACCAACCAATGTTGGCTGACCTTTCGCAACGCGCTCTTTGATATCTTCAATGATTGCAGCAAACTTCTCAGCTTCGGTACGGTACACTACATCCGGCATATCGTTACGAATCATTGGTTTGTTGGTTGGGATAACCACCGTTTCCAAGCCATAAATAGATTGGAACTCAAACGCTTCAGTATCCGCAGTACCTGTCATACCAGACAGTTTTTCGTATAAGCGGAAATAGTTCTGGAAGGTAATCGAAGCCAAAGTTTGGTTTTCGTTTTGAATCTTAACGCCTTCTTTCGCTTCTACTGCTTGGTGAAGACCTTCAGACCAACGACGACCTGGCATTGTACGACCAGTATGTTCATCAACAATTACTACTTCACCTTCGTCAGTAACGATGTAATCAACGTTGCGCTCAAACAACACATGAGCACGCAAAGCGGCATTCACGTGATGTAACATGCTGATGTTAGTCGGAGAGTAAAGTGTGTCACCCTCTTCCATAAGACCATTTTTCACCAACAGTTCTTCAACGTACTCTTGGCCCGTTTCTGTGAGGTATACTTGCTTTGATTTCTCATCAACAGTGTAGTGACCATCACCACGATATTCTTCAGAGTCTTCTTTGTCTTGCTTTTTAAGATGCGGGATCAAAAGGTTGATTCGGGTGTATAGCTCAGAGCTATCTTCAGCAGGACCAGAAATGATTAAAGGGGTACGAGCTTCATCAATTAGGATTGAGTCCACCTCATCGACAACTGCAAAGAAGCGTTCACGTTGTACGCGATCTTCGCTACGGAAAGCCATATTGTCACGAAGGTAGTCAAAACCAAATTCATTGTTCGTTCCGTACAAGATGTCAGCTTGGTACGCTTCTTTTTTCTCTTGAGGAGGCATGTTTGGCACGTTTACGCCAACAGTCATACCTAAAAATTCAAACAGAGGGCGGTTTGTCTCTGCATCACGTTTAGCTAGATAATCGTTCACTGTTACAATATGAACGCCTTTACCAGCTAGGGCATTTAGGTAAGCAGGGAGCGTTGCCGTCAGCGTTTTACCTTCACCCGTACGCATTTCAGCGATTTGACCCGCATTTAGAACCATACCACCGATAAGCTGGACGTCGAAGTGGCGCATACCGTAGACACGCTTAGATGCTTCACGAACCGTAGCAAAAGCTTCTGGAAGTAGTTTATCAAGAGTTTCACCCTTCTCTAGGCGCTCACGGAACTCAACCGTCTTTGCTTTTAACTCTTCGTCACTTAGAGCTTCGAATGTTGGCTCAAAGTTATTAATTTCTTTTACAATTTTTCTAAGGCGGCGCAGTGTTCGGTCGTTGCGACTGCCAATCACTTTTGTCAGTAGCTTAGTTATCATTTTTCGTGAATCTCTCTTTATTCAGACCGTTCCCGATCTACTCATAATGCCTTCAGTCTCTGCCAGTTTGGAACTAAGAATACTGAGATAAATCATTTATCAAAGATATTGAGTTCAAACATCCATATTTCAAGGCTAAGTTTTGAAACAATGTGGCTTAGTGTAAGGATTTTTAATCGATACAACCATAAATAGACGTATTTGTTTGAAGCACTCTGAAGTTTTTACTTAAAGTGGTGACTGATTAGCCGATATTGCATACCGCAATATGTGTAATCCATCCAGAGCAAACTTTGCTTTTTACCTTGCTACATTGTAAAACTGAAGCTAAAGACGTTAATGTAAACTATACCTTGATAGAAAGCTGCTCTAGAATAGCTATATCTCAACAAAATTAGATTTTACCTATGCGTGATCACCGTCCAACCTCGACTGAAGATGTTATTGCTGAGTCACAGTTCAAGCAGATTCAAGAACATGCTGGAGAAATCTTACAGCTTAACCAAGCTTTGCAAGAGGTCTTACCCACGGGGACGGCCGATCATTGCCGAGTAGCGAATGTTCGTAACGGCCATCTATTGATCGATGTCTCTAGTGCCGCGATCAAAATGAAGATCGATTACGATCGCCTCATGATCCTAAATAAACTTCGTACTCAAGGCTTTGCCAAGCTGATGAGCGTTGAAGTGAGGATCAATCCTTCACTATATCGAAACCGCTTTCAACAAGACGACAGACCTAAGCGTCCACCACTAACCGCATCTGCAGCAAAGTCATTAATGACGATTGCCGACATGGCGCCACCGAAAATTCAAGAGCGTTTAAAACGATTAGCCGATATAGCAGAAAAGGAAGATCGTAAGTGAACGTTATTTCAATATGCTGAAAACTTGAATGTTATTGATAAATCCAGGATTAAAGCCAAATAGCAAAAAACCAGGCATAAGCCTGGTTTTTTATTAATTCTAATGCCAAGTATTTACGCAAGCACCATATTTGGTTCTGCGAATGCTACTGGTGAGCCGACTTCTTCTTCGAATGTAGTCCACTCCCACGCTTCCTGATCTGCAAGAACAGCACGTAACAGTTGGTTATTTAAACCGTGGCCAGATTTAAAGGCACGGAATTCACCAATGATTGGGTGGCCACACATGTAAAGGTCACCAATCGCATCCAACACTTTGTGAGTCACAAACTCATTTTCAAAGCGTAGACCTTCTTCATTAAGAATACGGTAATCATCCAAAACGATAGCATTGTCAAAACTACCACCCAAAACTAGGTTTTGAGATTGTAGATATTCGATATCACGCATAAAGCCAAACGTACGTGCTCGAGAAATCTCACGAACAAAGCCTTTTGACGAGAAATCAAACAGCAAACGTTGCTCGTCTGATTCAATCGCTGGGTGATTAAACTCAATTTCGAAGTCCATACGGAAGCCGTTAAATGGTACAAATTCTGCCCATTTATCACCATCTTCAAAACGAACTGGCTTTTTGATGCGGATGAAGCGTTTTGGCGCATTTTGCGTTTCGATACCTGCTTGTTGTAGCAAGTATACAAATGGGCTTGCACTACCATCCATGATCGGAATTTCAGGTGCGTCTACTTCGACAACAATGTTATCGATGCCCATACCAGCAAGTGCCGCATTCAAGTGCTCAACAGTTGAAATACGCACACCTTCATCGTTTACCAATGCAGTACAAAGCATGGTGTCACGAACCGAAGCTGGATCAGCTGGAAAATCTACAGGTGGATTTACATCTGTACGACGGTAAATGATACCTGTATTTGCAGCAGCCGGGCGCAGAGTAAGTGTGACTTTACGACCAGAGTGGAGACCCACACCAGTTGTTTTCACTATTTCTTTCAGAGTACGTTGTCTGATCATCTGCTTGCCTCTCAAAAATTTGCTACAAAACACGGCCGTCTGTAACGTCGACCGTGAATGCTACCATAATTTTGAGCCATGTCAAATTTATGGGTTAAAGATTAATCAGCCTGACGACGCAAAAATGCCGGTATATCTAAATAACCACTTTCCTTTTCTTGCTTTGGAGCCGCAGAACTTTGGCTCGACGAAGCTGGAGAAGAAGGAGCAGTGTTTGTCGGCTGAGGAGTTACCTGTGGCTTCTCTTGCACTTGATTATTTTGCAAGGTCTGTGCCGGTTTTTCTTCAGCTTGCGTTGCCGCTGCTTGTTGCTGTGGTTGAGCTTGCGGCGTCGGTGCCACTTTAGCTTTACCACCCGCAACTAGCGTGATATCTGGCTTTTTCTCATTACCAATACCTGTCGCTACAACTGTTACGCGGATTTCGTCAGTCATATCAGGGTCTAGAGAAGTACCGATAACAACAGTCGCATTGTCAGAAGCGAATGCCTTCACTGTATTACCAACCGTCTCAAACTCGTCAAGACGCATATCCAGACCAGCAGTAATATTGACAAGAACACCACGAGCGCCCGCTAGATCGATGTCTTCCAGAAGTGGGCTAGAAATTGCCATTTCAGCCGCTTCTTCAGCACGGTCTTCACCTTTGGCGATGCCGCTACCCATCATTGCGTGACCCATTTCAGACATTACAGTTCTTACGTCCGCAAAGTCGACGTTGATCATGCCAGGGCGAGTAATTAGCTCAGCAATACCTTGAACGGCATTCTTAAGAACATCGTTAGCGCTTGCAAAAGCTTCTAGTAGTGTTACACCACGACCAAGTACTTTAAGTAGCTTTTCGTTTGGAATCGTGATCAAAGAGTCAACATGCTTAGACAGCTCATCGATACCTTGCTCAGCAAATGCCAAACGCTTTTTACCTTCAAAACTAAACGGTTTAGTTACTACCGCTACTGTTAGAATGCCAAGCTCTTTAGCCACTTCAGCAATAACAGGCGCTGCACCAGTACCGGTACCGCCACCCATACCAGCTGCGATAAACACCATATCGGCGCCAGTCAGGGAATCTTTAATTCGATCTCTGTCTTCGAGAGCTGCGTCACGGCCAACCTGTGGATTAGCACCTGCACCCAGACCTTTAGTGATATCACCACCGATCTGAATAACATTGCCAACGCTTGTCTTACGAAGTGCTTGCGCATCAGTGTTGACGCTGATGAATTCCACACCTTCGATGGATTCACGCACCATGTGTTCAACGGCGTTACCACCGCCGCCACCAACCCCAACGACCTTGATTACTGCATCGTCAGACATTTCCATCATCGGTTCAAACATGTGTTGTCTCCGTTTATCCTGCAACTCAGGTTAAAACTCTTTTTGTATCCAGTTACGCAATTTATCGAAAAAGCCAGTTACAGATGAGCGTTTAGGTTCATTATAATCGCTATCGTCGCTAGACTGCATGTCTCTTGCGTAATGAAGTAATCCAACTGCCGTAGAATGGTACGGCTCTTTTACATAGTCAGTTAATCCGCTGACTTCGAGCGGTTTGCCGACCCTTACTTGATTGCGGAATACGCGTTCCGCACATTCTACCACTCCGTCCATTTGCGCAGCACCGCCGGTGAGTACAACTCCCGCAGCCAGATGGTGCTTGATACCCTCTTCGCGCAATTTTGCTTGTACAGAGTCGATAGTTTGGTTAACCAGTCCCATAAGCTCAGAGTAGCGTGGCTCAATCACTTCTGACAACGTTTGACGTTGCAGGCTACGTGATGGTCGTCCACCTACGCTTGGTACATTAACCGTGTCATCCTTACTGACCAGTTCACTCAAAGCACAGCCATATTTGACTTTTATTTCTTCAGCATCGCTCACTGGCGTGCCAAAAGCAAAAGCAATATCACTGGTTACAGCATTTCCTGCGTACGAAAATACTTCTGTGTGACGTAACGCACCGCCAGTCCAGATGGCCACATCCATCGTGCCGGCGCCAATATCAACCACACAAACTCCAAGCTCTCTTTCATCCTCGGTGATTACTGCATTACTAGCAGCAAGCCCAGAAAATACGAGTTGTTCTACTTTAAGGCCGCAGCGTTCTACCGCCTTAATAATGTTGCGTGCCATGTCATTATGGCATGAGATAAGGTGGACACTCACTTCCATTCTTACCCCAGATAAACCAAGCGGATTTTTGATTCCTTCTTGGTAATCAATGGTGAACTCTTGCGGGATCACATGAAGAATTCGCTGTTCATCACCGATTTTAATCGATTTTGCGGTATGGATAGCGCGATCCATGTCTTCTTGAGACACCTCTTCATCAGAAATCGTGCCCATACCTTTTTCAATTCGGCTTGCGATATGCTTACCAGACAACGAAATGAAGACTCGGCTGATCTGGCACTCTGCCATTAATTCAGCTTGATCAATTGCACGTTGTACTGATTTTACAACCGACTCCAAATCATTCACGCCACCTTTATCCATGCCGCGTGAGGGGCTACTACCTGCGCCAATAATATTAATTTGACCGTCTGGTAAAACCTCACCCACTAGAGCCGATACGGTTGCAGTGCCTATATCAAGACCAACAATAATGTTGTCATCAGCGGCCTTAGTCATCTGTACTCTCTTCTAACTCTTGTTCAGGAAACCAACCAACTGCGGCTCCTGTATCGTACCTAAGATCGATATAACTGATTCTTTGCGTGTCACTGCCAAGCTTGTTATAGAGCTTAAAAAAGCGCTCTATACGCTCAAGAAGAGACTCTTTACCGAGCTCTAATCGAATACCGTTATCAAGGATGATTTGCCAAGCTCGTCGCTCGTTTAATACCAGAGACGATATCGCTAAACCCAATTGCTGAAACTTAGGACTCAAATCACGGTAAGTCTGTAAGACTTCCGGTCCGCTATCTTTGGGTCCGTACAGCTTCACTTTTTCTTCTTGCAACAGAGCAACATCTCCATCAAAAACGAACCCGTTTTTATCTAACAGTTCGTTGCCATTCCAAATGGCTTCTGGTTGATGCTCCGTCAAAAAAACTTTTACTGTATCCGGCCACTGCTTTCGGATTGCGGCATGCGCTACCCATGGCAGAGCTTCGACACTTTGCTGTAATACATCAATATCCTGAGACATAAATGTACCGATGTGATCAATTCGACTAAATGCAGCCTGCACATCGTCAGCTTGGACATACTCCAGTTTCCCCTGAAGTACTATTTTGGAGAGAGGTAACCTTTGGTCATCCCACATCCAACTGATCGCCGCGTACAAAACAGAACTAATTAAAGTCACAACCACAACGAAAAATAACGCACCCAAGATTTTTTCTTGGCGACCACGGTTGTTACCCGTGTTTGGTCGCTCGTCATTCAGTGCAATATTCAACAACGTCTTCGTTTCCTGACTTTTGTCGTGTACTTTTTACCCATATAATTACGCAGAGGTAAAAGTCTTGACTTTAACCTTGGGATTATACTGAGCTCTTGTAAACTATCAAACACTGATAGCAATAAATCACAATGATATTGACGCAAAATCGAGATCTGAGTCTTTATCTGTCCTTCGCGTCAACAATATGTGTCAGCCAAGCATCTTGTTTATATTCAATTTAAGACCTGCCAGCTGTTTCGCCACTTTACCAATATCACCCGCACCTTGCGTTAAGATTAGGTCGCCGTCTTGTATAACGTTAGCTAAAACTGAAGGTAATTGCTCGATTTCTGGAACAAAAATCGGATCTACCTTGCCTCGGCTGCGAATTGTGCGACATAAAGCGCGCCCATCAGCCCCTGCAATCGGCTTTTCACCCGCTGCGTAAACATCCAGCATGATCAATACATCTACCTGTTCAAGCACATTCGCGAAATCATCGTATAAATCACGAGTACGGCTATAACGGTGCGGTTGGAAAATCATCACCAAACGCTTGTCTTGCCAACCACTGCGTGCTGCATTAATGGTTACATCCACTTCTGTGGGATGATGGCCGTAATCATCAACAAGCATTGCATGGCCGTTGCCAGTATCAAACTCGCCAAGGTGATCAAAACGTCTTCCCGTACCTTGCGTACCAGCCATTGCCTTTAGGATCGCATCGTCTTCAATGTCATCTTCAGTAGCAACCGCAATCGCAGCAGACGCATTCAATGCATTGTGACGACCTGGAATATTCAGCGTGATATCTAAGTTAGCTCGCCCTTTACGTACTACCGTAAATTTGCCTTGCTGCCCCTCTTGACGATAATCTTCAATACGTACGTCGGCATCTTCAGAAAAACCGTAAGTTATCACTTGACGACTAATACGTGGGATTAACTCTCGAACCACAGGATCATCAATGCAAACAATTGCTTGGCCGTAAAACGGTAGATTATGAAGGAAATCGATGAAGGTTTGCTTTAAGGTTTCAAAGTCACCACCATAGGTATCCATATGATCGGCTTCGATATTGGTAACAATGCTCACCATTGGTTGCAAGTGCAGGAATGACGCGTCACTTTCATCTGCCTCTGCAATTAGAATACGACTCGAGCCTAGACGCGCATTTGTACCTGCGCTTTTCACCAAACCGCCATTCACAAACGTTGGATCAAGACCGGCTTCAGAATAGATTTGAGTAACAAGAGCGGTCGTCGTGGTTTTACCGTGTGTACCCGCAACGGCAATACCGTGACGGAATCGCATCAATTCAGCCAACATCTCTGCGCGGCGTACAATAGGGATGCGTAATTCACGTGCCGCCATCACTTCTGGGTTTTCTTCGTTGATCGCCGTTGACACAACAACCACACTGGCTTTTTCTACATTACTGGCTTGATGACCAATAAATACCGTCGCACCTTTTGATACCAAACGCTCTGTCACAGCGTTCTCTGATAGATCAGAACCTGTGATTTGGTAGCCTTCGTTCAACAGCACTTCTGCAATGCCGCTCATGCCCGCACCACCAATACCGATGAAGTGGATGGATTTCACGCGGCGCATCTCTGGCACCATTGCGCGAATCTGAGCTAAGTCTTGTGTATGTTGGATTGTCATCAATTCTATTCTCAATAATTCGGTTAACGCTTTTCGGTCAAAGCGACAATGGCTTGTGCGACAACTCGGTCAGCATTCAATTTTGCAGCGCCACGCGCTTGCTCAGCCATTGTAAGTAAAGCTTGGCGATCCAATTGTTGGATCTGCTGAGTCAGAGACTCAACGGTTAAATCTGGTTGTTCAATCATTTTCGCCGCGCCGCAATCCACCAAGTGGTCTGCATTAAGTGCTTGCTGGCGGTCTTTGTGCATGAATGGAACAAAAATAGCGCCTACACCTGCCGCCGAGACTTCAGAAACGGTTAACGCTCCAGAGCGACAAACTAAAAGGTCAGCCCATGCGTAAGCTTCTGCAACGTCATCAATGAATTCCATTACTTCTGCATTTACCACACCATTAGCTTGGTATGCTGCATTCACTTCTTCGGCGGCACCTTTGCCCGCTTGATGACGAATACAGTAATCTTCGCCCAATTTCGACATCACGTCTGGCAGAGTTTGGTTAAGAATACGTGCGCCTTGGCTGCCACCCATAACCAAAATGCGAATTGGACCTTGGCGCTCTTGCATGCGCTCAATTGGCGCTGCTAATTGAGTCACGTCTTCACGAACTGGGTTCCCAACCACTTCGGCATTTGGAAAAGCGCCTGGGAAAGCCTGAAAAACCTTCTTAGCGATTTTCGATAACCATTGGTTCGTTAAACCTGCTACTGCATTTTGTTCATGCAGAACAACAGGAATGCCACTCATCCAAGCGGCAATACCGCCCGGGCCGCTAACATAACCGCCCATACCAAGCACTGCGTCTGGCTGCCAGCGTTTCATGTGAGCACGAGCCTGCATAATGGCATTGATAATTTGAAATGGTGCTGCAAGAAGACGTTTAACGCCTTGACCTCGTAACCCTTTCACTTTGATAAAGTCGATTTCAATGCCATGTTTTGGCACCAAATCCGCTTCCATTCGATCCGCCGTACCTAACCAACGGATCTCCCAACCTTGCTCTTGAAGCTGTTTTGCTACCGCCAAACCTGGGAATACGTGACCGCCAGTACCACCAGCCATCACCATCAAACGTTTATTTTGTTTCATTAGTTTGTTGTTCTGATTGTTCTTGCTCGCGTTTCAAGCGGCATTCGTAATCGATACGCAGCAATATGGACACTGCGACGGACATAATAATCAGACTGGAACCACCATAACTGATTAGCGGAAGTGTTAAACCTTTGGTTGGTACGATACCAGCTGCAGCACCAACGTTCACCAAGGTCTGGAACGCAAACCAAATACCTATACCGAAAGCCAGATAACCGCCGAACATTTCGCCTTCTTCAAACGCACGCTTGCCTATGTAAACCGCTTTTAGCACTAAGCTAAAAATCAACATTAAGACCAACACAACGCCCACGAAACCAAGCTCTTCAGCAAGTACCGCAAACACAAAGTCGGTATGCGCTTCTGGTAGATATTCCAGTTTTTGAATTGAGTTACCGAGACCTTGACCGAACCATTCACCACGACCAAACGCCATCAAAGACTGAGTCAACTGATAGCCACTGCCAAATGGGTCTTCCCACGGGTCAAGGAAGGAGGTTACTCGTCGCATACGGTATGGCTCGACGAGAATCAAACCTACCACAGCGCCGATACCTGCCACCATCAAGGCGAGAAACTGGGTTAGTTTTGCACCTGCGATAAAAAGCATGCCAAACAGCGTGACCAGCATCACGACGACCGTCCCCAAGTCTGGCTGACCAAGTAGTAATACTGCAAAGAAGGCAAACACCATGATTGGCTTCATAAAGCCACCAAAGAACGTTTGTCGTACTTCGTCTTGCTTTCGAACTAAGTAACCAGACATGAAGATAAACAGCGATAGCTTCGCGACCTCCGCTGGCTGAAGGTTAAACAGCCCGAGGGGAATCCAACGAGACGCACCATTAACCGACTTACCCGCCAAGAGCACGATGATCAACAGTGCGAAAGAAGCCCAAAGTAAGTAATGGCTCTTCTTAAACCACTCTTGCAAAGGCACTTGCAAAATAACAGCGGAGGTCCCTAACGCCAGCACGAGAAACGTCGCATGACGAAACATAAAGTGGAACGGCTGTTCCGTTAATCGAGAGCTGATTGGAAATGATGCAGAGGTTACCATGACCAAACCAGTCAACATCAAACCCAGTGCAATCCACACTAACTGACGATCAAACATCGCCTCTGGGGCTGGATGCTTGAGCCAATTGCCAATACTGCGTTTAACGTTACCTAAACCCACGAAGTGTGTAACCTTTAATTATGCATATTTCTGAGCAAGAGCAGCGAAAGCATCACCTCTTGCCATAAAGTTGTCGAATTGATCAAAGCTAGCACATGCAGGAGACAGCATCACCATATCACCTGGTTTTAACTGCGAAGATACTTGTTGAATCACATCTTCCATAGTGTCGAAACGTATTGCAGATTCATGCAGTGGCATAAATTCATCGCCATCAGCGCCAAAGCAACACAGTTGCAAGTTAAGCGTCGAGAAGATCGGTTTTAATGGCGAGAAGTCAGCACCTTTGCCAACACCACCAACGAGTAAGTAGAGCTTGCCTGTCGATTCCAAACCAGATAGCGCAGCCATAGTGCTGGCAATATTAGTTGCTTTAGAGTCATTCACCCATTTGACGCCTTGATTATCCGCAACCACCTGGCATCGGTGTGTCAGTCCCGTGTAATTTTTAAGTGCATTCAATGCTTTGTGATAGTTTACGTCCGCAGCTTTTAATAGCGCTAAAGCAACCAGAGCGTTAGATAAGTTGTGCTTACCAACCAACTTAAGCTCATCACTTGCGACAACTCGTTGACCGTGATCGAGCAGCCAAGTACGGTTGCCATCCACCTCGAGACCAAAGTCCTGATTGTCGCTGCCAAATGTCACCAATGGCATCTCTGCGTCTGGGAAGGTTTCTTGATCATCACGGTTCACGACTGCAAGAGCAGCATGGTTAAAAATACGCAACTTAGCTTGTCGATAGTCAGACATGCCTTGATAACGATCCATATGATCTTCAGAAAGATTCAGAAACGCAGCGGCTTTGAGCTTTAAGCTTGACGTCGTTTCTAACTGGAAGCTCGAGAGTTCGAGTACATATAGGTCTGCGTCTTGTTCTAACAAATCCAGAGCAGGCACACCGATGTTACCACCAACGCCAACATCCAAACCTGCAGCGTTAGCCATCACACCTGTGAGGTCGGTTACTGTGCTCTTACCGTTTGAGCCCGTAATCGCAATCACCGGTTTCTGCACCGCCCAAGCGAATAACTCGATATCACCTACTACTGCCGTACCTTTTGCTAATACGGCTTGGATCTCTGGTGTCGCTAGCGCAATACCAGGGTTGGTCACGATAAGATCCGCGTCAGAAAGCCAGTCTGTATTCCAACCACCACTATGCAGTTGAACATCTTCCGGCAAGCGCTCTGCACCCGGAGGGTTTACGCGAGTATCAATGACTTTGACCACAAGCTGTGGCTGATTTTTTCTTAGGTGTTTAACGACAGAGAGCCCGGTAATACCGAGCCCTACGACGACAACACTATGTATGTTTTGCCAACGTTCCATATTTGATCACACTGTAAATCTTGTTCTTGGAAAGTGCGATTAACGCACTTTCAATGTCGCAAGACCAATCAGAACAAGAACCATAGAAATAATCCAGAAACGCACGATTACGCGAGGTTCTGGCCAACCTTTCAATTCGTAGTGGTGGTGAATCGGTGCCATACGAAAAATGCGCTGACCACGCAGTTTGTATGAACCCACCTGTAGAATTACCGACAGCGTTTCCATCACAAACACACCGCCCATGATCACCAACACCAACTCTTGACGAACGAGAACAGCAATAGTGCCTAACGCGCCGCCAAGCGCTAGTGAGCCGACATCACCCATGAACACTTGTGCTGGATACGTGTTAAACCACAAGAAACCAAGGCCTGCACCGACGATTGCTGTACATACGACAACCAACTCAGAAGCATGTGGTAAGTATGGAATATGAAGGTATTCAGAGAAGTTAACGTTACCGGTCGCCCATGCAATAACCGCGAAGCCTGCTGCAACAAGAACCGTTGGCATGATTGCCAAACCGTCTAGACCATCAGTCAGGTTAACCGCGTTACTTGTACCTACAATGACAAAGTAAGTCAGAATGATATACATCAAACCAAGCTGCGGCATGATGTCTTTAAAGAATGGCACCACTAGCTGAGTTGCTGCTGTGTCTTTACCGTAAGCATACAATGCGAAAGCGACGACAAACGCGATCAACGACTGCCAGAAGTACTTCCAACGCGCGATCAAGCCATCGGTATTTTTGCGTACCACTTTACGATAATCATCAACAAATCCGACCGCACCGTAGCCAAGTAAGACTGTCAGTACCGCCCATACGTAAGGGTTGGATAAGTCTGTCCATAGCAAAATCGTGATTGAGATGGCCGCTAAGATCATGATACCGCCCATTGTTGGGGTACCACGCTTACTAAAGTGAGATTCAGGACCTTCGTTACGCACTACCTGACCAATTTGCAGCATTTGCAAACGCTTGATCATGATTGGTCCCATCCATAATGACAGACCTAGAGCGGTTAATACGCTTAGGATTGCTCGAAAAGACAAGTATTCAAACAATCGGAAAAAAGACAGGTATGGCTGTAGCAGCTCGGCAAGCCAAATAATCATTAATAATACTCCTTCAAAGCAGCAGCGACTTCAAACATACGTGCACCGTTCGCTCCTTTCACCAATATCGTATGGTTTTCAGGAACGGCTTGGTCTAGATGCTGCTTGATGTATTCAATCATCTCTTGGTGCGTCTCAAAATGAATGCCTTGGCAAAGATCACTGATCACCTTGGCGTCTGCACCATATGTGAGAACATGTTCAAATTTTTGTGGGGCAGCATGTTCCCCGACTTGACGATGAAGTGCAAGACTTTCCTCGCCCAATTCCGCCATATTACCTAAAATCAGCCAGCGTTGACCTGGGAAAGCGGCCAATAAATCAACTGCCGCTTTCATGGCTGGCACGCTCGCGTTGTAGCTGTCGTCAATCAATTTTATCTTTTCGCTCAGCGCTTCAACCTCGACGCGACCTTTCACTTTGTTCAAATGTTTAAGGCCAGCACGAACCTCTTCTAATGTGGCTCCCATTTGTAACGCAATAATAGAAGCAGCGATCGCATTCGCAACGTTGTGTTGACCTATAATACCCAGAGACAGTTCAATTTCTTGTGAGCTTGCTGCGATATGTAAGTCAAAGCTTGCTTCACCTGCGGCGTTCAATACGATGTTAGAAGCGAAGAAGTCTGCATCAGTATTACTTTGTGAAAAAGTAATGACTTTCTTATCTGCTAACACTTCATCCCACTTGGCTTCACCATTGCTGTCTAGGTTAACAATCGCAATACCACCAGCTGAAAGGCCTTGGTAGATTTCACCTTTGGCTTGTTTCACGCCATCGATAGAACCAAAGCCTTCAAGGTGAGCGGCGGCTACATTGTTCACTAACGCGATATCTGGTTTTACTAACTGAGTCGTGTAAGCAATTTCACCTATATGATTAGCACCAAGCTCAATCACGGCATAATCATCATCCTGCTGTGAGCGCAATAATGTCAACGGAACACCAATATCATTATTGAAGTTACCCGCCGTGAATAACACTTTGCCTTTCAATTGCAGGATACTCGCAACCATTTCTTTTACGGTCGTTTTACCGCAACTTCCGGTGATGGCAACGGTAGGTGTTTTGCATGCTTGATGCACCCAAGAAGCAAACTCACCCAATGCAAGTTTGGTATCCGACACCACAATTTGCGGCACATTCACATCTAAGCGTTTTTCTACGAGTAAAGCACCGGCACCTGCATCTACCGCTTGTTGGCAAAAGTTGTGCGCATCAAAGCGCTCCCCAACTAACGCGACGAATAAAGCCCCACGCTCAATCGTTCGTGTATCAGTAGAAACCGCGTCGATAAGTAGCTCGTCGCCGAATCGCTCACCACGAGTGATGTCTGCAATTTGAGATAACGTTACTTTGATCATGAGGTCAATCCTAAAAGTTGCATTGCGGACTCGCGGTCGGAGTAATGAATCGTTTCGCCATTACGAATCTGATAATCTTCATGACCCTTCCCAGCTAACAAGATAATGTCGTTTGGCGAAGCATTTTCAATGGCATAAGACAGTGCTTTGAAGCGGTCATGCTGAACAATCGCTTCAGCAGGTTTTGACAGCCCAGCTAACATGTCTTTCACAATCTGAACCGGGTCTTCGCTGCGTGGGTTATCGTCAGTCAACACCACTCTGTCGCCTAGACGCTCTGCAATTTCCGCCATCATTGGGCGCTTACCTGCATCGCGATCGCCACCGCAGCCAAAAATAGCCCACAGCTGGCCTTCACAATGAACTCGTAAAGCTTGCAGCGCTTTTTCTAAAGCATCAGGAGTATGGGCATAATCAACCACGACTTTGGCACGATCCTCAGTTTGGAATAACTCCATTCGGCCGAGTACAGGTTGCAGTTGACCTGCAGTTTCGAGTAACGCTTGTTTCTCTTTACCTAAGCTTAATAAGGTCGCAAAAGCGAGCATTAAGTTGGTTGCATTAAACTCACCAATCAAAGGCGCGTGCAATTCACCTGAGCCAAATTTACCATCGAACTTAATAGTAATCCCTGACTCTGCGTAACTGACTTCCGTCGCCCAAATTGCGCTTTCAAATTCAGTGTTCGGCTTGAGCGAGACAGCGATCGCATTACTTAACTGCGACGCCCATTGATGACCTACTTCATCATCAACATTGATAATGGCACGTTCACATTGGTGTTGCGTGAACAACCCAAGCTTTGCATTGGCATACGCTTCCATCGTGCCATGATAATCTAAGTGGTCACGACTTAAGTTAGTAAACACGCCCGCCGCAAATGATAATGCTTTGACACGACCTTGCGTCAGGCCATGAGAAGATACTTCTAGCGCGGTGTATGTGGCTTGTTGATTTGCGAGAGAGGAGAGCGTTTTCTGAATTTCAACGGCATTCCCCGTTGTATTCGCAGCTTGTTGCAAGTTATTGAGGAAGCCATTTCCTGTTGTTCCCATTACCGCCGCTTTATGGTCAAGCAGTTCTAGCCATTGCGCTATTAACTGGGTAATGGTGGTTTTGCCGTTGGTGCCGGTGACACCAATCAAATCCATATTAGGGTAAGCATAGAGCTTTCCAGCAATTGCGGATAAACGTTGGTCCAACCTATCGATGTAAATGACGGGAACATCATCAATGATTTCCACCGTACCATGTGTTTTGACATCGCAGGCTTGCGCCAGGGCTGCATTTGCACCTTGCTCAATTGCAGAGGCAATGAATTTACGCCCATCCACAACATGGCCAATCACTGCTACAAACGTGGTTCCAGGTTGAACTCTTCGGCTGTCGAGCTCCAATTCAGAAACAAGAACGGACGATAAGCTAGGGCAATCCACCCAAGGGGAAAGCAGCACGTCCATACTGATGGCTTTAGTCAT
Organism: Vibrio sp. 1874; assembly: GCF_033344395.1. NCBI lineage: Bacteria > Pseudomonadati > Pseudomonadota > Gammaproteobacteria > Vibrionales > Vibrionaceae > Vibrio > Vibrio sp. 1874. Next base: position 121,779 of record NZ_JAWPOR010000006.1, read on the forward strand.
ATTTGTTCTCCGAGCTTTGGCTCAGGTTTTCTTAATTTTGTTTGCTCAGTAAACCACAGGGCTTACTGTTGGAATTTGTTTTCGTCAGGTGCAACATTGAGTATTTGTAGCGCGCCTTTCATGATTTCAGAGAAGACAGGAGACGCTACCGAACCACCATAGTAGTCATCACCTTGAGGCTCGTTTACGATCACCACCAAAGCAATTCGCGGATCGCTAACCGGAGCAAGCCCAGCCGTGTAGGTGATGTACTCGTCGCTGTACCCGCCAGCAGAAGCTTTACGTGATGTACCTGTTTTCGCTCCCACTCGATAACCAGGAACTGCCGCTCTGCGAGCCGAGCCCCCTTTTTGAGTTACGGTTTCCAACATGTCTAATACTTGACGCGCATACTTCGCACTCACCACTTGACGTGACATGTCATGATCATTGCTTTCAATAATATGAATAGGCTCGTATTTGCCAAGGTTTCCAAGCGTCGCATAAGCATGGGCTAGCTGGATTGGTGTAATTGATAGACCGTAACCAAACGCAATCGTGGCGCGCTCAATTGGCGACCAACGAGTTCGTGTAGGAAAAATACCCGTCACTTCCCCAACTAGGTTTAGGCCAGAAAGCTCACCAAAACCCACTGAACTGTACAGCCCAAGAAGCGCCTCTACCGGCATTTGCATTGCTAGCTTCGTCACACCGATATTACTCGACTTTTTAAGGATCGTGGTCAAGCTCGCTTTGCCTACGCGAGAGACATCTCTGACTCGACTACCACCTAAACGTAGGACACCATTACCGGTATCTACGATGGTATCTTTATCGGCTATCCCATTTTCTAAGGCGGCTAAAATAACGAAAGGCTTAATGGTCGAACCGGGCTCCATTGAGTCCGTGATCACTCGGTTACGCATTTGATAGCTTTGCCAATCGCTACGATTGTTAGGGTTGTAAGAAGGAGCATTAACCATGGCCAATACGGCGCCCGTTTTTACATCCAACATGACAACAGAACCCGAAGTAGCGCGGTGGTCGGCAACGGCTTGCTTAATCGCACGATACGCAATCGCCTGTAGGCGCTGATCGATGGTTAACTGAAGTGATTTACCTTCTTGCTTGTCTTGCCAAGCAATGTTTTCCACAACACGACCATAGCGATCTTTACGAATAGTTTTCTTACCCGCCGCGCCAGTGAGCCACTCATCGTAGCTACGCTCCACACCTTCTAGGCCATGCCCGTCAATGCCTGTTACACCGACTAAGTGAGCACTAACCTCACCTGCAGGATAATAACGACGAGATTCCGACTTAAGGCCAACACCTGGCAGCTTTAGCTCACGAATATAGTTCGCCATGGCCGGACTGACCTGGCGCTGCAAGTAGATAAAGCGACGTTTTTCATTGCGCTTAATTTTGTCTATTAACCCTTGTCGGTCAATACCAAGAACATCCGCTAATGCATGCCAACTTTTGGTCTGGCTTAACGCGTTTTCTTTAAATATAGTGGCAGGATCTGCCCAAACCGCCTCAACCGGCACACTGACAGCAAGCGGCTCACCATTTCGATCCGAAATAATACCGCGAGCAGAAGGAATGGATTTAACACGAACCGAACGTAGGTCACCTTGTTTAATCAGGTTATCTGGCTCAATGATTTGGATGTAGGCTACGCGTGCCACCAAAAGGGCAAATGCACAAAAAACAAAAAACAGTAATAGATGGAAGCGCCAACGAATCAAGAAAGATTCTTCGACCGCCACTTTCACTGCTTTGTTATCGGTTTTCTTATCCCCCGTAGCCGCTTTCTCTTTTGCTACAGGTTTACGCTTATTGGCTTGTTTCGTGTTGGATTTTTTTCTAATCATTTGAGCGTGACAACCACTTCTTTATCGCCATCAGGTCGTTTCATTTCAAGTTCTTTTTTGGCAAGGTCTTGAACACGACTGTGTTCCGCGAGGGCAGTTTCTTCCAACATCAAGTTACGCCATTCGCTATCTAACCGTTCTCGTTCAACCAACGTGTGATCTTTCTCAGTGATCGCTTGACGCGCATGGTGGGTAGCAAATACCACTCCCATTGCCGATGCCACGATCAATAGCAACAACAGTAATGGCCAGAGACCAACGGTGAGGAGATCCGTCGCAATCAACTTAGCAAGATTAGGAGTGGGTTTCGTCATAATAATTAAAGCTTTTCCGCAATTCTTAACACAGAGCTGCGCGAGCGAGGGTTCATTTCAATTTCTTGTTTGCTTGGCTTGATCGCTTTGCTCACCGCTTTCATATTCGCACTACCAAGAGCACGAATTTGCTCTTCCGTCATTGGAATACCGTGTGGCACTTCAGGCCCTTTGCTCTCTTTACGGATAAAACGTTTGACCATACGATCTTCCAGAGAGTGGAAGCTAATCACAGATAAACGGCCTTCAGGAGCCAGAATGCTCGCCGCGCCTTTAAGTGCTGTATCAATTTCTTCTAACTCACTGTTGATGTAAATACGAAAAGCCTGGAAAGCACGAGTCGCAGGGTGTTTTTTCTCTTTAAAACTTTTCGGTGCGGCATCTGAAATCAATTTTGCCAGCTGACCTGTGCGAACCATTGGCTCATTTTCTTCATCTTCACGGTAGGCAACAATCGCTTTTGCAATACGGCGCGCATGTTTATCTTCCCCAAACTCGCGAATGACCCAAGTGATATCATCGAGGTCTGCTTCCATCAACCATTGAGATACTGGAACACCTGATGTCGGGTCCATACGCATATCTAGCGGACCATCTTTCATAAAGCTAAAGCCACGCTCTGCGTCGTCTAACTGAGGAGAAGAAACGCCTAAATCCAGCAGAACACCATCCACTTTTCCAACTAGCCCATACTCTTCAGCATACTCAGCAATACCAGAAAATGGACCATGAATAATGGTGAAGCGAGGGTCATTGATTTTTCCTGCCTCAGCGATCGCTTGAGGGTCACGGTCGATACTGTACAGTCGGCCATTTTCACCGAGTTTAGATAGAATTGTCCGGCTGTGACCGCCACGGCCAAATGTTCCATCAATATAGACGCCGTCTGGTTTGATAGCTAAGCCATCAATGGATTCATTTAATAACACGGAAATATGTTGGAAGGTTTCGGTCATAGCTTTCTCGTTGAATGATCTTGAAGCGATTCTTTAGTGTACTGATTTCCTACATCATCGCCACCACAAGTCTAAAGTTAGACGTGATTTACGCCAAGTTTATTGGTAATGACATAGTTTGCGTCAATTAAATGCAAAAAACCCATCACTACTAAAAGTAATGATGGGTCTCGAATAGGTGGAGCCGACACATAAGCCGGGTTCTGTTCCGCTTGCGCGGCGGTAGCCATTCGTCTAGGCCAGCAATCACTCACTGGCTCGAGCAACCTACCCGCCTCCTTACGCGAGCAACGCAATGTGGAGGCCTATTTGGTCTTGCTTCAGGTGGAGTTTACCCTGCTACGAACTATTGCTAGTCGTCCGGTGCGCTCTTACCGCACCCTTTCACCCTTACCTGTACCCTTACGGGCCATCGGCGGTCTTCTCTCTGCTGCACTTGTCGTAGGCTTGCGCCCCCCAGGCGTTACCTGGCACCTTGCTCTATGAAGCCCGGACTTTCCTCCCCTTTGTCAGTCTCCCGAAGGACGTCAACGTCAGTCTCCCAAAGGGACTTCGACGTCAGTCTCCCGAAGGACATCAACAAAGCAGCGACTACCCAGTCAGCTCCGAGGGCGGATTGTATAGAGTTCTCACTTCAGAGTCTAGTTAGATCACAGATATGATGAAATGAATGCACTAAGTGATGACTTTTTAGTCAACGTGCCAAAAATAGATAATAAAAAGGCCGATGCCTAAACATCAGCCCTCATTGACCATTTATCTCGCTAGTGGCACTTAGTCTAAGTTTTCTAAGCCCCATTTATATAACGCATTCTTCTTCAAGTTATGTATTTCTGCCACCAAAGCAGCTGCTTTTTTCAAAGGCAGCTCTTTGGTCAAAATGCCTAACGTGCGTAAAGCATCTTCAGGTAGTGAGTCGTCTGTTGTTTCACGATGGCCATGTACCAACAATACCATTTCACCACGCTGTTGGTTATCGTCACTTTTCACCCATTCAATCAACTCACCTAACGGCATGCCTTGAATGGTTTCAAAGGTTTTTGTTAGCTCTCTTGCCAACACAACTTCTCTATCTGGGCCAAGAACGTCTAACATGTCTTGTAGAGAGTCTAAAATACGGTGCGGTGACTCGTAAAAAATACACGTACGCTCTACCGAAGCAATCTCTAGGAATTTATCCTTACGACCTTTGCTTTTCGGTGGTAAAAAACCTTCGAAGCTAAAGCGATCCGATGGCAAGCCAGAGGCACTTAACGCCGTAATGACCGCACAAGCACCTGGAAGAGGCACAACTCTAACGCCCGCTTGACGACATTTTGTCACCAAATGGTATCCTGGGTCGCTGATAAGTGGCGTACCAGCGTCAGAAACTAATGCGATAGACTGACCGGAAAGCAGCTTTTCTACCAAAACTTGTGCTTTTTGCTGCTCATTGTGGTCATGTAGAGCAAAAGTTTTGGTTTGAATATTGAAGTGAGACAGTAATTTGCCCGTATGTCGAGTATCCTCAGCGGCAATGATGTCCACAGTCGACAGAATTTCGATAGCACGTTGGGTGATATCCGCTAAATTTCCGATTGGAGTCGGTACGATATAGAGAGTTGGCCCCTCATTCGGCAACTTATTTTTATCTGTCATTTGTTTACCATCACTTCAACGATTAATATAGAGACAATTTTGTACAAAATTATAGAGAACTCACGGCAATGATTAACCATAAGAGACTCAGTGTACCACGCATACTTACTCCTGTTGCACTAGCAATTACGCTCGCCGCCTGTTCTTCAGGTCCAAGACAGCCTGATGGCGTTGATGTAACACTTGAGCCTACTCAGTCTGTTCAGAACTATATGATCCAAGCTGATAGCACGGAAGGCAGTTTACAAAATGACTGGTTGATCATGGCAACCAAAGCCGCGATTCAAGCAAACCAGTTTGATCAAGCAGAAATGTTGATCAAGCGCCTGGCTCGTCAACAGTTAACCGAAGTTCAGCAAGCAGAGTGGCAACTAGCGCGTGCGACCATACAGCAAAAACAGGGTAATTACTCTCAGTTGCTGCAATTGTTGAATTTTAAACCTTGGTGGAAGTTGCCAAATGAGCAATGGAAAGACTATTACTTGATGCGTGCCGACGCTTATCAAGGTCTTAACCAAGCGTTTGAGGCAAACCGCCAACTGGTTGCATTTGGCCAATATGCATCGTCCGCGGAGCAGAGAGAGATTTCTAGCCGTATTTGGATGAACTTTGGCAGCTACTCCGAGTACGAACTGACCTCATTAGAAACAGAGCCAAATGAAGATGTTTTGGATGGTTGGCTACAACTCGCTATTTATGCGAAAACGCTGTCGGGCAACTTATCCCAACTAAAAAATACCCTCGAACGCTGGTTAAACGAGAACCCATCGCATCCAGCCGCTATCTACACACCAGAAGAGATTCAAAACATTCTCTCTCTAGACATCGTTAAACCAAACAACACCGCTTTGTTACTGCCGCTTACTGGTAAATTCTCGCCACAAGCGCAATTAATTCGTGATGGTTTTGTGTTTGCGATGATGAATGATCGTAACCGTGATCCAAGCGCTACCCTCACGGTAATAGACACTAATGCGTATAACGCCGACCAAATTAAACAACGTTTGATCAATGAAAACATCGATTTTGTTGTTGGTCCCCTAGAAAAAGAAAACGTTGAGCTATTGCACACAACCATGGATGGCTCAGAAAATGGTCCTACGATTCCAGCCCTTGCGCTAAATATTCCCGAAGATGTGCAACCAGATAGCAATATTTGCTACTTGGCATTATCACCAGAACAAGAAGCCGCACAAGCAGCGAAACACTTGTTCAGCGAAGGCTATAACTTCCCTCTGATCCTGGCACCAAAGGGCATCTTTGGTGAGCGCGTAACTGAAGCATTCAACAAAGAATGGCGCAAGTACAGCTCTAATAAAGTCGCAGCAAGTTATTTTGGCGACAAGCGCCAACTTCAAAAAGACATCAATGAAGTATTTGGTCTGCAAGAAAGCAAACAACGTATTGCTCAGATGCAATCACTAATGCGTATCAAGCTTGAAACACAGCCACGTAGCCGTCGTGATGTCGATGCGGTTTATATTGTTGCTAGAAGCACGGAACTGACTTTGATCAAGCCATTTATTGAGGTAGCGATTAACCCAGACGCCAAAGCTCCTCAAATTTTCTCTAGCTCGCGTAGCAACAGTGGCGGCGCGACTTACGAAGATCTAACAGGCATCATCTACAGCGATATCCCATTACTGATTGACCCAGACCCTAGCGTGACCGCTGAAATGAACGAGTTGTGGTCAGAGCAATCTAACATGGAAAAACGTTTGAAAGCACTGGGTATGGATGCGTATAAATTGATTGGGGAGCTGCCACAAATGAAGGTCGTTCCGGGCTACTCAGTTGGCGGCCAAACCGGTATTTTAAGTATCGACAATAATTGTGTTGTACAGCGTGAGCTAAGCTGGGCTGAGCGTGGGGCTCTTTAGCAAGCGCCAAATCGGAAATCAATATGAAGCTCTGGCGAAGCAGTATTTACAACGCCAGGGCTTAAACTTTATTGAACAAAATTTTCTGACTAAGGTCGGTGAGATTGATTTAATCTTCCAACAAGGTGAAACTATTGTGTTTGTTGAAGTCAAATACCGTAAGAACAATCACTTTGGCTCGGCAGCAGAAATGGTGACGCACGCTAAAATGCGCAAGCTAGTCAAAACCGCACAAGTTTGGCTTAGCCAACAAAAGCGCTTAAAACACAATATCGATTATCGATTTGATGTCATCGCCATTCATGATAATGGGCGAGATATCAACTGGATAGAAAACGCAATCTCTGAAGGATAAGCGATGCTAGACAGCATTAAAGACAGCTTTACAGAAAGTATTCAAATTCAAATCGCAGCAGCAGAGGCGCTGCCTGATGCCATTACTCATGCAGCTCAAGCGATGGTGTCGAGCCTGCTTAATGGCAATAAAATTTTATGTTGTGGTAATGGCGGCAGTGCTTCAAACGCTCAACAATTTGTTTCTTGTCTTTTAAACCGTTTTGAAACTGAGCGCCCTAGCCTACCAGCAATGGCCTTAACCGCCGATAATACTACCCTAACCGCAGTGGCCAACGATTACCACTACCAGGAAATCTTCTCAAAACAGGTACGAGCGTTTGGTCAACCAGGCGACATTTTGCTTGCCATGTCGACTAGTGGTAACAGTAAAAATATTATCAAAGCGATGGAAGCAGCCGTAACTCGAGACATGACGATTATCGCGCTAACAGGAAAAGATGGCGGAGAGATGGCAGGACTGCTCGGTGAGAAAGACGTCGAAATTCGTATTCCATCACACCGCACTGCACGTATTCACGAAGTACATATGGTAACACTCCATTGTCTTTGTGATCTTATTGACCAGGTGCTTTTCCCTGCTCACGAAGAGTAACCAAGACTGAGAGTCAGAATTATGATACGTAGCCTCGTTATCTTATTAACAGCATTGAGTTTAAGTGGTTGCGCAGGTTTGTTTATCGCAGGTGCAGCAACCACAGCGAATATTGTCACGGACACACGCACGACAAAACAAATCTGGCAGGACAATAACATTGAATTCGAAGTTGCGGCGATCGGCAATAAAGTACCGTTTAAAGGTGAAGTACGTGTCGTTGCCAGTTCATATAATGGGACTGTAGTCCTTATGGGACAAGCTCCGACACAAGACCTTATCCTTGCTTTAGAGCGAAGAGCTAGAGAAGTTAGTGGTGTAAAAGTCATACACAATCAAATCAAACAAAAAGAGCCACTCACTGTTACCCAGATTAGCAATGACAGCTGGATCACAACCAAAGTAAAGTCAGCTTTGCTTACTGATTCTGAGCTTAATGGTGTTAAGGTTAAAGTGATCACCGAAGATGGCGATGTTTTTCTGTTTGGTTATGTCACACCAGAGCAAGGCGATCGAGCGACAGAAATCGCACGTAACATCTCAGGCGTAAAACAAGTCATTAAAGGGTTCCAATACGGCGAAATGGAGCCTGTTGAAGTGGACTTACCGAGTGACGGTGTACAAACAATAGAAAGTGAGGCAAGTACAGAAAGTGAAAAGAACGTCGAGGTCTTTACGATTAGTGAGTAATTTCCAAAGTCTGGCTTGAAATCATCTTCAACAAGTTAAAAAGAAAAAAGCAGCGTAACGCTGCTTTTTTATTATTTAATCACTCTTAAGCTTGGTTTGCCTTTTGGTCGAGGAGCATCGTCCTCTTCGGCATCTGAATCAGAAACTAACTCAGAAGGCTCATCGCTAACCGTTGTGAACGATGGGGATGATTCTTCCTCGGTCATCGCTTCTTCTTCGATGTGAGTGTACGCTTCTTCTGGTTCAAACATAGTACCAGCACCATTCTCACGTGCATAAATAGCTTGAACAGCATACACAGGCACGATCACTGAGTGCGGACGACCGCTAAAGCGAGCATGGAAGGTAATCGCATCATTACCTAACTCAAGATTACCCACTGCACGTGGCGCAATATTCAAAATAATTTGACCATCTTGAATAAATTCAACCGGGACACGCACCCCTGGCATTGTTGCATCCACAACCAAGTGAGGAGTCAAGTCATTGTCTACTAACCAGTCGTAAAATGCGCGAAGCATATACGGGCGGCGAGCAGTCATTTTTGCAATATCCATAACGTGTTTTAAATCGCTTAGCGAACTAGGCGCATTTCACGTTCAGCTTCAGTCAAAGAAGCAAGGAACGAATCACGTTCAAATACGCGGTTCATGTATACCTTGATTTCTTTTGAACCAGGGCCAACAAGATCGATACCAAGTTGAGGCAAACGCCACAATAGTGGAGCTAGGTAACAATCGATCAAGCTGAATTCTTCGCTCATGAAGTACTCATATTCAGCAAAAATTGGCGCTAACGTCAGAAGATCATTACGCAGCTTTGTGCGTGCTTTTTCTGATTCTTCCGCATTACCTTTCATCACTTTTTCAGCGAGTGAATACCAGTTGCGTTCGATACGGTACATCATCAAGCGGCTGTTGCCACGAGCAACAGGGTAAACCGGCATTAGAGGTGGATGAGGGAAACGCTCGTCCAAGTACTCCATGATGATTTTTGAATCGTAAAGAGCTAGCTCACGGTCAACAAGAGTTGGCACTGATTTATATGGGTTTAGCTCAACAAGCTCAGCAGGAAGGTTTGCTTCGTCAACAAGCTCAACTTCAACACTTACGCCTTTTTCAGCTAGTACAATGCGAACCTGATGGCTATACAAATCTGATGCACTTGAGAAAAGAGTCATCACAGAACGTTTATTGGCAGCTACAGCCATGGAGCCCTCCAGTACACTTACAAATAAAAACAATGGAGGCTAAGCCTCCATTGTACATCAATTAAAATTGGGAATTAGCACGGTATTTTAGCACAATTAATGCACATCGCGCCAATACTCTTTCTTGAGCATCACAACAACGATGGTTAGAAGCACTAAGAAGCCCATTACCCACCAGCCTAAAGCATGACGCTCAAGCTGCACTGGGTCACCTGAATAAACTAAGAAGTTAACGAGATCGCCAACCGCTTTGTCATATTCGCCTTCACTCAGCTCACCCGTGCCATCGGTTTCAGTACCAACAACAACTTGTACTTCTTCGCCATCTACGATTTTCGTATCGTAAATCGGCGTCGGGATGCCCTGTAGCTCTTCAAGTACATGCGGCATACCAACACTCGGGAAGACGATGTTGTTCACGCCGAATGGACGAGATGGATCAACATAGAAAGAGCGTAAGTAAGTGTATAACCAATCAGCACCACGAACTCGTGCAACCAACGTAAGATCTGGTGGTGGAGCACCAAACCAGTTTGCCGCTTGCTTCGGTGGCATAGCATTGACCATTAGATCACCGATTTTCGCTTCAGGATTGAAAATCAGGTTTTCTTTCATTAAGTCTGTTGGAATTTCCAAGTCTGTTGCTACACGCTCGTAACGCTGGTATTGCGTAGAGTGACAAGCAAAACAGTAGTTCATGAACAACTTCGCGCCGTTTTGTAGCGAAGCTTTATCCGTAAGGTCAACATTCGCTTTATCCAGCGGAACATTGGCCCCAGCTGCCATCGCTAGTGATGGCAACATAGCAAATAGAATTACAATCCACTTCTTCATTTGAATGTCACCCTCTCTGGTAATGGTTTGGTTGCTTCATTTTTGCTGTAGAAGAACAGCAACACAAAGAACATGAAGTAACACAAGCTAAAGATCTGAGATAGTAGTGTGTACGTTGGTGTCGCAGGTAACGCACCTAAAATACCCAGAGCGATAAAGGCGATAGTGAACTGTACAATATTCAATAGATGAAGTTTGCTACGGTAACGGTATGAACGAACTTTACAACGATCCAACCAAGGTAGAACAAACAGCACTGCAATTGACGCGCCCATTAGGATAACACCTAATAGTTTGTCTGGAACCGCACGTAAGATTGCGTAGAACGGCGTGAAGTACCATACCGGAGCAATATGCTCTGGTGTCTTCAGTGGGTTTGCAGCTTCAAAGTTAGGCGGCTCAAGGAAGTACCCACCCATTTCTGGGTTAAAGAACAGCACGTAACAGAAGAAGAACAAGAAACCAGCGACACCGACCAAGTCCTTAACCGTGCCGTACGGATGGAAAGGAATCGAATCAATGATGTCATATTTCTTCGTATAGTAATCGTGGAACTTGAATTGCGTTTTGTAATCGTCGCCCATTGAGCCTTTTGGCAGCTTAGTTTCGATACCATCCGGGTTGTTTGAGCCTACTTCGTGCAGCGCCAATACGTGCAGAACAACAAGAAGAAGCAAAACAATAGGCAGGGCAATAACGTGTAGTGCGAAGAAACGGTTTAGCGTTGCACCAGAGATGATGTAGTCACCACGAATCCAAAGCGTTAGGTCATCACCGATAACAGGAATAGCACCAAACAGGGAAATGATTACCTGTGCACCCCAGTATGACATCTGACCCCATGGAAGTAGGTAACCCATGAACGCTTCAGCCATGAGAACAAGAAAGATCAACATACCGAAGATCCACAATAGTTCACGAGGTTTTTGGTATGAACCGTAGATCAAACCACGGAACATGTGAAGATACACAACAACGAAAAACGCTGACGCGCCAGTGGAATGCATGTAACGCAGAAGCCAACCGTACTCTACATCACGCATAATGTATTCGATAGACGCAAATGCACCGTCACCTGAAGGAACATAGTTCATCGTTAGCCAAATACCCGTTAGGATTTGGTTAACAAGAACCAGCATCGCCAGAGAACCGAAAAGGTACCAAAAGTTGAAGTTCTTAGGCATTGGGTATTCAGACAAATGCTTTTTATAAGCATTCATTGCAGGAATACGCTTTTCAACCCAATCTAACATTGCTTGCATTATGCATCTCCCTCATCAACACCCACAATGAGCTTGGTATCGCTCAAATACATGTGCTTAGGAACGACAAGGTTCAACGGAGCAGGTACTCCTTGGAACACTCGACCAGCCATGTCGAACTTAGAACCATGACAAGGACAGAAGAAGCCAGATCTTACGCCCTGCACCTGCTCTGAGAAAGAGTCAGGTAGATAGGTTGGTGAACAACCTAAGTGGGTACAGAAACCAACTGCGACGAAAAACTCTTCCTTAATCGAACGAAACTCATTCTGAGCGTACTCAGGCTGCTGCTCCATTTCAGATTGTGGATCGCGAAGCTTATCACCGATCGATTTTAAGTTATCCAGAACGCTTTGAGTGCGGCGAACAATCCATACAGGTTTTCCCTGCCACTCAACACGAACCAGCTGACCTGGTTCAATTTTACTTATATCCACTTCCACCGGTGCGCCCGCCGCTTTGGCTTTAGCACTCGGATTCCATGATTTGATAAAAGGCACGGCGACGGCGACTGCCCCTAACCCACCAACAACTGCCGTTGTAGCGGTTAGAAAACGCCTGCGACCGTTATTTAAAGGCGCGTTGCTCATCCAAACATTCTCCCATTTGCTCCCTTTGGATCGTTATTATTCCGCTTATAAGAGCATGGCTAACAAATAATGAATTTAGTTCTATTTATTGGAGGGAAATGATAAAGAAAACCCTACTTTTTGACAAGATAAAGCTACCTTTTTGTAACATTTGTGAGGCAAATCGCTCGCGTCGTCACAAAAGCGGCAGAATTATAAAAAATTGATGTGATTTGTAACAAGAAAGCACCACATAGAAGCCCCGCTGAAAGCAGATAAAACCTTTTATCTTGGTAGTTTTCAGTTAATTACACAGAGAAATATTTCGTATTACGCGTTCAGCTTACTGTGTTTATATTTTCAATTTTGTAGCACGCAGAATGCTCAAAAAGGAGCGTAAGTCATTTTAAAACATGTTACAGGAAGAATAAGATACAAAGACATTCTTGCTGATGAATACATCTATGCTGCATCGCAAGAGAAAGCGTGGTGAGTCGCGATTAAATAAGGCACAGATATAAAACGGCACTGGCAACCTTTCGACGAAGAGGACGAATAAGAAGGCCTGCTCGGAGTGTGATGATAAGTGAAGGCTGTTCGTTGCTTTAAATACAAAAAAGCCCGGCATAGAGCCGAGCTTTTGGTACACAGTTTCCAGAGTAACTCTGAAAGCATAATTCCCGATAAGAGGAAATTAACGCTTAGAGAACTGTGGACGACGACGTGCTTTACGTAGACCAACTTTCTTACGTTCAACGCAACGAGCGTCACGAGTAACGTAGCCAGCTGCGCGTAGAGCAGGACGTAGAGACTCATCGTATTCCATAAGCGCGCGAGTGATACCGTGACGGATAGCACCAGCTTGACCAGAAATACCGCCGCCTTTAACTGTTACGTAAAGGTCTAGCTTTTCAGTTAGTTCAACTAGCTCTAGAGGTTGTTGTACAACCATACGTGCTGTTGGACGACCGAAGTATTCGTCAAGGTTACGCTTGTTTACTACAATGTTACCGCTGCCTGGTTTAATGAAAACACGTGCAGCTGAGCTTTTGCGACGGCCAGTGCCGTAGTATTGATTCTCTGCCATTTTCGAAATCCCCAATTAGATGTCTAGTACTTGTGGTTGTTGAGCAACATGGTTGTGCTCAGCGCCCGCGTAAACTTTTAGCTTACGGTACATAGCACGGCCTAGAGGACCACGTGGAAGCATGCCTTTAACTGCAAGCTCAAGAGCCATCTCAGGTTTACGATCGATCAACTTTTCAAAAGTGATAGATTTTAGACCACCTGGGAATTCAGAGTGACGGTAGTACACTTTGTTCTTAGCTTTGTTACCAGTTACAGCAACTTTCTCAGCGTTGATAACGATGATGTAATCACCAGTGTCAACGTGAGGAGTGTATTCAGCTTTATGTTTGCCACGTAGGCGAGATGCAATTTCACTTGCTAGACGGCCAAGAGTTTTACCTTCAGCGTCTACAACGTACCAGTCGCGTTTTACAGTTTCTGGTTTAGCAACGAAAGTTTTCATGCTAACAATAACCCGTTAATTAAATTTTAAACTTTAAAGGAACACCCAATAGTGCTCCCACACTGTCTAAGAGCCCAGTCATCACCCCTTCGAGTCGTTGGTACTCTCGACCTTCAATTTCGAAATAACTTCGATAATCAGGTCTGCAGTAACGGTGGGTCGCAGGATTATAGAGAAGAGCGAAGAAAAAATCACCTTTTTTTGCGCCAAATCACTAATTTTTTCTTCACTTTTTAAGAACCCATTGGATCTAGGCCAAATGTTCACGCGCGAGATACTCATGACTTTGCATCTCAGTAAGCCGAGACAAACAGCGCTTAAATTCGAACTCTAACTGCCCGTCAGTATATAAATCGGCCATTGGCACTTCAGCAGAAATAATCAACTTAACATTGCGCTCGTAAAACTCATCGACCAGCGCGATAAAGCGTCTCGCCGCATCATCTATTTTTCGGTTCATTTGTTGAACATCTGCCAGTAATACCGTGTGGTAAATACGAGACAATTCAATGTAGTCATTTTGACTGCGAGCAGTTTGACACAACTGAGCAAACGACGCATGCAGCACCCCGTCGCTTGCTTCAATCACCGCTAGTTGACGGTGGTTAACTTCGATTTGATGAGCAACAAACTGACGCTCTCCAGTCAGCTGCTGATAATATTTGTTAAGGTTTATGCTAGCCTGCTCATCAAGCGGGTAATGGTATATTTCAGCCTGTTCTAACGTTCTTAAGCGATAATCAACGCCACTATCGACATTCAACACTTCACAACGTGCCAAAATCATATCGATCGCGGGCAAAAAGCGCGCTCTTTGCAAACCGTTACGATATAAGTTCTGCGGCTCAATGTTTGAAGTCGCGACTAGGATCATCTGCCGCTTGAACATTTCTTGAAGTAGCGTTGCAAGGAGCATCGCATCAGTAATGTCGGAAACAAAAAATTCATCAAAACAAACCACATCTGCTTCTTCTTTAAATTTATCCGCCACTTTTGATAGAGGATTTTCGACATCACCTAACAGCTTCAACTCATCATGTACTCGATACATAAATCGATGGAAGTGGACGCGCATTTTTCTTTGGGTCGGTAAAGCATCAAAAAATGCGTCCATAAGGTAGGTTTTACCGCGACCTACCCCACCCCAAAAGTAAAGGCCTTTTGGTGGTTCAGGCTTGTCGATTTTTTTCCCCATTAGCTTTTGCCATTTGGAAAGCTGAGGCACAGGCGCTGACTGAAATTCAACGATAGCATGGTAAAGCTTGTCTAATGCAACGACCGCTTGATACTGAGCTTCATCACGCTGAAATCCGTGTTCTGCTATGTCTTTTTGATATTGTTGTAGTGGTGTCATCGTATTAAGTCGTATAGAGGTATAGAGAAAAGGGTTACCTCGGGGTCAACTTTGAGAATAGAGAGAAGTAGTTATCAGTCCCCGAAGACATACTGCTATTTTTCTTTATCGGCTGTTCAAGCCATAGTAACATGGACGAGCACCGCGTGTAACTAAGTAGTAAAAGACTTGTTAAAACAACTATAAGGAGCAGTTATGCCTTGGATTTATGCCATTGTGGGTTTGCTGGTCGGTACAATCGTAGGCGTAGTCATTAGTAGACTAACCACCCCTGAATACAAGAAACAAAAGTCTGTGCAGAAAGAACTTGAAGCGGCCAAGTTTGAATTAGAGCAACAACGTCAAGAGCTCGTCGATCATTTTGCACAAACCGCAGAAATGTTGGACACCCTAGGTAAAGATTACACCAAGCTATACCAACATATGGCCAAGACCTCTTCTGAGCTTTTGCCAAACTTACCAGAACAAGACAACCCGTTTGATAAGAAAACGGCAATGTCGTCTGAAACCATTGCAGAAGATCAACCAGAGTTTAACGAACAACCAAAAGACTACGCTAATGGCGCCACCGGTCTTTTGAAGGATCAAGAGAAAGAAATCATTAATGCTCCCGAAGCGGTAACCGCAAAAGCATCATAATCCTCTCTTACTTCTATCTAGGGCCGATACATTTGTATCGGCCCTTTTTTGAACTTTTTCACCTCACCTTCGCTCTAACTTGGATGTGCACTGCCTCCCCTTTTGATTGTCCGAACTAGACCCTATATTAGTTATTAACAAAGTGAACTAACCGTTCGGATATTTCTTTTTGGCAGACATGTTTCAAGAGGAGTTATTGGATGAAAAAACCACTGCTTGCGCTCACCGTTCTATCTCTGAGTTTGGGGTCGATTATTGCCCCAGTTCAAGCCACTGCCGCATTACCTTTGAATGTGGATGGCCAACAGTTACCTAGCTTGGCACCAATGCTTGAGAAGGTGACCCCAGCTGTTGTGAGTATTGCTGTAGAAGGTAAACAAGTACAAACCAGTCGCATTCCCGAGCAATTTCAATTTTTCTTTGGCCCAGACTTTCCTATGGAACAAAGGCGAGAGCGCCCGTTCAGAGGTTTAGGGTCTGGTGTCATTATTGATGCGAAGAAAGGCCATATTGTCACTAACTACCATGTGATCAAGGGGGCAGATGAGATTCGAGTTCGCCTCTTTGACGGGCGCGAGTATGACGCTACGCTCGTTGGCGGTGATGAAATGGCCGATGTTGCGTTACTTAAATTAGAGAAAGCGAAAAACTTAACGCAGATTAAAGTCGCGGATTCCGACAAACTGCGTGTCGGTGACTTTACGGTTGCGATTGGTAACCCATTTGGACTCGGTCAAACTGTGACTTCGGGTATTGTTTCAGCCCTTGGTCGTAGTGGCTTAAACGTTGAAAACTTCGAAAACTTCATCCAAACCGATGCCGCAATTAACAGCGGTAACTCTGGTGGTGCATTGGTCAACCTTAATGGTGAGCTGATCGGTATTAATACTGCGATTTTAGGCCCTAACGGCGGTAATGTGGGTATTGGCTTTGCGATTCCATCAAACATGATGAAAAACCTCACTGATCAAATTCTAGAGTTTGGTGAAGTCAAACGCGGCATGTTGGGTGTGCAAGGTGGCGAAGTAACCTCTGAGCTAGCTGATGCATTGGGTTACGAGTCGAGTAAAGGGGCCTTTATTGGTCAAGTCGTACCGGACAGCGCAGCCGATAAAGCAGGGTTAAAAGCCGGTGACGTAATTGTATCGGTGAACGGCAAAGCGATTAATACTTTCTCAGAGCTCCGCGCAAAAGTGGCAACACTGGGCGCAGGTAAAGAAATCACATTAGGTGTGGTTCGAGATGGTAAGAATAAAACCTTTGATGTAACGCTTGGCGAATCTACGAATATGAAAGCTAAAGCGGAGACATTACATGAGGGACTCAAAGGTGCGGAATTAAGCAATACAACACCAAGTGATGTAATCCAAGGTGTTAAAGTATCGAGCGTTGCAGATAACTCTCCGGCTGCTCAATATCAATTACAACAAGGTGACATTATTATCGGTGTGAACCGTCAACGAGTGAAAAACCTTGCCGAGCTTCGTACAATCGTAGAGAAACACAAAGGTGTACTGGCTCTTAATATTCAACGTGGTGAACGTACTATTTATCTTGTCATTCGTTAACCACTTTCAAAGTGATAGAAAATAAGGTTTTCGATGCATAATGCTGAGTGATAAGGCTCGATCACTTTTCCTTATCGCTCAATAACTAATGAAAAGGGCAGCGCGATGACGTGCTGCCCTTTTGTTATTTTTCAATGTAATGCTATTCTTCATCTTCGATGCCATTTTGGCGCTCACGCATGGAGAGGATATGCTCAGCTTTTTATTACGTTCTGTCTTTTTAGGCTTGGCTACTGCCGCAGTGGTATTACTGGCGGTTCCATCTTTGCGCAACAACGTAATTCCTGCCGCGCTTGATCCTCAACCTGTTAATATCGCATCAGTCGAGTTGACGTTTAATCAAGCGGTCCGAAGAGCAGCGCCTGCAGTGGTAAACATCTACAGTCGTAAGTATGTTGAGAATGATCGCAGTAAACTCTCGACTCAAGGCCTGGGGTCAGGTGTCATTGTTAGTGAGAAAGGCTACATCATTACTAACTATCATGTGGTTGCTCAAGCTGATCAAATTGTTGTGGCATTACAAGACGGCAGAGCCGCAGCGGCTCAGCTCGTAGGGACAGACAAACGTACTGATATAGCCGTGCTGCGTGTCGAAGGTTCGAATTTGCCCGTAATCCCTCTGAACTCTAATTACAAACCACAAGTGGGCGACGTAGTACTAGCCATCGGTAACCCATACAACCTTGGACAAACCACAACGTTCGGCATTATTTCTGCCACAGGTCGTTCATCTATTAGCGACGGTCGTCAAGCATTCATTCAAACCGATGCCGCCATCAATGAAGGTAACTCTGGTGGAGCCCTAGTGAACACACAAGGCGAGCTCGTCGGCATTAACACCGCCTCTTTTCAGCAAGCGACAGACTTAGAAACTTACGGTATTTCTTTTGCGATCCCTGCGCCGCTAGCGAGTAAGATCATGCAGAAAATCATCGCTGATGGCCGCGTGATTCGTGGTTATATTGGAATCGACGGCCAAGACATTAATGCGGTCACTGCTCGCCTACTTGGAAATGAACACATAGGTGGTATTGTCGTACTTGGTATTGATCCAAATGGTCCAGCCAATGCGGC
Source organism: Vibrio sp. 1874 (assembly GCF_033344395.1). Lineage (NCBI taxonomy): Bacteria > Pseudomonadati > Pseudomonadota > Gammaproteobacteria > Vibrionales > Vibrionaceae > Vibrio > Vibrio sp. 1874. Next base: position 140,103 of record NZ_JAWPOR010000006.1, read on the forward strand.
AGGCTTCCAAAAGCAGGACATCATTATCAGCATTGATGGCAATAAAGTGCAAGGGCGTCAGAGCGTTATGGATATCGTCACCGATTTACGTCCTGGCACCACCGTGGACGTCGGTATCATTCGCAAAGGAAAAGAGATGACCTTGAAAGTCACCATTGCCGAAGACAAGCAAGAAGCATAAAAAATCCCAGCCATTGGCTGGGATTTTTATTTGTGCGTTACTCGCTATCGCTCGGTGTTTCCGTCGTATCGGAATCATCTAGCTCAACTTCAATGCGAGTGACTCGCTGCAAACCTCTCGGTAATAACCCACCTCGGCGACCACGTTCGCCACGGAAGTTATCAAGATCAGACGGTTTAAGACCCAACTTTCGCTTACCCGCGTACAGCGTTAACGATGCACCTTTTGGTAAAGACATTAAGTGAGATAGTACTTCTTCTCGCTCTTTTGCTTTAGCAGCAGGAATGTTGATGATCTTATTCCCTTTACCTTTCGCCAGTTGTGGCAAGTCTTTGATTGGGAACAGCAGCATGCGACCTTGGTTAGTGATTGCTAAGATTTCATCAGAGTCTAAATCTTCAATCTCTTTTGGCGTCATGATCTCAGAGTTGGCAGGTAAAGTGACGAGCGCTTTACCACTGCGGTTTTTAGACAGCAAGTCCGCACCTTTACATACAAAGCCGTAACCTGCATCTGAACCCACCAGCCACAGCTGATCTTCTTCACTCATGATGACTTGGCGAATACTGCTACCAGCCGTAATATTCAAGCGACCGGTAATCGGCTCACCTTGACTACGAGCAGAAGGCAGTGAGTGCGATTCCAGAGAGTAACTTCGACCGTCACTACCTAGGAATACCGCAGGCTGATTACTCTTACCTCGAGCATGCGCTAAATACTTATCACCCGACTTATAGTTTAAGCCTTCGGCATCCACGTCATGGCCTTTCGCGTGACGAATCCAACCTTTCTCAGAAAGCACAACCGTGATTGGCTCACTTGGTACGAGGTCACGTTCAGTCAGCGCTTTTGCTTCTGCACGCTCAACCATTGGAGAACGACGGTCATCACCGTATTTCTCTGCATCTGCTTTGATTTCTTTTTTCAGTAGTGTGTTCAGACGACGCTCAGAACCGAGTAGCTGTTCTAGCTTCTCACGCTCTTTCTCTAGCTCGTCTTGCTCACCACGGATCTTCATCTCTTCTAGTTTTGCTAGATGACGAAGTTTGGTATCTAAAATTGCATCCGCTTGGATATCGGTAATACCAAAGCGTTCCATCAGCACCGCTTTTGGATCGTCTTCAGTACGGATGATCTCAATCACTTCATCTAGGTTGAGGTAAGCAACCAACAAACCTTCCAAGATGTGTAGACGAGCCATGACTTTGTCTAGGCGGTGTTGTAAACGACGACGCACAGTCGTACGACGAAACTCGATCCACTCAGACAGAATTTGCACCAGACCTTTAACTTGAGGACGGTTATCCAAACCAATCATGTTCAAGTTAACGCGGTAACTGCGCTCAAGATCCGTTGATGCGAACAAATGGTTCATCAACAAGTCACAATCGACGCGGTTTGACTTAGGCACGACAACAATACGCGTAGGGTTCTCGTGATCCGATTCGTCACGAAGATCGTCAACCATTGGCAGCTTCTTCGCACGCATCTGGTTAGCGATTTGCTCAAGCAGTTTGGCACCCGATACTTGGTGAGGCAAAGAAGTGATAACAATATCAGAACCTTCTTTATGCCAAACCGCGCGCATTTTGATGCTGCCACGACCGTTGCGGTAAATCTTCTCGATATCCGCTTGCGGCGAGATAATTTCTGCTTCTGTTGGGTAATCTGGACCTTTGACATACTGCATCACGTCCGGCAGTTCTGCTTTCGGGTTGTCGATCAAATGAATAGTCGCATCTGCGATTTCACGAACGTTGTGCGGTGGGATGTCTGTTGCCATACCAACGGCAATGCCGGTTACACCGTTAAGCAGGATGTGAGGCAGACGTGCTGGCAACATTTGTGGCTCTTTCATTGTGCCATCAAAGTTAGGTTGCCATTCAACCGTGCCCTGGCCAAGTTCGCCAAGCAATACTTCAGCAAACTTAGACAGTTTTGCTTCGGTATAACGCATTGCCGCAAATGATTTCGGATCATCTGGCGCACCCCAGTTACCTTGACCATCCACTAATGGATAGCGGTAAGAGAATGGCTGAGCCATCAATACCATCGCTTCGTAACACGCTGAATCACCGTGCGGATGGTATTTACCTAGCACGTCACCAACGGTACGTGCAGATTTTTTGTATTTTGCTGATGCAGAGAGACCAAGCTCTGACATCGCATAAATGATGCGTCGTTGAACCGGCTTTAAGCCATCACCAATGTATGGCAAGGCGCGGTCCATGATTACGTACATCGAGTAGTTCAGATAAGCGTCTTCAGTGAACTTGCGCATTGGCAATTGTTCGACGCCATCGTAGGTAATTTCTGTAGACATCCGTTACACCTCTGCCAAGTCGCCGTTGTTTTGTAGCCAAGAACGACGGTCATCTGCACGCTTTTTACCTAGCAGCATGTCCATCATTTCCATGGTCGCCGTAGAGTCGTCAATGGTTAACTGCACTAAGCGACGCGTGTTCGGATCCATGGTGGTTTCACGCAACTGAAGTGGGTTCATCTCACCCAGACCTTTGAATCGTTGCACGTTGATTTTGGCTTTCTTCTTCGACAAGCGCTCTAAAATGCCATCTTTTTCATCGTCATCGAGGGCGTAGAACACTTCTTTCCCGCAGTCGATTCGATACAGAGGCGGCATCGCCACATAGATATGACCCGCTTCCACTAGTGCGCGGAAGTGACGAGTAAATAGAGCACAAAGCAGCGTTGCGATGTGAAGACCATCCGAGTCCGCATCGGCAAGGATACAGATCTTACCGTAACGAAGACTCTCGAGGTTGTCGCTATCTGGGTCAATACCCAAAGCAACAGAGATATCGTGTACTTCTTGAGACGCAAGAACTTGATCGGCAGAGACTTCCCACGTGTTCAAGATCTTACCACGCAGTGGCATCACAGCTTGGAATTCACGGTCACGTGCCTGTTTTGCCGAGCCACCCGCAGAGTCACCCTCCACAAAGAAGATTTCCGTGCGACTTAAGTCCTGTGCAGAACAGTCGGTCAACTTACCTGGCAGTGCCGGGCCGGACGCTACTTTCTTACGTACGACTTTTTTCGCCGCTCTCATACGACGGTGCGCGTTAGCGATACAGACTTCTGCCAATTGCTCTGCGAGCTGAGGCTTTTCGTTCAACCAAAGACTGAACGCATCTTTTACAACGCCAGAGACAAATGCCGCGGTTTGACGAGAAGAGAGACGTTCCTTGGTCTGGCCTGCAAATTGTGGATCTTGAATTTTAACCGACAGCACGTAAGAACAGCGGTCGAAAACGTCATCACCCGTTAGCTTCACACCACGAGGTAATAGATTACGGAACTCACAGAATTCGCGCATCGCTTCCAACAAGCCTTGGCGTAAACCATTAACGTGCGTACCACCTTGAGCGGTTGGGATCAGGTTAACGTAGCTTTCGGTGATCATCTCACCGCCTTCTGGCTGCCAAATTACCGCCCAGTTTGCCGCTTCAGTATCCGCCAAGAACTCACCAGTAAATGGTTCTTCAGGAATAACTGGATAGCCTTTTACACCTTCCGCAAGATAGTCTTTAAGACCGTCTTCGTAGTACCACTTATAGTCTTTGCCATTAACTTTGTCGGTTAATGTGATTTCTAAGCCCGGGCACAAAACCGCTTTTGCGCGGAGGTTGTTGACTAGGCGCGTCACAGAGAAGTTAGCCGAATCGAAGTACTTCGCATCAGGCCAGAAATGCACGCTGGTACCGCGATTGCGACGACCACATGTGCCAGTTACGGTCAGATCAGACACTTTCTCGCCGTGTTCAAATGCAATTTCATACACTTGACCATCACGACGAACTGTTACTTCAACGCGTTTTGACAACGCGTTTACTACAGATATACCTACCCCGTGCAAACCACCAGAGAATTGGTAGTTTTTGTTAGAGAACTTACCACCCGCATGTAGCTTACATAGAATTAGCTCTACGCCTGATACTTTCTCTTCTGGGTGGATATCAACAGGCATGCCTCGACCATCATCGATCACTTCGAGTGATTGGTCAGCATGTAGGATGACTTGTACTTTTGAGGCATGTCCGGCTAGCGCTTCATCGACACTGTTGTCGATAACTTCTTGGCCCAAATGGTTTGGGCGCGCTGTATCCGTATACATCCCTGGTCGGCGACGTACTGGCTCTAAGCCATTCAGTACTTCAATGGCACCAGCATTATATTGTTCAGTCATAATACGGAATTATTCTCAAAGTTTACTTGTTGCCTGAGTATCACCAATGGGCGTACCCATACTCAGGAAACGAAAAAGCCACCCTGTTCACATCACTAAGAGTTTGTAAACATGATGCATAACAAAGTAGCCAGGGTCCTCGACCCTTAAGATCTTTTGGCAAAACATAGTCGGAAAGCATACCGCCCATGTCAAGAAACGGTTGGATATATCAATAAAAACTATGAGCCTTTTCCAATCGCTTTCGAATTACAGTTCTAGAAATTCGATAATCTGTGCAGGATAACGCTCAAAGCCTACAAAACTGTGATCACCGCCTTGTTCTACTGTTTGCTTAGCGTCTGCAAACTTATCTACCGCTTGTCGATAGTCTAAAACCTCATCTTCTGTTTGTTGCAATAACCAAAAAGAATGTGGCGACGCGATGCTTTGTACATCAAGAGCTTTTAACTCGTCAATATGACAAGCTTCAAGTGTATAGGTTTCATGCGTATATGGGTTAGTTTGCTTACCCAAATAATCTACTAGCAACTCATAAGGCTTGACTGCGGGGTTGACCACTACCGCTTTAAACCCAAACTTGTCATTTAGCCACGTTGACATAAAACCGCCTAATGAGCTGCCCACTAGACCAATTTTATAGTCGTCTTTATATTGCTCGATAATATCCGACAACATTTTCGCCGCTTGCTGAGGATAACAAGGTAACTGGGGAACAATCACCTTAATATCAGGCCTATGTTGCTCGCAGTAGGCTCTCATCACATTCGCTTTCATGGAGAGTGGAGAGCTATTAAAGCCATGGATATAGAGAAGAAGTGAAGGTTTACTCATAGATATCTCGCACAAAAAAGCGAGCCCGAACAGAGAGCTCGGGCGCGTTAGTAGCCGTTAGAAGAGAAGTCTGGTTGGAACTGGCCATCAGGAAGCCGACCTACTTGGGTCGTAATATCGCCACAAGCGTGTAGTTGCAGCTCCCGCCAACCAGGCGAAGTGGTATCAAGGGCAAAATCATCCGAGTTAGGCTTAAACTGAACACAAGTTGAGGGTGTTGCCATCACTCGAATACCCTTGTGAAGCACATTCATATCTTGATGAACATGGCCACAGAGAATGCCTTTCACGTTATCAAAACGCTCGACAACCTGCCAAAACGCTTCGGCATCTTTTAAAGTATGTTGATCAAGCCACGCGCTTCCCACCAGTAACGGGTGATGATGCAACAAAACAAGTGTGTGTCTTTCTGGGTGTTCGGCTAGCTTTTCTTCGAGTAGCGTTAATTGCTGATCACTCAAGCGCCCATGAGGAACGCCAACCACTTGCGAGTCTAAAAGAATTAACTGCCAATGCTCGCCAAGCAATACATGCTCTGCGGCTTTGATTTGTGGCGAAGGCAAAACACTGCCCATATTAGGCTTGTAATCATGATTACCAGGTAGCCAAAAACAGTCTTTCTCTAGCGGTTCAATGCCGTTGGCAAAGCGCTGATAAGATTCTGCACTATGGTCTTGGGAAATATCCCCCGTCGCCAAGATGTAATCAAACGCCACGTTGCGGCGTAAAACATCAGCAACAACAGCATTGAAGCTATCGACTGTTTTTACGCTTAGCAAACTTCCCTCATCGGCAGCAAACAGATGAGTATCCGTAATTTGTAAAAGTTTGATGCTGTCACTAGATGATTGCAAAATGAAAACCTGATTCGTCCACTATATCGTTATTTGTTATTTTCCTTTAGTGACGTGACGATCAATTGAAGGCAAGTGGTGTTCTACTGATACCACTTCGTAAACAAAACGTCAGCCATTCACCGAGGAATGTGTTTAATTGATGCTTTTCATCTTTCTGCATCAGTTGGTCATTGGGATAATCATACTTAGCTTTTATGCGAGAGAACTCTCCGCTTGAGCATACTTCGGCTACTCTCGCATCATGATAAAGCCTGACAGACATCGTCGGTAAAGGAAACACTGGCGTTTCATCACTCTGACATATCTCAACAACTGTGGTGTATTTTGTGATTTCATTCACGGTCAATTGGTAAACCATGTTCGCCGCTTGGTAGCAACGTACATCCCCAACTTCAGCAGAAGCAGGCAATAAGGCATTCAATTTAGCGTAGTTGGTCTCATAGGTTCTCATAAGACCAGCTAAATCAACATGATATTGTTGTTTTTCAGCCAATTGTGCCATTACTCACTCTCCACCGTTTGGGATTGTCCCCATTCTGACTTTAACTCTTGATGGTGTAATTGCAGCCATTGCAACGCAATAATCGACGCACCATTTTCAAATTTCCCGTCCTTCACCCATTGATACGCCGTTTCACGACTCATGACATGAACTCGGATATCTTCATTCTCATAGTCTAAACCATGAATGCCGTGCGCTTTAGACGCATCCACTTCACCAACAAAGACGTCTAGCTTTTCCGAGCAACCACCAGCCGAAGGATAATAAGAAGTGACAGGTATAACGCGCCCCACCTGAATCCCCGCTTCTTCGACAGCCTCTCGACGAATTACGGCTTCAGCTGATTCATCGCGGTCAATCATACCGGCGACAATTTCTAGCTGCCAAGGGTGTTCATGTTCCAACGCGCCAATACGAATCTGTTCAATGATTACGACCTGGTCCGTCTTTGGATCATAAGGAAGCATCGCTGCTGCGTGACCACGCTCGAACATTTCTCGTTCGACAACTCCACTCCAACCACCAGCAAATAGCCTATGCTGAAAGCGGTATTTCACCATTTTGAAAAAACCTTCAAATAAGGTTTCTTTCGAGATGACTTTTACATCTCGCGAAGTAAAATCTTGTTGTTGTTTGTCACGCTGTTGCATTCAACACCTCTCTGAGTGAATCCTGTAGTTTACTCATTGTTATTCGCTTGCTCAAAGGACTTGGCTCAACTTTTTGTATAATAGTTACAAATTAATTTAAGTCTTCGCTAAAAATTTATTGCACAAGCGGATAATTACGTGTAAAAAAGTGCAAACTTTAGAGTAAATATCGTGCAAATTGAGTTAAACTACTGAGAATTAACCAATCTATGGACCGCGGGAATAGAAAATGAAAAAATTGCTTCCACTATTTATCAGTGCAGCGCTAGGTAGCATGAGTACGTCTGCGTTCGCAGACTCTTTGGCTGAAATCTACGACTTGGCAAAACAAAATGATCCACAATTGCTCAGTGTAGCAGCACAACGTGACCAAGCTTTCGAAGCAATCACCTCAAGCCGTAGTGCTCTATTACCACAGATCAACCTTACTGCGGGTTACAATTTAACTCGTGGTGATACTGAATACGATTCAAATCTAATTAGTGACGTATCAAACGATGGCAACGCGCTAACCGCTGGCGTTAGCTTTTCACAAGCACTTTACAACCGCGCATCTTGGATCTCTCTAGATACTGCTGAGAAAAGTGCTCGCCAAGCAGACGCAACTTACGCAGCGACGCAACAGGCACTGATTCTTCGCGTGTCACAAGCGTATTTTGAAGTTCTACGCGCACAAGATAATCTTGTTTTCGTACGTGCAGAAAAAGCCGCGGTTGGCCGTCAACTTGAGCAAACTAAACAGCGTTTTGAAGTAGGTTTGTCTGCAATCACTGACGTGCATGACGCACAAGCTCAGTACGACCAAGTGCTAGCGGACGAAGTGTTGGCAGAAAACGCGCTAACTAATAGCTACGAGTCACTGCGTGAAATTACAGGCCAAGAGCACAAAGATCTCAACATTTTGGACACTGGCCGCTTCACTGCTAGCCCATCGACCGTACCAGCTGAATCGCTCATTGATGAAGCAAAAACCAAAAACCTGACCTTGCTATCATCACGTATTCTTCAAGACATTGCGCGTGACAATATTTCACTAGCAAGCTCTGGCCACCTACCAACGCTCTCTCTAGACGGTGGTTACAACTACGGTGATACTTCTCATAGCTCTCGTGACAACACGACAGACAACTTCAATATTGGTGTGAACCTTGCTGTACCGCTATACACAGGTGGTAACGTAACCTCTCAAACCAAACAAGCTGAATACGCGTACGTGGCAGCAAGCGAAGATCTTGAAGCACAGTACCGTAGCGTAGTCAAAGATGTTCGCGCACAAAACAACAACATTAACGCCTCTATCGGCGCATTACGTGCGTATGAGCAAGCGGTTATTTCTGCACGCTCTGCACTAGAAGCAACAGAAGCTGGCTTTGATGTAGGTACTCGTACTATCGTTGATGTACTGGACGCGACTCGTCGTCTATACGATGCGAACAAAAACCTATCGAACGCTCGTTACGACTACATTTTAAGTGTTCTTCAGCTACGCCAAGCAGTTGGTACGCTAAGCGAACAAGACATCTTGGACGTTGATGCAGGTTTGAAAGCGGCAAAATAACCGCGAACTGAATACTTCAGGTCTTAATAAATAAAAAACGCCAGTTGAGTTATCAGCTGGCGTTTTTTATTACTTGTAGTTCAGAGCTTAAAAGTGCCTCTGAACTACAAGTATCAAAAAGGCCGCACTTAGCGACCTTTATGAGCAAATAGCATTTCAATGCTAACAAACAGCAGCCTTAGCCCTTACCGCCTTTGATTGCATTAATGATTTCACTGGTCGAGCAGCCATCTTCAAAGTTCAATACACGAACTTCACCACCCGCCGCAATGACTTCTTTACCACCAGCAATCTCTTCTGGTTTGTAGTCACCGCCTTTTACTAGCAAGCTTGGTAGAACTTCTGAGATCAAACGCTGCGGCGTATCTTCACTAAATGGTACAACCCAATCCACAGCGCCCAAACCTGCCAACACCGCCATGCGGCGATCGGTTGGGTTTACCGGACGACCAGGGCCTTTAAGGCGTTTTACTGACTCATCGGTATTTACCGCAACGATTAGGCGATCGCCCAGTTCAGCAGCATGGTTTAAGTAAGACACATGGCCAGCGTGTAGAATATCAAAGCAGCCATTTGTCATAACGACTTTCTCGCCACGAGCACGTGCTTTTTTCACAGCTTCGATCAGTGCTTTTTCTGAAATAACACCGTAATCCGTGTCTTGGCTGCCATGTACCGCTTCTGCTAATTCAATCTCAGAAAGCGTTGACGTGCCTAGTTTTCCAACCACAACACCTGCCGCTGCGTTTGCTAGTGCACACGCTTCTTCAAATGATTTGCCTGCGGCAACAGACGCTGCCAATACAGAGATAACCGTGTCGCCTGCACCTGTCACGTCGTACACTTCTTTCGCTTGAGTTGGAAGGTGGAAGGGTTCCTGGCCACGACGAATCAAGGTCATTCCATTTTCGCTGCGTGTCACTAAAAGCGCTTCAAATTCAAACTCTTCAACCAAAGCCAGTGCTTTCTCTACTAGCTCTTGGTCAGATTTCACTTTACCTACAACGTCTTCGAACTCTTTCATGTTTGGCGTAAGAAGTGTTGCGCCACGGTAGCGTTCAAAATCCGCACCTTTCGGGTCAATGAAAACCGGAATATTTGCTGCGCGCGCTTTTTGAATGTATGCCTGAACATGCTCTAACGAGCCTTTTGCATAATCAGACATAATCACGGCTTTAACGTTTGGCAGTGCGGCATCCATTCGAGATAACACTGGCGCAGAATCTGTGTTTTCAAACTTGTCTTCGAAGTCGAGACGAATAAGCTGTTGTCCACGGCTCATTACGCGAAGCTTCGTAATCGTTGGGTAATCAGGCAGTGCAACGAAATCGCACTTCACATTGAGTGAGCTCAGCGTCTCCGTCAGCACTTTTGCAGGCTCATCTTCCCCAGTTAGACCAACAATGTGAGCATGGCCACCTAGTGATGCGATGTTCATCGCAACGTTCGCAGCACCACCAGGACGCTCTTCATTGTTTTCTACTTTTACAACAGGAACCGGCGCTTCAGGAGAAATGCGCCCGGTTGGGCCATACCAGTAACGATCTAGCATGACATCACCGATGATGAGCACACCAGCGCTGTTGTAATCAGGTAGAATTGGTTTCATTGTTGGTCTCCAAAAATTAAATCGAAGTGAGTTTATCACAGCCCTTATCGAGGCTAAATATATGGTCTTAACTGAACCACTGATTCCAAGCCTGTTTTACCCACTCCCTTTCGGCAACAAACTTATCTTCCACCACATCAGCGTCTAAATTGAGTAGATTTCGGCGGTGTATTTCGTTGCGCATTGTCGTGTAAGCACGTATCAACTGCATTGCTTGGTCTTCGTCCATAACATCTTGCGCAATGAGCGTTTCAAAGATGCGCACATTATCACACCAACGCGTCAATTTCGGCTTATCGTGACTATAGTTGAGCACTAGGTACTGAGCGAGAAATTCGATATCGGTAATCCCACCGACATCTTGCTTGAGCATAAAGCGGCCTGGCTTTTTCCCCCCAAGATGACCGCGCATTTTTTCTCTCATTTCGACAACGTCTTTTTTCAGTTCAGCTTGATCGCGTGCTTTGCACAGCACATCATGCCGCGTATTGTGAAATGCGATCGCCAGTGGTTCATCACCATAAATCATGCGCGCGCGGACAAGTGCTTGATGCTCCCATGTCCACGCGTCTTGATGTTGATAGTCGTCGAACGCGTCCGTTGGGCTAACCAACAAACCCGATGCACCGGACGGACGCAATCGGGTATCGACCTCGTATAAAATACCGGAAGCGGTGCGAGTGGAGAAAATATGAATGATACGCTGTGCTAAACGAAGGTAGAACTGACGACCATCAATCTCTTTTTTGCCGTCAGTGTAGACATTGACTGGGCAGTCATGCATGAAGACAATATCCAAGTCGGAGTTATAGCCGAGCTCCCACCCTCCGACTTTACCATAACCAATTACAGCAAAGCCTTTGCCTTCACGATCTTTCACATGCGTTGGCTCGCCATACTTTTCAGATACTTGCAACCAAGCCTGACTGATCACCGCATCCACGATAGCTTCCGCTAAATAAGTTAAATGGTCACTCACTTTCATCACTGGCAATGCGCCAGCAATATCTGCCGCTGCAATACGCAAAATACAAATTTGCTTAAACTGACGCAACGCTTCCATTTGCTGTTCCATATCATCTTCAGGAATACGCGCCAAATAATCACGCAGCTCTGTACGGTAACTGTCTAATGGAATGGGATTGTATAGCTGCGCAGGGTCGATCAACTCATCAAGCAAGATAGGATAACGAGACAGCTGCTCTGAAATCATTGGGCTTGCGGTACACAAACGTACGAGCTGCACCAGAGCCGCTGGATGCTCATCCAATAATTCCAAGTAAGTTGTGCGAGTGCAGATGTTGTGTAGCAAGTGAAGTACACGAGATAGACCAAACTGTGCATCAGGATGGGCAAAGACCGCATCAAACACTTTCGGCATCAAACGGTTGAGCACTTCGCGTCCACGTGGGCCTAACGTTTTTTTGGCCAGATCGGTTTTAAAGTTGATGATGGTTTTCGCGCATGAAGCAAAGTCTTCAATCTGAATATCCTGCTGCAAGATATGCTCAAGAACGTCTTGCTTGTCGGCCATATCCCATAGCTCATGAAAATGACGAGCAACAGTAGTCCCCTCGTCTTCTTCATCATCACCAATTAGTGATTCAAAAACTTGGTGAACATTTGCCATATGCTGCTGGGTTTGCTCAATCAATTGCTCCCAACAGCTTATTTTCATCGCGGTGGCGAGCTTTAAGCGTTCGGTTTCGCAATCAGGCAGCGTCTGGGTTTGCTTATCCGCCATTGCTTGCAACAAGTTTTCTAATTGACGCAAGTACTTGTATGCGGCTTCTAGATCGCTGACTTCTTGTGGAGTAAGCAATGCCAGCTCTTCAATACCTTGTAGCGTTTCCAACAGCCCTCGATTACGCAAAGAAGGTTCTCGACCACCTCGAATCAATTGAAAAACTTGAGCGATAAATTCAATTTCTCGGATGCCACCCGCACCTAGCTTAATGTTGTTATTCAACCCTCGGCGGCGAACCTCGCTACTGATCATCGACTTCATTCGACGCAAAGATTGAATCGCACTGAAATCAATATAACGACGAAAAACAAAAGGGCGCAGCATTTGGCGTAGCTCTTGATACTGCGGGTACATCTCACATCCCATCACCCGAGCTTTGATCATCGCGTAACGTTCCCAATCTCGTCCCTGTTCTTGGTAATAATCTTCAAGTGCGGCATAGCTCATAACCAAGGGGCCACTTTCTCCAAATGGGCGAAGCCGCATGTCGACGCGGTAGCAAAAACCATCGAAGGTTTGTTGGTCGAGCGCTTTGATGATGCGTTGACCAAGACGAGTAAAGAACTGGGCATTGGCAATGCTTCGGCGTGCGCCTTGGGTTTCACCATTCTCTGGGTACGTGAAAATTAGATCAATATCGGAAGAAAAGTTTAGCTCGCCACCACCTAGTTTCCCCATGCCGATAATTAACATCGGCTGCACTTCACCGTCCTCACTTGTTGGCGTGCCCCACTCCTGACAACACACTTGATATTGCCATTGATAGGTTTCAAAAATCATCGCTTCTGCCAACTCAGATAAGTGGCTTAAAGACGTCTCTAGAGACCATGCATGCGTGAAATCCTTCCACGCAATGTACACCATTTCTCGGTTGCGAAACTGACGCAACACGCGATGACCAGACATCTCATCAGGACATTGTTCCAACAGTTCAGCAAGACGTGAGCGGTAAGACTCCTGACGACTTAGCTGCGCTAACATACTTGGCAACTCACGGCCTAGGACTTCATCGCGATGAATGGCTTCGGTTATAAATTGGCTTAAGCCCGCCACATAACGAAATTGCTGCGCAACCTCATCGGGCCAAAGGGGAAAATAACCTGCGTCTTGGGCGTTTTGTACGGCAGATTCAGCGATAGAAATCAGTGGCGAAGGCAGCTGCATTTTTCTTCCTTGTTTGAAAAGCACGGTAACTCATTCTTTATACCAGACTGAAAGCAAATAAAAACGCCCACAAAAGGTTTGTGGGCGTTTTATCAAAAGTTCGGGATCGAATATTAAACTTGGAAAGATTTGATCTTCTTGTCTAGCTCACCTGCATTATTTTGCATCATTTCAGAGGTTTCTAGCAGCTCGGTAACAACAACAACTGAGGCTTCCACCAACTCACGTACATTGGTGAGGTTTTGGCTCATCTCTTCTGCAACACTGCTTTGCTGACCAGACGCCGTCGCGATCTGGAAGTTCATGTCATTGATTTGCGTCACTTGCCCAACAATACCATCGAGCTCAGATCCAGCATTAGAAACCAGCTCGTTTCCATCTGCCGCTTCTACAACGCTTTTTTCCATGAGTTCTACCGCAGATTCAGCACTGGTTTGCAGCTGTGCGATCATCTCTTGAATTTCTACCGTCGCTTGTTGTGTGCGTTGGGCAAGGTTACGAACTTCATCTGCAACCACAGCAAAACCCCGCCCAGCCTCGCCAGCTCGCGCCGCTTCAATCGCCGCATTCAGTGCAAGCAGGTTGGTTTGTTCAGAAATGCCTTGAATCGTCCCCACAACGCTACCAATGGCTTCAACACGTTCTTCAACTTGGTTAACCGCTTGTGCCGATGAAGCGATATCCGATGAAAGTTCACTCATTTTCGCCATTGTACTTTGCAAGAACTGCTGACCAGAAATTGCTTGCGCGGAAGCTTGCTCTGTTAGAGAAGATGCCGTCTGGGCATGTTCCGCAACCGTTTGGACCGTCGACGACATTTCACTCATCGCCGTAGCAAGTTGATCAATTTCGTTAAACTCTTCTTGCGCCGATTCCTTCGTTTCCGACATGCTCAGCGTCATGACTTCGGTGAGCGTTGATAATTCATCAGACGCATTAATTTGCATTTGAATCACATCGTGCAATTGTCGACGTGTCTTTTCTAATTCACGTGCCACGTCTCCGTATTCATCTTTACAATCCATACCAAATGGAACAGAGAGATTCTTGCTCGCCATCAGTTTGATCGCGTCGCTCAGATACTGTGTTTGACGCAACATCACTCTAGCCGCCGCTAATAAGAGCACGACAAAAACCACTATCAATAAGGCGGTTTGCCAAGCAACTTGCGTTAAGTATGCTTCATAATGCTGTTGGGCAACTTGCGCGTTTTGTGTCGCCGCTAAAAGTGAGTCGTAAAAAGTGTTTGCGTCCCACAGTTGTTTTGCCACGATCAGGACAGTACTGAAGACCATCAACATGACCATTTTAGGCACCAGTCGAATGTCGGATATGACCCTTTCCCATGGCTTAAATGCCAGCTTTTCCATTGTCAGTTCTCCACCGAGTCTTATATAGTCTTTATCTATAATCTTTATATTACTTATAGTTATGTTCGCGCTTTGCGTGGTTACGCGATTTATTTTGAGCTTCGTATGAAAAACAATGATATCAAAGACAGCACACGACCGATGGGCCTGTTGTCACTAATATTGTCTTTTATGGCACTATTTGTGATCTCTGGCTTGTTGTTTTTCCCGATCGATCACGAAACCCGTCAAGTTCTTATCGGTCTGGATTTCATAATCTGTAGTATTTTTCTACTACAGCTCACCATTGATTTGATCCGGTCCACAGATCGCTGGTTATTCCTTAAACGTCATTGGATAGATTTCGTGGCGAGCATCCCATTGATAGAGCCCCTGCGCTTTGCTCGTATTTTTCATATTATGCGAGTGGTATTAGTACTGCGTTCGTCAAAGTTCATTTTGCATCAGCTCAAAGAAAACCGCCGCGAAACCACGGTCGCCTCTATACTGCTATTGATGGTTATCCTCATAACACTCGGTTCTAGTGCAATGCTGTTTATCGAAGCGAAAAACCCAGAAGCGAATATTCGTACTGGCGCCGATGCTTTGTGGTGGGTATTTGTAACAATCTCAACGGTTGGTTACGGCGATCATTATCCAGTGACCTCCATAGGAAAGTTTTTGGCTGTCATCATCATTGTTTGCGGGGTGGGTATCTTTGGTATGATCTCGGGTCTTATCACCTCTATCCTTACTGCCCCAACGAAACAACAGACGCACAGTTCAATCAATAAAGAACGTATGCTCGAGCAGCTCCTAAGCCAACAAGCGCAAATACTAGAACGACTCGATTTCATGGAAAAAGAGCTACAACAACGTAAAACAGAGACAAAAAAATAGGACCATGCGGTCCTATTTTTTTGTTCTTATCACCAGAACGATCATTCACGCCAATAAGGCTGAACTTCCACACTGATCGCTCGGGTTTGATCCATTGCATGCAAAATTGAGCGCTCTTGACGGTGTAACCAGCGTTCTAACTGCTCTTTTTCTGCGTCGTCCAGCATATCAACCAACGGGAGCAAGTGGTTCAGCATTAGCAGATCATCGATACCATGCACTAGATCCGCCCATGGTAAACGGAAGCTGTTACGCTCATCCGAGTTATACAAACTCGCGAAACCAATACCAGTATAGAGGTTACGCAATAAGCGATAACGCTGATCAACGTACTCTTGCGCCGTCAGATCGCGCTCTGCTGGGAAAGCTTCCATTAGCTCAGCCCAAGTGCGATCGAGCTGAGTAACTGAAAACGGCATGATATTACTTGCCATTTTTTCACGTGCTTTTTCATCAAGAAATGGCTGCCAACCGCGCGCTAAGATCCAGCGGCTTAGATCCAGCAGTAACCCTGTGTAACGCGCGGAATTGAGCAACCCTAGCACTTCTTCACGGCTTGGCAACTCTTGTAACTGCTGAGTCAACTCAGATACTAAGAACTTACGTGCATCCAACTTGCGCAGCACATTGCCTTTGTCATCTAAAAGCTCTTCAAGGTGTGCATGCTCATCCAACCAACTCAGTTCTTCTTCCAACCATTTAAGCTCTTGGCGCAGAATCGCGCTCGCGCGACGAGGGACAATCCCGCCAAAAATGGTCAATGTTTGACGAATGAAACGAATGGCATTACTGATTTCACGCAGTGCTTCCACGCTGTCACGCTCAGCATAAATTTGCTCGTGATAATGCCAATGAGACAAAGCGTGCTCTAAAGAGTTGATCAAGCAAAATTCAACGGTATCCGTCGGACTACTGTCCACAAGTGCCAATGATTTTACTTCATCACCCGCATAACCGCTTGCAAGTCGATAACCTTTCGCCGCTTTGCTCAAGTTACCCAAGCGCATACCACCTTGCTCGCAAAAGCTGCGTGCCAGTGTGAATAAAGCTTCGGTTTGGCCAGACTTAAGTTCCAGTTCAACTTCGCAAATTGGCTCTTGCTTCTCTTCTTCGTCTTCACCTTTGGCTACAACTAAGCCTTGGTCAAAAGCAACTTCAATCTGACTGCCATCGGGCATGCCAATCAGCCATTGTTCACGTGTGAAGTTGGTCGAGAATAATGGCATAAGCTCGGATTGCAGCGTTTCTGCATCTTTACCTGGAGGCCAAATATCTAGAGGATGAAGCGACAGATTAGGCTCGTCGCTAGTGTGCTCAGCATTGTATTCTGGTCTTTGATGTAAGCCTGCGACGACGCGTCCTGCTGTCTTTACGGTTTGGACGAATACATCATCAAAACGGCGAATTCTTAAACCAATGTCGTGCTTTCGAAGCCATTTATCGGCAGTATCAAAATAGGTGTTACCCAAGTCACGACAACTATGCTGAAGTACTTTTGTCTCAGAAATTTTTTCTTTTAAAGTTTCTGAAAATTCAGGAGAAACAAAAAACTTCAGTTCTATTTCGGTTTCCATAGCTATACCTTTCAAAGCAGATAGAAACAGGATATTGCGTAATTTCTCACACGGCAAGAGAGAAATATCGCCGGAATGATGATCTAAAACAGTTTTAATGAGCGATTTAATGCGTTACCATGCGCGCCTTTATAGCCATCGTTCAACATTTCGCCAAGCACTCAGAAATGGTGTATGTTTTTTTAAGGTTATAGTTATTAGGTTGAATGACCATGCCAGTAAATACAATTATGGGGTTATTTGCAAAGTCCCCAATTAAGCCTTTGCAACGCCACGTTGTGTGTGTCAACGAATGTTGTTCACACTTGGTGAAATTCTTTGAAGTATCTTCAAAGGGTGATTGGGAAAAAGCAGCAGAAATCCGTGCACAAATTTCTCACCTAGAGAAAGAAGCGGATGTGCTGAAACGTGAAATCCGTCTAAAACTGCCTCGCGGTTTGTTCATGCCAGTCGACCGTACTGACATGCTTGAGCTTTTGACTCAACAGGACAAACTTGCAAACCTGGCAAAAGACATTGCTGGCCGTGTATATGGTCGTCAACTTGTCATCCCTGAGGCTCTCCAACCAAACTTCCTCGCTTACGTTCAACGTTGTCTTGATGCTGCCGATCAGGCGCAAAAGGTAATCAATGAACTTGATGAATTGCTAGAAACCGGCTTCAAAGGCCGTGAAGTGACGCTCGTCGCTGAAATGATTCATCAATTAGACGTTATCGAAGATGATACCGATGCCATGCAGATTGAACTTCGCCAACAGTTGATGGTGATTGAAGCTGACATGAACCCTATCGATGTCATGTTCCTATACAAGATTCTTGAATGGGTAGGTGGTATTGCCGACCAAGCGCAGCGCGTAGGTGCTCGTTTGGAAGTCATGCTATCTCGATCTTAAAACATAAAGTTAACGACATAACGAAGAGCATAATTAACACGTGTCATAGGGACGATGACTATTTTCATCGTCTTATGGTTTGGCGCGCGTAAAATTTTGTTCCGCTTGTTATAAAACAACTAGGTATTACGATGGATATCCTTGCGAACTACGGCACTGTCCTGATTATTGTTGCAGCGATTTTTGGTTTCATGATGGCGATTGGTATTGGCGCGAACGACGTTGCTAATGCGATGGGTACATCTGTAGGTTCAAAAGCGCTAACTGTAAAACAAGCTATCATCATTGCGATGATCTTCGAATTTGCAGGTGCTTACCTTGCAGGCGGTGAAGTAACCGACACTATCCGTAAAGGTGTAATCGAAACTTCTTTATTTGCTAGTCAACCAGATGTTCTTGTCTACGGCATGATGTCTGCGCTTTTAGCAGCAGGTACATGGCTGCTTCTTGCTTCTTACATGGGCTGGCCAGTATCAACGACTCACTCAATCATCGGTGCAATCATTGGTTTTGCATGCGTATCAGTAGGTACTGAAGCGGTTGACTGGGGCAGCGTTCAAGGCATTGTTGGTAGCTGGATTATTACGCCAGTGATTTCAGGTTTCTTTGCTTACGTTATCTTTGTCAGCGCACAGCGCCTGATTTTTGATACTGAGAACCCTCTGTTTAACGCAAAACGTTTTGTACCTGTTTACATGTTCATCACAACAATGGTGATTGCACTTGTAACCATCAAAAAAGGTCTAAAACACGTTGGTCTTCACCTGACCAATGGTGAAGCCTGGATGTGGGCAGCAGCAGTTTCAGCACTTGTGATGATTGGCGGCTACGTATACATCCAGAAAAAATTCGCTAATCGCGAAGAAGACCGCAGCTTTTCTGGCGTGGAAGGTATCTTCAGCGTTCTGATGGTTATCACCGCTTGTGCGATGGCATTTGCACACGGTTCAAACGACGTTGCAAACGCCATTGGTCCACTGTCTGCTGTCGTATCGACTGTTGAACACATGGGCGAAATCAGCACGAAAAGCACCATCGCTTGGTGGATTCTACCTCTTGGTGGTATTGGTATCGTGGTCGGTCTTGCAACACTGGGTCACAAAGTAATGGCAACCGTTGGTACAGGCATCACTGAGCTAACGCCTAGCCGCGGTTTTGCAGCACAGCTAGCAACAGCATGTACGGTAGTTCTAGCGTCTGGTACAGGCCTGCCAATTTCAACCACTCAAACATTGGTTGGTGCGGTTCTCGGTGTTGGCTTTGCTCGTGGTATCGCAGCACTGAACCTAGGCGTAGTTCGTAACATCGTGGCATCATGGATCGTTACACTACCAGCGGGTGCGTTATTGGCCGTAGTATTCTTCTACGGACTTCAAGCGATGTTCGCTTAAGACACTCGTCAATAGAATGTAAGCGCTTTGTCATTATTGACTCAAACGCACAGAAAGGGAGGCTTTGCCTCCCTTCTTTGTTGCACCGAGGTTTGAAACTGCATACTATTCGTCTATTTCCGGCTCCAATCATTCGGTGCCAACGCTGTCTCCAAGAAAAATCGTTAAGGGATTTACTGTGAAAAAACTAATCATCACGGTTTTGTTTACTTTGCTAGCAGCGCCAGCGGCCCTAGCAGCAGACCGTTATATTTCTGATGACCTCTTCACTTTTATGCACTCAGGTCCAAATAACACCTACCGTATTATTGGTAGTGTTAACGCCGGTTCTAAAGTACAACTGATTAAAACCAACCGAGATACTGGCTATACGCAAGTTCGTGATGACCGTGGTCGCACTGGTTGGGTACAAAGCAAGTTTGTGACAAACCAAGAGAGCATGGCAATTCGCCTTCCTCGCATTGAGAAAGAGCTAGCCGAAGTAAAAGAGCAGCTTGCTAATGCTCGTCAAACTTCTGATGCAGAGAAAGCCGGTCTTGTTACCTCTCTCGAAACACGTAACCAACAAATTTCAGATCTAGAAAATAAATACTCTGAGATCAGCGATCAGCTTACTTCTGTTGAAACAGAAAACCGCGAGCTACGCGCAAAACTGGATACACAAAAAGATGACATGCTGCTTAAGTACTTCACTTATGGCGGCGGTGTCGCAGGTTTAGGTTTACTATTTGGTTTGATTCTTCCGCATGTCATGCCTCGTAGAAAGCGCTCTCCTGCGGGTTGGGCATAAACCTCACGCTTTTATCTTTAAAAAGAACGCAAAAGCCAGTCGATATCGACTGGCTTTTTAGTTTGCTTCGTTTGACAGAAGTGAGTATTACTCCCCCATTGAACTAGAGGCTCGACGACGATCCGTTGCGCCATAAAGCTTGCCATCTTTTAGCTCAATTGCATTCAAACCGCTTACCACTGGAATAACGTGCACTGGGTAGCCAAGCTCCATAAACTCAGGCACCAACATTTCTGCGAACGTTTTCTTTTCCACCAGCAAACCAGTCGGGTCATAAGACTTGGTGCGGTCTATCTTAGTGCCATACTGGATGTTTGGTAAGTCAATAGCCTCTTGCGCTGATAAATTCCAATCCAGCACCCCAACCACGGTTTTGAGTACATACCCCGGGATTTGTGAACTACCTGGTGACCCAACCACCAAACGCAAGTTATCATCACTGTCCATCACCATTAATGGCGTAATAGCCGAACGTGGACGCTTGCCCGCTTCAATTGAGTTTTGCGTAGGCTTGCCGTTAACCGTTGGCTGAGGTGAGAAGTTAGCCATCTGCGCGTTCAAGATAACGCCATCGACCATCACACCCGAGCCCATACCCGTTCCTACCGTGCTGGTCATAGCAATTGCATTTCCATCTCTATCGACGATAGAAATATGCCCTGTATCTTTGCTCTCGAAGCCTTTATATTGCGCATACTGAGTTTGCGTTATCTGCCCTGCTTTTGGATCCTCTTCTGAAGTGCCATTACCAGGGATTAAATCACGTCTCTGATCTAGATAGGCTTTAGACAACAACTGTTCAACTGGCGCTTCCACATAATCCGGATCTCCGGCATACGCAATACGATCGGCTTTTGCAATTCGCATCGCTTCAGTCATGAGACGCCAAGGTTCCACATCCGTTTTCGCCATATGGGCAATGTCATAGGGTGCAAGCAGTTCAAGACTCTGAGCGACCATCACACCGCCCGAAGCTGGGTAACCAAAAGAGACGATTTTATTCCCACGGTAGTCGCTCTCAATGATGTCACGCTGCTTCACTTGGTAATGCTTAAAATCTTCTAAAGACAACTTCTCGTGTTGGTCGTCAATACGACTATTAACCGTCTCTACGATGTGCTGACCAAGCTCACCACCATAAAGGTAACGATCGCCTTGTTGCGCGATCTTCCTCAGCGTCTCAGCCATCTTAGGGTTCTTCATCAAGGTTCCCGTCGGCTTAATATCGTCCCCTTGCCAATACAAGGCTTTCACTTCCGGATCTTGCTCAAGTCGGCTTTGCTCTCTTACTACGATGTCGTAGGTGTAGCTGTTCATCGCGTACCCATTGCTCGCCAATGTAATCGCCGGCTTAATCAGCTCTGCCCATGGCAACTTGCCGTATTGTTCATGAGTGGTGTAAAGCAACCGCAACGTGCCCGGAACCGCAACAGAACGAGGGCCTAATATTTCGTTGCGACTGAGTACTTCCCCATTCTCAACAAACATTTCAGGGTTCGCGCTAGAAGGCGCTTCATCTCGACCATCAAGGGCCAGAAATTTTTTCTCGTCATGTTGATAAAACAGCGCGAAAGTCCCGCCGCCAATTCCGGTCATATCTGGCTCAACGACAGACATCACCATCTGCATCGCGACCATAGCATCAACAGCGTTACCGCCTTCTTTCAATATTGAGTAACCGGTACTGCTCACGTAAGGATTCGTCGCACTGACCATGAAATCTTGCCCGCGACTATCTGGTGTAACTGGGAATGGGTCTGGCTTTGCTGCATAGCTTGTCGATGCAACAATACTTAAAGAAAAAATCAGAATACGCATGTGTCTCTGTTTAGACTCCTATTATGTGATGGGGTCTAACGTGGACCAAGTCATTACTCCGAAGTTCGTGAAGATGGTGTCTTTTTACACAACGCTGACTGGAATCGCGCTATCAATAGATGAATGATATTGGTGCTATTTAAACGACTGAGAAAAGCTATATTTTGCTTGTTTGAGTATCTAAAAATCATCACCAGAATAGATGCAAAAGATGCTCTGAAAAATAAAAAGCCAGCGATGTGATTTCGCTGGCTTGATGTGTTTCTACAAGAGTTACCCTTTCCACTCATACAACGCTGGTATACGAATTTTCTCCCCTTGGAACTCAACAATCACAGCTTGCGGTTGTATTTCTCTTAGAGTGACCTGATCATCAACGACATCCCCTTGATGATACTCAACATTGTTAATTTTCACCCAACGGCGATTTTCATCACTAGCGTACATATGGGTTTGCAAATTAAGCGCAGGTAGACGCCCTTGCCACTGGTGAGCGTTGCGCTCTAAATCGTTCACGCGTGCCGTTTGTGATGACGAATTGTCATCATCTCGGGATAAGGCATTTTCGACCTTCCTAGCTAAATCAGGAGATAATGAGGATAAATCCAGATCATCCAAAGACAACCCGAGGTCCTCTTCAGCAGCAGAAGTCGTTTGGGTTGATGCTGAGTTGCGTGTTTCATCTCTGCTTGGTGTATGGCTCGTGTATTCATCGGGGGTGGTAAATGTACCAAAATCACGCGATAGCTCTGCACTTGGCCACTCTCTTGGCAATTGGGCCAACTGGGTGTTCTCTGGATAGTCCAATACTTTGAAAGGTGATACCACTTCGACCTTTTCTATCGGGGACGTTGTATCTACTTCAACACTCGGTGCAAAGAGATCTAAGTACCAAGCGACTCCGATAGCAGAAGCAGTGATTGGCAGCAAGAACAGACCTATATGTTTCACAGCTGACATTATGCGTCCTCCTTCTCGATTCTCGCCAGTTGAGGCGCATCTGGCTGAACATTTTGCTGAAGTCGGTCTAGCGTTCGCTTACCTGCAATACCATCGACACCAATTCCTTGCCAACGTTGAAATAATTCGACTCGCTCTTTCATCGCACCATCAAAAATAGACGTTTCAAGCAGTGGCTCACTCACCGCTTCTGCTAATAATCGGTCTAATACTTCAATCGCAGGGCCTTCCATGTCTAAACGTAATGTTTCATTCAGCGGAGCATGCCACAGTTCGATAATATTGCCCTGCCACAACGGCTTTAGCCACGAAACTGGCAGACGAAGACGCTGCTTACCATTGAGCACTTCAGCTTGGTCATTACCGACGGCATATAGAATGACATACCCAACATCACCTTGATAATTCAACTCCAAGATCACAGGGCGATTTTGTTGCATCAACAGCGGCCAAGTCGCCATTTTACGCTCACAACGCATAGTCGACTGCGGTTCTGACAAACAAAGGTTATCGCGAACCGATGCTTGATACCCCCACAAACGATACAAATCATTTACAGCGAGGTTCGACTGTTTTTGTGTTAACAATAAAGCACGCTGCTCATCCGTTAACTGTTGGCTGACGACGGTTGGTGTTGGCTCTACTCTTGGCTCCGTCACTTGTGTCAACACTGACGTCGCTTGAGCTGGCATATAATTCACGACCGCCCACCCCGTACTTAATGCAGCAATAAGGCCTACCGTGACAGAGCCCCAAGCAGGCCAACGGAAAGTCCGGCGCTCTTTTTTATCTTGCTGATAAATATCTGCCTGAAACTGCATCACCTCTTCACAGGCCTGCTGAACGGTTTGCTTATCCACCACCACATTACCCTGGTGATAACTAATGTTGAGGGATTTGTCACAGATAAGGTTGATGAGCCGCGGTATACCGTGACTGTATTTGGCTATAAGTTTACAAGAAGCACGATTAAACAGTTGCTGGTCGCCACCTGCTGTATGTAGTCGAAATGCGATGTAATCTTCTGTCTCTTTTTCATCCAACGGCAACAGGTGATAACGCCCGGTAATACGCTGGGCAAGTTGGCGTAGTTGTGTTGTTTGTAATAACCGCTGCAATTCAGGCTGCCCGACCAACAACACTTTGAGCAATTTTCTGGTATCGGTTTCCAAGTTGGTCAACAAGCGCAACTGCTCTAGAACGTCGGCAGCAAGGTGTTGAGCCTCATCAATGACCAGTAATGTCTGCCAACCTGAACGATAATTACGCAGCAAATATTGATGGATAACCTGGTTTAGCTGTTTGAGGTTTGCGTCTGGCGGATAGGTGATTTTGAACTCATCACAAATGGCTTCGAGCAAGTCTCTACTCGAAAACGTGGGATTGAGGATAAGACCCGCTTTGGTGTTATCACCCAAATTCGCCAGCATCGCTTTTGCGACAGTCGTTTTGCCTGTACCTACTTCGCCAGTAAGCATAGCAAAACCACCGCCATCGCCTAGCCCGGCTTGGAGATGTGTGATTGCCTCTTTGTGACGTTGGCTTAAATACAAATAACGTGAGTTTGGAACAATCGAAAATGGTTGTTCGACAAACCCAAAAAAGTCCTTATACATTAGGCTCTCCAGCTAAAAAACCACCTGAGAATAGTCAGATATAATATAAACATAGCCGCATCTACTCTCGGGAGTAAAGAAAAGTACCATTGCTTGCTACAATGTCCAACGGCATATCCATAAATTAAGAGGTAATTCGTGCAAGTTTATTTAGTAGGTGGCGCAGTTCGAGATAAATTGCTCGGAATTGATAGTTATGACAATGATTGGGTGGTCGTAGGCGCGACGCCTGAGATGATGTTGTCCCAAGGGTACACCGCCGTTGGTAAAGACTTTCCTGTATTTCTGCATCCCAAAAGTAAAGAAGAACATGCCCTTGCACGAACAGAGAGAAAGTCAGGTTCTGGTTACACTGGTTTTGAATGTTTCTTCGATCAAAACGTCACCTTAGAAGAAGATTTGATACGTCGTGATTTAACCATTAACGCGATGGCAATGGAGAGTGATGGCACGATCCATGACCCATATGGTGGCCAGCAAGATCTCAACGATAAACTGCTACGCCATGTATCAGACGCCTTTATTGAAGACCCTCTACGCGTTTTACGTGTCGCTCGCTTCGCTGCAAAGCTGGCTGATCTAGACTTTACGGTTGCCGACGAAACTATGCGGTTAATGCGTCACATGGCAGAGTCCGGAGAGCTGAGCACACTGACTCCCGAGCGTGTTTGGCAAGAATGGCATAAATCTCTCTCTACTCCTCGCCCTGATATTTTCTTATCGGTTCTACGAGACTGTGGTGCATTAACCGTGGTGTTACCTGAAATTGATGCACTATTTGGCGTACCTCAACCTGAGAAGTGGCATCCAGAAATCGATACTGGCATCCATACTTTGATGGTGGCAGAGCAAGCCGCAAAATTGAGTAACTCACTCCCCGTCAGGTTTGCCGCCCAAGTGCATGACTTGGGTAAGGGCGTGACGCCAGAGAGCGAATGGCCAAGCCACAAAATGCATTGCCATACAGGATTAAAACTGATCAAAAAGCTGTGCGAACGTGTCCGGGTACCAAATGAGTTTCGTGATTTAGCCTTGATGGTGTGCGAACAGCACTCCAATATTCATCGCGCGGCTGAACTTAAACCACAAACCATAATTAAAATACTCAATAAGCTCGATGTGTGGCGTAAGTCCGAACGTCTGCAAGATATCTTGCTTTGCTGCCAAGCGGATCACGCTGGTCGTAAAGGACCGGAAACGCAACCATATCCACAGGCGGATATTTTTAGGCAAGCCTACCAAGCAGCAGCGGCAGTTGACGTTCAAATCATAATCAAAGAGGGCTTTAAAGGCCCTGCGATTCGTGACGAGCAAGAAAAACGACGTATTGAAGCAGTGAAAGCAGCACTTAAGAAGTAACGAACAAACAAAAACGCCCGCGGATTTCGCGGGCGTTTTTCGTTAACATCAATTATGAACTTAATAGAAAAGCGAACAAACCGATGCCCAAAATCAGACGGTAAATCACAAACGGTGTCATGCCCATGCGTGAAATCATCTTCAAGAAGAAGTGGATACAGATGTACGCACTGATAAACGATGTGATAATGCCAGTCATTAAGAAACCAACATGGACAGGTTCACCACTGGTCACTAACTTCATGCCTAAGTAGCTACCAGCTAATGTAATGATTGGGATCGACATTAAAAATGAAAAGCGCGCAGCCGCTTCTCGAGTAAAGCCAAGGTAAAGCGCTGCTGTGATGGTCGCCCCTGAACGTGAAGTTCCAGGAATCATCGCTAAGGCTTGAGCAATACCGATAAATACAGCTTTCTTCCAACCCGTTTGGTATTCATCGGCAACGAGTTTAGCGTTTTTGTCTACCCACCATAGCAACAGGCCAAATACGATCGTAGTAGTCGCGATAACGTAAGCGCTACGTAGATACACTTCAATGATGTCTTTCATCAATAAGCCGAACACACAAGCTGGAATCGTCGCAATCACGATCATCCAAGCCAATTTAGCTTCTTTACTGCGATCTCCTTTAAAGATCGAAGCAAATAACGCTTGAAACAAAGTGATTACTTCATGACGAAAATAGATCACGACAGCCATTAATGTACCGACGTGAACAGCAACATCAAAGGCTAGACCTTGGTCTTCCCACCCTAAAATAGCGGAAGGCAGGATCAAATGGGCAGAGCTTGAGATAGGCAAAAACTCTGTCAGTCCCTGAATCAGAGCCAAAATAAAGGCTTCAAAATAACTCATGTAAACAACTCAAATTAAAAATGAAAGGAAACGGGTTTGAGCGAATCGACTGGCTGCATAGCATGCCAAATGTCTGCGACTGTGCGTCCATCGCCTGGGATCACTAATTGCGGTTCGAGATCATACAGCGGCTTTGTGACAAAAGGATATTTGTAGATATCACTGCGAGGTAGCTCAGGTTTTTTCTTGGAGACGCGCTCACCGAACAACACTATATCGAGATCCAGTGTTCGATCCTGATACTTTTGCGCGTTTTCTTCGCGTCCCCACTTAAATTCAATCTCGCGTAGTTGATGGCTCAACTCTTCTAATGACAACTCGGTACGCATTGCAACGACAAAGTTGTAGAAATTCTTGCTGCTAAAACCAATAGGTTCGCATTCATATATCGGTGATACGAGGAGATTTTCTCCAAGCCGTTGCAGCTCCTGATACGCAGCAAGCACATGTTGCTCTCTTTCTACGTTCGTCCCAACACCGATATAGGTGGTGATCATGCTCGGCCTCGCTCAATCACCACACCAACAGCACGTGCTTGTGGCACGGCGCCAGGCTTCGCTAGGCGGATTTTCACCCAAGGCACAGAGAAACGCTGCATGATAAGCTCTGCTACTTCTTCAGCCACGCGCTCGACCAGTAAGAAACGACCATTTTCAATGTGGTTAAGTACCGCCTCACTCACCTGCGAATAATCCAGTGCATCTTGCACATCATCACTTTTGCCCGCAGGTTTATTATCGTGTGCCATTTCAATATCTAGAACCAACTTTTGTTTGATTTGTTGTTCCCAGTCGTACACGCCAATTGTGGTGATTACTTCTAACTGTTCAATAAAAACTTTATCCAGAGCCATCTTATGTCCTTCTATTACAGAGGTCGGATACCCGTGAGGGGTAATTTGATCGTAGTATTCTATACCTAAGTAACATTTACTTTGGTCATCACAATGTTACTTAGGTATAAACTGCGAAAGCATCTTTATATACAAGAAATCACATAATGCAAGCTCTATCACAGTGAGGATTTCTGCATTATGTAAATTCGGGGTATGATAGCAACTACGCGGGAACCGAGCATTAAATTCCAATCCATCAAGGACTTCTATGGACGCACTGGCACTGATAATGACAATGGCCGCCTATTTATTAGGTTCGGTTTCCAGTGCGGTTTTGATCTGTCGACTCTTAAAACTGCCAGACCCACGCAGTGTGGGATCTAACAATCCTGGAGCAACGAACGTATTGCGTATTGGCGGACGAGGAGCCGCTGTTTCAGTCTTGTTGTGCGATATGCTCAAAGGCACTATCCCCGTGTGGGGCGGATACTTTCTTGGTATCGACCCTATCATTCTTGGCGTCATCGCCATTGCTGCCTGTCTTGGCCACATGTACCCCATCTTTTTCCACTTTAAAGGCGGAAAAGGTGTCGCAACCGCGCTTGGCGCTATCGCTCCGATTGGTTTGGACTTAACAGGATTGGTAATGTTAACTTGGCTGTCAGTAGCCGCGCTATTCCGCTATTCATCCTTAGCGGCTCTCGTCACGGTTTTGGTCACTCCGTTTTATACTTGGATGTTTAAACCGCAATACACGTTACCTGTTGCTATGCTGTGCTGCTTAATCGTATTTAAGCATCATCAAAATATTCGTCGGCTTTTGTCTGGCGACGAGCCAAAAATCGGCGAGAAAAAACTGACACAAAAAAACTCGGCTTAATGCCGAGCTTTTCGTTTAAAGAAGGATGTATTGGTTATGCATGAACTCGATTCAGGAAGTTCAACAACATCTGGTTGACGAACTCAGGTTGCTCTAAACAACTGATGTGTCCAGCTTGGGGAATCTCCACCAACTCACTGCCTGTGATACAGTCTTTCATTAAATAAGATTCAAAAACTGGACGTGGTTTATCTTCACAGCCCACTGCAATTAACGTCGGCAGAGCAAATTTTTCCGAATCCTCAATCACATCACGGCGACCAAACACCATGCGCCCTATGCGAGCGACTTCCACCGCACGCTCACCATTCAGGTCTTCTAAACTGCGTTTGAATGAAGCGACAAGTTTAGGATTATCCTGATTGACGTTGTTGGCAAAGAACAGCGGCACAACGGCTTCAATAATTGGCGCAGGCACTGCTTGGACTTGGCTGATGGTATCAAGCATTGCAAAATACTTCTTATACGTAACTTCTGGCTCCCAGCCAATGAAGGTATCCATCAATACCAGTGACTTAACACGTTGCGGCGCTTGAGCCGTTAGCTCTGCTCCCCACATGCCGCCAACAGATAAGCCCACTATCGAGAACTCTTCGATATCTAAATGATCCATCAATGCCAACATATGTTGTGCATAGTCGGCCAATGACTGTGTCGATGCAGGTGCAGCGTCCGATTCACCATGTGCCCAAAGATCTGGCACAATACAACGGAATGACTGGCTTAAAACCTCAACTTGTGGCGCCCACATTTGGCTATCCCAAAGGTAACTATGACCAAATAGAAGCACAGGGCCCTCACCTTTATCTAGATAAGCAAGTTGCTGACCTTCAATTTCAAACTTATTCATTGTTATATCCATTTCTTATTCTTCCACGTCATCCTAGCACTGAAACAATAGCGAACTGCTCGCATCAGTCAGAATGTAAAACGAGGCGGTTCATTGAATAATTAAAAATAAAGGCCTCTGAGGAGCAGAGACCTTTATTACACAGAACCGGTTTCAAACCTACCGCATAAATTTGACTAAGCGACAGGTGTTAGTTGATCAATTGGCCAACGTGGACGAGCCTCTACTGACATGTCAGCCACTTCGCCATTCTTCAAGCGCTGCATGCCTGCGTAAGCGATCATCGCACCGTTATCTGTACAGAACTCAGTACGTGGGTAGTAAACTTCGCCGCCAACTTTCTTCGCTAACTTCTCTAACTCAGCTCGCAAACGACGGTTAGCACTCACACCACCAGCAATAACAATGCGTTTCATGCCTGTTTGCTCAAGCGCGCGCTTACATTTAATAGCCAACGTAGCACACACAGCCTCTTCAAATGCCAATGCGATGTCCGCGCGGGTTTGCTCGTCATCACCGTTTGCAGCAATCGTGTTAGCCGTAAAGGTTTTTAGACCAGAGAAACTCATGTCCAAACCTGGCACATTCGTCATTGGGCGTGGGAACTTAAAGCGGCCCGGTGTACCTTTTTCCGCCAGTTTAGATAATAGTGGACCTCCTGGGTAATCCAAACCCATTAGCTTCGCTGTTTTATCAAACGCTTCGCCCGCCGCATCATCAATCGACTCACCTAGAATTTTGTACTCACCGATGCCTCTCACTTCCACCATCATAGAGTGGCCACCCGATACTAATACCGCCACAAACGGGAACGGTGGAGGGTTATCTTCCAACATTGGGGCCAATAGGTGACCTTCCATATGATGAACAGGTACCGCTGGCACTCCCCAAGCATAAGCAATACTGCGACCGATAGTCGCACCCACTAATAGCGCCCCAACAAGACCAGGCCCCGCGGTATAAGCGACACCATCGATGTCTTTTGAAGTTAAGTTCGCTTCTTTTAGTGCCTCTTTAATAAGAGGAATGGTTTTCTTTACGTGGTCACGTGAAGCCAACTCAGGCACCACACCGCCGTAATCTGCGTGCAGTTTTACTTGGCTGTATAGCTTGTGTGACAAGAGACCGTTTTCATCGTCATAAATTGCGATGCCAGTCTCGTCACAAGAGGTTTCAATACCAATAATGCGCATGGTTTTCTCAGTATGCTTTCTGTATAGAGGAAATTTGGGCGTCATATTACCTCGCCTTGGTGCTGCAAACAAATTTTGTACAGACAATAATCGACAAAAGGCTTTACAAAGTAGTTGTGATCGGATTAAAATTCCGCACCATTTTTGATCAAGCTGGTAAGAGACCTAACAATTGTGATTTGGTCTGTTGAATACCAGCGTTAACGAATAACCCCTGAGGTGAAAGGCATATGCCAGTAGTTAAAGTACGTGAAAACGAACCGTTCGACGTTGCTCTACGTCGTTTTAAGCGCTCTTGCGAAAAAGCAGGTATCCTTTCTGAAGTGCGTCGTCGTGAGCACTACGAAAAACCAACTACAGTTCGCAAACGCGCTAAAGCAGCAGCTCAAAAGCGTCACGCTAAGAAGCTAGCTCGCGAAAACGCTCGTCGCGTTCGCCTGTACTAATAACTGAGCTCCAAAAGGAATTTAGTTATGGCTCTGATTGATCAACTCAAAGAAGAGCAAAAATTAGCGATGAAAGCCAAGGACAAATTGCGCCTTGGTACTATTCGTTTAGCCCTATCAGCAATCAAGCAACGTG
This sequence comes from Vibrio sp. 1874, assembly GCF_033344395.1. NCBI lineage: Bacteria > Pseudomonadati > Pseudomonadota > Gammaproteobacteria > Vibrionales > Vibrionaceae > Vibrio > Vibrio sp. 1874. The sequence goes on from NZ_JAWPOR010000006.1 coordinate 171,258, forward strand.
AAGTTGACGAACAGATTACTCTGAACGATGACGACATTCTTGCAGTATTGACCAAGATGGTTAAACAACGTCGCGACTCTGTAGCGCAGTTTGAAGCAGCGGGTCGTCAAGATCTTGCTGATGCGGAACAAGCAGAAATTACCGTTCTTGAGGACTTTATGCCTCAACCACTGACAGACGAAGAAGTAGCGGCTCTCATCGAGAACGCGATTGCTGAATCTGGCGCAGCTGGCATGCAAGACATGGGCAAAGTAATGGGCGTTCTGAAACCGCAAATTCAAGGGCGTGCAGATATGGGTAAAGTAAGCGGTTTAGTTCGCGCTAAATTGGCTTAAGGTACCCCACCCAATTGCAGCAAGCCGTGCTATCCTTTGGAGCGCACGGCTTGTTTGTATCTGGATGGATGGAATGAAATCAATGGGCAATACGCTCATTCTTTTAAGGCATTCGCTCCACTCATCATCTTCTTTTTTTGTTAGGTTTTATGGCTGGACACATCCCTCGCAGTTTTATCGATGACCTTCTAGCTCGACTTGATATTGTCGATATCATCGACGCACGTGTGAAACTTAAGAAAAAAGGCAAAAACTACGGCGCATGCTGCCCGTTCCACAACGAAAAGACACCCTCATTCAGTGTCAGTCAAGAAAAGCAGTTCTACCATTGTTTTGGTTGTGGCGCGCATGGAAATGCCATCGATTTTTTGATGGAATTCGACCGACTAGAATTCGTCGAAGCCATTGAAGAACTCGCTTCATACTTGGGTTTAGATGTTCCTCGTGAACAACGTAGCGGCGGTAATGGTTCGTTTCAATCAGGCCCACAAGCAAGCAGCAGTGAAAAACGTAACCTATACGACTTAATGGGCAGCATTGCTCAATTTTATCGTAACCAACTCAAACAGCCAGCAAGTAAGGTGGCGATTGAGTATCTAAAAGATCGCGGCCTGTCTGGTGAAATCGTCCAGAAGTTTGGCATCGGCTATGTGGCTGATGAATGGGATTTAGTTCGTAAGAACTTTGGCCAGAATAAAGAAAACCAAGACATGCTCGTCACTGGCGGCATGTTGATTGAAAACGATAAAGGCAACCGCTACGACCGATTCCGTGGTCGAGTGATGTTTCCTATTCGAGACAGACGCGGCCGAGTAATAGGCTTTGGTGGTCGAGTATTAGGTGATGGGACACCAAAATATCTCAACTCACCCGAAACCCCGATATTTCATAAAGGTAAAGAGTTGTATGGCCTTTATGAAGTACTACAAGCGTATCGTGAGCCACCACAAATTTTAGTGGTTGAAGGCTATATGGATGTTGTCGCGCTTGCTCAATATGGCGTAGATTATTCCGTTGCCTCATTGGGAACCTCGACAACGGGCGATCACTTGCAAGTGTTATTCAGGCAAACAAGCACCGTCGTGTGTTGTTATGACGGTGACCGCGCAGGCCGTGAAGCCGCGTGGCGTGCCATGGAAAATGCATTGCCTTACCTAACTGATGGTCGCCAGTTAAAATTCATGTTTTTGCCGGATGGAGAAGATCCCGACTCTTATATCCGACAAAACGGAAAACAAGCATTTGAGCAGCAAGTGTCTAATGCGATGCCCTTGTCTGAATTCATGTTCAGCTCATTGACTCAGCAGGTCGATATGAGCACGAAAGAAGGCATGGCAAAACTGAGTACTCTTGCGGTTCCTCTCATTGATAAAGTCCCTGGCGGCACTTTAAGACTATACTTGAGAGAATTGCTTGGCCGCCGTTTGGGTTTGGTTGATGAACGCCAACTACAGCAGCTAATTTCAAAACAAGGTAAAGAGGATAAAAGGCCTCAACCTCATAAAGAAATCAAGCGAACGCCGATGCGAGAAGTGATCGCGTTACTGATTCAAAACCCACAATACGTAAGTATGGTGCCAGATCTAACTAGCGTTAGAGATTTGCCCATTCCTGGTCTAAGTTTATTTGTTGATGTACTTGATAAATGCCAAGCGCATCCCCATATCAACACAGGCCAATTATTAGAGCATTGGCGAAACAGCCAAAATGAGACCCTTCTGTCTCGTCTCGCGAGTTGGGACATTCCACTCGATGAGGACAACCAAGAAGAAATCTTTTTAGACTCACTGGATAAAATTATTGCCCAGTGCGTAGAAAAACAAATTGAAAACCTGCAGGCCAAAGCAAGAAGTGTCGGTTTATCAGCCGAAGAGAAAAGGGAGCTGCTAGCACTTATGCTAGATTTAAAAGCGTAACCCTGTTTAATTAGTCAGCAACGATTTAATTTGTTATAGTAAGTGGTTTGCATTTCGCATACTGATTCCTTCACCAGATTACGAAGTTGGATACCGTCTATGGATCACAATCCGCAGTCACAGCTAAAGTCACTTGTTATTAAAGGCAAGGAACAAGGCTATCTGACCTACGCCGAAGTAAATGACCACCTACCTGCTGAAATCGTAGATTCAGAACAGGTAGAAGACATCATTCAGATGATCAACGACATGGGCATTAAGGTAGTAGAAACTGCTCCTGATGCTGATGATTTAGCACTGAACGATGACACAAATATTACCGATGAAGATGCAGCCGAAGCTGCAGCCGCTGCACTTTCTAGCGTAGAGAGTGAGATTGGTCGTACAACAGACCCAGTACGTATGTACATGCGTGAGATGGGTACTGTCGAACTTCTAACTCGCGAAGGCGAAATCGACATCGCAAAACGTATTGAAGAAGGTATTAACCAAGTTCAATCGTCTGTTGCTGAATACCCAGGCACAATTCCGTACATTCTTGAGCAATTTGACAAAGTTCAAGCTGAAGAACTACGTCTTACAGACCTAATTTCAGGTTTTGTAGATCCAGATGCTGACGACACCGCTGCACCAACGGCAACACACATCGGTTCTGAACTGACTGAATCTCAGTTAGAAGAAGAAGACGATGAAGACGTTGATGACGACGAAGATAGCGATGACGATTCAGATGATTCTGAAGAAGATGTAGGTATCGATCCTGAATTAGCGCTAGAGAAATTCAACCAACTACGCAGCACCTATCAAAATCTTCAATTAGCAATCAACGAGTACGGCTATAACAGCCCGAAAGCAACCGTTGCTAATGAAATGATGCTAGACGTATTCCGCGAGTTTCGTCTAACACCTAAACAGTTTGATCACCTAGTGAATGAACTGCGTACTGCTATGGATCGCGTTCGTACTCAAGAGCGTCTGATCATGAAGTCAGTGGTTGAATACGGCAAAATGCCGAAGAAATCATTCATCGCGCTGTTCACTGGTAATGAATCAAGTGAAGCTTGGCTGGATGAAGTTCTTGCTTCAGACAAGCCATACGCTGAAAAGATCAAACGTAACGAAGAAGAAATCCGTCGTTCAATCGCTAAGCTAAAAATGATTGAAGAAGAGACTTCTCTAAACGTACAGAACATTAAAGACATCAGCCGTCGTATGTCTATCGGTGAAGCAAAAGCTCGCCGTGCGAAGAAAGAGATGGTTGAAGCGAACTTGCGTCTTGTAATTTCTATCGCGAAGAAATACACCAACCGTGGCCTACAGTTCTTGGATCTGATCCAGGAAGGTAACATCGGTCTGATGAAAGCGGTAGATAAGTTCGAATATCGTCGTGGTTACAAGTTCTCGACTTACGCAACGTGGTGGATCCGTCAGGCAATCACTCGTTCAATCGCGGACCAAGCACGTACGATTCGTATCCCGGTACACATGATCGAAACGATCAACAAGCTAAACCGTATTTCTCGTCAAATGTTGCAAGAGATGGGTCGCGAGCCACTACCGGAAGAACTGGCAGAGCGCATGCAAATGCCAGAAGACAAGATTCGTAAAGTTCTAAAAATCGCTAAAGAGCCTATCTCAATGGAGACACCAATCGGTGACGACGAAGATTCGCATCTAGGTGATTTTATCGAAGATACAACGCTAGAACTTCCGCTAGATTCTGCAACAGCAACTAGCCTTAAAGTGGCAACAAAAGACGTGCTTGCAGGTCTAACGCCACGTGAAGCGAAAGTACTTCGTATGCGCTTTGGTATCGACATGAACACTGACCATACTCTAGAAGAAGTTGGTAAGCAGTTCGACGTTACTCGTGAGCGTATCCGTCAGATCGAAGCAAAAGCACTACGTAAACTTCGTCACCCAAGCCGCTCAGAGACTCTGCGCAGCTTCCTAGACGAATAATCGCAGCGCATACAAGCTTTTAGAAATCAAAAAAGGTGACTTTAGGTCACCTTTTTTATTATCTACTGTTCTAAGTGGATAAAAACTAAGCGCAATTGCCCTAGTTGGTATCTAGACACCTTGCAACGCTTCCCCTATAATCGTTGTCCTATTAAGGCCCCTTAGCTCAGTGGTTAGAACGCGTGTAAACCCCTAATAGTTTACAACATTCAATTAAAGCTACTAAGTACAATAGTTTTGCGTGTTGTTAATTAACAACTATTTGTTTTTCATTGACAACAAATGGTTTGCCATGCAAAATCGGCCCTACAGAATTTCGTGCCCATAGCTCAGTTTGGTTAGAGCATCCGACTCATAATCGGCAGGTCCTCGGTTCAAGTCCGAGTGGGCGCACCAATATAAAAAAGCCGCATCAAATGATGCGGCTTTTTTATATTCAAATTTTGATTAATCGAGATTCGCCAAATCGAAGCTAAAGAACTAACAGGTTATTAGCTCTCCTTTGTCTGTCCCTAGCAACGGAATAGTCCTACCTAGGTAAGGGAAGATTATCGCTCATTTTGCCGTTTGATTTCTGATGGCAGTAGCTTTATCTTTGAAAACAGACTCGATTACCCCCATCGAGTGCAATCGCCCTATTAGCCTGTTTGTATACGGCATTCGAATAGCTTCTGGTATAGCTTTAATGCTATTCCAACAAGCTAAATCTGTGACCAACTGCTTGTGTTGCTCATTTCGAACTCTAATTTCACCGTTATGAACAACAACCCCAGTAACAAGCTTAGGCTCAGCTTTCCTATATATCTTAGTTTTATCTGGATGCATTGTATGTTGGTGGCGTTCGATAACCCTCTTTACTGTCGTTTTGAAGAGTTTGTTTACATTACAACCAGAAAAAGTAAGGTCATCGACGTAAACGGTCATAACGATATCATGTTTTATAGATAGTGCTTCTAGCTCTTCAAACATTCTAGAGTTTGCCCAAAACGCAAGAGGCATGCTAATCCTGCTGCCTGTAGGTAAGAACTTGTGAATAGTACAAATATCAGCTAAAACGTCAGCGACATCAGCACTGCACTTCATTACAGAGTAAAAAAAAGAAAAAATCATTTTTCTAGTTGTAGATGGGAAAAATGACTTTATATCTGTAGTCATAGTTGGAACGTTATCGAAGTGCTTTTCTGCGTGGGTCTTTGCATTAGATACATTAGAGTGATTCTTTTTCCCTGAATGTAGATAATCAGGTGTTTCGATTCTGCATAAAAGACTAGCTATTCGGGTATGGATTCTATCTAACCCTCTCACTGGCTGTTGTATCTTTCGACTTTTTCCACCTGTACTTTTTTCTAGGAATTCATGGTAGTTACCTTGATCTTTAGAAAAAGCCTTAAGCTCGCTAAGCGTACAACCAATTAGAATAGATAGCCTTTTTTTAGTTTTAATATTATAGAAGGGGGAGTCTTTCAGTGAATATTCTTTGCCATTCGTCTTGATTTTAAGCTTTGATTTTTTCATTTTTACTCATCGCCCATTCTGCTACGTCAAGGATTTTACCTGCTAAAGATTTTCTAAACTTTTTAGCTAATTTTTTTTCATTAGCAATTTGTGCAGAGAACATCACTAGTGAAGAGATAGGTATATCGAATCTATAGGCATATTTTTCAAGAATGTCATTATTAACAGGTTTTGTGCCTGCCTCTATTCCATCTAAATATTGCTTAGGCATGCGAAATTCTTCCGCTAATTTAGTTACAGAAAGGTCATGATACTGACGTATCAAACGTAGCGCTCTATGAATCATATGAATGGCCTCATGTTTCGAAACTAGGGGGAGCAAACATTAGGTATCACCACCATCAAATAGACCTAGAAGAAAGTTGAACCAATACCAGATACGATATAGCCAACTAAGAGCTTTAAGGAAGCGTTTGAATTGCTTTTGGCGCTTCTCTCGCTTTGTTGGTTTAATAATGTTTACTTGCTGATCGCGTTGTGTGTTATTTGACATATTATGCCCTCCGTAATCCCCAAACCCCCTCGCCAGTACGAAGTAAAAAGTTTGGGTTCGTCCAATTACAGAGAAAGGATTGATCAGCACACGCCCCCGTCTCGACGAACCTTGGTTTCGTCCCAAGGTTCGAATTCCCACATGTTCTGAACGGTGCTCATCATGGTCACTGCTAGGCATGTATGGGTCAAAAAGGCAGAAAACTTTCGTTTTCCCACGAGCTAAATAAGCTCAATAAGTGACGAGGATATCCCACACCACAACGTACTAAAAACAATACATCAAGTTGCATTAGCTTGCAACTTGAGTCATTTCACCGAGCGAGCAGCTTCTTGAAATGTAGGCAACCCAGTCAGGCTAAGTTATTCAAATCAGGTACGATCAGAGGATTCCAAGAGTAGAGAGCTGCCCATGACGATCTCGAATGTCGTAAACAACGCTATTGGTCGAGATTCACTTCCCCTCATATCCAGATAAGCAAAGCCCTTAGATGAAAGAGCTTCAAACGTATCAGTAACATCCTTGATACTGCGCCCACTCATTTCAGCAAGCTCATCAAGACTGTTTGGCTTTTCGCGAGCAATTAAATTCAGTAGTTCAACATTTTCGTTAGACAACAGTTGTGAAAGCACAGCCAGTGACTCAAACAAAAATTGAGGATAAGGTTCTTCAGACGTCACTTTTCCTTCTGCAATGCGAATCATGCACTTACGAGCAAGCTCTTCTGATAGAATGCCGATTTTTGCTTTCATACCATCCTTATTCCTAATAGTCGCCATCTAAATCGACTGAATATTCACCGACAGTATCGTCTAATTGTTCTTTCATTTATTGAGAAGGAACGATCAATTTATTAGGATGTTGCTCTATGTCTTTTTCGAGTAAATCTAGAAAGCGATCAACGTTTTGACTTTCACAAGACGGCTTTGTCAGCTCACTAATTTTATCTTCCTCATTGTTCATTACTCACTACTCCCGTTGTTTTATTGACGCGATCACTTTTAACAAATCTGTAGCGATTGCAGAGCATTTGTCGTTCATAAAAACCGTTACTTCATCACCAAATTTCATCGTTACGATGCCGCTCTGATCGACACTTAACAGAGCGAAAGACTGCCTCAAATCAAGAGTCATGTTACTTTCATTAGTAGTAGCGTCAGTCATCTTTCCCTCATCACTAGCGAGTAAGTTTACAAAAAGGGTAGTAATTGTTACCCAAGATGTTTACTTGATTGATCTGTTTAACTTCTCGACGTTTTCAGTGGCATGTTGAAATATGGAGTCCTTTACAAATGCGAACTCTTCCTCTGGAAATCGTTTGTCTATCGAGCTGAGTGCATCACTGAATTGAGCGAGAAGGTCTGAGACAATCTCATGACATTCAGCATGACTAATACCGAACTGATTAGCGGTTTGCTCTATGTGTCGTAAGCAAATTTTGTTGACATGGTATTTATATCCCTTGGATGCTTTTAGACCCATCGACAACTTTAGCTTTCTCTTATTTAACCCTTTAGGACCTACAGCAGGATATGCAGACAGTAAATCGTAGAATGGTGTGAGTTGATGGAATCCATTGGAATCAATATGCACCGAAAAGTTTTTTAGATGACCATCAGTTGCACCCAAAAGGTACTGTAAAATCATAAATTTAAAGAAATCGCGAGTATTTTCATGGCTTTTTGTAGAAGCGTTTAGAAAATCAGCAATCTTAGAAGTGCCCAGTTGGTTCTCCGATTGATACTTTTTAGTTTCAGGCACGCCGAAAATCTGGCAAAAATCTTCTTGATGCCTACGAGATGCGACACTGCTACCAAAACATCTATCGAACCGCTCTACAGCTAGGGCTTTAGCTCCTGACGCTGTAGTAATTATCTCGACATTAGGTACATTAAAACCAAGCTTCTTGGCAATTTGAGCACAAATGAATTCATTCTCAACACTGCTTCTCATATCTAGCACTGAGTTATTTTGAGCAATCGCCCCCATCGGATACTTGATAATGTGGCTAGTGATTGATTTTCCTTGCGGTACGTACCACTTGTCATTCAACTTCATTAGCGTTGTTTTGGATTGTGTCCCTGAAATACACGGACGGTAGTCACCAAAAAAAGGAAGAAATGACTTACGCTGAGTAACGAGTTCATCTAATTGACTTGCAGATAGTTCTCGATATTCCCATCCTACAACTGGAGGCTCCTTGCAGTCAGTGAACGAAATGCTTCCTGTACAGTCGTGTCCGATTTTAGAGAGTAAAGTGAGCGCATCGACAGATTGCGCACCTACTGAGCGAGCGAGTTCTAATCGCTCACCCGTTAAGTCAGGAAGGAGGTTGTTTATAAAATTCAATATATTAAATGATGAAACCTCACCTTTCATTAGCGGTAGGCTTAACGAGAGCGGGAAGGCTGAATGATACGCTAACCACTCATCAGAATAAGAGAATAATAGGTGACTCTTCGACTGTTGGGCAAATTGCCCTACGAGCATGTTGTTGTTTGTGGCATATGCGTAAAGTATAGGCTTGTACAAATTAACTCCTATTCTCTACTGGTAGTGCTATGTCTTTGTATAAGTTAATCGCATTTTCTACTGCCAGCATTTCAGCTTGGATGTCTAATCTACGATTGTCATGCTCGGATATGAATTGCTCTAAGCATGGACGAAGTTCTGAATGTTGAGTACATAACAAATTAAAATACTTCCAGGCTCTTTTATTGAGGCAATAAGACCTTGATAAAAAAGATAATTTATCCTGAAGCTTCGTCAAAAGACTTTCTTCCTTGAGAGCAAGATAACTAGAGTTCTCATTGTAATTGCCATAATCCACGACATCCCAATCGATGTGATTGAACATAAATCCCTTGGAGAACTTTTCATCTCCATGTTTATCGAAGCCACATGAAAGAACGGCACCGATGAGCGACATCTCCTTCATTTTTTTTTCAACATATTCATCTGATAAGCACTCCTCTCCATCAATGTCCAGTGGTAAAGACTTAAGGTCGTTAGCTGAGAAATGTTCATTGTGATAAATAGCGAGAAATAACTCTTTTCTAATTTTTATCTTCATCTGCACAAAAAATAACCATCAAAACTCATTTTGAGGATTATAGTCCGTGGCTAACTATGCCGCAACATGCGATTGTTCAACAAATTAATTTCGCAAATAAAAAACATGAACAAGATGCTTGCAATAGCCGTTGGCAGACGCATTGTAAAAGTAAGGAAAGCGAGAAGCCTTTCTCAGGACAAGCTCGCGATTCTAGCTAAAGTAGATAGAAGTTATATCGGGCGTATTGAGCGTGGTGAAGTAAATATTACGCTTGAAAAATTATATAAGATTGCGGAGACCCTAGGCTGTGACCCTAAAGAGTTGTTACCTTAACTACTGTGACTTGCCATTGCTCGAACCTAACCATCTCACCTGAAAATCGTGATTTAAAGCAAGTAGTCTGATTGCTACCTACCCCAAAAGCACTTTTGCTTCATACTTCGCTGATACGCCAACGCTAGCAGAGGTTATTTGCGTATTTTGGACTACTGCTATCACCTTCAAAGTTCATGTGACATGAGGAGATAAGAAACGTATTCACCATCAAGTCTTTGTAAGAACTAAATGTGTATAATTCATAAATCCTGGTTGCATAGTCAACCTAATGATTATTGATTTAGCTATTTTAACAATAGAATGAGGCGAAATAGTGAAACTTGATAAATTACGACTCTCCTGTTTTCAAAGCTATGGATCAACCTCTACTGAAATCTCTCTTGACGATTTAACTTTCCTAATCGGTCCAAATGGCTCAGGAAAAACAGCAGCTCTTCAAGCGCTTTGTCGAATGTTCGCATTTGATCCATCTCTACGTCGGATAAGAAAATCTGATTTTCATGTTCCACACAACGAATCAGAGCAACCTGAAGAAAGAACTCTTTGGATTGAGGCTGATTTTCTTTTCCCTGAATTACATGAAGAGGGAGATAACACTACTGTTTCACCACACTTTGGTCACATGCGATTGGTAGACGGAGAAGATACTCCACGGGTAAGGTTTCGACTAGAAGCGTCTATGGGTATTGATGGTGATATAGATGAGTCATTAATATACGTATTAGAGGTAGACGACAACCAGCAGCCTAAAAGTACGGCTAAAGTTTCACGCACAGACCGAAGTCAGATTCAAATACACTACCTTCCAGCTAGACGTGACCCCGCTGAACATATTACCTTTGGTGCGAACGCTTTGTTAGGGCGAATGCTAAGGGCTGTTAACTGGGAGACTGAGCGAGAAGCAGTGAAGGGACATACAGACCAAATCAGCGCAAGTCTCGCAGCTAACTTATCAGTTAATGCCTTGAGTACAAGCATTCGAGATTCGTGGTCTCGTTTACATAAAGGACAGTTTTTTACACAGCCCCAAATTACTTTTGTTGCAAGTGAAATCGAATCATTGCTTCGCCACCTTTCTATTTCTTTTTCTCCTGGACACGATGAAGCTAATGTCGATTTTTCTCGATTAAGTGATGGCCAAAAATCGATGCTGTATTTGTCTTTGGTTCTTTCATCCCAGGCTATTGGCCGCTCAGTACTACAAGGCGATGAATCTTTTGATCCAGATAAGCTTAGACCTCCTGTGTTTACGTTAATTGCCGTGGAAGAACCAGAAAATAGCCTATCCCCTCACTATTTAGGAAGAATAGTAAGCTCTCTTAAAGAAATGGTCGGTCACGGGGATGCGCAAGCCCTAATAGCAACTCATGCACCATCAATGCTGAGACGTATCGAGCCAAAACAAATACGTTATCTTCGCTTGAACCCAGACAGAGAAACAACTATTGCAAGTATCGAGTTGCCCGATAAGGAACACTCAGGTGATGCTCATAAGTTTGTCTCTCAGGCAGTAAAATCCTTCCCTGAGATATATTTTTCACGTTTGGTTATCCTTGGGGAGGGGGATAGTGAAGAAATCGTAATACCTAGATTACTAGAATCTAAAGGAGTACCTGTTGACGCATTTGGGATTACTGTGGCTCCTCTTGGTGGGCGACATGTAAACCATTTCTGGAGGCTTCTTGAAGGGTTAAATATTCCTCATATTACACTTTTAGACCTCGATGTAGGAAGGCATCAAGGTGGTTGGGGACGTATCAAAACAGCCAATGATCAGTTAAAACTACATAAACCAGCTCTTCAGTTAACTGATGGATACGAAAATATCCCAACATGGAATGATCCTCAGCATAAAATTAGAGCATTTCCTCATTATCTAATGGAATTGGAAAAGCGTAGAGTGTTTTTCTCTTATCCAATGGACTTGGATTTCGCAATGCTCAGCGCTTTTCCTACCGCATTTAATATAGAAGCAGATGATCAAGTTGAACCAGAACTCCCAAATATCAAAGCGGTACTAGGTAAATCTCGTACTGAAGCTTCAGAGTATAGTGATGATGAGCAGAAGTTGTTTATTACATATCACAAGTTATTCAAAGTTGGAAGTAAGCCAGCGGAGCATATTACAGCTCTCTCTAGATTATCTGATGAACAACTCCTAGCACATATTCCTCCGTCATTGGGACGGCTAGTAGATTCTGCAAAAGAAATATTGTTGGAGCTTCCTGAATGATTAGAGTCGAGAGTTGGCAACCAGCTGATGGATTAGTATTGGAGCCTAACGCTTATAGAGCAGCTAAAGAGCGTGAATACAGCTTAGCTTTAACCGCTGGTCCAGGCGCTGGCAAAACAGAAATGCTCGCTCAGCGAGCTGACTTTTTACTTCGTACAGGCTCATGTCGCTACCCCAAACGTATACTTGCTATTTCATTTAAGGTAGATGCAAGTAGTAATCTAAAAGAACGGATCAAGCGTAGATGTGGTGCTGAGCTTTCATCACGTTTTGACAGCTATACATTCCATGCTTTTGCAAAGCGAATAATTGACCGTTTTCGTCCAATATTGACTGGGGATGAAGCCTTAGAGCCTGGTTTCACAATCGGTCCCAAAATCCTTCACAAGCAAATTGATTTTACAGATCTAGTTCCGCTTGCAATAAAGATATTAAAAGAATCCCCCGTTGCTAGAAACGCATTGAGGCAAACCTATACAGATGTTTTTTTAGATGAGTTTCAGGATTGCACAAACTATCAGTATGAGCTTATTAAGGTAGCCTTTCAAAGCACAGATATTCGCCTTACTGCTGTAGGCGATACAAAGCAAAAAATTATGGGCTGGGCTGGTGCTCTTGACGGTATTTTTGAGGCATTTAAAGAAGACTTCCAAGCTGTTCCACTCAATATGTACCGAAACTTTCGTTCACAGCCCAAACTTCTTCGATTGCAAAATGAAATCGTCAAAATTCTTGATCCCGCATCAGTGATGCCTGAAGAGCAAATCGCGGGAGAAGAAGGCCATATACAAGTTCACCCTTTTCAGAACTGCCAAGAAGAAGCCGATTATCTTTCAGAGCAAATCCAAAGGTGGATAAATGAAGAAAGTGTTCCTCCTTCTGAGATAGCTGTGTTAATCAAGAACCAACCTGAATTATATGCAATGAGGCTTATGGTTGCTCTACGTGATAGAGGTATACCATATAGGAATGAACAACAGTTGCAGGACATAACTGTTGAGCCAGCCGCACGCCTAATTGTAGACTTCCTATTAAGCACTTTTGGCAAGCAGGAACCTTCAGCATGGGTTCGCTTAATGGAAAAGTTAGTTCCCTTCACTGATGATGACGATGAAAAGGGTGAACTGGTCCAAAACTGGCAACGTTTCATTCTAGAAGAGAAAAAGGCGATTAATCAAAATCCTATAGTTCCTGAAAACCCCAAAAGGTGGGATTGCTTGAAGCGTTTCATTGAAAAAGTAGGGTTCCAAGAATTAATGTCTCTGTCACATGATTATGAAACTGAGTCACGTTTACGTGAGGTGCTCAATGATACTTGTTCACAGATAGATCAATTGATGTCTACTGGACTCGATCTCCAAGCGTCGCTTAAGCGTTTTGAGGATGATCAAGCAGTTAGAATACTTACAGTTCATAAGAGCAAGGGACTAGAGTTTGATTCTGTCGTTCTACTAGGCGTTGAAACTGAAAGCTATTGGGGAAACCCAGATGAAAACTTATGTGCATTTTTTGTAGGAGTTTCAAGAGCAAAACGAAGGTTGTTGCTAACACATGTCGGCTTTCGCTCTAGGCCTGCTGGTTACTATGGAAGATGGGATACCCAAAGGCATAGACAAGAAAGGTTTTTGGGATGTGTGATATAAACTTAACTGTAACTAACGCGTAAAAAATACCAGGTAAGACGGTTTTACGATACTTTTCATAATACGTATATCACTAATTAGATCTATCATGATAAATCACTTTTTTACAACACTGCTCTCTCCATCTTGGCTAGATCAGGTTTGTCTCTTACAAATTTTTAGGTGTGGAAGAAATTATTTCACATTTACCAAATTTTAGTAATATTTCACTGTATCTAGGGTATTGATGGCTATTTCGCATATTCTTATCATGTTATTTAAGACTATGATACAAAAAGATTATTCAAGATAAAGGCTACGAGAATACGTACTCGTGGGATAGACTTAGAGTATGCGTATTGTCGTATCTGTGGAGGCACATAAATGGTGAATAAGTTTGGGCGAGCATTTGATCATCTCACTAAAACATCAAGTCTAGAGAGTATTCTTGATGCAATACAGGCTGTAGAAGATCTTTTTTCCGAAGAATGGTTAAAGAGAAAAGAAAGTCATAGACTTCAATTGCTGTGGAATCGAAAAGATTATTTGTCCACTAATGAATTATTCTCTTTTGGCAAAGCTATTAATAGATTAAAGAAACACAATTCAACTTGGCTTGAGTCTACAGCTAATGAAATAAAGAAAAACATACATACATCCCATGGATTAATAACAGAAATAATTATTGCAGGGTCACTATCTACAGAAAAAGGAGTTGTAAGGCCTTGTCCTAAATCTTATCCAATTTATGATTATACAATTGACTTTGATTCGGGATATAAATACAAAGTTTCTGTTAAAAACTTTGACATATCTGATCATGAAAAATTATTCAAGCAAAGATGTGACTTGATAAGACAGACATTCAAAAACTATGTAAAACATCATAAAACATCAGGAAGCTTATATATTGTATGTAGCAACGGTATCTTAACTAAAGAAATAACCGACCAAATATGCTTTTTCATAGTTTTTGAAATGGATGGATACCAACAATATTTTTTAAATAAACTTGGCGTTATAATTAACTTCCAGAAAATTGCATTCTTTGACAAATATAGATTACAGCATTCATCAGATATAGTAATGATATTAGGAAATCAACACTATAATGAGCAAAGAAATATTGAGAGTAAGATAAAATTAGCGAATAATAGTCTACTTAAAGATCCAACTGACAATTCATCAATCAAGAAATTAATTATTAGACTTGGTGAAACAACCAATATAAAAAAAATAAAAAAATACGTCGAGCATATATCTAGAGACTATGAAAATTGCGGTTTTGACATATGTATTCTTATACAACCCACAGTCTGCTCTAATTTAGAAAACAACTCAACACAAATAATAAACAGTATGTTCTTTATTCCCAGGGAGTATGCATTATTATCTGACAACCTCCCTGAAAAGCTAGAGAATACAGGCTTAGTTACAATGGATTTAGGTGTTGGTTCTGTAAGTTTTGAAGAAGCACCACTAAAATTAATGAATGGTGATATTCCAACTGATTTAGATCTTTCTAATTTTTATGTTTATCAACAGGGTGATGTTTATCTCAAGATGCAGAAAGAAGGAGATGTCTATTCTGGTGAATTTATTCAAAGCTTCCCAGGTGTAAAGTCTCATCTAATTTTTAAGAACTTCACATTTATTCCTATGATTTTCGACAATACTAATAAACTTCTAATTGTCTGATTGATAGCGTATTATAAGCTTATAGTGACCACATAAACCTGGTCACTATAAATATATAATCGTTCTTATTACCATCCTAATTGAACACATTACTCAATTAATAAACACGAATTTTCACAGAAGTGTATTATGTAATTTTTTCTCAATCTGACAAGTTAGAAAATGAGTCATTAACAAGGCGTACAGCCTATTTTCTAGTATCGTAAATCATTTCTATACAAAAAACGTTTATAACATTTGCTAAATTAGAACAGAACGGATTGGCTGTGATATGGAAAAGCCTCCGTATCAGCGCATATATTGCATATACTGACCTGAATTAATTGAAGGCCATCTAAAATCTTCGGAACCTTATAAGTGTTTCAAATCGTTTACCTATAAAAACAAAGCTCGTCTATTCAATTGATGTGAGCTAAACGAGCAAAACTATACAGATAACTAATTGTTGTAACGACGTACGAAGATATTATTGGTTGATGCGCACCAGATGATTGGTTTATCGGTGTTACCTGATACCCAGCCATTACCAGCAACTAAAACATAGGCACCAACCAAATCTTCAATATCATCAACATCAAATCGCTCAAGAAATTCATCAACGATATCGCTATACACGACCACACTTACGTCATTCCTGCGCATAGAGGAATTTAACCAAAGTCGCCCATCGTCGGTGTATCCCGTCGAAGCAATTGGTCCCCAAAAGAATTGGACGCCATCAGTAAAATTTCCGTGAACATCAATGTCATCAAAATGAGTAATCACATCGCGGATTTGCCCCTGAACCAAAGGCTCGTTATTGCTTCTGTAGAATGTGATTGAATTATAAGAGTCCCTGAACGCTTCACTTTGTCGCAATCGATGCAATATGCGTCTCAATGTAAACTGTTGAGCGAAGTTCTGTTGAGCAACACCGACTCTTACTGTTCTTCCACCACCTTCTCGATGTCTACCATTAGGATTCTGAGGTGGAGCAACTTCCAATTCTCCGCCAACCTCTTCATCTAGCCTAACAATTATGTCGTCACCCTGTTCAATCCCCTCTTCATCAAACTCGCCATTTGGTACTCGAACATATTCCGTTCTCAAATCACAATCTTCCAAATGGTGAGCACTAAAGAATGGATCTTTGCGACCTTCCACGCCTCGATTGAACCAAGCAAACTCCCTACATTCAGGACATTCTAAGTTACGTCTCTTTGCCTCTAACAGGCGAGGCTCTAACTCTATGAAGTCATCGGCATCCCAGATGCGATCATCCAAAGTACAATAAGCGTCTCTCATGTAATCACCTATTTAAAAATAAACATAGTTTATCTATGGCCTTTCCTTAAATAAGCAACTATAAGCATTACACTCAGTTGAGCACAAGGAGATTGATCACCCTTTTCAGCAACTTGAAGGAGAGATTTTGGGTGAAAAGCGATTCCATCACCGTTAGTGATTGTGGTGCGAGAAGATTATATGAAAGACAGGAGGAGGCAGCTTGCCTCCTCATGTGAGGCTAACCTAATATCGGCATACATCTATTCAATGACTGCTCGTTATCAATTATGACTACAGATGTTACAACGCTAAATTGGGCGAAATCATGGCGAATGTTAAAACTATACATAAAGGACTAGGTATACACGTCAGAAGCCAACGGCTAATCATATATAGTGTTATTGTTCTTCAAGGTGATTTTTTCAACAACGCCATTTATTTCCTATTTTTCTATCAATACTTTATATGCTGTTTCTATTGCGGATTTAAAATCAATATCACTAAGCATGTCACCTTTTCGGATTGTTGTTTTAGCGATTAAGAAACCCTCATCATCAAATTCAATTTTACTATTACCATTCAAGAAATAGCGAATGGCATCTGCATATTCTTCAATGCATTCTTCATTTAACTCTGAGGTACTGATACCTTGAGATGGTGATACAGCATCATCGATTAGCCCATTTTTACGATATATAAGTTTTTCACCTGTATCTTCAATAATAGGTAAGTCATGAATTTGCTTGAGCATATTTATTTGATTTCTTGCTGACCTCAACTCGTTATATAAAGTTTGAACCTTGAACTTAACAACATCACTACCAATGGTTGCAAAATCAGCATCTGTCATTGAAGTAAAGTCTACAGGTGAATAATCCGCAGATGCCTTACTTACTTTTGCCTTATCTATATCATGTGACCACGCATCGAATAAGACTCTGTATGGGTTGGGTTTTCCCCGAACGGTTTTGTTATAAATTGAGCTGGCACTCATTTTTATTCCAATAGCCTCTAATGCACCAACTACATTAGGCACGGTTAAATCCACATGATTCTTTTTAAAACCATAAATAATTTTATTCAACGCTTTTAGGCGTGTTTCAACATTTGAATTTGCATCTTTAAGAAGGCTCTTTAGAACGGTATCAACATCATGCTGCATGGCATACCTCCATCAAATTCTCTAATCTCAAAGCTGCAACTAGATACTTCCCTTCCTGTGCTTTGATGTCGTTTTCAATCAACTTTGCCGTTGCTGATATAGCCTGCTCCTTTTCCTCATGACTTAAGTTCCTTAGAAATATTGGTTGCTCACCAATGGCAACAAGTGCTTTATCAACAAACGTGTCACGTTTGAACTTCAAGTTTTTATCTCTTTCGAAATAGGGCAAATAAGACTCGGACTCTACCACTGCGTTCAAATGTTCAAAGTTAGTACAATCCTCAAAACCGATACTTTCAACGAAATCTTCGCTGGTATTAGTTAGATTTCTAACCGTTTCAAACAGTAAGTTCCCATAATAAACCTCAGAAAGAATCAAATTCACATCTCCTGAGTTCATTTCCATGTTATTTTCCGCTTTCTTAATCAAGTTGTTCAGGCTAGCCCATTCTTCTGAACGACCATTTGCTTTGAACTCTCTCTTCCTCTGCTTTATAAGCTTCCTATAATCAGATTGCAGAAGACTATACTCATCATTGAGTTCTTTAGCCTTATAAAGAAGAGCATTCACATGCGCCCAAATATTAGTTAAGAATGGTTTACCACTGATTAGATACTTACAATTCAAGCACTTACCTATACCATTAAAATGTGCAGCATCTTCATCACGCCCTTCATGACAAAGCGTCCCTGAGTTCGGGCATATCCCCAATGCATTAGAGTTCCAACTGCGTTCTTGAACGTCTCCCCAAGATGTTAGATAGATATCAGGGACGTAAGCAATCTGCCTCGCCTTCTCGATATCCGATGTCTTCAGCTCTTCTGTAAGAGCTAACTCCATCTTGCTACTTATTTTAGCTTGAACTTCAGTAATTCTGTCATTTATATAGCTCTTATCATATTTGGTATAACGGTATGTAGTTCGTACGTTAGCGTGGCCAGCGATTAACTTAGAAATGATATGAATAGGCACACCAAACTCTTCGAGCCTTGTAATGCCTGTAACTCGCGTGCAGTGCGGCGTTAGATAACTGATGTAAGAGTTACCACCGCCAACATTATTTCTAAATTTTTCAAATTTCTCTTGAGATATTACAGAGTAATCAGCTCCCTCAGCATCAAGACGGCGCTGGATCTCCACCATCAATTGGTTCCACATCTTTGTAATCAACAGCTTAGTTGGTGGAAAATCTCTACTTTTTTCATCAGAATTCAAATTACACCTAAACAAATAGAAGCGTGAAGGTGTAATTTCTAAAACCGCAGCAGTTGGCTTGCCGCCTAGGATAGTTTGAGGTCTATCAAGATCTTTCATGGCAGCAGGAGATTTAACGGGATGATGTTTGTTCAAAAACTCTAACTGTCGTGAATATATAGTAAGTGCATCTTCATGATGCCAAGGAATCGTATACCCACTAACCTCACTGAAAGCTACACTTCTATCTGCTGTCTTGTTCGTGTTGATGTACATGTAGGCTTGTCTAACTATTGGGGATCCATTTTCATCAATATTTTTACTCTGTATAGCTTCCCTTACTAAGCTAATGTCACGCTTAACAAACCCTCGGTCTTGATTAACTGAATATCTCGATTTCCAATAACCTGCATGACCACTGTCATTTGGTATCCATCGTAAACTGTCAAAGTCATAACGATAGTCGTCACCCTCACCACTATCTAACACTTGAGCCTGAATTATTCTTATCGGCAATAGAAAAACCAAAGCCAATAGATTATTCAAGGTTGGGTTAAATACACTATTACCTTCATCATCAATGAAATATTGATCTTTAAGCGTCTTTGCCCACTTATATTCCTCGTCAAGCAAGATATCAATGGCTAGTTGGTGGACTCGCATTGGTATCACCGCTTTAGGTGTTTCGTCTTTACTAGAACCAGTACTTTTCTTGAAAACCTTATCTCTCTGAATACGATCCCATTCATAATTATCAAATAGAGGTTCGAAACCATTCTCAGGATCAATGTTATATTCATTCATCGCCCAAAGCATCATATCTCGGATGTACATGGACTTCGCTCTAACAGTCGCTTTAACTTCATTCTCTAGATAGTGAAGAAAACGTTGAGAACCTCTACGTCCCTGAACTAAAAGCTCAGTTAGCTCATCGACTGTATGAATACACTCAATCCCCAGCACATTCTCAACATAATCAAGCAAGTTATAAAATGCTGAATTTTGCCCCTTCTGGGTCTTTAAAATAAGCGTATCAATGTAAGATTCATTAATCTTTACAAGAAGAGAATATGCAGCTAACTGCTCTTGACGGCCTAGAGATTTAACTTTTCCACGAGCAATACTTCTACCTTGAGGTTTAATAAGATCGTCAGGAACAATCTTCTCTAAAATACCTTTCGGAACTTCAGTTTCGTTAAACTCATAGATTGTTCTTAGAAAAGCAGTTATGCCGTAAAGATCCCTCCTTGTAAGGTTATTTGATTCATCGCCTCTGTTTCCTTTGAATAAATCATAATTACTCACGACCAAATCAAAAAGGTATTGAGCATCTTCAATTTTCAATTCCTTAATACGATATCGCTTGTAAAATAACGAATAGAGCCTAGCGAAGAGCCTTCCCTTTTGTCTTGGTGCAGAGTTGTCACCATAAGATGAATTGTGCTCATCAAATTCATCCACAAACTTTTGAACATCAGGACTAGACTTAGTAGCCAAAGCCGTTAAATATGAGGCTGACCAATTGAACTTGGCAAAGTTGTAGAATTCAGAGAAGCAAACTTTCCTGCGCAGCATCTCATCATGCAGTTTTTCTGAAAAAACATCTGGCAATGATGTAGCATTTAACACCAAGAAACACTCAATCAATTTCGTGTTGCTTAACTCTTTTATGCCCGTATCTTCGATGTATTTTAAGACAGTTGATTTTGTAATTTTCAATTTAGACCTACATACCTTTTAGAGACAATAGATATACACCTGCAACATTTTTCAAAGCTTCGTCGATTGCTCGTTTATTCGCTGACTTATATATTTCTTGTGACATAATACTTCTATGGTTCATCATATCTTGAAGTACTTTTGGAGGTACGCCAGCCTCCTCCAAAATTGATGCAAACCAATGTCTCATAGAGTGCGGCGCAATCCCGTTCTTTGCACCATACTCAACATAATATCCTAATTTTTGAAGTCTCTTGCATGCTTGTTTAAATGCTTTTAAATAAGAGTTAATTGACATCGGCGCACCAAGATCATTCACATCTCCAGTTTTTATAAAAAAGAATGGATGCTCATACCCATACTTGGCTTTATACTCTCTCATACAGACTTCTCTTTGATGCATATACTGTTTGAACAATTTAACGAATAATATTTCAGCATCTTCATGAATTAATCTAATTGGTGTTGTGTAGTCTGGATCAAGAGCCAAGTCTTTCCACCCAGCATAATAAGAGTTAGAGTTGTTCTCGTTATCTCTCGGTAATAGGCCTCGCTCCAAAAGATACTCTGCTCGACTTTTATTTTTATATGGAGGGATATCACAACTCGATTCTGATGGGTGATGAAGAGAGATTTCAAGCTTCCCCGAGCTAGGGTAAATATTGAAATCGTTGAACCATAAATGGAACGGCTCACTCTCTCTTAGCCCACCAAAAATCAAGAGCATTGTAATCATCTTAGCACCAATATTTTCTCTTCCATTTCGCAGTTTGAATCCTTCATTTAGAAGTGGCTCAATCAAATCCTCTGGAAACTGGGACACCTTGTGGGAGGTTGTGGTAGTACTCTTGGAAAACTTGAATATGTGATCTGTTGAAGTCGCCTGTAGCCTAGCAGCAACCTTATTAACGTCTGTAACGTGGCTCAGGAACGAGTTATTCTTAACTTGGCTAGCACGAAAGAAATACTCCTTATGTATCTTAGAAGGTGACTTAGGCAGGGTGCCATTCAATCCTATGTAGCGAGAGAAATCTAGAATATAACTGACATTCCTTCTGACTGTTTTTGCGCTGCTTGGAGTCCAACCCAAACCAGAATCTCCAGATAATGAGCACTGAATAAAGCCCCTTATGGTGTCAGCAACATTATTGTCATTCTTGTAGGCAGGAGCCTTCTCAACACAGAAGTCGTAGAATAAGCCAATTGCTCGGGCTACCTGACGTTGCCAAGACCCGCTGTTACTATTTGTCTCGAAGTAGTTAATTAGCTCTCTAAATACGATTGGCTTCTCTGAGCCAAGAGGTTTGATGTAAAGGACGATAAAGTGATTCGTCACTCCACTCTTGAGTTTTATTTTCTGCTTTACCGTAACATGGTGAACAGGATGAGCGTAAGATTGCTTCCTGAACTTCATTCACCTAACCTCTCTTGCTTACAATGATTAACTATCTTCCATCTTCTTGTTGTAAGTTGTAAGGGATTAACACTTAAACTCACTTGAACAATAATACAGTTTAACTTATAGTTATCAAGACTATTGTTGGAAGTTGTTGTAAGTACATTATAGGTTATATACGAGCAGTCGACTCATAATCGATTGGTCCGCAGTTCAAGTCTGCGAGGGGCCACCATATTTCGAAAGGCGTAGCAGGTTAATACCTGCTACGCCTTTTTTGTATCTTATATCTTTAGGTACAGTTGCGGTAACTCGTCACTAACCTCGTAATAGCTTTTCCTCTTCCCCTCTTCTTTAACTATTATCTGGCTTTCTATACGAGCAATAGAAACAAAATGTCTGCTCGTGATTTAAACCATTGACCCTCAGACAACTTCTGATAGCATGGACATATAAACGTATGGACGTCTAAAGCAAAAATGGAGCTACAATGAAAAGTATTGGTCACTTAAAGAAACTAGCTTTGATTCTCACGGCAGTAGTCGGCTTAAGCGCTTGTGGAGAAAAAGATGACTCTGTCATTAAAGTGGGCGCGACAGTTGGACCACATGCACAAGTAGTCGAGGCGGTAGCGAAGGAGGCAGCGAAGCAAGGTTTGAATGTCGAAGTCATTGAGTTTTCTGACTACGTGACACCTAATGCCGCTCTTAGCGATGGTAGCATCGATATTAATAGCTATCAGCACCAGCCATTTTTAGACAACTTCAACAGTAGCCATAACGCCCAATTAGTATCAATTGGTCAGTCCATTCTTATGCGTATGGGGCTTTATTCCAATAAGTATCGCTCACTGCAAGAGCTTCCAAACAATGCACGTATAGCGCTTCCAAATGACCCTACCAACGGTGGTCGTGGTCTGTTGCTACTCGCCGATGCAGGTTTAATTGAGCTGAAACAGGGTGTTGGCCATAAAGCCGCCCTAACTGATATCACAAAAAACGCAAAATCATTTGAATTTGTCGAGGTAGATGCCGCTCAGCTACCAAGAACATTAGATGATGTGGACGCGGCTGCGATTACAATGAACTACGTAATGTCTTCTGGTTTAGATCCGAAGAAACAAAGTATCTATCTTGAAGCAAAAGACGCCCCATTAGCAGTCATGGTCATCGCCACTCGTGACGCAGACAAAAATAATGAAGCGTATAAAAAGTTCGTTTCTATTTATCAATCTCAAGCGATTCGTGATTATCTCGATCGCACTTTCAAAGGCACAATCGAAGCAGCTTTTTAATCAATAAAGCAGCGAATACTTTGCCCCACGAATCAGATAGAAAAGAGGCTAATGTTTTCTCATAGCCTCTTCTTTTCATTACTCACTAAATCGACTCATTGTCGACTTTCAGCCTCTAACTTCATTGCCAAATAAGCTTGGTCAGCAGAAACCAATTCAGGACGGTTAATCAACTTCCAGAGGAAGTATGGTGGGATTAAAAATACGATGAAGTAGAGAGATTCATGGAAGAAAACATCGGCTATCGTTTGCTGATGCTCCCAAAGTGCCGTCAGTGCGAAGAGCTCTAACATCACGCCTAATACGCCAAAGACGACAGAGACAACAATCGCTAAACCCAGTAGTTCTCTAATAAAGTGCTTGTATGCCATGATACTAATTCCTTCTAGCAATAAGTCATACTAACTTACGCTCATAAGAAACAAGTGAGCTTGATTATTATCAAACTCACCTCATCACTGTTAAGAACTTAGTTTTATAAAAAAGTACTTGTATATAGCGTCAGCGAAGACTGATTTCCCTATCACAGAGCATAGATACCTCTACAAATAGAAGGTGATGGAACGACCAACTATTGACTATATGAGCGCAACTTTAATCAGATAAGTAATATTGAACCGTCGATACCACTCGTACTTTCTTAATGTAAGGCGTGTTGCTGTCTCGGTCATAAATCGAGAACTGCCCTTGAGTTGCACGTTTGATCTTACCCAGTGAACTCTGTGAGTCTTTCGCAAATTTCTCAGCCACTTCACGCGCATTCTTAGTCGCTTCTTCGATCATGTCTGGCTTCACATCATTCAGCTTAGTAAAGCTGTACTCAACACGATTTGCATAAGGATCTTGGTTAAGCAAAACGCCTTGCTTTCCTAGCTCACCTATTTCATTGATTGCCGCTCGAACAACATCAACACTCTGGCTATAAACCGTAACGGTTCGCGAGGCCAAATAACGATACTCAATGTCTTGCTCGCTCCCATATTGCTGTGCTTTTCTGTCAATGACCGCTGGGGAAGAAAGGGAAACGCTGGTTTCAGGAAGCCCTTTGGCACTTAGAAAGTCCAAAATCAAACGGGTTTGCTGGTCAATTTCATCAAACATGGCTCCCATATCATTACTCGCTAGAGTAAATTGAATCGGCCAAATCACCGTATCAGCAGGATACTCACGCTCCGACAAACCTTTTACTGTCACGACTCTTTCATAGGCTCGGTATTTCACCGCCGTCTGCTGCATAAAATAGCCAAGTATGCCAAGACCAAGTATCAAACTTAGCCCAATCCAAAGTGCTGCTTTATTGGAAACTCGTTCCATTATTTCCCCCTGATAAATATCAACTTAGCTTAATCTTTGTTCTAGATAAGATAGCCTATCTATTATTTTAAGAGGGAGACATAACGCGAGTTTTGATTCATAGCACAGTGATATACCGTTTTCTTTAGTCAATAAAGCTTCATTGGTTTGTCACCAAAGGCTCATGCTTTTGCCTCTTAACTGTCATCTGTAATTTCTACTATCCAATCAGCAACTTGTACGCTGAGGTAAATATGGATAGTTCAACCCCTTTTCGTCTCCCTCGTAAAACGCCGTTTGGCATTGGTGAAAACGTTGCTGAATGGGCAACCGGTTTAAACCAGCTTGATAAGTTCTACGCTCAACGCCCCGTTAATGCCGATACCAAAACTTTTCTCCGCTTCACGTTGGATATTTTAGGTATCGATTATCGCATTGCTCATGGTTCACTCGACTCAGTGCCTAAACAAGGTGCTACCGTCATTGTGGCGAACCACCCGCTTGGTTGTGTGGAAGGCGTCATCTTGGCCGAACTCTTGTTGATGGTACGAGACGATATCCAAATTCTAGCTAATCAATACCTGAAAACCGTACCAGAGTTAGATCAGCTCTTCATTGGTGTCGATGTGTTTGAAGGCAAAGACGCCGTCAAATCAAATATGAAGGCCCTCAGAGCGGCTAATAAACACCTCGCAAGTGGCGGCTTATTGCTTGTCTTTCCTGCCGGTGAGGTTTCCCAGTTAGTCGATGCCAAACAGCAACGCTTGGAAGACAAAGCGTGGAGTCGAAGCGTAAGTAGCCTGATCCGCAAAAACAAAGCAACGACAGTTCCAGTATTCATCAGTGGTCAGAACTCGAAACGCTTCTATATGGCAGGGAAAATCCATCCACTTTTGCGTACCCTAATGCTCGGGCGGGAGCTACTGAACAAACATGCACAAACCATCAACTTGTCTTTTGGCCAAGCGATTAAATTCAAAGAGCTCAACACACTTAACGATGATCAAGTGGTGAACTATTTGCGGCTCAACACTTACTTGCTCAATCGTGAAACCCAATCAGTTAAGCCTTCTTCTTCATCAGAACTGCTCTCTCCAATAGCGGCAGGGTTACCCGTAGGCGAATTGCTTGAAGAGCTGAACAACTTACCAAAAGAGTCCAAGCTGCTAACAAGTGGTGAGTTCGATGTTTACTGCACGGAGTCGCAGAGTATCCCTTCCCTACTGCATGAAATTGGTCGCCTACGTGAGCTCAATTTCCGACAAGTTGGCGAAGGGACTGGACTAGCAATAGACATTGACCATTTCGATCATGATTACCTGCATCTGTTTGTGTGGGACAGAGAGAACCAATGCTTGGTGGGCGCGTATCGTTTAGGTCTGGTTGATCAACTGATTGAAAAGCGCGGCGTAGCAGGTCTGTATTCACGAACGTTGTTTAACTATGACCAACGCTTTATCGACCAAATGGGTAAATCCATTGAGATGGGGCGCTCTGTGATTGCACAGCAATATCAAAAGAGCATGAGCGCGCTACTGCTACTGTGGAAAGGCATCGCAACGTTCGTTCATCAAAACCCAGATTACACTCACCTATTTGGTCCGGTAAGCATTAGCAACGATTATAGCGATACTGCACGTCAATTACTGGCTCAATCAATGACACTGCACCACTACGACAACAATTGCGCAGAGTACGTCACACCTTCTAACCCACTTCCTGAGCACCACCGTGACTGGAACACCAGCATGCTCACTGCTCTGGGTGATTTACAGCTATTGTCACGTGTCATTGCCAGAATCGATGAAGGGAAAGGAGTGCCCGTTTTGCTACGTCAGTACTTAAGCCTCAATGGCAAGCTGGTATGCTTCAACGTCGACCCTGCATTCAATAACGCTCTAGATGGATTGATTATGGTGGATTTGCGCGATGTTCAAGAAAAGACGTTGGCAAGGTATATGGGACGCGAGCAAGCTCATGACTACCTCGTCTATCATACTAATAGCAACGATGATTAAGAACAGTGATTAAGTAGAGAGTTGGGAATAACAAGAAGAACCGTGTGGCGACTCTCTTTATTTACCCTTTCATCAACTAATTAGGCGTGCTCCGTGAAGTGCGCCGAAAAGACTCTTATAGATACAATCTATCGAAAGATCTAGATAGCATTTATCTCACCAATTCCGTCACAAACTTTCACAAAAAACAAAAACAGATCCAGATCACACTTTAAATCCACCACAACTCAACACAAAACGTGACATTGATCATTACAAGTATTTAATTCGAATTTCAAAAAAAATCAAAAGTGATCAAAGTCACAAAGTATTTTGATTTTAAATTTGTCAGAAGGTCGGATTGATCACTAAGATTTTTATTGACAGATTTAAAAGTGGCTTTTTGTTATTAAGTTACAAGTTAATAAGTTGAACTTGGTCACTTAAAAACCGTTTCTCAGCCTAAGAAATGCGGACGTAGATCACGAAAAACCCGTTGTCAGTTCCAATTGGAAAATGTGTGGTAAATTGATTGGGTACTAAGCAATCAAACAAACGGTTTTGGCGAACCGTTTACTACAACAAGATTCATCAGAACATCGAACGGGGAATTGTTATGATATCACCAGATGCCAAGATCAAGATACAAAATTTTGGTCGTTTTCTGTCAAACATGGTAATGCCAAACATCGGCGCGTTTATCGCGTGGGGCTTTATCACTGCTCTATTTATCCCAACTGGATGGCTACCAAACGAAACGTTAGCCTCTATGGTTGGCCCAATGATTACCTACTTGCTGCCACTACTTATCGGTTACACCGGTGGTAAATTAGTTGGTGGCGATCGTGGTGCGGTAGTCGGTGCAATCACAACAATGGGTGTGATTGTCGGCACAGACATCCCAATGTTTATGGGGGCAATGATGGTCGGCCCAATGGGCGGCTGGGCTATCAAGAAATTCGATAACTACATCGATGGTAAAGTAAAAAGTGGCTTCGAGATGTTGGTTAACAACTTCTCTGCGGGCATCATCGGCATGCTATGTGCGATCCTTGCCTTCATCTTTATCGGTCCATTCGTAAAAATTCTTTCTGGTGGCTTGGCGGCTGGCGTTAACTTCCTAGTTTCTGCTCACCTACTACCACTGACTTCAATCTTCGTTGAACCTGCGAAGATCCTGTTCCTAAACAATGCGATCAACCACGGTATTTTCTCTCCACTGGGTATCCAACAAGCGTCTGAAACAGGTCAATCGATCTTCTTCCTAATCGAAGCAAACCCAGGTCCTGGTCTAGGTATCCTGCTAGCTTACATGGTGTTTGGTAAAGGTACGGCTCGTCAAACGGCAGGTGGTGCATCAATCATCCACTTCTTCGGCGGTATCCACGAGATTTACTTCCCATACATCCTAATGAACCCTCGCCTAATCCTTGCGGCTATCGCAGGTGGTATGACTGGCGTATTCGTTCTAACTATCTTTAACGCAGGTATCGTTTCTCCAGCATCACCAGGTTCAATCTTTGCAATCTTGTTGATGACTCAGAAAGGCTCAATCGTTGGTGTTCTAGCGTCTATCGCAGCAGCAACAGGCGTGTCATTCGCCGTAGCAGCACTACTAATGAAGACACAAACGTCAACAGAAGAAGACGGTGATGAAGCAGCACTAGAAAAAGCAACATCACAAATGGAAGACATGAAATCTGCATCTAAAAACGATGCGGTGGTAAACAGCCAAAGCAAAGGTGACGTAGACCTAGCGACAGTACAAAGCATCATTGTCGCTTGTGATGCGGGCATGGGCTCAAGTGCAATGGGCGCGAGCATGCTACGCAAAAAGGTTCAAGACGCAGGTCTGAACATCCACGTAACCAACCTTGCCATTAACAGCTTACCAGAGAGTGCAGATATCGTGATTACTCATAAAGACTTAACGGATCGTGCACGTAAGCATGCTCCAAACGCACACCACATTTCATTGACTAACTTCCTAGACAGCGAGATGTACAACCAGCTAGTCACCAAACTACTAGCAGCGCAAAACCAATCCGCAGCCAATGACGACCAAATGGTAAAAGTTTCGCTCGTGGCAGCAAACGACGACAACTTCGAGCCACAGCAAACGTCGGTGTTCCAAATCCAGCGTGAAAACATTCACCTAGGTTTGAAAGCTGCCAACAAAGAAGAAGCGATTCGCTTCGCGGGCAACAAGTTGGTCGAACTTGGCTACGCAGAACCAGAATACGTAGACGCGATGTTTGAGCGTGAAGCATTGGTTCCAACTTACCTAGGCGAATCTATCGCAGTACCTCACGGTACGGTAGAAGCGAAAGACCGCGTGAAGAAAACCGGCATTGTAATCTGCCAATACCCATCGGGTATCCAATTTACTGAAGACGACGATGATGTAGCGAAACTGGTTATCGGCATTGCCGCTAAGAACGATGAGCACATCCAGGTGATCACCACCATTACGAACGCGCTCGATGAGCCGGAGGCAATTGAGAAGCTAACCAGCACCAACGATGTGGAAGAGATTCTAACCATCCTTGGCGGTCAACAAGCAGCTTAATTACCCCTTTAATTTGCTCCTGAGGCAAATGAGGTCAGCTGTCACCCCCTATGCGGTTGGCCTCCCCCTAGTTTCGTAAGTCAACATTTTAGACATTGGTAGGTAAGAATTATGAAAAACGCAGTTCATTTTGGCGCAGGTAACATTGGTCGTGGCTTCATCGGTAAACTATTAGCAGACGCAGAAGTCGAGGTCACATTTGCAGATGTAGACGCACCACTCGTCGATCAACTGAGTCACAAGCAAGAATACAAAGTAAAAGTGGTCGGTACTGAGTGCCAAATCGACACAGTAACTCACGTCACCGCGGTAAACTCAGCCAGTGAAGATGTCATCGACCGCATTGTAAAAACCGACTTGGTAACAACAGCGGTTGGCCCTAACGTACTGGACATCATTGCAAAAACCATCGCTACCGGCATTGCTAAACGCTTTGCAGCAGGTAACGATAAACCATTGAACATCATCGCGTGCGAAAACATGGTTCGTGGCACGACTCACCTAAAAGGTGAAGTGTACAAACATTTGGATGAATCATTACACGCGAAAGCAGACGAGCTAGTTGGCTTCGTCGACTCCGCAGTGGACCGCATCGTACCACCAGCAGAAGCGGCGAACGATGACCCACTAGAAGTCACTGTAGAGAGTTTTAGCGAATGGATTGTGGATGAGCAGCAATTCAAGGGCGAAATCCCTGACATAGCTGGCATGGAAAGAACCAACAACCTAATGGCATTCGTAGAACGCAAGCTATTCACTCTCAATACAGGCCACTGCATTACCGCTTACCTAGGTTGCTTGAAAGGCCATCGTACCATTCTTGAAGCAATTGAAGACCCAAGCATTCACGCTGAAGTAAAACAG
Source organism: Vibrio sp. 1874 (assembly GCF_033344395.1). NCBI lineage: Bacteria > Pseudomonadati > Pseudomonadota > Gammaproteobacteria > Vibrionales > Vibrionaceae > Vibrio > Vibrio sp. 1874. The sequence continues at coordinate 201,178 of NZ_JAWPOR010000006.1, forward strand.
GCGATGCAAGAAAGTGGTGAAGTGCTGATCAAACGTTACGGCTTCGACCGTGACATGCACAACGCCTACATCGAGAAGATTTTAGGACGCTTTGCCAACCCATACTTAGTGGATGAGGTGGATCGCGTAGGTCGTCAACCAATTCGAAAATTGGGTGCAAACGATAGATTAGTGAAGCCTTTACTCGGTACAATTGAGTATGGCACTGAAAATCAAACACTTTTGAAAGGCATTGCCGCTGCGTTGAAGTACACTAACGACACTGACCCACAAGCCGTAGAGCTACAAAACTCATTAAAAGAAGTGGGTGTGAAGAAGACGCTAGCGACATACACAGGTCTTGCAGAAGACAGCGATGAAGTGGCTCAAATCGAGACACTTTACAACCCACTTTGATTTACCTAGGGGAGCTCGGCTCCCCTTCTATGTCCTTCTCTGCTTGAAGAGTTGGGATAGCTAATAATTAGAAATGTATTCAGTATATGGCAGATAACATCAACGAAACCGAGATCATTGAGCGATTAAACAGCGCACCATCGGTACGAGGCTTTTTCATTGCAGCAGTCGACGTTTTTAACGATTCGATCGACGGGTTGGTGCAAAGAATCTTTCGTAAAGATAACTTCGCTGTTCAATCGGTTGTCGGTCCGCTGCTACAAGACTCTGGACCGCTGGGCGATCTGTCTGTTCGTTTGAAGTTATTGTTTGGCTTGGGAGTGCTCCCCGATGACATTTACCACGACATCGAAGACATCATCAAACTCAAAAACCAACTCAATAGTGACGCTTCAGATTACGAATTCACTGACCCGAATATTCTAGAACCAATTAAGAAGCTGCACTTGGTGAAGAAAATGGGCATGGTACAACTGGAAGTCAGCGAACCAGATGACGACATCGACCTTGAGTTTTATCAGCTACAACTGCAACGTCAACAACAAATCATTAAGTCAGGGCTCTCACTTGCCATTGTCGAGATTTGCAATGAGCTCGGCAAAGACAGCCCTTTTTAATCGAAAAACTGGCACGGAAGCCTCCTCAACTCGCCCCCCTTTTTGCACATTCTTCTATACAACGTGCGTGAAAGCCATCACAGTCCATATTCCGATGTCTCTGTAACATCAGACCAATCTATCGCTAGTATTGAAACGGTATCGCATGCTTTCAATCGAAGACACTAAAACTAAGTGGGAGTTTTTCCAGAAACACCACTGGGTATCTCCAGAATTTTCCCGCACTCCCGTCCTCGAGTCGTGGGAGCGTTGCATAAAGCAATGCAGCCCTTACACCTGGTCAAAACCACATATTGCTTCTGGATTTACCTTCTCATCTCTAATGAAGCGCAACGAGCATCTCATCGAATGCGCCACGACCGTACTTGAAGATACGTACGATATGCTTGGTGACGAAGACCTGGTGTTGATGGTAACCGATGGCAACGGCTGTATTCTCTCCACCGTCGGGCACGACTCTTTGCGACAAGAGATGCAAGCGCTCGGCATAAAACAAGGCTGTTTTCTCTCCGAAGGAAAGATAGGCACAAATGCAGTCAATCTCTGTATCAACACTCATATCCCGTGTGAAGTTTTTGCCGCCGAACATTTCAATCGCCACTTGCACTCTTATGCCTCTGTAGCGGCGCCTGTTTTCGACCAATTTGGCAAATTACGCGGTACAACATGCCTTTTCAGAAAAGCGGAAAGCTATAAGAAAGAAGACTTAGTCATCATCGCGTCGAGCGCGAAAGAAGTCAGCTTGCAAATCCACATTCAGTCGGAACAAGAGAACATGAACCGCCTCACTTGTGCGCATAACGCAACGTTAGAGTGCATGGATGACGGCCTTCTAGCGTGGGATGAAGAAAATCGCATCACCATGGTAAATCACCAGTCCGAGCGTTTGTTAAACATTGAAGCCAGTCAGGTCTTGGATAAAGAAGTCTTTTCTGTTTTGCGCTTCCCACCGAATGTCCTTACTAGTATTGAGTCAGGTGCGAGCATAAACCGTAAACTCACAACGGTAGAGGTTCGTGGCGAGTTTGTTGAGGCGATCATCACCTTGCGTCCACTCAACGACGGCACACACTTATTGTTCTTGCACCCTATCGATAAAATTCGCGAACTTGCTCAACAACAAATAGGTGGCAGTGCGCGCTATACGTTCAGCACTTTGCCCGTCATTTCACGAAAAATGAAGCATGTCATTACCGTGGCAAAACGGGCCATAAAGTCCAAATCACCGATTCTAATTACGGGTGAAGAAGGTGTAGGAAAAGCCACTCTCGCCATGGCGATTCATAACGAAAGCACCTACAAAGAAGGGCCGTTCATTACGCTCAACTGCCGCTCCATCAATACAGAGCAACTGGTCAAAGAAACTCTGGGGTATGACGAAGGGCAAGGCATGCCTTCAAAGTTTGAGCTCGCCCATGGCGGTACGCTCTTTTTAGAAAAGGTGGAATATCTGTCGCCCGATTTACAAGCCGTGCTACTTAAGTTGTTAAAAACTGGGCTCGTCAGCCGCAGCGACAGTTTGCGATTGATCCCCGTAGACTTTCAACTTATCACGAGCACCGCTTCAGAGATCAGCGAGTATGTCACTCAGCGCTCATTTGGTCGGCAACTTTATTATGAAATCTCCTCGAACGAGCTGCATATTCCGCCACTACGAAAGCGTAAAGAAGACATTGAATTTCTCGTCCAGCAGCTTATCAGCCATTATGAACGCCGCCACAATGTGACGATCTCGATAGAGCCAGTCGCACTGGAAGCGTTGATGAATTTTCGTTGGTCAGGCAACAACTCTGAATTAAGAAACCGAACTGAGCGAATTTTGCTTAACCGCAGTTCCAACTTAATCAAGCTGAACGATATTCCTGAAGACATTAAACTGAATTCTTGCCATACCGCAGAAAATACGCCAGTAATCACGTTAGAAGAAGCCGAGAGAAGAGCGATTGTTCAGGCTTGGAATCAGTGTGATGGCAAAATGCATGATATGGCGAAAGCATTGCAAATTGGCCGCACGACCTTATGGAGAAAAATTAATAAGTTTGGGCTGCAGGAGCAAATGAAGCTGTATTAAGTCGTGAATTGGCGTTCCTATAACAAAAGTAAAACCGGCGTAAGCACGCCGGTACAGGTGTACTAACGATAAGGTATCGACTAAACATCGACAGACAACTGACGAATCTGCGCTTTTAGTCCCGGTAGCAGACTCGCACTGGCGCTGAATTTTCGCAACCCCACGCGAAGCAATGTTTCTGTGGCATTTGGATCGCCAGCCATCTCACCACACATACTAACCGGTATGCCCGCGCGATCGCCTGCTGCACACGTGAGCTCAATGGCTTTTAGTACCGATGGTTCAAAGTAGTTCACCAATTCAGCAACAGCGGCGTTACCTCGATCGGCGGCCATAACATATTGAGTCAAATCATTGGTGCCGATAGAGAAAAAGTCGACTTCTTGGGCTAACGCATCAGCATTTAATACCGCGGCTGGCACCTCAATCATAATACCAACGGGCAAATGAGTCGCATCCAAGCCGAGTTGGTTTGCTTGATGCGCCAACAGCACTTTTACTTTTCTCACTTCTTCAACCTGAGCCACCATCGGTATCATCAATTGAATATTCGGTTGCTCGTGAAAGGCTCTCAGAATGGCTCGAAGTTGAGCGGTAAACAATGACTCATGTTGAAGGCACAACCGCACCCCTCTCAAACCTAAAAATGGATTATCTTCTGCTGGCATAGGATAAGCGGCTAAAGGCTTGTCACCGCCAACATCTAGACTACGAATCGTAAGTGGCTTATCACCAAGTGCGGCAGCAATATCACGATACACTTGATATTGCGCTTCCTCAGTCGGCAACTCATCACTATTTTGAAATAGAAACTCAGTCCGAAATAGACCAACGCCCTCAGCTCCTGATGTTAGTGCATCATCAATATCTTTCGGTCCACCAATATTGGCGAATACTGGAATATGGACACCATCACAGGTGACTGCGGCTTGCTGAGCACTCGCTAGTGCACTTTGTCGGGTGCTTTGCCACTCAATTTGTTGCGCTTCTAATTCCTGCTGTATGGCATCTGAAGGAGAGAACCATAAATGCCCTCGAAAGCCATCAATAGTCACCACTTGACCAGCACGCACAGCATCAAGGCAGCCCTGAGCTTTAACGATGGCAGGAATCCCCATCGCACGGGCAAGAATCGCACTGTGAGAGGTTTTCCCTCCCTCACTCAAACAGATACCAAGCACTTTCGATTTATCAAGCCCGGCCACATCAGAAGGCATCAGGTCGCGGGCCAACAAAATACTCGGTTCCTGAATGTCGATGGCATTAGGCGTTACGCCTGTCATTTCGACCATAACTTGGCGTGCTATATCATGCACATCTGCTTCGCGTTCCCGCATGTACTGACTTTCTGCCTGGCGAAACTCTTCGGCCAACGTTTGCAGTGATTCTACCCAAGCTTGCTCGGCTATCATGCCCGTTTGAATTCGCGACTCGACCGATGCCCATAATTCTGGGTCACTGAGCATCATGCTATGAGCGGAAAATATTTCCCCTTTCGGCTGCTTCGCTTGCTCCTGCAAGTGTTGAAAAACCACACCTATCGCACGCTTAACCCGTTCAATTTCATCTTGTTCACTTTGGAAATCACGTTCAGGCACAGCTGGCATTTCATGAGTAAAAAGGACAGCAGGAGCAGTAGCGATACCGTCATTGACTCGAATACCAACAACAGCACCTTCAATCTGACTTGAGGCCATGCCATCGAGCAGAGTATCTGAACTTTCTTCAGGTTCGACAATGCCTTGCTCAACCGCCTCTTTTTCTCCGAAGTGCTCATAAGCTAAGGATTCAAATGCCTTGATTGCTTCACTGGATTGAGGTCCAAGTGCGCATAAGGTGATCGTCTCTTGACTACGAACGCCAAGTTTCGCAATGCTGTTCAAGCTTTTCGCGTTCACACGGCGCTCGCCTTTTTTCAACCATAATTGGCAGTCGAAAGGCGCGAGTGCACCAACAATGGCCGCAGCGGGACGAGCATGTAATCCATGCGGATTTTGCACTACCCAATCAAATGTCCGTTCTTGCTCAAAGTTTTCTGATACTGGCGCTATCTCAGCGGATGTTAGTGGCTGATCACCAAGGTGCTCTTGTTTTACGCTTAACGCATTCTGTGCCTCTTCGACTACCGTCGATAAAGGCAGTCCGGCGGCGGCAGCCACCGACGCCGCCATGGTTCCTTCAACAATAGGTGCCGAGATAAGGGTGACATTTTCCCTCACATGATCATCAATCAGATCCAGAGCCATTTCCGTGCTAAGCAACGCGCTGCCAAGATCCATCAACACAACAACCCCTTGTTGATCTTGTACCTGCTCAATCGCTTCCATCACGGCAATGGCATCGGTTCCGATCGGGTTCTCTGGATCATCAATCCCAGCAGCAATCGCAAGCTTGGCTTTGCCTTGCGTCATTTGGGTGGCAAGTTCTGCCACCCCTTCGGCAAGTCGACGACTATGAGATACAACTACAATTCCCACCATCTTAATTACCTGCTATTGCCTGCTGTAGTGCTTTAATCATTAACAAAGAAGAGGTTGCACCGGGATCTTGGTGACCAATACTGCGTTCACCTAAATAGCTTGCTCGCCCTTTTTTCGCCAACATTTCAATCGTGGCAACCGCGTTCGTTTCTGCTAGTTCAACCATTTCATTCAGTAAGTGATCGGCGCTCATGCCATTTTCTAACGACGCCTTCACGCTAACTAAAACGGGTAACCAAACATCACACATGGTTTTATCACCCAGCTCTGCTTTACCACGAGACACCACGCCATCCACACCGCTTTTTAGTGCATCGACCAACTCTTCAAACGTTAGTTGCTCTCGGGTTCCGACAGCGGCAGCCGTGCGAATAAACAGCGTGCCATACAGCGGGCCACTTGCCCCACCGACACTAGAAAGCAAGGTCATGCCCGTATTCTTGAGAATGCTGCCGATATTTTGGTCCGCAAATTGCGGCAGTTTTTCAGCAACTTTTTTAAAGCCACGGTTCATATTGAGACCGTGGTCGGCGTCACCAATATCACGATCAAGGTCGGTCAGAAAATCTTGATTCTCTTGATACGTTTTTGCACATAACTCTAGCCAGTGAACGATATGTTGTTTTTCAATTTGCATGTTTGCTCTCCCCTGTTACCACTTGATCGCGGCCGTATCGACAGGAGCATCAAACAGCTCCAACATCTCTTTGTCTGCCTTCAGCAACGTAATCGAAACGCCTTCCATATCGAGTGACGTACAGAAGTTACCAACCATATTACGCACGATACGGAACCCTGCTTGCTCACAGTTATGAGCCAGACGGCGGTACACTCCGTAAAGCTCTGAAGTTGGCGTACCACCCATACCATTCACCATCACGATGTAGTCGTGTTCAGCGGCGAAAGGCTCAATGCTGGATTCCACTTCATCCCATTCACCTTCGTCACGATTCCAAATACGCAATGTGCGCTGATAAGGCGTGTTTTCAGCAACTTCAGCAAACATCTCATCCACTAACGTATCGGCGTCGGTGTATTTCACTCGCTTGATACCTGGTTCACCATGGATACCAACACCAAACTCAACTTCATCATCTTCCAGAACAAAAGATGGTTTACCCGCCGCTGGTACAACACAAGCATTAAGTGCCACACCAAATGAACGACAGTGATTATTCACACGACGAGCCAGTGCTTCACATTGCTCCAGCGAATAACCTTTGTTCGCGGCAGCCCCAACTAACTTTTCAACCAATACCGTTCCAGCAACGCCACGGCGACCAGCGGTGTATAGGCTGTCTTTGACTGCAACATCGTCATCCACCAACACCGACCCAACTTTGATACCATCGGTATGAAGCAGCTCCACAGCCGTTTCAAAGTTCAACACGTCTCCGGTGTAGTTTTTAATGATAAACAGCACCCCCTCACCGGTATTCACTTGGTTACCACATTCGTACATTTGATCAGGCGTAGGTGAAGTAAATACCTCTCCTGGGCAGGCGCCTGTCAGCATGCCTTTACCAATAAAACCAGCGTGCAAAGGTTCATGACCACAGCCACCACCAGAAACCAGTGCCACGTGCCCCGGCGTTTCCTCGTGCCACATGTAACGAGGCTCGTAGTTGGCTTTTAGCTCAGGGCGGGACAATGCCAGGCCTTCCATTTGCTGCAATACAACATCATCGACTTGGTTAATTAACTTTTTCATCGTTCTATCTCATTCCATTTATATTTTTATGTAGGGTATGAATTCATCTTAAACAGAGAAAAAGCGTGCTCAACAAAAATCAATCTGTTTCATATTGAAACAAAAACTTCGGCATTTTTGTTTCAATATGAAACGTAAAACGACAAATTGTCCTGAATAGTGATCGTCGCCATAAAGCATGCTGATGCTTATTACTTCTGACAGTCGGTTTGACACAGAGGTCATAAAAGCATGGAACAAAACCAGAGATATCCTTCACCACTTACCACACCAAACCTAATATAAACCTTATCCCTACAATGGATATTCATTGCAGTCCAAAACACACATAAAAAAGGTTAAAGGTTTGAATTATGGACAAAATTATTATCAGCCCAAGCAAATACGTCCAAGGTGAACAAGTACTTACATCTATCGCTCACTATGTAAAAACATTGGGTGAACGTCCGTTAGTAATTGCCGATGAGTTCGTGACTAACCTGGTTGGTGATGACGTCAAGCAAAGTTTTGCTGACGAAAAGCTTCCACTCACTATGAACATTTTTGGTGGCGAATGTTCGCGCGTTGAGATTGAACGCATCACGGACATTTGTGCCACTCAGAAACACGATGTCATTGTCGGTATTGGTGGTGGTAAAACGTTAGATACAGCAAAGGCTGTTGCGTTTTACACCAAAATTCCTGTCGTGGTGGTTCCTACGATTGCCTCGACTGATGCGCCAACCTCAGCGCTTGCGGTGATATACACACCTGAAGGTGAATTTGCAGAATATTTGATGATCCCTAAAAACCCAGACATGGTCATCATGGATACGTCAGTCATCGCCAAAGCCCCTGTTCGCTTACTTGTATCGGGGATGGGCGACGCGCTTTCCACCTACTTTGAAGCTCGTGCCAACATGACTTCTGGTAAGGCAACAATGGCTGGTGGGTTAGCGACGCGTTCAGCACAAGCGCTTGCGAAACTTTGCTATGAAACCTTGCTTGAAGATGGTGTAAAAGCAAAAGCTGCGGTAGAAAATGGTGTGAGCACCAAAGCGGTAGAAAACATTATTGAAGCCAATACATACCTAAGCGGTATCGGTTTTGAAAGCAGTGGTCTAGCGGGTGCTCACGCTATTCATAACGGCCTAACTAAGCTTGAAGAGTGTCATCATCTCTATCATGGTGAGAAAGTCGCGTTCGGCACACTAGTTCAGCTGGTACTAGAAAACGCAGCGATGGAAGAGATTAATACGGTTCTTGCATTCTGCCGTTCTGTAGGTCTACCAACCAACTTATTTGATATGGGCGTTAAAGAGCTTAACCACGCTAAGTTGCGCGAGGTCGCCGAAGCCTCAACGGCCGAGGGAGAAACCATCCACAATATGCCATTCCCAGTGACGGCAGAAAATGTCTACTCTGCAATTCTAACCGCTCACCAGTTGGGTCAATAACTCACAAACCTTAAAATGGGTTTAAATAAAAAAGCGGCACATACTCTCGCATGTGCCGCTCAGGATTTTTGCTGTTAAGCGTAATTACTCAACCGTCACCGCTTTCGCTAGGTTACGTGGTTGGTCTACGTCCGTACCTTTGATCAGTGCTACGTAGTAAGACAGCAACTGCATAGGGATGGTGTAGTAGATCGCCGCCGTGATTTCACTAACGTGAGGCATTGTGATGATCTTCATTGTCTCATCGCCTTCGAAGCCTGCGTCTGCATCTGCGAATACGTATAGAAGGCCGCCACGCGCACGCACTTCTTCAACGTTTGATTTTAGCTTTTCAAGTAGGTCGTTGCTTGGTGCAACCACAACAACTGGCATGTCAGCATCAATTAGGGCCAGAGGACCGTGTTTCAGTTCACCCGCCGCGTACGCTTCTGCGTGGATGTACGAGATCTCTTTCAGTTTTAGAGACGCTTCCATCGCGATTGGGTAGAACTCGCCACGGCCTAGGAACAATGTGTGGTGCTTGTCTGCAAAATCCGTTGCTAGTGCTTCAATTTCTTTCTCGAAAGAAAGTGCCGCGTTGATTTGCTTAGGAAGTGCGTGTAGCGCTTCAACAATCTCTTTTTCTTTCTCTTTGCTGATGCGACCTTGCTCTTTACCCAGTGCTGTTACCAGCATAAGTAGTGCAGAAAGCTGAGTCGTGAACGCTTTGGTTGAAGCCACGCCGATTTCGACGCCAGCGCGAGTCATGAATGCAAAATCTGATTCACGAACCAAAGAGGAACCCGCTACGTTACAGATGGTCATCGCCGCCATGTAACCTTTCTCTTTTGCTAGGCGAAGTGCTGCTAGCGTATCAGCGGTTTCACCAGACTGAGACAACGTGATCAATAGGCTGTTTGGGCGAGTCACAAACTTGCGGTAACGGAATTCAGACGCGATTTCTACATCACAGCTCACGCCTGCAATGTCTTCAAACCAGTAACGTGCCGTCATACCTGCGTTGTAAGACGTACCACACGCCACGATTTGTACGTGTTCTACTTTGCTTAGAATGTCTGCCGCGTGCACACCGATCGCATCTGTCACAACAGAATCTGACGTGATACGACCTTCCATTGTGTTGATCAACGCTTTAGGTTGCTCATAGATTTCTTTTTGCATGAAGTGACGGTATTGACCTTTATCACCTGCATCATGCTCTGCATTAGATTCAACAATTTCACGCTCAACTGGCTCACCCGTTGCATCAAACACAGTGACTTCACGGCGAGTAATTTCTGCTACGTCCCCTTCTTCTAGGTACATGAAACGGCGCGTAACGTTAAGTAATGCAAGTTGGTCAGACGCTAGGAAGTTTTCACCCACACCAAAACCGATCACGATCGGGCTGCCTGAACGCGCTACTACGATGCGTGAAGGATCTTTGCGATCCAACGCTACGGTGCCGTATGCGCCTTCAAGTTGTTTTGCTGTTTTTTGTACCGCTTCTAATAGCGTTTCTGAAGTACGAAGTTCCCACTCAACCATGTGTGCGATAACTTCTGTATCCGTTTGCGATTCAAACACGTAGCCACGAGATTGAAGCAGCTCACGCAGCTCTTCATGGTTTTCGATGATGCCGTTATGTACCACTGCGATATCACCAGACATGTGTGGGTGAGCATTGATTTCAGAAGGTTCACCGTGCGTCGCCCAACGAGTGTGCGCAATGCCAGTTCCGCCGATCACTTTTGCTTCTTCTACTGCATCAGCCAATTCTTGTACTTTACCCAAGCGACGAACGCGCGTTAGGTTTGATTCGCCATCAACAACCGCAACGCCAGCAGAGTCGTAACCGCGGTACTCTAAGCGGCGTAGACCTTCAACCAAAATTTCTGCAACATCTCGTTGTGCTACTGCACCTACGATTCCACACATGTGTTTATCTCCGTTTGTAGTTTTGTTCTTCCCTAGCCATGATTTCAAATAGAGGCAGCAAGCAAAGGCCTTTATCCAGAGGGAAGTAAAATATGAAACTGATTACATTATTAGGCGCAAATGACTTTCACGCCATGTTGTTCAATCTGTACTTTATGCTCTGCTTGGATATCTGCATCGGTCACCAACACATCAACTTGATGCCAAGCGAGCTCTAAGTTTGGGATCTTACGGCCGACTTTTTCGGACTCGATCATTACGATCACTTCACGTGACGCTTCTGCCATTACCTTACTTAAGCCAACCAATTCATTAAATGTCGTGGTTCCACGCTCGAGATCGATGCCATCCGCACCGATGAATAGTTGGTCAAAGTCGTAAGCTCGTAATACAGATTCGGCTACTTTGCCTTGAAAGGACTCTGAGTGCGTATCCCAAGTACCGCCAGTCATCAGCAGTGTCGGTTCGCTCTCTAATTCATTTAGGGCGTTAGCAACATGCAACGAGTTGGTCATGACCACTAAGCCACGTTTGTCATTCAACTGTTGAATCAGCGCGGCAGTCGTGCTGCCACTGTCGATCACGATGCGATTATGATCGCGAATCAATGATGCTGCTGCTTTTGCTAAGCTTAACTTTCGAGTCGAAACATTAGCGCCCAATTCTTCGTGAATGACTTCCTTTGGGATAGCAATCGCACCGCCATAGCGGCGTAGAAGTTGGCCGTTTTTCTCTAAAGAAGCTAAATCCTTTCTAATCGTGACCTCTGAGGTTTCGAATTTCTGAGCAAGTTCATCAACGCTGACTTCTCCTAGTTCAGAAACCAAGTTAGAAATGGCGTGTCTTCTTAATTGAGTATTTCGTTTCGACATTTAAGTTTTGATTTTAAGTTTCGATGTGAAACTTATTATAGTCAAACCGAAACTTTTAAGTCCATTTATTTCGATCCAAAAAATTAATATTTCTCGATAAAACCTTGTCCTAAGACAATTCTTAAACAGTGATATTGGATTCATTCAGTGGTAGAATTCGCCACCGAAAAGAAAAAAAATTACAGAATTGAAGGCTATTTTTTTGCAACTTTCTGCATATAAAGTGGGATTAGTCACAAAAAGGTAACCAAAATCGCCGATCTTTTAGTCATAAAATGACTAAACTTGGTGAAAGACTTTCAGAATCTGAAGTTCTAATAATGAGACGAAAAATCGGTGGGTGACAGGTACTAAATGTCATCAAAAACGTCCTGACTTCAGAGTAAATAACCGACTTTCAAATTGTAACTATACTTACCGGAGAGTATCTTCCATGAAAAAGACCAAAATCGTATGTACGATTGGCCCTAAAACAGAATCTGTAGAGAAGCTAACTGAACTAGTTAACGCAGGCATGAACGTAATGCGCCTTAACTTCTCTCACGGTGACTACGAAGAACACGGCACTCGTATCGCGAACTTCCGTAAAGTAATGGAAGCTACTGGCAAACCACTAGCAATTCTTCTAGATACTAAAGGTCCAGAAATCCGCACTATCAAGCTAGAAGGCGGTAACGATGTTGATCTAGTAGCAGGTCAAGAATTCACTTTCACAACTGACACTTCAGTTGTAGGTAACAAAGATAAAGTTGCAGTAACTTACGCTGGTTTCGCAGCAGACCTAAACGTAGGTAACACTATCCTAGTAGACGACGGTCTAATCGAGATGGAAGTTATCTCTAAGACTGAAACTGAAGTTAAATGTAAAGTTCTTAACAACGGTGCACTAGGCGAAAACAAAGGTGTTAACCTTCCTGGCGTTTCTGTAAACCTACCTGCACTATCTGAAAAAGATAAGAACGACCTTAAATTTGGTTGTGAGCAAGGCGTTGACTTCGTAGCAGCTTCTTTCATTCGTAAAGCGTCTGACGTTCAAGAAATCCGTGAAGTACTTGCTGCAAACGGCGGCGAGAACATCCACATCATCTCTAAGATCGAAAACCAAGAAGGTGTTGATAACTTCGACGAGATCCTAGAGCTTTCTGACGGCATCATGGTTGCTCGTGGTGACCTAGGTGTTGAAATCCCAGCTGAAGAAGTAATCTTCGCTCAGAAAATGATGATCGAGAAGTGTAACCGTGCACGTAAGATGGTTATCACAGCAACTCAAATGCTTGATTCTATGATCAACAACCCGCGTCCTACTCGTGCGGAAGCAGGCGACGTTGCTAACGCGGTAATGGACGGTACTGACGCAGTAATGCTTTCTGGTGAAACGGCGAAAGGTAAATACCCTGTTGAAGCGGTAACTATCATGGCTCAAATCGCGAACCGTACTGATTCAGCGCTAAAAGCTGAGCTAGGTTCTCGTCTAGACAGCCCACGTCTACGCATCACTGAAGCAGTATGTAAAGGCGCAGTAGACACAGCAGAGAAACTAGCTGCTCCACTTATCGTTGTTGCAACTGAAGGCGGTAAGTCTGCACGTTCAGTACGTAAGTACTTCCCAACTGCAAACATTCTAGCGCTAACAACTAACAAGAAAACTGCTGCACAGCTAGTTCTAACTAAAGGTGTTACTCCTGTAGTTGTTGATTCAATCGAAAGCACTGACGCATTCTACGTAGCGGGTAAAGAACTTGCTCTAGAATCAGGTCTAGGTAACAAAGGCGATATCGTTGTTATGGTTTCTGGCGCTCTAGTTGCTTCAGGTACTACGAACACAGCTTCTGTACACGTGCTATAAGACTGAACTTTTAACACTTCAGTTTCTTGAGAAGGAGGGCTTATGCCCTCCTTTTTTATATGGCTTTCTTGCTCTCATAATAGGCTAATTGTATTATTTACCTCTATCAGAATTTCGTACTGTTTAATTTTATCGTCACGATTAAAGTTTCTATGAGGTGTATGTGTCTAGTCCCACTCTTACCGACAAAGTATTAAGAATGATCCGTCAGGATATTCTCGATGGCGAGCTTAAACCAGGTCAAAAACTCGTGGTTGCCGAACTCAAAGAGAAGTACAACGTAGGAGCGTCACCCATTCGAGAAGCATTGGTGCAATTATCTTGGAGCAAATACGTCAAACTCGAGCCGCAAAAAGGCTGCTGGGTTGCACCTGTATGTAAAGATGAGTTACATGACTTGTACGAAAGCCTGCAAATGGTCTCCGCATGCTTACTCAGTAAGGCAATTATGATTGGCGATGAAAAATGGGAACTGGATGTACTAACTGCTTATCACAAGTTATCCCGAGTAAAACCTGGCGAAAGCTTTTGTTGGAGGGAATGGGAAGAGCGCCAAAATCAGTTTCTTACTGCGCTGTTTGAAGGTGCTGGCTCTGTCAATATGTTTGGGTTTTTCCGCGATCTACTCACGCAAATTAAACGCTACCAATACTTCGCGATGCAGATTTTAGGCACAGGGAACCCTGGGCACTGTAATCTCGATGAGCAAGAAATACTGATGAAGGCATCGCTAGACAAAAAGAGTCAGGATGCTTTAGGTTATCTAGAGCGTTATTTGAGACAGTCAATACAGTGTATCGAAGCCGCCATCGACAACCAATGTCGCATACTGGCTAGCGAATAACGCTGAGACTAAAAAGCGGGGGTCTATCCCCGTTTTTTCGTTTTTGTAAAAGCACTAAGCAATATCATCATAACTATGACATAGCGATACGCAGTTACGCCCTGCACTTTTTGACTCATACAAAGCAATATCAGCACATTTATACGTTCTTGTACGATCAGAGGTTAAATCACTATACCCAGCACTGACAGTAATGCCTCTATCACTACGCATTTGAACCGCGACACGTAGCCTGTTCAATACAATTTCAGCCTCTTCTAGTGTTGTATGCGGCATGATCACTGCAAATTCCTCACCACCGACACGAGATACAAAGTCTGTGCTGCGGACTTCTTCTAGGAGGGTTTCTGCGACACTACAAATCACCTTGTCTCCTTCGTCGTGGCCAAGCTCGTCATTAATACGTTTAAAGTGGTCAATATCAAACAACGCCAAACAAGCAGGAGGGCTATCAGGATAGCGTTCAATAATCCCCGCATATTGCGCCAATTGCTCTTCAAATTTTCGGCGGTTCCACAACCCCGTCAAGCCATCTTTTTCGCTTAGGTTTCGTAATTTTTCTTCTAACTCTTTTTGCCCAGAGATATCCACCAGCGACGTAATGTAATAACTCACTTTACCTGATTTGGTTAAATTCGCCTGAATACGCATTATTGCAGTAAAGACTTGATTAAACTTAGTTCGACAACGAATCTCCCCTTCCCATACGTGTTCACTCTTCAGTGTTTTCCAGATACTCAGGTTTGCTTCGAGATCTTCAGGTAAGAGAATTAAATGATGTGCACTCCAACCTTGGGCATGCTTGGTTGAGTAACCCATCATGTTTTCAAACTCTTGATTAACCATGATGATTCTATGTGAAGCATCCGAGATCATCACCGCAGTCATACCATCAAGAGCAGCTCGAGCCAACTTCGATTCCATACTATGACGCCGATAATGCAGAGCAAGGGCTGCCGTCGGCAAAGTGAAGCCGAGCACCAAACTTAGAACAAAAAACGCTTCTTGGATTAAGTCATCAATGTCCCTCTGAGCTCGGGATAATAACTGCTCATTGGTAAGATCAATAACCAGATGAAGAGGTTCGCTAGAAACAAACTGGATGGTGCGATACGCGACCAAATTCGAACCATTGTAAGCATAGCCCGAATCTTTTGAATTTAAACTACGCCAAATGTTTGGGTACATCCGGCCAAAATTAAATTGAGAGCGAGCGGGAATTATATGGCCATACAAACGAGCTGATTTAGGGCTATCAATGTAAAATCCGTCACTCTTAATCAGCTCAATATGGAAATCAAGCACTGACGAATAGTTGAGTCGAGAGGATAAATAGTCAATATCAACATTAAGCACAAGATACCCTTCGCGCTTTCCGTTAAGCGAAATAGGCATCAAAATACGCAGTGACGGACTATAGGGATAGACTAACTCGCCATACTCTCGTTCTAAACCTATCCCCCACGAAGCGATTTCGCCATCGTCTAAGTTCTTAGCGAATTGAAAGTAATCTCGCTCTGACTTATTTTGCAATTTGATCGCGGGCAACGCAGCGCCTGTTTCAATATCATAATTAATCCTCACTTTTTCTCGACCAGAAACATCAAGAAAGCGAATTTGCTTATACAACTTTTGATTGATTGCGACCGAGATCCACATGTCTTCTAAGATGGAACGGTTCACCCGGTTAGGTTGGCGCAGATATTCATACAGACTTTGGCTGTGACCAAGTAGGTCACTGATCGTTTCGATTTGATCCTGAATATTGCTGTATTCACGGCCAGTATAGGCCAATTGATGTAACGCTTCTTGAGCGGTGTTCTCAACATTGTTTTCTAACAATGTCAGATATTTCTGATAGTAGTAAGCGGCAGTGAGTGCACTAAAAAATAGTGCTGTCGCCAATAAGGTGCCGACTCGCTTAGGTACTTTCACACGTCTAATGCCTATCATGCTTACTAAAACGACAATTATATCATTAATTGTTATTTTCTAAACAAAAAAGCCACTTAGATTAAGTGGCTTTTCTATATGCAATCAGAGAGTTAAGGTTTGAGAGCTCGCTCTCCTCGCGCAATGCCAACGACACCACTACGAGCAACTTCGACAACTTCGGTCACTTCGGATATCGCTTGAATGAAGGCATCTAGCTTTTCACTCGTACCCGCAAGTTGTACGGTGTATTGGGAAGCCGTGACATCCACGATCTGGCCACGAAAGATGTCTGCCGTCCGCTTCACTTCTGCTCGCGCAAAACCACTGGCTTTCACTTTCACCATCATCAGTTCACGCTCAATGTGCTCATACTCGGTGACTTCTTGTACTTTCAGCACATCGATCAGTTTGTGTAACTGCTTCTGAATTTGTTCCAACTGCATCTCATCAGATGTCGTGGTAATGTTCATTCGCGACAGGGTTTCATCATCAGTCGGTGATACCGTCAAAGATTCAATGTTGTAACCACGTTGAGAGAACAAACCAACAACACGAGACAACGCACCCGGTTGGTTTTCCAATAGCAATGAAATAATGTGTCTCATATTAAGTTCTCTCCGTTTTGCTTAGCCACATTTTATCCATACCCTCACCTTTGATTTGCATCGGGTATACGTGTTCGGTTTCGTCTACGTTGATGTCCACAAACACCAGACGATCTTTCATATCCAACGCTTTTTGTAGCCCTTCTTCGAGCTGATCAGGCGTTTCGATACGAATACCGACGTGACCATAAGCTTCTGCAATCGCTGCAAAGTCAGGAACAGAACTCATGTAAGAATTAGAGTGACGACCTTGATAAATAATGTCTTGCCACTGTTTTACCATGCCTAAGAATCGGTTGTTCAGGTTGATGATCTTCACTGGAATGTCGTATTGCATGGCTGTCGACAATTCTTGAATGTTCATCTGAATACTGCCGTCACCAGTCACAACCACGACCTCTTCTTGTGGCATGGCAAACTTCACGCCCATACCAGCCGGAAGACCAAATCCCATGGTGCCAAGACCACCAGAGTTTATCCAACGGCGCGGCTTATTGAATGGGTAGTACAGCGCCGCAAACATCTGATGCTGGCCCACATCAGACGCCACATATGCGTCGCCATTAGTTAGCTTGTGCAGCGTTTCAATTACTTGCTGTGGCTTGATTCGTTCTGGAGACGTTTCATAAGACAAGCAGTTGCGGTCACGCCATACTTGAATGTCATCCCACCATGCAGTGATAGCATCTTGATCATTTCCACTACCTTGCTCTGCAAGCAGCCCGAGCATGGTTGTCAGCACTTTTTCCGCAGAACCTACGATCGGCAAATCCACTTTCACGTTTTTCGAGATCGATGACGGGTCGATATCAATATGCATCACTTTTGCGTTTGGGCAGTACTTTTCAAGGTTGTTGGTTGTACGGTCATCAAAACGCACACCGATACCAAAAATAAGATCGGCTTCATGCATTGCCATATTAGCTTCGTAAGTGCCGTGCATACCCAACATGCCCAGTGAGTTTTTATGTGTACCCGGGAATGCCCCCAAGCCCATCAAAGTACTCACAACGGGTAGGTTCAGTTTGTCGGAAAGCTCTAAAATATGTTCATGGGCGCCAGAAATCACCGCACCACCACCGATATAAAGCACTGGTTTTTTCGCCTCTAATAGCGATTTAAGCGCTTTTTTAATCTGGCCTTTATGGCCCGAAGTTGTCGGCTTGTAAGAGCGCATTGAAAGCGTTTCTGGATATTGATAAGGCAGTTTGATTTGCGGGTTCATTACATCTTTTGGCAAATCAATCACAACTGGACCAGGTCGACCTGTAGTCGCGATATAAAACGCTTTTTTGATTGTTTCAGGAATATCTTCCGCTTTTTTTACTAAAAAGCTGTGTTTGACCACTGGGCGGGAGACACCGACGATGTCACACTCTTGGAAAGCATCATTACCAATTAGGCTATTCGGTACGTTACCCGAGATAACGATCATTGGGATAGAGTCCATATACGCTGTTGCAATACCCGTAATGGTATTGGTCGCGCCCGGCCCCGAGCACACAAGTACGACACCCGGTTTACCGGTAGCTCGAGCGTAACCATCTGCCATATGAGTGGCGGCTTGCTCATGCCTTACAAGTACGTGTTTGATTTGATCGGTTTTGGCATGCAGTGCATCGTAGATATCCAAAACAGAGCCACCTGGGTAGCCAAAGATCTGCTCTACGTGCTCTTCTATCAGAGATTGAACCACCATCTCTGCGCCTGACAACATTGCTGTCATAATTGCTCTCCTTAGCCAGTTTCCTCACCGTAAGGTCAACGGATTGGTCTGGTTTTACATAGTCTAGGTCTTATTCGTAGCCTAATCGAAATACTTCCACGTTTTCGGCTATGTCTTGCGTTCGTCATAACATCCCGCAAGGTTACCCAACAAATGTAACGTTTTATTATCAAAGGGTCTAATGAGAGATTGATCTACTTTTTAAACAAGATACTAGTAATTAGAATGTTAGTAGGAATAGCAGCCACACATCTCCTATTTCACAGTACAACCTAAAAAGTTAACGCTCAAAAAAAGAACATTATTTCATAAGCTTTTAGCTATAGGGTGCGAAATAGCGTTATTTGACGAGCAGAACAGAAAAAATCAATACAAACAAAAATCCCCAGCAATGCGCGATCACATCACTGGGGATTTTTTCATCAATATAAAATCTAAGTCAGCTTAAGTTACTTTTTATCCGACTTTTCCTTATACATTTCTTCAATTTCATCTTGGTATTTGTCATTGATGACTTTACGACGAAGTTTTTGAGTTGGCGTTAACTCACCATCATCCATAGAGAAAGCTCTTGGTAACAATTTAAACTTCTTCACTTGTTCAAACTTTGCCAACTCTTTTTGAAGATCGTTCACACGCTTCTCAAGCATTTCGACCACCTGGTGGTGCTTAATCAACTCAACGCGATCGTGATATTTAATATTCAGCTCTTTCGCGTACTCTTCTAGCGAGTCATAGCAAGGCACGATAAGCGCAGAAACAAACTTACGAGTATCCGCAATGACTGCGATTTGCTCGATGAAGTGGTCTTTACCAATCGCACCTTCAATCATTTGTGGAGCGATGTATTTACCACCTGAAGTTTTCATCAACTCTTTGATACGATCGGTGATGAACAAGTTGCCATTTTCATCAATGTAACCAGCGTCGCCCGTTTTTAGGAAACCGTGCTCATCAAAGGTCTTTTCCGTCTCTTCTGGCATTTTGTAATAGCCACGCATCACCATTGGACCACGAACCAGAATCTCGTTGTTTTCGCCGATCTTAACCTGTGCGCCAGGCATCGACATACCAATAGAGTCGGGGTTAAAACATTTATCATCCCAACACGATACTGTCGCCGTGGTTTCAGTCATGCCGTAGCCCAACTTAACGTTGATACCAATCGCATGCAAGAATCGACCGATGGTTTCATCCAGCTTTGCACCACCACAAGGCATAAAGTTGATTTGCCCGCCAAGTAGCGCACGCAGTTTGCTCAGAACCAACTTATCCGCCAAAGCGTATGACTTACGCAGCAAGAGCGATGGCTGACGTTTTTCTTGATGACAAGCGGCCATTTTTGCGCCCATGTTGACTGCCCAAGTAAACATGATCTTACGGTGAATCGGCGCGCGAGACACTTTCTCATGAATCGCAGAGAAGATCTTCTCATAGAAACGCGGTACGGCACACATCACGGTAGGTCGCACCTGGCTCAGTGCATCACGTACTTGCATGGTGTCTTGCAAATAGCAGTTGGTCGCCCCTTTGTACAATACATAAAAGGTCCAAGCGCGCTCAAATACGTGTGACAACGGAAGGAAACATAATGACACGTCACTTTGAGAAAGGCTCAAGCGCTGATCGTGCCCTTCCAATTGCGCCGCAATGTTTGCGTAGTCCAACATAACGCCTTTTGGCTGGCCTGTTGTACCCGAGGTGTAGATCAGCGTGAGTAGATCATCTTCTTTTGCCTGATCTAAACGCGCGTCCAATTCAACTTGATATGTAGTGTCGCCTTTGGCAACAAATGCTTGCCAAGAGATAACGAAATCATGATCGCCAAGTTCTATATCATCAGACATCGCAACAATGAGCTCTAACTGTTCGCACTGGTCGAAAATGCTCACGGCTGCATCAAATTGAGGCTGTTCACCAACAAACAGAACTTTGACGTCTGCATTGTTAATGATGTACGCCGACTGAGCGGCAGTATTGGTTGGGTAAATAGGTACTGTCACGCTGCGTAATTGCAGTGCTGCGATATCAGCGATCGTCCATTGCGGCATGTTGTTCGAGAAAATGCCGATCTTATCTTGGACTCCTAATCCCTGAGCCAAAAGTGCAAG